>JANMGH010000110.1:0-51501 GCA_031374515.1 Pirellula sp. | reverse complement strand
AGAACCAAAGGCGTTTGGATTGAATTCCATTCGAATGCCACCTTCTTGATAGTTGCCGCCAAACAGCTCTTCGAATGCACTTGGGTTCCCAGTCGGAAATGGAGCGTTACCACCGCGTCGGTCGATCAAGTTGCTACCAACACCTAGCCGTCGATAATTCAAGGACAAGTTGACATCGGGAAGTGCTTGATTTTTGGCGGACATGAGCTCGAGTTCGCGTTGCTTGATATTCCATTTTTGATACCGCAAGTCGAGGTTGTGATTCAGCATCTCCTTTTCTATCGTAGAAAAATCCAATTCAATAGGATTCAAGGCGGGTTTATCCGAGGGTCGAATCAACCGACCATCGTTGGCCGGCAAGCCCATGAGAAGACGAAGATTTTGTTCACGACCGTAGAGTCCTGGGTCATTTCCTTGCGTTCCACCACCAGCAAGCGCCGCATCCAATTGGGCTTTGAATTGGTGATAGGTGACCCGTGCTTGTGCTTCTTCGTTCTTTGCGGATGTACTCAACTTGGCGTTGGCTATTTTCCATGCAACGCCAGCGCTATCGACTGCGATTCTCGCTGTCTCCACATTGAAATACGCGGCACACAAATCCCAGTATGCGAATTCGATGTCGCGGACCAAATTGCGAATACGCTCTTCGTACTGGTCAATCGAGATGTCGTCGTCGACATGTACCAAAATGATTAGAATGCGGTTGACACCATCGGATGCGAGCCTCTTGGAAATCGCCATTTTGGTTGTGGTGTCAGCTCCTGCCGGCGGTTGCAGGCTGGAAGATTTTGGTGACTCGAGGTTTCGACAACGGTTCGTCGAATTGAACGAAAGAAACGATTTGTATGTTTCGTCAAACTCGCTTAGAGGGTCTTCCATGTCGCCCACTCGATTTGCGCGTGATGCACCGCGCGGTGCAACCTGGATCCCACGTGTGTTATTCAAGGCAAAAGCGATGCACTGCTCCAACGTTAGATCAAGAACTTGTTGGCCGAAGAGGGGTTTTGTAACTGGCAAATTAGTTTCCACCGCTGGATCGGAATCTCGCTGATACTCTTCAGTATTTTTCTCCGTTGCCTGTTCAGCTCCGTTCGCAGGCTCTTGTTCGGTTGCCAAACCTGAATCTTCGTATGGAGCGTCGATCGGCGCGGGGGTTTCTTTTGGGATGCCTTTGCTGGCTGCTAACGGCGTCGCCGCGGATGCCAAAATCGCAACTACGATCGAACCTGAAAGGAGCGTTGCAAGTACGCGATGCAAGGTAACTCCACGTCGGTTTTGTCGGACACTGAGGATGGCGACAATTCTATCCTCGACGCTTGTCATGGAAGCCATCGCGATGGCCAGTGGGCCGGCGTTGGCGGCGAATCGCGGGCTTGTCGAAAGTTCCAACAAGTGACTTGCGTAGTCGCTAGGCTCAACGCCCATGCGCAAGACTTGATCATCGCATGCGTGTTCGCATTCCCGACGTAAATGCTTCACGGCATACCATGCGAGCGGATTGAACCAATTCAACGCCCTCGCAATGAGCGCAAGTGAGCAGATAGCTGGATCGTGTCTACGCAGATGGATCAGTTCATGCAACAAGACTGCGTTCAACTTCGATCCAGTCCAATTCACAATGTCATGCGGTAATAGGAGCCGAGATCGCCCCAACGTCCAGACCATGGGCATAGCACCGACGGGCCCTACAATGACCCGAGGAACGCGAATCCCGAGATCGCGACTGATAGTCGCGATACGGATGGCAATTCTTGGGTTCAAAAAGGTGCTTGTTGGATATGTTCGTTCCAAACGGCGTAAACGAAAAACCGCTACGAGCATGGGTAGTAGTACCATCAAACAACCAATGGCCCAAACGAAAATTACGAGCGCAGCGCTGAGCCGAATTGAGATCGAAGCGTCGGTAGGGACACTGTCGTGCCTGGGCGAGCCAAATTCCTGTGGATATGCAGCAAAGACGTCGGGCGTAGCCACTGTTACGCTTGTCGAGGGGTACTGGAATGGAGGGTGTGATTCCGTCCGAGTTGGTTCCTTATGTGTAAACGGTTCGAATGCCAACGGGTTGTCCATCGCCGTGACCGCATGTTGGATGCGGTTCTCGACTGAGAGCCATTCGGGCAACACCCGCCATTCGGGCAAGAGCCATGCAAATAAGGGCATAAGCAACATACCTAACAAGGTTGTTGCCCAGACAAGGTGACGCGTTGCAGCGGACGACTGCACCAACATCAAACAAGTTACGGTTGCCAATACCAGCAAGAACAGGCTCTTTATCGACGCATCCAATAGAGAAACGCAAACTAAGCATGAGGCGGAGCTACCTACGATAGTGACATAGAAAAAAAAGGCTGCCGTTAGGTTTTTCATGGTTATCTCAATCCTTTGTGGGGTATCAAAAAAGGGGAGCCAGGTTAACTCAGGGTTTCTATTGCCTCGTTTGGCTTGAGCGATCATCCCTGGTCGTTCACGTCGCGATATCGCATTGGGATCGACCATGACAAACCCTTGGGATCGACCATGACAAACTCCGTGGAAAGGCGGTCCATCCGCTAAAAATTTAGCGATTCGTAAACCGAGTGTCAATTCGGAAACGCTAAAATAGTAGCGCTTTGTCAAAAAATGCCCATGACAACGGGGAACCTTGGCACGAATCTATACGGGATTGCGGTCTTTGAGATACGACCAATAGCAACTAGGGTCGTCTGCCGTCGGCAATCCTGGAGGGTTGCTGTTCTGGAAGGATAGGTTTTGAGTACGCCGACATGGCATTGGAAATCACTTGAGAAGCGACGATTGCAGTGAGGTCTTTACGTTTTGGGTTGTCTCGAAAGACCAAGCCGGTTGGAGTCAACCCAAACTGAATTCCTAGGTGCCGTGCTTCGACTTTGGAGCCTAGAGTGCTCCATGGAATGTTCTTTCCGTCGGAATATAATTTCGCGGACTCATGTGCTCGATCTAACCAAGCGGTTTCCAACGAACAGAGCCGACTGTGCATTGAGCCACGAAGACTCTGCAGATCCCCGTCGACGATCAGTGTATGAATGGTCAGATCACCAAAGCCGTTGAGAGGGTTTTGTAACGGCATGGAAGCTTTTCCCAGGTCGACGTTAAAAGCAGTTCCGGCAATCTGAGTCGTCCAGTTTTGTTTCGTTTCCCACCATTCGATTTTGCCTGCGAATCTAGCTTGGTTCCCTAGATGCTTCAATGCAGGGAAGCGTTCGCTCAGTAGGTGGCAGGGAATTTGGAGTTCATGGGTATCGATCCACCATTTCGTTGCCTCATCAATATGGTTTCGATCGATACGAAAAAAGGCTGGCGTCGTAGGTTTTTGGCCTGCGAGCGAGAATTTTACTATCAATAATGAGGTCGACTCGCTTGGCTGCAGTCCAACTTCCACGGTCTGCAGTCGCAGCTTTTCTTGTCCGTCATCAATCGTCAATTCAGGCAGAGATAGCTTCAGTAAGCTTGCTACCTTTTGCGGTCGACACAAAAACCAATCATGGACGTATTTCATGGAGTTTTGAAGTTCGTTCCCGTTGAGGACAGGATCGAAAAGGTCTACGGACCAACCGCTGCGATCCATATCCACTTTTGCCTGTGCAACCCTCAAAATCTCCCGTCCAGTTTCTGGATTCGCGCAGACCAGGTCAGTGGTACGGAATTGGTTAGGGCTAGGGAACTCAATAGAACCAAAGGAGACATTTACCCCTAGATTTTCACTAAGGCGGCGCTGCCAAAGTTGCTTTTGTTCGCTTTGGTACCACGGAGTCCGCTTCAGAATACTAAAGCTAGCAACACCGAGCATCGGCATCAAAGCAAACCAGAGAAACACGAATCGGCACAGCGCACGCTGCGTTGATTCATGGAATCGAAGCTTTTTTTTCCTAGATTTGGAGGGCATCGGCGAGAGACTGCGAGCTATTTAGCAACGGTAATCAAGACAGCGAGTCGACTAGTAGCAAAACAAGCGGGCTAGGGCAAGTTTGAAAAAGCCATCAACACGCGTCCCTTGCGTTCGTTTCCCTTGATCGACGCCAAGCTCCGGAGTCAGATTTGCAATACGGCTCAACCGCTCAACGATTTGGCATCCGGATCCAAGCAGATCCGTGCCTGAACGCCATGTTGATTATCGGAAGATAATTTTCTTGACTTGCCAATTTGGAGTCGTTAAGTTGACGCAATCCCTCCCGTTTTTTTCCTACCAACCTTTGTGGTTTCAACAATCTTATTGGATTGATTTTCACTCTATCAAATGTGATGAGTGTCAAACGGATTTTAATCACTTAACTCTTAGATTCACCATTGGGAAACAGATTACGATGGCAAACAGTTACCTCGTGTCGTTTAGGGGACTCTGCTTGGTCTCTATGCTGATGCCCTTTGCCCTAGGTTGCGGCAGTTCCGACGGACGGATGCCTATCGAAGGAACGGTTTCTCTTAAAGGAAAGCCGATTGAGGAAGGGGTCATAGAATTCGTTTCGGATGGTATGAAATCCGGGGCCATCATCTCAAAGGGCAAATATCATATGCCTGCCGATCAAGGATTAGCCCCTGGAAAATACAAAGTGCTGATAACCGCTGGGGATGGACGCACACCGGCGGATTCGCCCGATGGAATACCGGGTCCGACGGGCGCGAACATCGTCTCCAAAGATACGATCCCTCCGGAATACAATACAAAATCCAAACAAGAAGTCACCGTAAAAGCCTCCGAGCCCAACAAGTTTGACTTCCCCATTCCCTAAAAAAATGCCTTTGCGACGGCAGATGCATCGCGCCGTTCGCTTAACAACCTGCCGATCCGCACCTCCCATCGCAGGTCATTGACAAGCTTTCCATTTGTAGTGTTTGTGTTCGTCCTTTATTGGGAGTTATTTCTATGTTTATGCGATCAAAACGAAAAGCATTCACGTTAGTTGAACTGCTAGTAGTTATTGCGATCATTGGGATTTTGGTAGGGCTACTTTTGCCGGCTGTCCAAGCGGCGCGCGAAGCGGCGCGTCGCATGCAATGTCAAAACAACCTGAAACAGCTTGGTTTGGCGATGCACAATTATGAAAGTGCACACAAGAGATTTCCAGGTGGTGTTGGACCTTATGGTTGTTGTTGGGGTACTTGGCAAGTTGCTGTTCTGCCGTTTATGGAACAGGACAACTTGTCATCAAAGTATCTAAATCAAGGTGGAGCGGATTGGGGACCAAGGTACGGCAACGCGCTCAACAGACCAGTCACAAGCACTCGGATTCCTACGCTGACTTGTCCAAGCGATACGCCCAATGCTCCGATTGGAGCGACCGCCACGCTTCAAGCGATAACCAGCCATAATTATGGCGTGAACTACGGAAATACAAGCTTCTTTCAATCGACCCTCAATGGGATCCTTTTTGGAGGCGCTCCCTTTCGGATTTACACTGGTTCCACGAGCGATGATGGACCTGTGAATCTGGCCCAAGCGCAAACATGGACTCGCATCTACGGCGCTCCCGTAAAATTGGGTGAAATCAGCGACGGTACGTCTGGGACACTGATGGCTGCCGAGGTTTTACAGGGCAGAGGGAACGACTTGCGAGGCTTTAGTTGGTGGGGAAATGCTTCCGGTTTCGTTACCTATTTGCCCCCGAATAGCACACTGCCTGACGTGGTGACTGGCGGGAACTGCACCTCAACTCTAGTTGGCCCTAGAATGCCCTGCGTCACCGCGAGCACCGCCACGCGACCACGCATGATGGGAGCTCGTAGTCTTCACACTGCCGGTGTTGTTGTTGCCTATTGCGATGGACATATCAGTTTCGTTTCGGACAACGTCGACTATGTTGCATGGAACGCAACAGGAACAGCGTCAAACGGAGAGACGGCCTTTGTAGAGTAGTAGACGATTGATTTGTAAAGTAGTAGACGATTGAGACGTTGTGTTTTTGGTGTCTGGCACGTGATAAGCCCGGGGGCTTGGCTAGCGGATTCGCTTCCGCCAAGCCCTCGCTGAGCTTTGTGCGTGCCAGTTCCCAAGTTGGCGTACGACGTTTCCTCGAAATGTTTGATTGTTCATCCGGCCAATCCCCTTCTCGACCGGACTCGATTATGATTCTGGTTGCCGGATCCTGCCGTTCTATCGCTCCCTGAAACAACCGACACTTGAAATGAACTCAACTCAGACTTGCTTCCTGTCAGTATGGAAACGCTTTTTTGTACTTTGCGTTTTTGGCATGTGTGCCATTGCGACCATTTCATTTGCTTGTGCGCAAGAGGGAATTCTGCGGATCGGGATGATCGGGTTGGATACCTCGCACGCTCCAGCCTTTGCGAAATTATGGAACGATCCGACGGCAACGGGGCTACTTGCAAAACAACAAGTGGTTGTAGCTTTTCCTGGCGGTAGCCCCGACATCGAAAGCAGTTTTACTCGCGTAGGGCAATTTACAAAAGATCTCGAGGCACTTGGCGTTAAGATGGTGGGGTCCATCGATGAGTTGATTGCTCAAGTCGACGCGGTGGTGATTACGAGTCTCGATGGTCGACGTCATCTGGAGCAAGCGATCCCTGTATTTCGTTCCGGAAAACCACTGTATATCGACAAACCGCTTGCCGGTTCTCTTGTCGATGCTATCGCGATCCATCAATTGGCAAAACGACACAAAGCGAGATGGTTTAGCAGTTCCTCGCTTCGTTTCAGTCCCGGAATCTGGAAATATCGGTCCGACCCCAGTTTGAGTGCGACTGTCCGAGGCGCAATCGCTTGGAGCCCTTGCAGCCTGGAAGCTACCCACCCAGATTTGTATTGGTATGGGGTACATGGCTGTGAGAGTTTGTACACCGCCATGGGTGTAGGTTGCAAAAAGGTAACGCGGATCACAACGACGGGGACCGATTCGGCGGTCGGGGTATGGGGAGATGGGCGTATCGGCGAATTCCGAGGCCTTCGCGATGGTGCGAAAGAGTATGGATTAGTCGTCTTTGGGGAATCCAAAGTGGATGTTGGCGGCAAGTACGAAGGATATGCACCTCTAGTTAACGAAATAACGAAGTTCTTTGCAGGGGGTGAATCGCCTATTGCGCCGGAAGAGACGCTCGAAATGTTTGCGTTTATGGAAGCAGCAGACGAATCGAAACGTCGGGGTGGCTCACCGGTTGAACTGGAAACCGTTGTAGCAAAAGCGACTTTGGAAGCAACGAAACTGGTAGCGAGCCAATTCGAAAACAAGGGCAATGCCAAGAAAATCGTGATCATGGCCGGTAAGCCTTCTCATCCACCGCGTATGCATGAGTTCAACGCAGGAGTGCAATTGCTTGCGAAGTGTTTGAAGGATGTTCCAGGAGTCCAAGCGGAATTCCTTTTGAACGGTTGGCCCAAGGATGAACGTGTGTTTGACGATGCGGCTGCCGTCATTTTTTACATGGACGGAGGCAAAGGCCATGAAGCGGTCCAAGAGAATGGACGTCGATTGAAAATGATCGACCAGTGGGTGCAAAATGGCGTTGGTATCGGTTGCATGCACTTTGGCGTGGAAATTGTTCCCGAACAGGCCGGCGTTGAATTCAAGCGATGGATTGGTGGTCACTATGAAAACATGTTCTCCTGCAATCCGATTTGGGAACCGCAGTTCGATCAATTTCCTAGCCACGCGATCACTCGCGGAGTCAAGCCTTTTCGGTCCAAGGACGAATGGTACTTCAATATGCGATTTGTTTCCGATGTTGCAGGTAATACTACTAGCGATATCGCTGGAGCCAAGTTTGTACCGATTTTGGTAGCCTCACCGTCGGACGAAGTTCGCGATGGACCGTACGTGCATCCGAAGGGTCCGTATCCACATATTCAAGCGCAAAAGGGTCGGGCCGAAGCGATGATGTGGTCGATCGAACGACCAAATGGTGGCCGCGGGTTTGGATTTACAGGTGGTCATTATCATGACAATTGGGCCAACGACAGTTTTCGCAAAGTAGTATTGAATGCAATCGTTTGGACGGCTCATGTAGAGGTTCCCGAAAAAGGAGTGGAATCGAAAGTCAGTGCAGAAGAACTCGAGTCCAATCTGGATGCGAAAAAGAAATAGAACGCCATTTCGGGCGAACCATTAATCTGCTTGCGATTGAAACCCCGGACGATAGGAACTGCGATTCCATTCCAGCGATTCGAAGGTGGTTTCGTGAATTCGACTCGGCTCTAGCACGGGACGTTTTCTCCACATGGAAACCGTCTCGAGCCCTCGTTCGTCGTCTACTAAATCAGAGTCCGAACCAAGTTCAATCTGTTTAAGAATACCGTTATGCATCTTGACGGTAAGATAGTCACTAAGCGTGGATGCGTCGTACACGTTGTCCATTCCTCGCAAGTCAATCCATCGCCGAAGGCCATTTCCTTCGTTGCTTTGATCCCAGATTTCCCAGTCATCGCATTCGATAGCGTTCCACTCGATGTGGGACTTGCTTCCTGCGAAAACGCACTCCTTGGCAGTTCGTACGATCGGAATTGGAAAAGGCTGGGGGTTGGTCAACACAACCCTCATCCAGCATCGTTGAGAATAGGAAGTCACGTTCTGAAAATCCATTCGCAATGGTGTTCCGGTTCGGATTGCGTTGCGACTGCCGTTCATTTCAAACATGGAGCCTGCAATTGCGAGCCAGCAGTTCCCCATCTGAACAATGGTCCGGATCGGAGTGGGCATTCGCAACCAATCGCATTGACCGCGAACAGAGACTTGATTGCAGCCTATTCTCGCGGGCTTGCCAGCACTGCCCGAGGAGGATTCCCCGAAACTTTCCTGGGATCCAGAGTCGATCACAATGAGTGAGGGCAAAGCCGCGGCTGGCGATGCGATGGAGGGGTCAAGAGAAATCGCAAAGGGATTGGGGTCGTATTGCACGGTAAACGTACAGTTCTTGAGTTGGAGTCCAGAGTTGGGCCGAACCGAAAAAAGCGATCTTCGTCTCGATAGAGAACTTGCACGCCAATTCACATCGATATCTTGAAGAGTAAGTTGGTTGCTGATGCATTCAATCCAAGCGAGCGAGGATACTTGGTCCGCTGGCGAATCCGAACTATCAATGTTCCATTGACATCTCTGTCCAAAATCGCTTTGAATGGTCAGGTTGGTCTGAACGGCGAAAGTGGTTTTCAAGTTCGCCAAAGAAGTGAATAGAGTGGGTGCTTTCAAAACGATTCGCGTGAATTGCGACTGCTCGGCTGCTAGCTCAATTGCCTGTTCGATGGAGCGTACAACCAAGGGACCTCCTTCCCTGTCGTTGGCGGAATCAGGATCGACCACAATGGTATCCTTATCCCAACGATCTTCTGCCGTGTTGGTTACCTTGGGTGATTGAGATGGCCTAAAACCATTGTCGATCGCTTCTTTCGCCTTTGGCGTGGCTTCGTTTGTCGCAGCCGAGCTGCGATCTTTTGCGTCCGGGTTGTGGACCATTTCGGAATTTGTGAAAGCGTCGGCTGGCTTGACTGCAAACTCGGGGAAGTCGACGCGTGGAATTGGGAACGTTGCGCTCAAGTAGCTATTGCTTTGCAACCAGAGAGAGCTGCCCAAGATTGCGGCGAATGAGATCAGAAGTGGGAGTGAAGCTTCGAGCCATGTCCGCTGCGCTGCTGCCGGCAGACTTGCGGTGTTGTCGGATGAACTAGCCCAAACCAACCCCTCCAGTTCAGCGAGTGTTCGCAGATCATGGATCAAATCCATAGGCTCTTGATAGCGATCCGAAGGCTTCTTTGCCAACATCTTTCGAAGAATTGCGATCATGGAATCGCTTATGTCGGAACGGAATAGTCGAGGGTCCTCGGGCATCTTCGTGCCGTGCAATAGCAGCTTTTGGATCGCAGTTCCTTCAGGAAAGGGTGGTTGCGCGGTAAGGAGAAAATAGAGCGTACATCCAAGAGAGTAAATATCGCTGCGGACATCGGCTTGTCGTGGATCTTGAGCTTGCTCAGGAGAGATATAGTCAAACGTGCCAAGTGTAACACCGCTTGCCGTGAGGTCATTGGTAGACTTGTCCAATTCGGTGGTTCGGGCCAACCCCATATCGACAAGTTTCGCTTGCCCCGTTTTCGTTACCAGTATGTTTGAGGGCTTGATGTCGCGATGCACGACTTTTCTTTCGTGCGCATGTTGCAATGCCTCCGCCACTTGCCGGGTTAGGCAAACAGCATCATCGATGGACAACAGCCCATTCTTCACCACAAGTTCTCTGAGGTTCGTTCCCTCTACGAATTCGAAGACGATGTAGCTCCAATACTCCGTTTCACCGACGTAATAGACACGGGCGATATTGGGATGATCTAATTTGGCTGCGCTTTGTGCCTCCACTCGGAAACGCCTCATGGCTTCCGCACCTCGGTCAGCGATCGGAACGACCTTAATCGCCACCTCGCGATCGAGTTTGGTATCACGACCTCGAAATACAGCCCCCATTCCGCCTGTGCCGACCAAAGACTCAATGAGGAAGTGATCGAGTTGCTGCCCTATCAATTCGGTAGCGGTTTGTCGAAATCCGACTAGCGATGCAGGTCTTGCGTGCGTCGCGTGTTCGCGCAACAGCTCTGCGTGTCGGATCACCGTTTTTTCTAGGTCAATTCCTGTTGGGACAACCGATGGGTTCGGCTCAGGCTGACCTTGAAGGGAACTTGACATGGGAACTCGCCAATGGACTAGGTGCCCCTGAAAATGAAGTAGGGACCAACCCTATTCTAGTCTAGACGCATTGAGCTTGCTGTTCCAAACTTGATCGATTCAATCGTTCCAATCGTTCCAATCGCACCCTGCAGGACTGATCGCTATAATTCCTGGCTCTAGAGCGTTCGCTCTGGGGTGCTGCACGGGCGAGAGGATTTTTAAGGTGCGTTGCAAAGAGACCTTCGCTTAATGGCCTGTTCCGTCTATTAAACTTGGCTAGCTATTCGAAACCATGACTACGAATTCAGGAAGCAACGATATCTTTATCGATCGATTACCCAAAGCAGAGTTGCATCTGCATTTAGAGGGGTCGCTTGAGCCAGAAATGACATTTCGGATCGCTGAGCGAAATCGCCTCCCACTCCCCTACTCGAATGCTGAGTCATTGCGTTCTGCATATGATTTTTCAAACTTGCAGGATTTTTTAGACCTTTATTATCAAGGAGCCGGAGTACTCCAGACGGAGGAGGATTTTTTTGATCTCACCCAAGCCTATTTTGCGCGGATCCATTTAGATTGCGTCCGCCATGCAGAAGTCTTTTTTGATCCGCAGACGCATACTGAGCGCGGATTGCCGTTCCGTATTGCCATCGAAGGAATTCTGGCGGGGATGAAAGCTGCCGAGTTGGCGTATGGAATAACCTCCCATTTGATCATGTGCTTTTTGCGACACATGGATGAAGAAGCGGCATTCAAAACGCTGAAGCTGGCCGAACCCTGGTTGGACAAAATTATTGGAGTTGGTCTGGACTCATCGGAGGTTGGTCACCCGCCCGAAAAATTTGCAAGAGTGTTTCGGGCTTGTCAGGAACGAGGCTTACGGAAGGTGGCTCATGCTGGAGAAGAAGGGCCACCGAGCTATGTCTCTCAAGCGTTGGATATCTTGGGAGTGGACCGGATTGACCATGGAAATCGATCGATGGAAGATTCAAAATTAGTAACGCGCCTATCTAGGAGTAGCATCACGCTGACGGTCTGTCCGTTGTCCAATTTGAAGCTGCGTGTGATTGGCGACATGCAGAACCATCCCATTGGGCGAATGTTGGAAAAGGGGCTAAGGGCGACGGTAAACTCGGATGATCCTGCGTACTTTGGGGGATATATCAACGCGAATTACAAGGCCATTGCCAATGCAGGTGTGGTCGACCGGAAGGGGCTGTTGACGCTTGCAAGAAACAGTTTTTTAGGTTCATTTCTGTCCGATGAAATGGTCCTAACCCATTTGGACGCGATCGATGCGTATGAGTGTGCATGCGAAAAGTAATCGCTTTGTCGAGCATGATTGACCCTTTTGTTACTGCATTGTTTGCGGTCGTCGTGCTCGCCTCGCTTTGGCCTTGTTCCGGTCGATTCGCAGTATGGTTCGAATATGCAACGGACGTAGGGATTGTCTTGTTGTTTTTTTTGCATGGTGCCAAGCTTTCGCGTTCTGCGATTTTTGGGGGGATTCTTCATTGGCGACTCCACATGGTAACGCTTGCCGTTACTTTCGGGTTATTTCCCGTGCTGGGGATGATTGCGATTCGAACACCGGGGTTGGATCGAAATCTTCTGGCTGGTTTGATGTACTTGGCCTTATTGCCGTCCACAGTTCAGTCCTCGATTGCGTTTACTTCCATTGCGGGGGGAAATGTGCCTGCGGCAGTATGCGCAGCCACACTTTCGAATTTGCTGGGAATGTTCCTCACCCCCATATTGGTCGCTACGTTGATGCAGGCACCGGGCTCACAGGCCCACGTATCTTGGGATGGGATGAAGAACATAGCATTGCTTTTGCTGTTGCCATTTGTGGTTGGTCATTTTGCTGGTCCGTGGTTAGCAAGTTCATTGGGCCGACATAAGTTGCTCATTGGCCGAGTCGACCGAGGGACGGTTCTTTTGGTGGTCTATACCGCATTCAGTGCGTCAATCGTTGGTGGCCTTTGGGCTCGGTTGTCGCTTTCCAGTTTATTTACGATCGCCTTGATCAGTTGTATTATGTTGGGAATCGCTCTGGGTGTTTGCAAGGTTTTGTCGCGATGGCTTGGAATGAACAGGGAGGATTCGATCGTACTTTTGTTTTGTGGCTCGAAGAAGAGCTTAGCATCGGGCGTACCGATGGCAGGGACGCTTTTTCCCGCGGCAGAGGTTGGATTGATTATTCTGCCGCTTATGATTTTTCATCAAATTCAGTTGATAGCTTGTGCGGTGATAGCGAGACACCTAGCAAAGGAGTCGACTATGCTGGGTGAAGCCGCTAGGGTCGTGTCCAAATGAGAGATAGGGAAATCGGATTGCCTGCTAAGTCGACTGGAAATTATCAAATTTTCAGGTAAAAAAAACTGGACCTTGGTGCTGTCTACTGCATACGATACGTCCGTGCAAGCGAGAAGGACTCTCTGGACGAATCAAGTAAAATGGACAATGCGTCGCACTGGAATCATTTCTCCTGCTTGATTTTTCACCGCAATGAATACTGCACAAAAACCTGTGTCTGGTATTGGATGGTTGCTGTATAGCCCAACCTTTCAGGCCATTCTTGGTGTTCTGATTTTATTGGCTGTGTGTTCGTTGGCCGTTTATTTTATGGCAAGATTGCGCGAATCCAACACCCAAGACGTGCCACTGGACGAACTAGTACGGAAGAATTTTGAGGAAATGCGGAGTGGAGGTGACATAAGCGACGCCGAATTCCGAAAACTTACATCGTTGCTCGAAGAGAAGCCTCGTCGGCCCCCCTCGCAAAACCAGATCTAGCAAGCCGCTGCAGTGTCGCTTAGAGAGACAATAAAGTTACTGAAACTGTTACTGGAGTGTGTTAGACTTTAATAAGCCATTGAAACTAATCGGTCTGGGAGGCCGAACTGGCAAGGATCAAACGTTCTTGCAAAACTTTTTAATACCAATCGGCTCGAAACTGCGGACATGGATGCCCGGTTCGAATCAAATACCTCGCTTCTCCGAAGGTGTTTGAGACAACCAATCGAGCTTCCATCATAAAAGTGTCCAACCCGCAGCCAACTTAAGTGTTCGGAGTATTTTTCCGTCGCTTTGAGTTTGGCAAATACGCTAAGGAGTCGAGAATGCCCTCAAGTAAGGATGTCATGGCTAGTCGCCGCAATAGTAGTGGTGGCAGCAGCGGTAGTACCACTAAAAAGAACGCATTTTGTTCGTTCTGCCGAAAAAGCTACCGAGACGTCGGTCCTCTCGTCGAGGGCCCGGGAGACGTCTACATTTGCGGTGAGTGCATCGAGCTTTGTCAGTCCATTCTGGATCAAGAGCAACGCCGAAGACCGTCATCCAAAAAGCTGTTCAGCGAAACCCCTACGCCCAGAGATATTGTCGAACATCTTGATCAATATGTGATAGGTCAGGTACCGACGAAAAGGGCGTTGGCAGTCGCTGTTCATAACCATTACAAACGCTTGACCGCAGGTTGGAACGGTTCCGACATTGAAATCGAGAAATCCAACATTTTGCTCGTTGGTCCGACGGGAAGCGGAAAGACGTTGATGGCCAGAACCTTGGCCAAGATGCTCAATGTCCCCTTTGCCATCGGCGATGCGACGACTCTGACCGAAGCGGGGTATGTTGGAGAAGATGTCGAAAACCTGTTGCTAAAATTGCTGCATGCTGCGGACTTCGATATCGAGGCGGCTCAGCGAGGTATCCTTTACATCGATGAAATCGATAAGATCGGAAAGACAAGTCAGAACGTTTCCATCACACGGGATGTCTCTGGCGAAGGCGTGCAGCAAGCGCTCTTGAAGATGCTGGAGGGAACCGTTGCAAATGTACCTCCGCAGGGAGGACGCAAGCACCCTGAGCAGCAATATATTCAATTGGATACCACCAACATCCTCTTCATTTGCGGCGGAACGTTTGTTGGTATTGACGATATTATTCGCAAGCGACTTGGGAAGAAGTCATTGGGCTTTGGGCCAGGTGGAAGTACGCGTGAGGAAGGTGACGTAGCCTCCTTGCTCGCACAAGTGCAATCCGACGACATTCTCGAATTCGGAATGATCCCAGAATTGGTAGGTCGACTGCCCGTAGTGACCTCTCTCCTGCCGCTTGACGTGGCGGGACTGATCAAAGTGCTAAGTGAACCAAAGAATGCGCTTCTCAAGCAGTATCAGGCACTTTTCGGCATGGAGAATTGCGAGTTGCATTTAACGGAAGCTGCACTGAAGGGTGTTGCTCAAAAGGCACACATCAAAAATGTTGGTGCACGCGGACTTCGCGGCATCATCGAAGACGTCATGATGGATATCATGTTTGAATTGCCCGACCAAGAAGCGGGCACCATTTATACGATTGACGTAGATGCCACCGACGGAAAACTGCGCCATTATAAGAGCGTTCCACAACGCAAAGAGAGCGCCTAATTCGCAAAGAGAGCGCCTAATTAACGTCTAGTTCGAAGCTCACCTGCAGACAATCCGAGATGCGACAGGAACTACTTGTTCCTGTCGCATTTTTCGTTGAACAGCCAATCGGCAAGGAATTGGCTCGACGGTCAGTTGGTCATTTTTCCACGAGTCGGTATTGCTTGCGTTCTGTATGTGATAACCCCCACGAATCGCTGAAGGCCTAGGGTGATTGAAACTTCTTTAATTTTCGATCGAGCGTAGAACGTTCAATCCCGAGAATGGTCGCGGCGCGATTTTTTTGGCCAGCTGTGTATTCGAGCGTAGCTTCGATATGCTGTTGCTCGAGTTCTTCGATGGTCTTCTCCTGGTATTGACTTGTAATTGGTGGTGGGATTGCGTTTCCTGATTGACCTGGAACTTGAAGATAGGAGAGCGCTAGGTCCTCCGGTTCTGCTATAGGGCCGTTACTCAAAACGAAGGCACGTTCCACGCAATTACGTAATTCCCGGACATTGCCTGGCCAACTGTATTTCTGCATCGCTTCCTTCGCGCGTTCACTAAATCCAGTTGGGCCATAACCAGAACGGGTGACAAACTGATTGAGAAAGTAGTTTGCAAGTGGCATGATGTCGTCAGGGCGTTGACGAAGCGGGGGCACAATCAGTTCGATCACTCGCAAGCGAAAATACAAATCAGAGCGGAATTGACCATCTCGAACTGCCTGCTCCAAGTCGCGGTTGGTAGCGGCGATCACGCGAACATCCACTTGGATAGGTTTGCTGCCCCCCACTCGCTCAAAAGCCTTACCCTCTAGGACTCTTAGGAATTTTGCCTGAATTTCGGAGCTCATTTCGCCAAGCTCATCCAGCATTATTGTTCCGCCGCTCGCTTGCTCAAACTTTCCAAGTTTGCGATCCGTTGCTCCGGTGAAGGCACCTTTTTCATGGCCAAAGAGCTCGCTTTCGAGAAGAGTCGGTGTGAGCGCTGCACAATTGATGGCGACGAAAGGGCAGTTAGCGCGCTGGCTTGAATCGTGAATCGCACGTGCAACAAGCTCTTTGCCTGCGCCGCTTTCGCCGCGAATGAGGACGGTTGCATGCGTTGGCCCCACTCTTTGAACCTGATTGCGAATCCGTTTTAAGGCGGAAGAAGGCCCAATCCATTCCACCGCATGTCCGAGTTGCTGTTCCAGTTCCGAGATCCGATTGCGAGAGCTCTTGAGTTTCGTTTCCAGTGTTTGTTGGCGGAAAATGTTATCCAAGGAAACGGCAAGCACATCGGCAACGGCGAGGGTTACTTCTAAGTGATCATGAGTCAGGTCTGTTTCTCCAAGTCGTGAGTAGAGGTGGACAAGTCCGATTATTTCATCGCCAATTCGCATGGGCGCGACAATAACGCTGGTTGTCGTTAAAACGTGGCTCGCTTTGGTGGACATGGATGAAGCCGTTGCTCCGCCCACTAAATGCGCATCCGAGCTAACGTTGCGAGCCAAAATGGCGGTATTGTCCCGATGTACATTTGCGACAAGCGTATCGGACACCGGGTGGTATGCCTTTCCGCTTCGTTGCAATGCTGCCAAAACGGTCGTTTGCGAAGTATTGCTCTCTTTATTCCGTGGTTCCAGCCTCAATACTCCACCCGACTGGCAGCCCGTGGCTAGCATGAGGCGGTTCAAGGCAAGTTCGCAGGCAGAGCCCACGGAAACTTCGCGAGCTACATCAAAAGCGAGTTGCAAAAGCTCGGTGGCTACCGCTGGAATGGTACGAGAAGGAACGGCGGAAGAACCTTTCAGCGAGTTTGTTCCAGTTTTCAATGATTCTGGGTCTAGGATCGATGATTTTGATTGGCGGTGGATAATTGATGGAATTTCAGATTGCGTGTTCGCAGTCGATTGCGGCCCGACTTCATCGACTTCCAATGGAGGAACGACTTCGTCCAGGGATCTTGTAAAAGTCAATCGGCACGATCCGACGGTGATTTGATTGCCGGCATCCAGCGATTTAGGCCCATCTAACTTCAATCCATCGACAAATGTCCCATTCCGAGAACCTAGATCACGAACTTTCCAAGTGCCATCATCGAAGTAAATTTCCGCGTGCCGACGGCTGGAACGTTCATCTGCGATCGGAATTTCATTCGACGATGCCCGTCCGATGATGAGTGGATGCCGCGGTTCCAGACGAAAAACGTCGGTCCAACGGTGTCCTTGCCGAATAATGAGGTATGCCGAGGAATTGTTTGGTTGCATCGCTGGGCTGCCGAAACTACTCTAAGAGGTTAGAAATTGTCAGATTGGTAGGTTAGTGACTAGAAATCCAGTCCACGTATCCCAACAATAGGATACAGTTGGGTTGTTCGCCATCCCGCCGATCGCTCCTGTTTCTCATCAAAAAAAATGTCCCCTCTTTCCATTGGAGTTTCGATTATGCGATTTCGAAGTTTGAGCATGCACGGATCGTTGGCGTACTGTGCCCGACTAAAACTGTCGATCCGCATGGTCCTGGCCATTGGAGCCATTACTTTTAACCCTTGGATGGTCCAGGCACAAATCGGCGGCGGTGCTGGCGGCGGCGGTGTTGGCGGCGTCGGGGGTGGCGGCATCGGTGGAATTGGGAATAACAATGCGATCTTTCGAGTTGTTGGAGGGGTTAGTATCCGTCCGGACGGGGTGCTGCAATCGGCAAGCCAAGACGAACAGAATCTAGCACTAGCCGATCTCCGTGCTCGGATGATCGGGCCACAAGGCGAACTCAATCAACCTGCCAATCGAAGGCTCATTTCCTTGAGGAATTTGCAAAAAGTTGTACTGGCCAGTGTTGAGCAAAACCAGCCACTGTCCGAGGAGGTGCTTTTTCTGGGAGGGATGACAAGGATAGAAAACATTTTGGTCTATCCTGAGCGACAAGACATTGTGCTCGCGGGTCCCTCGGAACCTTGGAAAGTCGGTGCAGACGGTTCGGTTGTGGGTGCAAAAAGCGGTAGGCCAGTACTGAATCTGGATGACTTGCTTTGTGCTTTCCGCACCGTATTCAGTGCCCGCAAGACAGGGATCTCTGTTTCGATTGAACCTACCGAAGAGGGCACAATGAAATTGGAACGATTGTTAAAGCAAGCAGGTAGAATGGCCAACTCGAATCCAAAGTTGCTGGAACCCTCGTTGATTGCCGCTTTTGGGCCACAGCAGATCAAGTTGGACGGGGTACCAGCGGACAGTCATATGGCGCGCGTGATCTTAGCCGCCGACTACAAGATGAAACTTTACGGAATGAATTTGGCGAAAGCCCCAGTTGCAAACCTACCAAGCTATCTTGAAATGGTCAGTCAGCAAGGCAATTTAACTCAACTCCAATCGCGTTGGTGGATGGCATGCGATTACTCCGCCATCGAACATAGCAAAGATCGAATGGCTTGGAAGATTACTGGACCGGGCATCAAGACGCTGACTGAGCGTGAACAGGTTTCCGTGGATGGTTCGTTCAAGCAGACCGGCAAGGCGGACCCAGTGGCCAAGAAATGGGCTGACCTGTTTACTAAGAAAATAGATGAACTCGCAACCAAGGACACAGTGTTTGGTGATCTAAGAAATGTAATGGACATGTGTATCGTTGCAGCACTCATCGAATCGCAGGACTTGCAAGCGTTGTCCCGTTGTGATCTCTCTAGTCTGATGGGCGATTCCGCAAAGGTTGCGCTGGCTAAATTTCAGGTTCCTAGTGCGATTGATCCGCAATGCAGCTTTATTCAAACGGTCAAAGGTTGGGTGGTAACCGCGAGTGGCGGTGTGATGGTAGACTCATGGGAAATCGCCAGCCATGTCAAAGCCAACGATGCGGTCGCCGGCGCGTTAGAGTCCGGAACAACTTGGGTGCACGCCGATCGCATCTGGCAATAGCCAATGCAATTTATGTCCAAAGAAAAACCAGCTCCATTCCTTGTGTTTCATCTTCATGAGGATGACAACGGACAAACATTGGGCGCTGCCCTCAAAAAGCGGATGGACCAATGGAGCTGGGGTCAAACGCGCGAAGCGATCCTCAAGCGACGTGTGCAGGTCAATGGAAATCTCTGTCTGGACCAAGCGCGAAAGGTTACTGAAAAGGATGTCGTGAAACTCTGGAAAGAGTCGCTTCCTAGGCCCGTTCAACCATCGCATGTAAAAATCGTCTTCGTAGATGATTTCCTAGTCGTTGTAGAAAAACCGCCTGGCGTAACTTCGACGCGACACTTTGAAGAGCGATTGCTGAAAGAGAAACGCAAGCAGCTTCAGCCAACTCTTGAAGAGTTGCTTCCTCTGGCCCTGGAATCGCATTTTCAGATGCGTCAAATGACGATGGATCAGGGCGACCAGGCTGGCAAAAACCCTCCAAGATCGAACAAGGGGCGTCGGCTTTCAGCGCAAGATGAGCAACGGCAAAGGATGAGCCGATTGAAAAAGTTTGCTGTTGTCGCCGTTCATCGACTCGATCGCGATACGAGTGGCCTCATGGTCTTCGCGAGGACTCCATCGGTTGCGCAGATGTTAGGTGTTATGTTTCGAAAACATGATGTCATTCGCAAGTATCACGCGGTAGTACACGGACATCCCAAGGAACAAACCTTCGATAGTGTTTTGGTTCGGGATCGTGGGGATGGCAGACGCGGTACAAAACCGATAGACAGAACGGACGATTCCTCAGAGCAACGAGCCATTACGCATGTTCGTCCTTTGGAAATCCTCGGCCCATACGCAATAGTGGAGTGTGAGTTGGAGACAGGGCGAACGCATCAAATTCGGATTCACCTTTCCGAAGCCGGACACATGCTTTGCGGAGACACAATCTACAATCGAACCATAGATGGAGTGCAATCCGAAGATCCAAGCAATTCCCCCAGGCAAGCTCTTCACTCTGCAACGCTGGAATTCAAACACCCAGTAACGGAAGAATCGTTAGCGTTTCGCATGCCGTGGCCGTCCGACCTGTATAAATGGCTCAAAGGCCTACGAAGCCATACTCCCTAGACCATAGAAATCGGCCCTCTCGGGCAAAATGCCCGCTAAACTGTTTTGAACAAATGTTCGAAATTCTTGTACGGATAGGGGGACTGGCCGGCACTATCATTAGTAGTCGAAGGTTCACGCCCGAAGCAGTTTTACCTGTTTGGATAAATATGAGACTCACACTACGAACACTTTTAGCCTTTCGGGACGGCGTATTGGACCCCAAGGATGCTGCTGCACTAGAGACAAAGATTCTGGATAGCTCAACTGCACAGAGAATTTCCAGGAGAATCGCAGACGAAATGCAGAACCGTCGGCTTGCACCGATTCCGGTAGATGCACGCGAGTTCGGATTCGAAGCGAATTTGGTCGCCGAGTTTCTAGACGATACCATTCCGATGGAGACTTTACCGGAAATGGAGCGCAAGTGCCTCGAAAACAATACGCTCTTGAGTGAAATCGGGAGTTGCCATCAGATCTTGTCGCGTGCCTTAACCATTCCAGCACCAGTAGCCGCTTCGCTTCGTCAACGCATTCACAACCTTCCAAATGAATTGAACGCACGGCCATTGGCGTCGAAGGGCAAGACACGTCGAGTGGATGCTAGAAGTTTGGTAACGGTCGCAACTCAGACGGGCGACGGTTCCCAGCATAATTCTATCGCATTGACGGCGACTAAGTCGATCCGCAAGCCGAACGTCGAACTGCGAGGAACGGGAATCGAATTACACGATGGATTAGGGCGCCAAGTTCCAGAATACCTGATTGGCCGAGATCACGGCTGGCTCAAGAACGCCGCGCTCGCTTCGCTGCTGTTGGGCTTGTTCGTCATTGTGGGAGCATTCGCCATCGGCCCCCTTGAACGCGTTCGTAACCTGCTACGAAAGTCAAATGGGGGCGCCGTAGCAAGTGTTGTAGAGAAGACGCGAACAAACGATTCCGCAGAATCAAACGGCACAATGGTCCCTCCAAAAAGACCAGTCGAATCCAGCAACCAAGCAGAGTCTGTCGATCCTCAACCAGACATTGTGGAATCGAGTGCTCCCCCTCCCATGCCCACGACTGCAGTCTCAAAAAGTTCCGAAAAAGCGTCGATCGAATTGCCATCAAAATCGTCAATAGAAAACACTGTCGGAATCGTTCACCCTTTGACGGCGAATGCGAAAGGTCGCATGCAATGGTTGCCAGATACAAAGGCATCATCGGAGTCGATCGTACTTAAGCTTCTCACAAGCGAAACGCATTCTCCCTATTGGACACGAATGAGCCCGGGCGAATACGTCAACATTGGGGAACGGATTGTAGTCCCGCCCACTCAGAGAACGGAATTCAGGGTCGATCCAGGCATTCGGCTTTTGTGTGCTGGCGACAACCACTTGGAGCTAGTGAACCAGAACGATACGCTGAAAGTCAATCTACATTCGGGTAGAGTGCTTGTTTTTGCAACGCCTGATGCGCGCGCGATCACTATCGACATGAATGGGCTAGAGCTTTTGATTCGCTTCGCGTCAGCTGATGGAAGTTGCGCTTTAGACGTTCAAAATATTTGGTCGCCGCTGACAGAGGAATTGTCTGAGAGGAGCAAAATTGAGAGCCGGACTTTGGTGAGGCTGATTGGGGTCGAGGGTGAGCTCACGTTTGCCTCAAAGCATTCCACTGGCCAAGTTGGAAGCGGGGCCTTGACGGTAGGCCAGTTCATCGATTGGAAACAAGGGAATGCGTCCGTCGCTCTGGAGCTGGCAGAAACGCCTTGGTGGTTTCGGACAAGCGTTAGTAGACCAATCGATCAGCTAGCATCCACAGATTTGCAAAGAACGCTGACTGGAAGAGCCCCAGGCCAGCTGGAAACGGAACTATTGGAATTGACCAAACATCGGCGTGGGGAAACGGCTGCTCTCGCCACGAGAACGCGTTTAACGCTCGGCCTTTATGATGGGCTTTTTGAGGAAGAAGGAATACTCAACCGAAAAGGACTGCACAGTCATTGGCAATCCATTTTGCAACAAATCCCGCAGTCCCTGGCACGTTCTGAACATCGAGACAATTTGCTCAATGGTATTCGGCTTGCAGCGACAAATCGATTCCTCTCGATTTTAGGGCTTATAGTCCCGCCCTCAAAGGAGCAATTGCTGGCGGGTAGTGATAAAATACTCGTAGAGGGTCTTTCTAGTCCACATATGGATGAGCGAGTTTTGGCCTTCCATCAACTCAACACGATAACTGGGAAAAGCCTAGGTTACCAGCCCGACAAATCGCAATTGGATGCGATAACGTTGTGGCGAAGGATGCTCGGGAAGAATGAGATTCGTTACATTGAAACCACAGCCCCATAACTGGAAACACGAAATGAGAACGCCCTTTTCTCGTCGCATTACTAACTTGCTTTTCGCGAGTCTTTTTGGCATCGGATCCGGTTGCCTCTTCGGCCAGGATCCTTTCGAAATTTCATCGCGAAAACTAGGGAAAGGGATGCCAACGCCACCGAATATTCCAGGAGCGCCTGGTGCTCCCGTCGCTCCGCCGGTCGATGGCAAACCAGGAGAACCAAAGCCTACTGAGGCTAAACCAGGGGAAGCCAAGCCGGGTGAGAATGCGGCCCCTGAAATTGTCAAACGAAAAAGCGAACCACCCGAAGCGCCAAACAAGCGTGAGTTCGATGTGAAGCCAGATGAGCAAGGGATGCTCCAATTTCAGTTTCGAAACCAAGCTTGGCCCGATCTGATGCGATGGTTGTCGGAGGTTTCGAGCATGTCCCTGGATTGGCAGGAACTGCCCGGTGATTACCTGAACATTGCGACTCAGAGGAAACACACGCTCGAAGAGACGCGGGATCTATTCAATCGGCACCTTCTCGCGAGAGGATTCACCATTCTCGAATTTGATGGCATCATGCAAATTGTCAAAACGAAAGGCATCAACACAGCGCAGGTGCCCAAGGTCGACCCGTCCAAGTTGGCCATGCTACCAGCGCATCGATTTGTTCGAGTTTCTTTTTCGCTGGATACGCTTCTTGCCGCCGAAATTGTGAACGAACTCAAACCTTTGATAAGCAGCAATGGCGATCTCACTGCGTTAGCTGCGACCAATCGACTTGAGGCGATGGATACGGCCGCCAATTTGAAGGAACTCAATCGTATTTTGGGCGAAGAGCAATCGCAGGCTGCTCAAGAAGGGCTTGCTCGCGAATTTGTATTGCAGTTCGTTCGCGCTAATGACGCTCGGGACCAACTCAGGCAATTCCTTGGATTGGAGACACCAAAACGGTCAGGGCCCATGACGCCTGAAGAACAAATGGCAGCGCAACAGCAACAGATGATGCTGGCACAGCAACAACAACAACGCCAACAGCAGGGCGGTGCGCCGGCTCCTGCGAAACCGAAAGACAAAGGGGATATTTACTTGGTTGCAAACGCCAGGCGAAATAGTGTGATTGCGTCGGCACCACCTGACAAGATGGCGATCATCTCGGCATTCATTCGACGCGTTGACGTCGCAAACGAGAATGGGGATTCGATGAGCATGCTCGAATCAAGAATGAAGGTTTACCGACTCAGTTCTTTGGACCCAAAACAGTTGGTCGCTTCGTTGCTTGCGATGGACGTTCTGGAACCTACCACCAGACTCGAAGTGGATGAAAAGAACAAAGCGATCATTGCACATGCGTCCATTGCAGACCAATACGCCATTCAGCAGACAATCAAAAGGCTAGATGGATCCGCGCGCGATGTAGATGTGATCCAACTGCGACGATTGCGCGCGGAAGACGTCGTTGGGACGATCAAGTTTTTGATGGGAAATGAAGAAAAGAAAGAGGACAACTCGCGCAGGTATTACGATCCTTGGGGTATGAGCAACAACAAAAAGGACACCTCCGACGCGTTTCGCGTTGCCGCGAACTCACAAGACAACCAAGTCCTGATTTGGGCAAACGATTTAGAAAGATCCGAGGTCAATAAGCTGCTTGTTAAACTGGGTGAGATCCCTCCCGCAGGTGGCAACGCTTCCCGCACTCGCGTGATCGACGCCAATCGCTCCAGTGATACAAAAGAGTATTTGAAACGGCTTCAGCAGGCATGGAGCAAAGTCTCGCCGACACCATTGGTTTTGCCAGGCGACGATCAGTTCGATGCAGCAGACGCCAAGAAAGCGCCTGCTGTAGACCCCAAGGGAACAGAAAAACCAAAAACGCCTCCGAACCCGAAGGGAATTACTCCAGACATTTCTGCAAACATCCATGGCATCATGGATGGAATGGACAACATTGGAGTTCCGGCTGGTTATCTTTCGGCCGCACACCAAGTACCGAAAAACGAACCAGCGGACGATGAAAGCGTCAATGCACGTAAGACCGGGACCGCCATCTCGCAAAACGTATCCCCTACGTTGCCCTCGGACAAGACTGCCGCAGGTAACGCCACTCGTTCCACTTCTCCAATCCAAATTACCTTCGACGAACGTGGGAATTTGGTGCTCACCGGCGATGATCCTGAGTCCCTCAGTCGTTTAGAACAACTCATGATCGATAATGCGCCACCCCAGCGCAACTACGAGGTGTTCTATATCAAGAACTCGAGACCAAGCTGGATCGAAATGAATTTGAAGGACTATTACAAAGAAGAGAAAAAGGAATCGAACGATTCGTTTCGGTGGATCTTCGGATTTGACATGCCTTCCGACAAGAAGAATGAAGATCCCCAACTCGGAAAGAAACGACAGCTCAAATTCCTTTCCGACAATGACACCAATTCTCTCATTGTGATCGGCGCTGACGATTCTCAACTCAAGACAATCGAAGAGCTGATTCGGCTTTGGGATGTGCCCGAAAAGACCAACAAGCAAAAGCTTCGTTACACGAAAATGATGCGAGTCGAATACTCCAGCCCTGAAGTGATTGTGGAAGCAATCAAGGAAGCGTACCGAGATCTGCTGAGCACGAATGATAAAGCATTCGAAAAGGAAAAGCCAAGCGGCGGTGGAGCGTCTGAAGTTAAGCGTGGTGCCAGTACTGAGGCTATTTCCGATGGGGCTATGAATTATAGTTTCTCTGGGAGACTGTCGATGGGTGTCGACAAGATCACCAAAACGATTATCGTTACTGCTGAGGGTGAGGATTTGCTCAAGTTGGTATGCGAGTTGATTAAACAATTGGACGTTGCAGCCCAACCGACTGGTGCGATCGAGGTCATCAAGTTGGACGGTGCAAACGGAGCGGCAATGGAAAAAGCCCTAATGGCTCTTGCCAAGGCCAATGGGAAAGAGCCTCAAAACGGCGACCCGAACCAACAACAACAGAATCAACAGCAGCAGAACCAAAACCAACAAAACCTACAACAACAGAGTCAGAACGGACAGCCCTCCAGTTCTTCACGAGGAAGTAAAAAGAGATAATGAGTAACCAGTCAACCCCTGCGGACCCGTTGTTGCCTTTGCTAGGTCAAAACGCACTCGTAACAGGCGCCGCACGTGGGATTGGAGCTGGAATCGCAAAGGCTCTTGCAGCCGCGGGTGCGAATGTCGCGGTCAATGATATTCGAGATCCTTCGGATACTTTGGCCGCGTGCATCGGCTTGGGAAGAAAAGCGGTCTCCGTTATCGCTGATGTTTCCGTTCAAAAGTCCGTTGAATCGATGGTCGACCAAGCTGAGTCCGAACTTGGCCCGATCGATATTCTCGTGTCCAACGCAGCCTACAGCGATCGGGAGTTATTCTATTTGGCGAAAATGGAAGGATTTGAGAAGACCATTGCAGTTAGCATGTGGGGGCCATTTTATTTGGCGAGGACCATTGCTCAGCGAATGATTGCTCGAAGTAAGCCCGTTGTTGCTGGGCAGCAAGTCACACAAGGAAACATGATCTTCGTCAGTTCGCCTCATGCTTACAAACCAATTCCAGGTGCCATGGCCTACAATATGGCAAAAGCAGCGCTTGACCAAATGGCAAAGACGGCTGCCGTCGAGCTGGCCGAATATCGCATTCGAGTAAACTTGATTCACCCAGGGTGGACTGACACGCCGGGTGAACGCAAGTTCTTCTACGAGAAAGAACTGATGGAACACGGTTCGAACTTGCCTTGGGGGCGCCTCGCATCACCTGACGATATTGCCCACGGAGTCGTTTTCCTGGCTCATCCACGAAGCGACTATATCACTGGAGCAACGTTATCCATTGATGGCGGAATTGTTTTGCCGTATCAAGAAATGTTCCGCATTCGGGACCGCCCTCAAGTTTAGCCATTCACCTCCGAACAACGTATTCGATCGAGACTTCAGAAATGGCCTTTTCATCCAGATTGGTTTCTTGTTCCAGCGTTTCGAATCGTCTTGCCAGATTGTTGCCTGCCAAGTCTTCCATCGTCGACTCGAGCTTGATGCGGTAGATACCGGGTTTCCATGGTTCGGTTGGTACGAAACTCCAAACGGTTTCATTGAGAGACATAGATGCTTGCCCTCGTACTGCGGCGGGAGAAGCGTCTAGCACGCTTACAACCCGGCTCAGCAATGCTTGGTCCAGCGGCTCGTCAAAGGTCAATGAAACAGGCTGTTTCGTATTGGCTTTGGGTGCGGTGACTTTCCACTTGTCCGGATCTGGTTGTTCCGCATCGGCGGCGACGACGCGAAACCTCTTTACAAACGGTTTGGCCAACGGTTGCAGGTCTGCACTTAGCCACTCCGAATCGATCTGCAAGCGATACAGATTCCCATCGAGCATTGGTGTTCCGATATCTTCGCGTGGCTTCAAGCCACGCTTGATGCGACCAGGGTGAATGAACAGCGTGAATCGCTTCTGTTCGGTGTCCCAAAGCTCCTCTCCTAACTCCAGGAATGGAGTGTCCACTTCAGATTCTCCGTGCATCAAATGAATCCGCTTGTAGGCTTCGCCTCGGCTCATTGGTTCTGAGAAGTGAATGTAGAACTTAAGCAAATTTTCGGGAAGGACATCCGCGGAGGGATAAACTGCCGTGACCATGGATGCTGCTGTTCTTTGTTTCGGGAGAATTGAAAAAACGACTGGCTCGGCATCCATGACTCCTTCTAAAAGGAAGGGAGCCAATTCAACTCGATACTGAAGGGCAGGCCGCAATGGGAACCGACTTGTGAATTGGAGCTCTTTTCCAACTATCGCATGTGTACCGAGCAATGGGATGGGGTTGGTTGCGATCCCCGGTTGGTGAACTCGAACTGCAATGCAGTTTTGCAATTCCTCAATCGGCAGCTTTTGAATCCAGTCGAGCTTTGAGAGTCCAGTCACAGCGAAGGTCGCCGAATCGGATGACTCACGCAACGCGATCTTCACGGCGGACAAACCAACCTGCTTCGTCTGCGACTTCGGGTCGTCTTCAGCAGACCGCGAGGGCTCCACGCGGCAAAGCACCGCAATGAAAGAGCCAGCTAAAATGGTCTGTTTCCATCGAGATATCATGAGCACATTGCTTCCGATCAAGAACGTGTGGTACGCCCAATACGCGGTCTGGGACGAGCGTCCGCCTTAGAGGAAGAGCCGAGCTAGCTAAGGAGCGTGACTATGCATACACAGCCGTCAAACGTCTAATTCTGCTTCAATTGTCCTGAACGTTGGGAGGTTATTCACTTCGTAGCGGTCGGAACCCTAATTCTCAGCTGTCACAAGTCGCTAACACCTAGGTCTCTCTTCGTTTATACAACTCAAAGAGCGTGTTGGCTCGCATGGGTGCGAACCAACACGTATTCCCGTGACCTGGAAGCTAGGGGAGTTCGATGGTTCGAAGATCTTGACGGCCCGTGGTGCCAACCAAAAGAATCGCGCGGCTGTCGGTCAATTTGTCGAGCTGCACGACATCCTTCAAATCGCTTACGGATTCAAATGGAAGGCCAGCCGTCCCATTTATTTTTGTTTCGATGGTTTTTGTAGCATCCATTTCGCTTTTACTGAGCTTTAGCTTCATGACTCCGCGAGCCGAATTAGCCATCAGTAAGTAGTCTTGCCCCCCTTTTTTGTAGACTATCATATCGAGCGGCTGATTCATGTTGCCGAGTTCAGCAATGGTTTTACCCTTTGTCTTTGGTCCATTGAGGTCGCTCATTGGAATCGTCACAAGCGGTGTGCAAGTGTATGCTGCCAAGACGGTATCTTCGTAGGTGGTGAAAGTTCGCACTGGGGACGCTGTTTCCATCTTGCCGTGGGCACCATGATACATTTCGACGCTTGTGGATTTTTCACTTCCGTCGAACGGGTACTTCAGCACACGGAGTTTTGATGCGAACTCTTCGTTTGAAAGTCCAGCGATAATCACTTGGCCGTCTCGGTATTGCATGTCGGTGATGACGCTTAACCTCGGATTTCTTCTTCCGTCCTGGGATTCCGGAGCGTTGGCGATCACGGCCTTGCTGAACTTGATTTTCTTGAGACTCAATTCGGTGATCACTCCTTTCGAGTCAGCCTTAAAAATCACGGGTATCGCATCAGGTCCACGTCCGCGTGCAACCGATAGATAAAGGTTGCCGCTCAGGGGATTGACCGCCATATCGTTGATGACAGTCTCGGCAGCATCTGAACCCATCATGGCAGCGATCTTTTGATTGACCCCTTCTATGTTGACGGACCTTTCGCCTGAGATGGCCTTGTCGTCACCCGTATCGACTGCAAAGACGGCCGAACTGAGTGTGTCGCCGACGAGTAAGACTCCGTGTGGAGCAAATGCGAGCGGTCCAGCTTGTTTGATGTCTGGAGTCCCCTCTTTCATCCCGCTATCTGCTTGGATTAGCGTGGCAGGCATGGCCACGCATAGGGTTAAAGCCAAGGCCAATTTGTGTCGCAACATACTTCAGCTCCTAACGAACGAGAGAATTCAATGTGCCATACATTCGATAATGTTCGAATTGGTTTGCTCGCAAAGTTCGGAACCGCTCCGAACTTTGCGGTGATCGAGTGCGTATTATCCCAGCCGGAGCCCGCAAAGCAACTGGTTTAGCTGATTTGCGGAAAGTAGTCTCAAAAGGTGGGGATGCGTTTATAGAGGGTGATCGTAGGGCGACCGATCGATCATCCTACCACAATAGATCGTCTATTGTTTCTTTTCTTCTTCCGGCTTTTTGCTTTCAACAACCATCGCTTTTTCGATCGTAATGTGCTCCTTAGGGACGCTTCGTTCACCGGATCGACTTTCGGTTACCGCGACGGATTTAATTGAGTCCACAACGTCTTTTCCCTCGATGACTTTGCCGAACACGCAATATCCAACGCCGTCTTGGCAAAATTTTCGATCGAGCGTTTGTGCGTTATTTTTGGTGTTGATAAAGAACTGGCTGGTCGCGCTATTCGGCACACGCGTCCGTGCCATAGCAATAGTGTAGGGAGCGTTGGAAAGCCCATTGTCGGACTCATTTTTTATCGGCTCTCGCAGCCCCTTTTTGTTTTTGTTCTCTTCTGCTGTCGCTTTGTCGACAAAGCCGCCGGTTTGGATCATGAAGTCTGCCATGATGCGGTGAAAAATTACCCCTTCGTAATAACCGTTGTTCACATATTTCACAAAATTCTCGACCGTAATCGGCGCAAGCTCTTTGTTCAGCTCTAGTTTGATATCACCCTTGCTTGTTTTCAGTAGGACGATCACGGGATCGGCTCCGTTCAAACGGGAGGTGACGAGCACAAGGGCGAAGACGAAAAGGAAGTTCCAACGCGTGGGTCTGGACATGAAATGCTCCTAAATAAAGCAAGTGGACTTTAAGATTTGGGAAGTGTGGAAACAGGAATTGAAAACGAACCCTAGCCGAATTGTAAACTCTCTAGCTAGTAGGTGGCGATACCCTTTTTCAATTCGGCACGTAAAATGCTGTGAACGATAAACGTTAGGGGTGTCTGCCAATTGCATTTTGATGAGGAACTTCAATGCTGTACTTACTGTTTGTGGTGCCAACCATGCTACTTGCGCTCGGGGCGCAGTGGATGATTCGTTCTGCATACCAAAGGACCAGTCAGATTCCAGCGCGGATGAATGGAGCGATGGCCGCTAGGCGAATACTGGACGCGAATGGGCTTCAGAACATACCTATTGAGCAGGCGCAGGGCCACCTCTCCGATCATTACGACCCTTCGTCAAAAGTGGTCCGCCTAAGCCCAGACGTCTACCAAGGCTACTCGATCGCGTCGGTCGGAATTGCTGCCCACGAAGTGGGGCACGCCATTCAAGATGCAAAGCACTATGCGCCCTTGGTCGTTCGAAATCTGGCTGTGCCTGTGGCGGGTTTCGGCAGCAACATTAGCCAAATCTTTCTCGTCGCGGCATTGGGCTTGGGGGCAATGGGGCAGTTGGGATTGGCAAATTGGGCGATGATCCTATTTGTGCTTGGATTTTCCGCAACCGTCCTATTCCAAATCATCAATCTCCCCGTCGAGTTCAATGCAAGTTCGCGGGCGAAGACGGAGTTAGTTGCTTTGGGAATCATCAACAGCCAAGAATTGACACAAGTGAGCAGTGTACTTACGGCGGCGGCAATGACGTACGTGGCAGCTACCCTCCAAGCGGTAGCGACGCTAGCATACTACGTTTTGCAATTTGTACTTCAAAGTCAAAGCCGAAGAGACTGATGGGAATTGACTCGGTTCATGAAGAGGGTATTTGGTCTATTGGTTTGCTACGAGGTCATAGTCTGAACGGCATGAAGCCGGCGCCCACAAAGAACCCCATTGTAACCGCGCATGATTTTATCGAATGGAATGGCAGAGCGGTCGCTGATCCCTTTGCCATTTTTCGAGAGGGAGTTTGGTATCTATTCTTTGAACTTTTTCAAAGAGGATTGGAAAATGCCGTCATAGGTGCTGCTTGTAGTCCCGATTTAAAGTTATGGCAGTCTCTGGGCATCGTGTTGAAGCAGCCCCACCATTTGTCGTACCCGTTTGTTTTCGAGCACGACGGCGAAGTTTATATGATGCCTGAGTCGAAATCCGTCAAACGCGTCGATCTTTTTAAAGCTGTCGAGTTCCCCTTTCGATGGAAGTTCGAAAAGACGATATTGAAAGGCAGGCTGATGGATTGCTCAATGGTCAAGCACCATGGACGATATTGGATCTTTGCAGGTTGGCGATCATATGGACTCAAGCTGTACCATGCAGTGCATCCACTCGGTCCGTGGAAATCGCATTGGCTGCCATGCATTCGGTTCTATTCGCGATCCTCCTCGCGTCCCGGCGGTCGCCCAATACATCAAGACAACCATTTGATTCGATTTTCTCAAGACTGTACGGAGTGCTACGGGAAAGCACTGCGCGCTTGGAGAGTGACTCGCATGAATCGACTTTGGTATTCCGAAGTCCCTTTGTTTGTCGATCCATTGTTGACAGGTTCCGGACATGGATGGAACGCTCGATGCATGCACCATATCGATGCGTTTCGAATACCAGTAATCGAAGCTAATTCGACGGAAAAGCAAGAATGGATAGCGTTCGTGGATGGGTGCGCTTAGCCTGCCGCTCGCCCAAAGACGATCGATCAAGTCAGAAAGACTCAGTTTCGTTTATCCTGCCAGTATGCGACCTCTGTTCGCTTAACATGTTTCGTATGTCGGTTCCTGTCCTACGGCCCTACCCATATCCTCAAAAAAACTGGGATAGGTTTTCTCGGTGCATTTTGGATCCAAGATTCGGACGCCGGGGACTTTTAAGCCTACGAGTGATAAACTCATTGCCATCCGATGATCTCGATACGTTTTTAGGTCCGTTCCGATCAGTGGCTTTGGATGGATGGTCAAGCCATCATCGTGTTCTTCGACTACAGCCCCTAATCTTCTCAGTTCGCAGGCCAAATCACCTATGCGGTCGGTTTCCTTATGCCGATTGTGAGCCACTCCGCGAACGCGTGTTGGTCCATCTGCAAACAACGCCACGACAGCCAGCGTTTGAACGGTATCACTGATCGAATTCATATCGATATCGATGCCTCTCGAAGCCCGCCCGGCGACTTCGATAAAGTCCGTACCGCTCTGAACGCGGCAGCCCATCTTTTCCAGGACGTTAGCAAAATGAACGTCCCCTTGAAGTGCTTGCATATTGAGGCCCTCAACTCGCATCGATCCACCCGTAATTGCGGCTATGCCCAGGAAGTAGGAAGCGGCCGAGGCGTCAGGTTCGATGTTGTAGTCGCAAGCAACATACATCTGAGGTGAATCGATGGTGTATTCCAGCCCCGTTGCCTGTTGACGCTTTTTCAATTCGACCCCAAACGAATGCATGACCGATAGGGTCATATCCACGTAGGGTTTCGATACTAGGTCCCCTACAACTCGGATCAAGACGGGGGAGGCTGCATACGGCGAAGCCATCATCATTCCACTGAGGAATTGACTGGAAACATCCCCCGCAACGCTTCCAACTCCTCCTCGCAAGCCCCTTGCAACAATGCGAACGGGCGGACAATTGGGCTGCGAATTGTTCAAGCTCGCGATATCCGCTCCAAGTTCTCTCAGCCCATCGATCAAGTCGCCGATAGGGCGTTCTCTCATTCGAGGAACACCATCGAGCACATACTCTCCATGCGTTGCCGCCAAAGCAGCCGTCAAAAACCTAATCGTCGTCCCGCTGTTGGCGATGTGCAAGTCACCTGTGGAGATCGGTGGCTGTCCGTCGCACCCTGTAATGACAATCGTACTGTTCGCCCTGTCCCATTGAACCGCCAATCCAAGAGAAATCCATGCATCCACCATGACCCGAGTGTCCTCGCTGTCAAGAACGCCGGTTAGGCGCGATGTGCCATGAGCCATCGCAGCACAAAGAATCGCGCGGTTGGTAATGCTCTTGGAACCAGGTACTCTTACCCGGCCGACTATCGGTAGTAAGGCCGGTTGAAACGAGACTGCGAATGGAGGCAGGTCGGACATGACTTACTTTTCAGCAATCTTCCACACGCTTGAGACTCCGCGGACATACATTGCATTTCCAGCGATGGCAGGCGAACCCAGAACCGCTTCACCCAATTCATTTGTGGCGACAACTTTGCCCTCTTCATCACCTAACTCAACGACGAAACATCGACCGTCATCACCAAAGACGTAGAGATGGTTGCCAGCAACTACAGGGGAAGACCAAATGCTCTTTGCGTCGGGAAGACGGGCTTGCCATTTGAATTCGCCCGAAAACAAATCGCCACTCGCCAGCACTGTACGACTGATTGTGTAGACTCTTTTTCCTACGACCAATGGAGAGCAGGCGTTAGAGCTAAGTTTATTATTATCCCACAGTTTGCTTGGGCTCGATCCTACACTTGAGAGATCGAAAGCGGTTAGCCCATTCGCTGGGACAAACAAACGGCCCTCAGCTGCGATGGTTGAAGGAATGGTTGAGCATCGCAATTTCATTTCCCAAAGTACCTTACCCGTCTTGGGTGTCAACGCGACCAGATCTTCGCTCGACTGCATCACAATCACGGGTTCACCACTGGGCAGTTTCACAATGGTCGGGGAGGACCAATTTGCTTGCTTGGGCCTATCCAGTTTCCAAAGTACCTTGCCGTCGATGGCGTTTAAACCCGCAGCAAACGAATCTCCTTGGCATTCGATCTGAACAACGCAGACCCCATCGAGGACCACCGGGGAGCTGCTCATACCGACATCGTTACCAGCCTTTGGGAAGTCTGTAGATAGCGAGCGATACCAAACTAGATTGCCTTCCATGTCAACACATGCTAGATCGTTCGAGCTGTAGAAAGCAAAAACGTTCTTGCCATCTGAAGCGGGAGTTGGGGCCGCATTAGCGCTCGTTGGATGACAAAACGGTCGTCCGCGGGCGACAAACTCCTGTTCCCATCGGATAGATCCATCATTCGTATTTAGGCTGACTAAATGCAGTCGCCTTTGGTCCATTCCACTGCTGCTAGTCGTAATTGCCTGATCGCCAACGACGATCACACCACCCACTCCTCGACCGGGTACTTCGGTGCGCCACGCCACGTTTTGCTTTTGTTCACCGCCAAAAGTCTTCGGCAGCTTCGCATCGATCGAGATGCTCCTAGCGTTTGGACCTCGAAACATTGGCCAATCCGCATTCACTGTGGAATGACAAACGACGGCGGTAGAACAACCAATTGCGAACACTATTGCGAAGGAGACGTTACTCATTTTGAAATTCATTCTTATCGTCCTTTGGTCAAGATGGCTTTGCCTGTGGAATCGCAAATTCGCAATTGGAATTGATAGTCCTGTGCCCATTGTTCTTTTTGTTCATTCTGGCAAATTTTAAGCAGGATTTGATTCTTTCCTACTTTGAGGCGAATGGGTTCCACATACTGATCGATTTGACTGCCCGTGTGATAAACCTCGTTGGACATGACCAATTTGCCATTTACCCAAATCTTGTTTCCGTTGATGCAGCCCAACCGCACTTCAGCATCTTGGTCTTTGTCCGATTCAAATTCATTCACTGCATAGATAATACATCCTTTTTCTTTTGCGAAAATCGTCGCGAGATCCACCATCCCATCGGGTGCGGATGTTGTTTCTTCTTTCCACTTTACGATCTCCGCCTTTCCTGGATACTCGTCTTTCAGCGTGCCATTGGCCCAGTCGTTCTCCACCGGAAACGCTTTGTCAAAGTTGGTCGTGCCAACATGGTCGAAGGGACCGATCAAGCGCCACTTGGGAAGAAAACCGAGCTGTTTGCTCTGGTCGACGACTTCGCCAAGTTCTTTTAGTTTTTCGATAATGGAAATGATTTGGCTTGGGTGACGTGCGGCGTCGAGCAGCGAGGAGAGTGGCTTTACTTCCAGTTTTTCTTTCACGGCCTCGTCGATAGCCAAGAACCGTAGCTCAGGGCTGGAGTCTTGGTTCATCTTTGCCAGTAGTTCTTTGCGAAGTTCCGCGTTCTTGGCCGTTAGCCACTGAAAGACGAGATACCGCGCCTCACCGTCCTGGGCCTGATCTGCTAGGAATTTCGAAAGCTCAGCCGACTGCGAACCATTTGATTGCCGATAGAGAGAATTCGCGAGTCCTAGCAGCCAATTACGACCGAGCGGAGTTGCTCCTTTCATGGCTGCGAGCGAATCCATTAACGTGATGTCCTTTGCGCCTCTTAGTTGCTTGATTGCATTCGCGGCGGCGAGAGTGCTTTGGTCACCTGCCGTCAATGTCTGCAATAATCTGATGGCTTCACGGCTACTCTGTGCGTTTGCGTTCCTTCCGCAAACGAAACCGGAGCAGATCGAACACGCGACCACGCTGAGGAGGAAGGTTCGGATTGTTCTTGCAATTGGCTGCTCACGCATAATAACCCTTTCGTTCAAAATCACCCCACAAATAGCTAACAGAGATTATGCAGGGTATCGCGTTCAAGCGAAAGGGGAACGGTCAGAGGTCCAGCGATTGTAGATGGCGAAGTCGTTCTTTTAGCAAGGCTTGTTTCGATTTGTCACAATCGATCAGCAATTGCTCCGCATAAAATCGCGCCGAATCGATCAAAGAGGATTCCTCGGCCAAATCGAGTGCAAATTCCAGCGCGCGCTGGCGGATTTTGGGTTCTGCTGGAGGATCGCGAAACATCGATGCTTTTCGGAGGGCTGCAAGTGCATCCAGGGGACGATTCAGCGTTTGGTAACACATCCCTAATTGCAAACTAGCGCGAGCCCGCAAATCGGGATCTTCGGCTGCTCTGGCAAGCAATTCTATCGCTTCCTCGAATCTCCCCAACTGCCGAAGCCCAATTGCCCAATTGATAAGGAGATCCTTTTGCTCCGGATTGCGGCCAAAGCGATCTCGACAAATCCGAATTCGTTCATTGGCATAGTTGACCTCGGCCTGCTCGAGAGAATATTTATTTTCCTCAGTAGGAGCTTGTGCAAACATGGTCTTGGCTTGTGCCAACCATTGGTTCGCTTGGTGAAGCAAGAACTCCTCTCGCATAAGCACGAGCGGTTCGCATTCCGGGCACATTTCAACGCCCGCCTCCAAGACTCGTTTGGCATCGTTCCATCGTTCTTGATTCAGATAGATCTGCCCGAGTTCTACGTATGGACGACTATTGGCAGGCGAGTTTCTAATCTCTTGTTCAAGATGCTGAAATCGTTCCAGCGGAATGGAGTTCGGCTTAGAAGCGGTTGAGATTGTATTTTGCTTTGCGAACAACGCATCGACATCCACGAACCGCGAAAGGAGCTTGGAACCAACCTGGGACGGAGATGTGTGAGAAACATTAGTTGGTTCAGGTGCAGAAGTCATAGTGAAAGGATTATACCCCACAGACGCACCAAGAAAACGGCCCGTTTGGCAGTTCGCCATCGTGGCGACAGAGAGGCTGCCAAACGGGCCGTAAAAGAAACAGACACATCCTCGGTCGACAAAAAAGCCAACAAAGAACGCGGTATGCCCCAAAAAACGGGCTAAATCACCAACTCAGGGTCGATGCCTGGAGTTGGAACCCAATACTTGCCATTCTCAGGTTGAATGGGAGCCTCATTGTCGAAGGAACTCATGGCATCTGTATTTGCCAGCGAAACCTTGCTGTTCAAGCACTGTTCCCATTTGACTAGTTTCCCAGTATAAGTTGCCATTCGCCCCATAATGGATGTCATGGTGCTGTACGCTCCATTGTCTCCTTCGTTGGGGATTACTCCCTTGCGGATATCGGCAAACAAATCGACGTGCTCTTTCGCGTGTCCCTGCTCGTTTTTCGGAGCCGTCCATACGACTTTGTCATTGCGATCATAAATCTTGCCGGCACCAATATCGCACCAGCCTTTGCTGCCGTGAGCGTACTCACTTACCGAGGACCAGCAACCTGGAATATGGCGGCATTGACTGAGGAGCTTTACACCGTTCTTGTAGGTGTATTCAATCATATGGTGATCGAAGATCTGGCCACTGTCTGGACCTGTTCGAACTTGTCGCCCCCCTTGTCCTTGGGCGGTCTCTGGCGGGCCATCCATGAGCCAATTGATAACGTCTAGATTATGAATGTGTTGTTCACAAATATGGTCACCACTCAACCAATTGAAGTAGTACCAGTTGTTCATTTGATACTCAAGTTCGCTTTGCTCTGGCTTCCTCGGACGGGTCCAAACGCCGTCACCGTTCCAGTAGCAACGCGTCAAGATGATGTCGCCGATCGCACCTTCCTTGAGCTTCGCGATGGTGGCTTGGTAGCCCGATTCGTGATGCCGCTGCAATCCCACGGCAACGACCAACTTCTTTTCCTTGGCCAACTTGTTCGCAGCAAGCACTCGACGCACCCCTGGCGCATCGGTGGCAACCGGCTTTTCCATGAACACATGCTTGCCCGCCTTCACGGCCGACTCAAAGTGCAAAGGACGAAAGCCCGGAGGCGATGTCAAAATGACCATATCGATATCCGACTCGATCAAACGCTTGAAAGCATCCACACCCACGAATTTCCGATCCGCAACGTCGATCCGTTCGCTATGCTTGCTGCCGATCCCCTTGAGCGCTTCGTTGATTCGAAACTGGAATGGGTCCGCGACCGCGGTCAACTTTACGCGATTTTCCGAGCTGTTCGTATCAAGGGCCTGCGTTGCAGCACCAGTTCCTCTACCACCGCAGCCCACTAGACCGATTTTTATTTCACCGCTATCGAATGAATGTGCTGCCCGAGCAATCGGCAAGCTTCCCACAAGCGCACTGCCCGCCAAAACAGCGGAACTTGTTTTCATAAAATCTCGACGTGAATCGGCAAGTGCCGGAGTAGGTTGATTTTCTGCTGGGGTCATAGAAAGTTGCTCCGTGAAGTAAGAATGGAATTTCGGTTATGCGAGACGACGAATCGATTGGACGAACAAGGGATGAGGAGGGCGTATTTCACGATGGCTCCGCAAGAGTTGAGGCGTTCTTGCGTTTTGGAGAAGAAGAGTCAATTTTGTCGAGCCAACGTGAAATACAGGTGGGCTTAGCCGGAGTGACCGGAAACGATGCGTCCCGAAAACACTAGCTAAGGGGTCGCTTTTTCGCAACCTGCCCAACTATACCTGCTCGAAACTAACTTATCAATCGGCTAAGAGAACATTCCATGCGGCTTTAGAAACGGTCCTGAAATGTTACGAATCCGATTTGGAGCTACCGCTATCTTGCTTTTCCGCTAAAAAAGCGACTTGTATTGCCTCCAAAACATCTTGAGAGGTTTCGAGTCTTCCTTTTTCAAATAGGCAAGCGAGCAATGGCAAAGAAGAGTATTGCAGATGTGGATTGTCTGGGCAAAACCGTTTTTATGCGTGTGGATTTCAATGTTCCACAAGACGAATCCGGGGCGATCACCGATGACCGCCGCATTCGCATGGCTCTTCCGTCGATCGAATCCGTAATCAAACGGGGAGGTAAGCTGGTGTTGATGAGCCACCTCGGCAGGCCGAAAGGAAAAGGTCCAGAGCCAGAGTTTTCCCTGCGGCCAACGGCCGAAAGATTGTCCAAGCTCTTAGGTTCCCCTGTTGGCTTTGCGTCGGACACCGTTGGACCCGATGCGGAGTCAAAAATCGAAAAACTCCAAAATGGTGAAGTGCTCGTTTTGGAAAACGTTCGGTTCAATCCAGGCGAGAAAGAAGGAGAACCCATTTACTCCAACAAGCTTGCAAACTGGGCCGATATCTACTGCAACGACGCATTCGGTACATGCCATCGGTTGGAAGCATCCATGGTCGCAGTACCTTTAGCAATGGGCAGCAAACCAAAAGTCGTCGGTTTCCTAGTGGCAAAAGAGATTCAATACTTGAGCGATACTATTGCCAATCCGCAACGACCGTTTGTCGCCATCCTCGGTGGAGCTAAAGTAAGCGACAAGATCAATGTCATCCAAAACCTTCTAAGTGTTTGTGACCAAGTGTTAATTGGCGGAGCAATGGCTTACACGTTCTCACTTGCTCAAGGCGGGGCAACGGGCAAAAGCCTTGTCGAAAAAGACAAAGTAGAATTGGCAAAAAAACTCATCGAGATGGGAGGGGACAAGTTGGTTCTTCCTATCGATACACATTGTGGAGATGATTTCAATGCGAGTTGCAACAAGCGAGTTGTTCCCGCGGGTCAAATTCCCGAGGGTTGGGAAGGCCTGGATATCGGTCCAGAAACCGCCAAAAAATTCGCCGCAATTGTCGAGAAAGCTATGACAATCGTTTGGAACGGTCCGATGGGCGTGTTTGAAATGCCACCCTTCGATCGTGGAACCATTGCGGTCGCTGAGGCGATCGCGAAATGCAACGGTATTAGCATCATCGGCGGAGGAGATAGCGCCGCGGCAATTGAACAACTTGGCTTCGCCGATTCGGTGACTCACGTTAGCACCGGAGGTGGCGCGAGTCTTTCTATGCTTGAAGGAGAAAAGTTTGCGGCTGTCGAATTGCTTGATAACCGCTAATTCTTGCTAAAGCCCATGGGGGTAGTCGATTCTCGTGACAATGGATTTTTGATGTATTGGCGGAAGCAGTCTTTGCAAAGATCAAATTGCTTCCGTTGATAGACCTCTTCATCAAACACAGAACTGCATAAATCGTCGGCGGATTCGAGCATGTCTTGAATATCGTCGAGATGATCCGGGTCATCCACTAGCTCATGATCGGGGCCATCCAATGCGGCTTCGATCTCCACGGTAACCGTATATCGCAAGTCGGTAGAACTGTCTATTTCCCGTCTGCATCTATCGCATGAATAGTGAATCACGATCGCGAACTCCTTGTAATCGGAAAAAAATCAGGAAGAGGAACGAGTTACTCTAGCAATCAATGGGCGCTATCTTGGTATCCACAATCCTACAACGTGAAACTAGCCGGTTGCAAGCAAATTGTTTTTTTCATGGACAAGCTTTATGGACTTTGAGGACAACGGATGCCCCAAATGTAGGGTTCAATAGCATTGTCGGGACTGGCCAAGATGTCGACTTGAAATCGGATCTTTGTGTCGGTCCACGTTGTTAATTTGTTTTAAGGTCGCGCTTTACGGCAGCGCTCTTGAGCGATTCAGTTTCGTTACGGTTCATTCGCTGGCTTCGGTCCCGTGACTTCTTCATTCGCTTTGTCAGGATCTTCCGGTACCGGAGTTGTTGTCTCAGGCGTACGCGTCGCGGCCTCTTTCTGACGTGTCGCTTGCTCTTGAGCTTCTTTCATTTTGGAACGCTGCAATTCAATTGCTTGTTGTACTTCGGCAAGCTTGTCTCGCTGCGCTTTAGCCAGTTCCGGTTGCGAAAGCTCCTCGTAAAGTCCGATTAACTTTTCTCTGGTTTCGACCCGTGTTGGTGATTTTTCAAGCGACAATAGGTAGCTATTGATCGCTTCCTCTTTCCTTTTCAAGAGCGCAAGGATGTCCCCCCTTGAGTCGTGAAACTCCGCAACTGTCGGACCAATGCTAATCGCTCGGTCGATCAATTGTATAGCCTCTTCCAACCGGGGTGGTACTACGAGAGTATAGAGCATGGCGAGGTTGTTGAGCGCAAGGGTCATTTTTGGCAACTCTGCTAGTATCACTTCATAGTCGTTGATTGCGCTTAGAATCTCACCCCTTCGGAACGAAGACTCCGCTAATAGCAATCGAGCGGCAAAGGACGTTCCAGAAGTCGCAATCTGCACTCGTAGCGCTTCGATCGCTGCGTCGCTTTGCCCTATCCCTAACTGCGCCAACGCATTGAGCTCATCTTGGATTGACACATTGGTTGGGTCAAACGCGATTGCAGCGTTCAGAAACTCCAGGTTCACTTGGACTTGGTTGTTCAAATTGGTTGAGCTCATTCGAAATTTTTGGCGAAACGCGTTTGAAATCGCCCTACTGAGAATAGTCGACTTTGGGAATCTCTTCATGCCTGTTTGGAGAACCTCCAATGCTTTGTCGATTCTGTCCGTAAACGCGTAGGCTTGGGCAGCAAGCACAATGTTCTCCTCCGGATTGCTGGTCTTGTCCTTCACTTTTTCGACGAGCAAATCAGCCGTGGCAGCCGCTTGCGCTGGAAGACCGTTTTGCATGTAAGTGTTGATGGAGTTCAAGAGCAACTGCGGCTCTGCTTGTGCAGCTTTCTTCAAGTACTCTTGAGACTCAGCAGGTTTGTTCTCCTGCTGGAGCAATTGAGAATAGGCAAAGAGCAGAGACGGTGCGGCGTCGTCACCGCTCGTCCCTCGCTTCAGATGATACTTTAAAGTATCGAGATTGATGGACTCACCTTTTTGACCTCTTTCTATGAGATCCATGGCTAACCAAGCATGCGCTCTTGGGTAGCCACTGGTTTGAATGGGCGCCAAGCTTTCCATGATTTGTCTAGCGCTACCCCGACTGCCATAACGCGTCATTTGATTTGCAACGTAAAACTTTGCGAGCTTATTGTTCTTATTCAGCTGCAGCACTCTTCGATAGAGCATGTCAATGACTTCTGGCAATCGCTTGGACGAAGACCCCTCTTCAGGTTGCTTTGACGCTTCGCTCCCGGTCGATGCAGGTTCAGTCTTGGCGATTTCATCATTAGCGCGTTCCGCATACCACTCGACTTTGGAACTATCCGTAACCATCTTTCCGGCGGCCACAAATGAGCCAAGCACGACTGCCACAATCGCAACTGGAAGAATGGCAAAAATCGCCCCCCATCGTCTCGTTCTACGCCAGTATGTACTAAGATCTAAGAATTCACCTGCGAGATCGACCGGCGACATCCAAAGTCCACGGACTACGGTGACGAACTTGCTCCGGTCAATATGATCTATATCGATCGATTTATTTCTTTTGAAAAACATTTGATGCCCTACCTGGATTGCTTCAATGCGACTTCACTTTGCTGGCGAAGTCGCTCATAGATTTCAAAGAAGAGTTTGCGATTTGCTTGTGTTTCACGCTCCGTCAGTTCTCTTCCGGACTCCAAAAACAATTGAACTTGTAAGTAGGCTTTAGAAGCTGCGGATGGGTTCTTTTGAAGTCGCTGGATAATATTAAGGCGACCTCCCCCTAACTCTTTATCCTCGATAGTCGGCACACCTTGATCATCAAAAAAGGCATACCAAATAAAGCCATACAATCCATATGGGTTTTGCATGGCGACTTCCTCGACATGCAAGTTCCCGATACCCGCTTCCGCTGGAACCTCTACGGGTTTTACTCCCAAGATTTTCCATCCACTGGACTGATACCCAGTCCAAACAGGACGCCAACTTTGTAATGGAAAGTCCAGCGTCACAAAAACTTGACTCCCTTTATCTTCAAATTTCCATAGATTCGAATACCGGCCCAAAGGATTGGTGGCGCTATGCACCGTGGGGGTAAAGCCAGTCATTCGCATGCTGCCGAATTGACTTGGAAAGGCGCTTTGAGAAGGGAGTATGGATGCTCGTTCTTCACTAAAACGAACACCTGAAACCTTGGTTCGGGCGCTTGAAATGGCGACGTAACCCGCTGCTCCACCAATAAGTATGCAGATCAAACTTGGCACCGCAACTAACACAATTCCATTTCTCCCTATCGGAGCCCCACCGGGCTTCTCGGCGGATTCGGGGAGTAATTGAGGTGACCATTCCTTCGTATTCGGCCAGGACGTCATCAATCGATACAACGCCGTTAGGTTGTTCGCTCCTTTGCTAGTCGAAATGGGTTCCAAGATCGCTGCAATCGAAATATGAGTAAGAATTACCGCTGCAATTGTTCCAAGCGAAACCATGATTGCGCAGTTGATAAATCCTGTTCCCATCGAAAGGTCTACTTCGAAGTTCTCAAACCCAATCGCAATCGCAACCAATCGTATCAGGCTTCCCAGCACGTAGAAAACCGGGATGGAAGCAACGGTAGCTAATGCGACTAGAAGTGTGCTTCGCCTCAATACTACCAACGCCATCCCGATCGCCAGCAATGCTGCAAAACTATCTGGGCCTCCAGAAATTTCCGACAGTTTGACCTTCTTGTCTGCGATCTGAAGGACATTTCCTTCAACGATGTTTGGCACCCAAATTGCGTCCAAAAACCCGTTGCATCCCCATCCTGCGACTGTTTGAAGCCGCGTATTGATCAAAGCATCGACTCCGCTTGGGGGCGGTATGGCAACTGCAAATAAACAACAAAGAGAAAAAATCCTTGTCCAGGCAGTACCCGCAAATGCGCCTAAGGCCCAAGCAAAAATCACAACCACCGAAGCAAACTGGACGATCCATGGTGAAAACCAAAAAGTGCCTAATACCGCGATCCCTATTCCTAGCAGCGCCAGTCCTACCGCAATTTTGGCCCGAACGCCACTTGCGATTCTGTAGCCGCCAGTTCGGAAAAAAAGCAACACCCCGACAATAATCGGAATTGGAAAAAAGAGAAATCGTTGCTGAACAATGAGCGACTGCATTTGCAACACAAGCAACGGACTCATGCCCAGCAAAGGCACAAAGAGCCCGAAGAAGAACCAGATTCTCAGCCTGTTTTTTTCGGAGGAGCTTGGACCAACAGCTTCAGACAATGCAGCGGACTCCAATGCATCTCCTGGTTTGGCGTGACGTTTGGGTTCCTCACTAGCTGATCGTTTCATGTCTATACTCAAATCCGCAAATATCCTCCTTCCGCAATTCCATACGATTTTAGCTTGGAGTTCGCTTCATAACGAGATATTCGCCCGAATTTCAGCGGATCATTGCCCCGTTTTCAGCATTCAGATGGTCGTTGTGGCCCAGACCCGCACAGCTCGTTTAACCGCTCTATGCTCTTTTGTTCTTCCATTTTGAAGTTTGCGACTCTAGTGCGAGAAGGGCCGCATTTACACGAACTTGATCGGATGGGCTCAATTCCAATAAACCGCCGAACCGACGCTGATAAAAGAGCTTAGATAACAAATCGGCATCGAATTCGATGGTGTACTCGCGCAACTTGTTGGATGCCGCGTACAAATACTCTTGTTGGGTCTGTGAGCTGCCTCGATGCAATCCAAATCTTTGCAATTGTCGGATGGCACGGTTGTAGAAGTCGATCTTGGAAAACTGAGATTTGCGATCCGATGGCCGCAATTGAATTCTCGGAATCCATTTCGGAAATAGCCATAGCAATAGTCGATAAACCAATGCTGTAACTGTCCCCAAAATCATGATGCTCATCGCGACTTGCCACGAGAACCACCGCCCAGGAGAAGCGAGTATGCCTACAATTTGACTCTTCTGGATACCTTCGACAGTAGTTTTGATATTCTTCCAGGCGTCAGCATACGAACCATCGGAAGACTCACCAAACAATGAAAAGAGCGTACTCTGTTTGGATTTGTCCATGTTGAGAAACATTTCGGACCAAAGCTCTTGCATCATCTCTAAAGTCTGTCCATTCGATTTGCGGAATGAACCGCCTGAGTTGGAACCATCGCTTGGTGGCGTTGGGTCAAGTCTCATCCAAGCACCACTCTCGATATAGCTTGGGATATCAATCCCATGCGCCCTGAGTTCGCCCACAGTGAAATAAGCTTCAATCCAAACGTGTGCATGACCCTGTTGGACCAAAAAATAGTCGCCGAGCTCGTTGTATTCGCTCGGGCGGAACCCGACGACGACTCGAGTTGGAATCCCCAAAGATCTTAGTAACATGGCCAAGGCTGATGCAAAAAACTGACAGTGTCCCTTTCGCTTGTTCATCATAAAATCGACGATAGGATCAAGGCTTCGATCGGTAGGCCCTGTCAGCGAGAGCGTGTACTGAAAGTCTTTACCGCTAGCAAGATACTCCTCCAAGTAGAACGCCTTAGATAGCTTGTCGCCGTCCTTGACTTTGCTCGCCATTAAGAGTTTGTCTCGAAGCGGTAGAATCCCTCGAAGAGAATCGGGAAACTCCAGCAACTCTTCTTCGCGATATTGCCCTAATCGAGATCGCATTGTGGGTGCATTTTCTTCTTCTTCTTGCAAGCAATCTTTGAAGTCTGGTAAAAGTGGACTTTGAATCCCGTTCTTAAATGCATAGGTTGAGTAGGAGTATCTCCTTTTTTGAAAGTTCAACTGAGCAGATTCACGCGTATCGAGTAACCGCCAATCACGTCGGACCACGCTGAATCCACTCTTGGACCGGCTTTGAGAGAAAGGGGGGATTGTTGTCACAACATCGCCAAGACTCCCCTTCTCGATGACGCTCACCGTTACCGCATCGTTTTCGCTTGAAACCGATTTTTTCACCTGAGAGGAAACCAACGGGTCACGCAGGATTCGTGGGTCACGAAGCAATCCCGAATCGCCAGGTTGCCACATGCCCATTCGAGGCCCGTTAAGATAGGTGTGCGAGACCGATGCGCGTATGTAGGGCGGTGCTTCAAGTCGATAGCTTGCTTGCTTGCGATCGTCTCGCAAGCTCATTCGGAAAAGTGGGGCTTCGTTCTTTTGAAGTTTGCCGACCGCCCGTAAGGATACTTGTTCGTTGAACCCGACACTGATTGGCCCACCGATACTAGCATCGTATGAGTTCATACTCAACCTCGGCAGCGAATAAAAGTACGCCAGCGAAAAGATTAGAATCGCAAACGCCAGAGGCATCACGCTGCTGCTCCAACGTGAAGGTGCAAACAGGTTCGTTTTTTTTCTAACGCTTAGTTCAGGGCTTTCGACCGCCATTAACTTTACGCCCGAATGCCGGTCCGAAACGATTTGTTCTTTGCCGAGCCAATGCAATATTCGAGCCCAATGGTTGGTCGATTCCGAAATCGATTCCGTATGCCGCAATTGGGATGCAAAATGGGCTAGGGCCATCATCGTGGCGCATCCGACAACAAGCACAGGCAACATCAACATGCCGTAGAGGACGTTGTTATTGATCAGCGCGCCTACCACCAATTCCAAAAGGAGAAAAACACCCCACTGCTCAAATACTCGCTTGGACTTCTTTTGAAACATGAGGGGCAACTGCACGTAAACCAAAAGGTTGCCAACCTCGACGATTTGATTCGAGGGCGCATTAGCCAGAAAATCCAGGATAGCTACCCCCGCGCCCGCAATCATGGCCACATACACCACCCACCTATTCAACGAAAACCAACCAAGGATGTCCGTATAAGCAATTGAGAGGATGGAGCAAAAGCCAACCATCAAAGGTAGATTCCAAGAATGCTTGGCCAAACCGATCAGTCCCGCTGCGATGGTTGCAAACATTCCAAAATAAATGGTTACTCGGATAAAGCTTTGCTGCTGGTTCATCGGCTCAACCCTCTCAACAATGAAACCAATGCGATGCTCATCGTGTCATCGCGGCTCCAGCACTTCGCTTGACCTTCTGAATCATCCAAAGCATGGCTCCCAGCGCTAGCAACATGAAAACAAAAATCAGAAACGAAATCCCAGGAGGTAAAAACAAATTGGAAAACCAACCCCAAACTCGAACCCAATCCAGCATGCAATAGAGCGTGGCTGCACACAAATAGGGGCCGAATGGCAAAGAACTGTCGCGGGTAAAAATCCAAACGATGACCACAAAAATCATGCTGAAGAAGGGGGCCAAGAAAAAGGCCAAACAAACGATCTGCCAACCAAAAAAGGAACCAATCATTGCCATAAGTGTGACGTCACCGAACCCCAATGCTTCTTGTCCCATGGCCCAATGCGCAACAATGCGAAATCCCCAAACTAAGGTGCCCCCTAGCCCCATTCCAAACAATGACGACAGCAACGCCTCCCATCGCGTTGTACCGATCACTCCGTACGCGATACTCAAACAAACCAAACCAACCAACCACATACCAATTAGCGTCTTGGTGCTTGGGCTTCTCTTGAGTACCTCAAAAAAATAGACAATCGCTTTGATCAAGCCCCGACGTGTGATCCACCGTCTGTCCGCCATTCCAACACACCAGAGAGTCCAAAACGAAAGTCCCAGTGCAAGGCCTGTACTACTATTCCACACCGGATTCCAAACCTCGGGCGAATTTGCTTGAACAGGAATAGGGACACCCACCAGCGCGGGCAACACGGGCGCGGCCAATTCGTGCAACCGCCAGTCGGGTATGACGACAGCCCCAAGCATTCCGAGCAAAGTGCCGGGAATCGTAATCATGTCGGGGATTGTCCGTTCGTCGAAGTCGATAAAGGTTGCAATCGCCATCAGAACAATTAGTAAAGCAAAGGCGATAAACTGATGCAAAAGCGTGCTTGCGCCAACCCTGACCAAGCCTTCAGGTGCAAAGGCCCCTTCCATGCAAAAACGATACAACAGAATCAATGCGACCGGTGTCAGCAACTCGATCAGCAACGGCCTGAACCAAAACAGACGACCAAAGTGGTTGCCTTCGTTCTGCCGAAAAAGCCAACCGAATATGGGGACGTGAGTGCGCCAGTGACGGGCCTCGATCTCACTTGGACGCAACTGCCATACGCTGATTGGACGAGGGAAATACGCAAAGGAATAGATCCCAAAGTTGAGGAATGGCCCGAGGACCAACCCCGCAAGCAATAGTCCAATCTCGACAAGACCCATACGGTTTCCGGTGCATTCAAGTGATAAGTTGAAACCGATCCACAATGGTCTCCGCAACCTCTTGCATCGATAGTTTGTCGGTATTGACAGCTAGATCAGCCACTTCTTTATACCATACCAAACGGCTTTCTAGGATCGAGCGTATCTCTTGCTCGTCACCGAGCTTACTCAGTTTTGGTCGACGCGATTGCGTTGCATGATCGTGTGCAATTCTCTCATGCAACGTCTCAACAGAAGCCTGTAGCCAAACCGTAAAGCCCAATTCTCGGATCTGATTGCGGTTTTCGGGTCGCAATATGGCTCCACCCCCAAGCGAGATGATCGATGGTTCCTTTAACGATCCAAGACCGGAAATCTGCGCGGACTCCAAATCGCGAAAACCCGCTTCACCCACTTCGGCAAAAATTTCCGCAATGGATCGCCCTTCTTTTTCTTCGATCTCGAGGTCGGTATCGATGAAATCCCACGACAACATGCGAGAGACGAGTCTGCCTACGGTTGATTTTCCGCAGCCGCGATATCCGGTCAGAAGAAGGTGTCTTGGATTCATGGCACACCAACCAAACTACAAAAATCTCGACCCATTTTGCAAATGAGGTCGAGCAAACCTTTTTCATAGAGTCAATTAGAAACTAACCCTGGATCGACTCGATTTTGATACGAGTGTACTTTTGACGATGGCCAGTGCGCACTTCGTAGTTTTTACGACGACGAAACTTCTGGATATAGATCTTTTCGCCCTGTTCCAAGCCAACTACCGAAGCGCTTACTTTCGCACCTGCGAGAGTGGGTTGTCCCAGTTTAAGACCAGCGTCTCCACCGATTGCGAGGACACGATCAAAATTGACCTTATCGCCGGTTACAGCGGTATCGCGGTAGTCAATATCGAGCAATTGCCCCTCTTGAACTTTGAATTGACGACCACCGTCACAAATAATCGCGTACATAATGGATTTAGAAACAAACAGTGCAAAAACGAGAATGCCGGCACGAGTCCGGTTTACGAGCGGTAGAGGATAACAGCCCAAATCCGCATCGTCGAGACCAAAGCCTCAATTTTCCAACAGCGGTGGGTATCCGGAAAAGTTGAATTCTTCGTGGAATCTCTCTGGAATCGAATGGGTCCGTTTCGCCAAAAACGGTTTTTCGCCTTTTCCTGCCAATCGACTCCATTACATTGACCGACATGGCAGAGCTAAACCCACCTCAACAGGACGCAGTCGACACCCTTTCAGGCCCGCTCCTTGTTTTGGCGGGCGCGGGGACAGGGAAAACGCGCGTGGTGACCTACCGCGTGGCCAATCTTATTCGCAACGGAATTCGTCCCGACCGGATTCTGGCGGTCACGTTTACCAATAAAGCCTCGATGGAAATGCAGGAGCGAATCGGCCACCGTCTCAAATTCCCCAAGAAAGTTCGACGCGGACAACCGACGCCGCCCCGACCGGCGGTCGGCACTTTTCACTCTCATTGCGTACAAATCCTCAAACGTCACGCAAAGGAACTAGGCTATCCAGAAAAATTCACTATCTACGACCGAGGCGATGCCGAAAGCGTTGCTCGCACCGTTCTGCGAGAGATTCGTGTGCACGACGATATGCTCAAACCAGGCGACTTCCTAAGCATCGTTAGCAAATGGAAGAATCAAGGTATTCGGCCGGAACAAGCCGACTCGGCGGCGACCTCGGACAAAGAGCATTTGGCTGCAAGCGCATTCAAACGTTATCAGCGATCCCTTAAAGTGCACGCCGCTTTCGACTTCGACGACCTGCTGGTCTGCGCGGAACAACTGCTGACAGAAAACGATAAGGTTCGCCAAATGGAAGCATCGCGATACGATCATGTCCTGGTGGACGAGTACCAAGATACCAACGGAACTCAGTACCGCATCATCCGCGCGCTCGCGATTGACCACCGAAATCTGTGTGTGGTAGGGGATGATGACCAGTCTATATACGGTTGGCGAGGAGCCGAAGTGCGCCACATTCTCAATTTCAAAAACGACTGGTCCGACGCCAAAGTCGTTCGGCTGGAAGACAACTACCGATCGACCGATGCAATCCTGCAAATGGCCAACCGTCTAATCCTATTCAATGCACATCGACATGACAAAGTACTGCGGGCTGCCCGTCCGAACGGTCTGCCACCGCGAATCCTACAATTCGCGGACGAAGCGGAAGAAGCCAAAGGTGTTGTTGAGGAAATCGATGCGAGGCTTAAAAAGGATATTACGACTCAGCCAAAGAATTTCGCAATCCTGTTTCGAACCAACGAACAACCCCGTCCCTTCGAAATGGAGCTTCGACGCTGCAAAGTACCCTATGTTATCACCGGTAGCCAGTCCTTTTTTGACCGCAAGGAAGTGCGAGATATTCTCGCCTACTTCAAGTGGATAGATAAACCCGACGACGAGTTGTCACTCCTGCGAGTTATCAATGTACCCCCACGCGGCTTAGGGGCAGCGAGCGTAGATAAACTGCTCAAGCAAGCTGTGGCCACAGGGACCAGCGTCTGGAAAATCATGCAAGATGATGCCTTTGTTACGTTGCTGCCAGCCGCAGCTCAGCAGGGAATCGGTAATCTTAAGTTTCTCTATCGAGAATTTGCAGAGAAATTCCAGGGGAAAGATAATGCTTCGCCGGATGCGAACCGTGAAGACAAGTCTGTTGAGTTTGAACCCGACCATTCCGATCAACCTAGCAATCCAAACGGGGAGGAAGCAGACGAATCCGAATGGCCAGCAGGCTCCGGGCACATGACTCTGGCCGCACGCGACTTCATCGATTCAATTCACTACAAACGCGAGATCAATCGCTTGTACCCAAACGCAGAGGAAGCGACCGCCCGAATCGGCTCGCTCGAGGAGGTCATCAACGCGATCGCCTCATACGAACATGAGTCAAACAAACCCGAATTGGGTGATTTTCTTTCCAAAGTAACGCTGGAAGGACGCGAGTTCGGCTCACCCAAAGAAAAGGAACTCCAACGCAACGCAGTCTCGCTCATGACCTACCATAGTGCTAAGGGGCTTGAGTTTCCGTTCGTCTACATGGTGGGAATGGAAGAAGGTGTGCTCCCTCATCGGAGGTCACTTGTTGATTCCGCTGACGGTGTCGACGAAGAGCGACGATTGTGCTACGTCGGTGTAACGCGGGCGCAGGACGAATTGTCGCTTTGTTTGCCAATGTCACGTTTCAAGTGGGGCAAAGCGAGACCAACTTATCCAAGTCGCTTTCTTTACGAAATCACTGGACAGGCTGATAACCCGAATTGCATCAAAGCAATTCATGCCGCAACTAAGGATGCCGTTCGCGCGATGCGTTGACGCGCTTGCAAGAATGAAGCAGAGTTCGGCGATACAATCATAAAAGATTGCCCAGACACAGCCATCTTGACTTGATCGAATCCCTGCGCAATGTGGAATTTGCGATTAAAAAAGGGGGGTTACCCCACGATTTAGGTTGAAATCGCTCATACCCATCGAACCGAAGATTCTTTCTAAAGTAATCCCCCCATTTGAAACGAAACTAGGTGCAGGACGGCTTCATCTGCGCTGGACAACTCGAGAGAGTCAAGTCCAGTTTTTTGAAAAGTCGGCCGGGATGATTAGGGGGGAAATGCTTGCAATCCAAGATCAGTTGCTTGGATGCAGCTACCGGTGCGCACTTGCTCGTCAAGACAGCGATATCGGTAGTACCGGCAAATTCTCTGTACCCAGTCCTCTCGGCTGGTTAGCCGAAATCGAATGTTTGGGCTGGGCGAATGCGTTCCGTCGTAGGGGTGCGGTTGCTCGTAATAAGCTCAGGCTAAGGATTCGAGCCGGTTCAAAGCAGAAAAGTTCGCCGCGAGATAAGCAAAGAAGGAGCTTTGCGTTTCGCATTGCGAACGAGTCGTACTAATGATGTTAATGCCCAGACCCAGTTGTCGCTTGGCAGTGGATCGCACGCAATCACTTATTCAGTGAGAGTTGTCCGATCACCGTTAGGTCCAACAAGGGCAAATACCGTCATGGGGTTGATACGCATCGTATCTATCCCGGACTCACTCACTATTGGAAGGTAACGGAGACCAAAAATATGAAGGTGTTCACCACAGGCCAGGTCGCGAAGATCTGCAAGGTGGCCCCGAGAACCGTCAGCAAATGGTTCGACTCCGGCCGACTCAAAGGGTAC
>JANMGH010000095.1:0-19658 GCA_031374515.1 Pirellula sp. | reverse complement strand
AGGTTCTTCGTGCAGTTGGCGTTCCTGCAGAAGTGGATCGTGAATTGTCAGAGGTGACAAGCATTGATTGATGACCCAAGCGTATGGCTCGATTTCGGCTCGACGCAGGTCGCGTTGCAACGACGCCGCTTCGTGCACGGGGGTTGCTTCTGGAAGCGTGACGATCAAGACGCGAGTATAATCTGGGTCACGTAACCTTGGTAAAAGCTGTTCCACGGCTTCAGGCATTTGAGTTGATTGGCGAGTGACTTCACGGTGGTATGCCAAGGCTGAATCGAGGAGTAACACAGTGTGTCCCGTTGGTGCCGTATCAAGCACCACAAATCCATCGCTCCCCTGAGCGACCGCATCCGCGAACGCGCGAAAGACCGCGATTTCTTCTGTACAAGGCGAACGCAAGTCTTCAGCAAGCATCGATTTGCCCTGTTCATCAAGTCCGCCACCCGCGTTGCTCATGACTTCCGCCGAGTACTTGGCGGTTTCGGCCACTGGATCAATTCGACTCACGGATAGATTCGCCAACGTTTCACCGGCGACTGCGGCTGCGATGTGGGCTGCTGGATCTGTCGTCGAGAGGTGTACTATGAAGCCCCTTTCGGCCAATGCGACGGCAACGGCTGCGGCAACCGTTGTCTTGCCAACACCTCCCTTGCCCATTGCAAGAATCACACCATGCTTTTTTTCGGCCAAATCTTCCATTAGTTCTCCGAGAAGCGGTGGTAGCGTCAACAACTTAGGTTCGATTGCTTCCGCAGTAGCAACTGACTTGACGGCCGTCGAGGAAGTTGACGCGGGTACGCCGAGATTTCGAAGTGCCTCTACACCAAGAACGCCACCTCCACTCAATGGTATGACGGTTCTTGGCAAATTGACTAGCTCTTTAGGGATAGCGTCCATGGCTGTTTCACCCCGCTTTTGCATCGCCAACGCGTATGAATCAGTCAGATCGGTTGCTTGAAAGACGCCATTCACAACAAGATGCTGATTCTTCACGCCAAGGCCTGCTAATTCGTTGCTGGTTCGAGCCGCTTCACGCAGCGCTGTTCCTTCGGCACGAGCAACTAAAACAAGCGTAGTTACTTTGGGATCGCCGAGCGCTTTGACTGTATCTTGATATAGCTTTTGCTGTGCTTGCAGGCCTGCAAGAGGTCCAAGGCAAGATGTGCCTGTCGTGTTCTTTTCCATGAAGCCCGCCCAAGCTGACGGCAAGGTCAATAATCGCAAGGTGTGACCAGTTGGGGCTGTATCGAATATCACATGGTCAAATTCACTCGTGGCGGATGCATCGCCCAAAAGTCTTGAAAACTCATCGAACGCAGCGATCTCCAATGTACAGGAACCGGAGAATTGTTCTTCCATGCTTGCGACTGCCGCCGCAGGCAATTGGCCACGATAGGGACCGACCATTCGCTCGCGATACTCTGCTGCGGACTTCTCTGGATCAAGGTTCATCGCTGAAAGTCCGGGGACAGAAGGAACGACAGTTGGGTGATGCCCAAGTGGAATTCCGAGAACTTCATCGAGATTGGACGCCGGGTCGGTCGACACAAGTAGCACTTTCTTGCCAGCATCTGCAAGTCGAACGGCCGCGGCGCATGACACCGACGTTTTGCCAACTCCACCTTTGCCCGTAAAAAAAAGGTTTCGAGTTGTTTGATTTAGGAATTTCATGAGATGACCTTGGATTTTGGTATCGGGAGAAATCCTGGATTTAGCAACAACCTGTGGAGCCACAGCATCCACCAGACTCTGCAACCGGTAGCAATTGTTTCGCTGCAGCAGCGTTGACCCAACTGGCCATTACTTCTCGCGATGGGTATTCCTTGCGACTAACGATTTTGCCGTTGATTAAAATCAGTGGCAGGCAATCGGTTCCTTCGCTTCCTAGAAGTTTGTGAACCTCTTTGTTTTCAATGAATGCCATTGGCTGCTGAGCCAAGTTAAAGCGTTCGACTTGATTCCCTTGCGACTTGAGCCAATCAAGGTCCGCTGCAAACTGTGGCAATACAGGATCCACTTGGGGACCACATACTCCGGTTGAGCAGCACATCGGCTTGTCGTAGACCTGAACGTTTTTCATAGGTAATTCCCTTACAACGGGTTTAGAGTCGAAATTGTCTGAATGTTTGATTGCATGCACACGAACGCTCGCGGCAAAGGCATTAGCGTCGAATGACTTCATTACGGCGGCGAGACCATCGTGTAATGCCGAAGTTGATTCATGGTCATCTCTTTCTTATCGGTAATCGTCGCAAAACGATTGATGTAGGTGAAAAATGGTAAGGCTATAAATCCGCGACGAGCCGCTTTAGTTGCTTCAACATCTTTTTATTGATGCAGTAGCAAATCCGGGGTCCATCGATCTCCCCTTGAACTAAACCCGACTCTTTTAGGATCTTCAGGTGTTGCGAAACAGTTGATTGGGCCAAAGGCATATGATCTACAATCTCACCGCACACACAAGATGTGCGACTGAGTAAAAGTTGCACGATCCGCACACGTGCCGGATGGGCGATTGCCCAGGTCAGCTTGGCTAGATGCTCAGCGGATGCATCGTGAGGTAGTGACAAAGTGACTTCTTCGCCACAGCATTTTGTTTTGCTTTTTGAAGGTCGTTTGTCCATGGGTAGGAAATCAGCGCTGACTGGAACAATAAAGTAAGAACCATTTATTTCTTATCGTCGATTAACGATATGCCTCGGCCCGATTTGCGTCAAGTAGACAATCGTCCCAATTCAATGCAAATCAGCAAATGACCAAACGTGTCATAGCCATAGAGACACTTCCTGGCAAAGGAGTACTAGCCATGTCCAAGAAACCCAAGGAAATCGACTTTCGCAGGGAAGCCGAAGATCAACTTAACGCTATCAGGTCTCGAATTGGACAGGAAGTCCCACTCAGCAATCGCTACGTGCGAGGCCAGCGGGCGATTCTTGTCTCTGTTGACGGTGAAACCGCGACGCTTCAATTTCCCATTGACGCAACGCTTGCCAATGTACCTCTTCGAGATTTGGTGGATGACAGCGGTTACTGGAAACCTTAATCGTCTAATAATTTCGAATTCAATGGGGCATTGACCTAAGTTGTCACTGGCTCTGCTGATAATGAATGTGTTGGGACGCGGCAGACTAACGATTCCCGCACTGCCGCAGCAATCGAACTCAAGGAAGAATCAAAATGCTAGTTCTAAGTCGCAAAGTTGGTGATAAGTTGGTTATCGACGGCAACATCACTGTGGAAGTCGTCAAGATCCAAGGCAACCGAATTTCGCTTGGCATTGTTGCACCGCAGGATGTCAAGATTCTTCGGGGTGAGTTAACCGAACCGCAAGCCAAGACGCAAACTGTGGAACTAGTTATTGAAGATGGATTGTTGGTGACTTGCTAGATTTATCGATACCGCTTAGAACCCGATCCATCGATTTTTAGGTACACTTGATACCAATACAAAGTTTGGGTGAGGGGACACCTTAGACCTCGATGCATTCGCCAGAGTGTTCAGCGGAGAATTGATTCCTTGACTGCGTTTGAAAAGCCAACAGTTTTTGTCCTTGCCGGTCCCAACGGTGCGGGAAAAACCACCTTTGCAAAATCGTATCTACCACACTTTGCTGGCTGTCGCGAATTCGTGAATGCCGATCTAATCGCTGCTGGCCTATCTCCATTAAATCCAGAATCGCAATCGATTGCGGCTGGTCGATTAATGCTTCAGCGAATCGATGGGCTGATCGAATTGCGTGAGACGTTCGCATTGGAAACCACTCTTGTGCAGGCCGTGCTCACGCTCGCCGTTTAAGTTGGATGAAAGAGGAAATTGGGTACGAAATCGAATTGCTATATTTTTGGCTTCCAACAGCTGATTTCGCCGTGAAGCGAGTTGCAATTCGCGTCTCCCAAGGTGGTCATAATATTCCGGAAGCGGTGATCCGGCGTCGGTACAATCTCGGGATCTCCAATTTCGCAAAATTGTATTCGCCTCTCGCCAATCGCTGGCAAATTCTTGACGGATCTTGGACTCCTTCACTCCCAATCGTTGGATTCGAAAACGGACAACAGATCGTGTACAATGAAAGGTTGTTTGGAGAGTTGAAACTACGAACCGGTGGCCTGATCACATGAACGATTCCCAGTTTATTAAGATTACTGCAGCAGCAGCGGAAGAGGCCGCTCGGAACGTAGCTGCAGTTGCACGCCAGTACGACACGCCAATAATTGTCTGGTCAGATGGTGAAACGATAGAAATAGATCCATTCACAGAACGTCGAGCAAGGCCATCAATCTTCGACGAAAGCAAAACAGAACTATCCGGCGACTCGCCATTGGAAGTTGTCTAATGCTAGTGTTTTTTTGCTTCTATGGCTAATAGCACCAGCACACAGCTTCCATCATCAATGATCGTGAGGCGGATGGTAAGATGGAAACAGTGTGTCGTGATCCTGGGTTTTTCGATGGTGATCTCGGGGATGGGTTTGACTATGTTTTTTTCGATTAACCAAAGAACACATGGGCTTCGGCTAGCGTTCACTTTGGCGTGGATGCTATCGACCTGTCTCTCTACTTCGCTGTGGGCTGACCTTGATTGCCTTCGTCTGAACTCGCTTGAATGGTATGCAGACACTTGCGACGAAATTCATGTTATTCGAGTGACGAAAACTGGCAACGAAGACGAACAGCCAGTGGTCGCTCTTTTGAATAGTATCAAGACTAGTTCTCATATCGCCCCTGGATGCAACGTGGTTCCCCTACCGCGGTATTCCGGCAGCATGATGAAGACCATTGGAAGTGAATGGGTCGTTTTCGGAAGAAGGAAAGCGGGAAAGATCGAGGTGTTGCATTTCATCAATTTGACAGAGCCCATGGCGATTACGTCCGCTGGAGAATTGCTGAAGCAGCCTGAAGCCATTCTCAAGGCGTTACGAGACAGGGCTGTTTTGCAAACAACATTTCCCCCTCGATTCGATCCGAACCTCGTTGAAACTTTTGATCCTGAAAGTATAGCAAGTACGTCATTTTCTCCCCGGTTGGTTGACTACTATCTTGGTTGGGCAAAGCGAGACGTTGACATACTCTTCGATTCCGACAATCTGATTGTTAGTGTCAGGGAGCCGATCGGTCCGAAACATCGTGAACGGTTTCTGAAAACAGGAGAGTCTTGGGGCGATGGGTGGGGGGATGGAATCGTACCTAGTAGTGAAGTGGCAACGGATATTCGAGGAAAAGCATTTGCGGCGACACTTGGGCTTGTCAATTTTCCAGATGAAGAAGTCCGTTCCAAACTGCAGTCATGGACTCGTGCTATGAACCCGTGGCGTCGGGATGCAGCATTTCAAGTGTTGAAGTATTAGGATTTTATACGAGACATCGAACACTTCAATCTACAGGTAGTGGGCCGTTGGAAATTGGAAGTGGATGTTAACGACATGGACTCGCCGATTGTGAGATGGATCTTGCGTCGCCGCGAAAGTATTGAAAGTATCGAATTCGAGCTATACGCCGACCAGGAGATGGCCATGATCTTTGTTAGTCGTGGAAAGGGTTTTTCTTCGAACGGCGAGGGCATTGAAGAAAAGAGCTTTACAGACGTTGCCCGCGGACACTGGACGGCTGACAAGGATTTGCTCAGCGTCACTATCGAATCCACTATGAGCGTCGGCCAGGGTAGATTCGAGCATGGACATGGACATCCTGAGACGTTTCCGGTACTTCGTGATGCAAAGCTGGACGCCAATAACCGAATCGCAATTCAATCAAAAATAGATTTAAGGAAATGGCCAAATGACGCCCCTGATTTACTGAATGCGATGAAAGCAACTTGGTTGAGACCGCTGACCGAAATGAACAGCGAGCTCACTAGCCTAAGCTCTCGAAGAAAACGCGACCCATCAGATAAATAAGATTACCGTTCGTCGAAAAATGTACATTTCGACGGCTGCTTGGCAGACAGGGCAACAAGGATACAGTTTCCTTCGTCGGTGATGTTGAGTCCCGCTTCACGAGCGGCTTGGCTTGCTTGCTCATCTTCCGCTCCAGGCTGCATCCAGATGTTCTTGACGCCCGCGGCGATTGCTTGTTGGCTAACCTGGCGTGTAACGTGAGGCGGAGTGACGATCGATAGGGACTCTGGGACAACGGGTAGCTCTGCGATCGAGGCAAACGCGGGATCGCCTTCTACTTCGGTTGCCGTCGGATTGACCGATCATTCTAAGCTCTGGGCGCGCCCGGGATTACGGCACCACCTCACCAGATCTATTTTGTAGTTAGTTCGTAGTCAAAAGTCGCACCCGTAAATCCATCGATTTTCTCTTGGCTTAGTCGCGCTGTTTTCCCACTCAGTTCATAAATAAATGGCTGCTCGGTGAAAGGGTCATTAGGAGCGGCAAGGTGCAGGTCGTCAAGTCTAGCTGGCAGAGCTCCATTATTTCGACCTGCGTAATCGCGAATGGTCTCAATAGTTTGAATGAACTTCGTCCGACGTTCGAAATTGCGACACGCTAGAATTCCTTGCGGCAGCATGATCGGATAAGGACTCGACTTCGCACCTGACTCAGTAAGCAACTTCTCATTCGCCGCTTCTATAGTGCGCTTTGCAGCTATGATCTGCTTAGGCGACTGGTATGCAAGGGGCTCTACATTAGATCTAAACTGAAGATAACGAAGATATATCCAGCGCATGATGCGCTCTTCTTTCGTCATGCGCTCAACTTCGTCTACCGGAAAGCCTAATTCCTTTGCAAGTTGAACTTTTGCCAATAGATCCATCTTCTTCTGAAGAGCCTCACCTTCTTCTCGTGTGTAGCGGGCGTCACTAGCCTCACTATAAAGATCAACGAATCTATTCGCTATCTGAATCCATTTATCATTGCCGATACTTGGTAACGGTTCGCTTAAGCGTGTCGGCGTGGCCCACAACTCCCAGCGAACCATTGGGCCAAGGTCTTGTAACGTCGGGGGTAAAGTTGCTAAAGCCCAGTACATGTTTGGACACTTACCAGCCTGGATGGCAAGTTCTAGATTATCGAAACCAGAATTTGCAATCGCCAATCCAACCAGATGACAAACAACAACCGGACTCGCAGCACAATGTCGACTGCATCCCAACTGTGCTTTGATTCCTTGTAGTGCTTTATCGGATTTGCCTTGCGACAACTGTTGCCGAATCCAAGCAGTCATTCCTCGACCGACCAATTGACGTTGCGACTGAATATCCGGCAGCAGGATCAAATAGGGACGCTCACTTTGGAGCGGGTACTCCCAATCAGCGTGGCTCATCGACCCAGCTCGGATTATCTGCTCTGCAAAACGATCGAAGTAAAAGTCTTTCCACTTTGGATCTTTCATATCCATTTCAGCGAACTCGTGGAGTCTAGGGTAGAGATCTTTCATGAACGATTGTTGTTCGTATACCATCCGGAGCAACACCGGAACGGCATTGCCCTGCTCTTGTTCCGCTTCCGAAGCGAGCAATCGAAAACCTGAATCGTAGTCTTTCGCAGTTTTGGGAGAAATTTGCAGTTGCTTCTTAGTGCTTTCAGATGGTTGCGCAAGTGCTCTTGTTGGAGCGTCAAATAAGGGGACACCCAGCATAAATACGCAAGTAAACGCAATTCTAAATATGGTCATGAAATCATTCCTTACAAAAAAAGTGGAAAATCGGATGGTCGTAATGGTGGATTTGGAGAAGTAAACGGGATGGATTCCAACTCATCTTCTAACCCACCAGTATTCGCAGTGCCTTTTAGCGTCTCTGACGCTCGTAGAGTACCAGCGGTCAGTTGATCAGATTGCCTGTCTCGTGTGAGGTGCATGACCCAGGCATTCGCTGCAACATTCGGCTCCACGTCGGTGGACTGCTGCTGAGCCGCATTGTCGGAGTTCCCCTTGCCTAATTGATCAGAACGATTTACTTCAGCGGGAAAAAAATGGCTTGAAAACGAAAGGCAAGCTAGCGCGCTAGCTGCAAGGCTAACGACCTGCCATCGGGTCGTTACAACCCGTGTTATTTTTCGGGATGCTGTAACACCAGCAGCGTAGCCGCACTCATACATGATTTCCCCTAGATTACCTGGTCGCGGACCAAGCGATTGATCTCGCAGCCTTTGCTCGAACGGACTCAATTCATCTTCGTTCTTAGGTTGATTCATTTCGCTAGTCATATTTGAGTTCTCCGTAAGCATTTTTCAGCTTTGAAATTCCGCTTTGATACGACCTCCAAATGGTCGCTTTCGAATCGGCACAGGCCATTGCAATCTCATCAAATGTCAGCCCACCCCAAATTCTCGCGATTACGATTTCTCTTTCTCGCTCATCAAGGCTACAAAGTAGATCCCGCATCTCGAAGGCGGTTACGCGGTCAGTTGATTCCGCGCGGTTACGTCCTACGCGCGATTCACGCAAACGACGCTTCGTCTGCGACAACTGTTCGTTAATTGCCAACCGCTTGGAAACTGTGAAAAGCCAAGCCACAGGGTTTCCAGGTGGCGGATCTTCGGAAGCAAGCTTGATGAATGCTGACTGGACAACGTCTTCGGCCCCATCACGAGACCCTCCGACCCACTCCACCAGAGTCAGCCAGTAGTCGTCCAGCAGTTTCCCCAAGCTGTTGGCATCAATTGGCATTTAAACTCATGATGAAAAGGGCTCTTTTAGTTTGTTATGTCCAGGTTCTTGTCCTTTACCATGTAGACAAGACTGGAGCAGGTTTCGTTTCAGATTCGCCTGAAGTTCTCGTGCATTTTCCGAGATTATCTGAAAATTAGCCAAATAAGTGAATGCCGTTCGATATTGCGCCGGGCCTCGATCCGTCAAAGTATGAGCCGAGCAGGCAGCACGAGCCTGATCGCTGGTGGACTGGATAACGTCCGATGGGACTTGTTGTCTGACGCTGCCAAGGGACCGAAGGTTTGGGCTGCACTGGCTCGCATGATGGGTCCGCAGGCACTACGTATGAACTTGAACACTTTGCTGCGACACGATGTGTTCAGTGTAGAACAGTTGTCCTCAACTGTTTCTGAAGCGGGTACGAACTTCACTTCAGATAAACGATTGGGACAATCGTTCTACACTATGGTTGATTACGTGGCTGACCGGATTGCTGACGAGTCGGAGATTCGACGATCGAAGCAGTTCCCGTACCGGTACTTTGCTGCGTACTTGAACGCGAATCGCAAGTTCGCCGGCATCGTTCTCGTTAGCGATAACGAGAGCTGGGTCGGAACAGGACGGAGCGGTTCGACCGGTGTGATGACGGCTTGGGAAGCCTTCGTTGCCAACCAGCGCAAGCTGGCAGGTAAGGAAGCAAACCCGAAGCTAGTTTGCATCGATCTGCAACCGAACCAGACGGCTCAGGCTTGTGAGCGAGCTGACATCATGAACATCGGTGGCTTCAGTGACTCCGTGTTCAATGTGATCAGTGCGTTCCTCGCCGACAACAACCAGCGATTCGTGGCTGATGCTGAAGCGATCGAACTGTAAACGCGAGTTGGGCTCCGGTCCAACTGCGGTATAATTGAAACTCAACACCCGCGGGTCGTATTTCCGACTCGCGGGTGTCGTTATTTGATGAATAGAAAAATAGCGGAGAAACAGTTGATGGAAGAATCAGAAGCTCCAAACATAAAACAGGTTATCGTCATGCGACACGACCTGAAGATTCGCAGGTCCAATGCACAAGCTTGGATCACTGGTTCCTTTGCGAAAGTCTGCGTTCGCTGCAACGGCGAAGAGGAGCTGATGGCTATTAACGACAAGGCTATCGAATTGGGGCTTGAGGTTCATCTGATCACAGACAGCGGCCGTACCGAATTTCACGGCCAGCCTACTCGAACTTGCCTCGCTATTGGGCCAGATGATGCCTCGACGATTGACCAAGTAACTGGGCACCTCGAATTACTATAGCTAGACTTCACTCCGTGATTCACTTCGTCTCCGAATGGTAGCGAGAAGGCTGCATTTTTCTATTGGTTCGGCTTGCCGCTTACCCAATTCTACAAGCTCAGACATGAATTGAGTGCACAAGCATTTCAATGGAGGAAGGTGGTAAACGTAATGCCGTTCCGGTTGTGCCGCTTAGCGAATAGCTTCGTTGTAATCCATGAATAGTCAATGAATGAATCGAGGCGTTCCGAAAGTTCTATTGTACAGGTCCTGCCTGTTGGAACGATACTGTCAGTGCTAGCAATTGGACCGAAAATGACGCAAAGCACCACTCTTGGCAATAAACGGTCACGAAGGGCGGACTTGTCATTTCCTAATTGCGTTTGGATGTCTTGCTTATTGCTGTTGCTTGCCATTGGTTGTAAATCGCCAGCGGTTTGCTGCAATCCTCGTTTCGTTTCGGATGAGCTATGCTGCAGAACGACCGTAAGCATTGAAAAAGTCCAGCCTTGCAGAGAGGTCCTTCCCGCTGGAGTCGTGCTGGAAGACGGGCTCGATGAAGTGGAGGCGGTAGCAACGGGATTGGCGAACAATTCTCTCTTTCAGGCAGCTTTAGCTCAATTGGGAATGGCGGGAGGCGATGCAGTTCAAGCTAGCTTGATTGCAAACCCTCAAGTGTTGATGTACTTTCCCTCAGGAGCTAAGGAAGGGCAGTACACAATTTATGCGCCTATCGAGTCGTACTTTCTGAGACCGACACGAGTTAAGGTCGCGAATCGTGAGTATCGTCGTATCGGCGAACAACTGGTGCAAAATGGGTTGAACGTTGCGAGAGATATTCGATTGGCTTATATCGAACTGGCCTTGGTGACCGAGCAGTCTCGGTTAGCGACCGAGGCAGTGGAAATTCGCCAGGGTATTGCCAACTTAACCCGTGATCGTTTTAAGGATGGAGATATTAGCGAACTGGAGACAATCGCCTCCAAGGTCGATGCATTGAATGCCAAAGCCCTCAACGGAGTTCAACAACAAAATGTTTCCATCAGCAGAGCTAGATTAGTCTCGTTACTCGGAATTCCAACCGTTGAGACGCCACTTGAGCCAACAGCACTCGAAACGATCAGCGTTCCAGAACATGACGAACAGCAACTCATTGAAACGGCATTGGCATGTCGACCCGATTACCATGCAGCACGTTGGTCTGTCGCCGCCGCAAGTGAGCGTTCTCATCTTTCGAGATGGATATTTTGGCGAGCCGACAGTGTTGTCGACGTGCGCCATGGACCAGACTACACGCGGACAGGTAGCGGACTCCGTTTCGACCTACCGATTTTCAATCGAAATCAAGGAGGAATTCTTCGCGCCGATTGGGAACTGAATGCAGCGATGCATAATCGCGATGCTATTCGAGATCAAATTTATCAAGATGTGCGTGTCGCGTGCCGGCAACTTAGCCAAGCCAAAGCCAATTTAACGATTCTTGAGTCGGATGTTCTTCCGAATCTGTCAGAAGCGGTAAGCATTGCAGAAAAGGGCTTTGCTGATGGCGGAACAGACTATCTGCTGGTGCTGCAAACCACTACGTTGTATTTGGACGCTCGAGCCCGGATTCTTGATCAGAGAGCCATGTTGAAACGCGCTGTTGCGGAACTCGAACGCAGCGTTGGAAGGAGTTTGGATGCTTCTCCACTCGACGTATCGAAAATGCTTGTGGAAACCGCTCCAGTTGAACCCCCCGCTGAGTAGGAGATGTCTCAGGCTTCCGGTATTCCAATTTCGGTATCTGAAGGCCACTCCGACTACAATGGAGGTGACTTGTTTATAAGTTCGATGCGAAGACTTGACTTTCCCACATGAACACAAAAAGAATACTGCAATTTTGCCTGCAAATTAGTGTGGTTGGATTATTGATTGTGTCATTTGGATGTCGACCGAAATCGACAGCGATTGCAAAAGCTGTTGCCCCATCCAAGGTCGAGATGGTTCCTCACGAAAGCGATCTGGCGACCATTACGCTTACCAAGGAGGCCGAAGAACGTCTTGGAATCACAACGGTAGCTTCAGAGTTGCGGAAAGTTCAACAGCACCGAACATTTGGCGGCGAGGTGGTTATTCCTTCAGGTCGAGCGATCATGATTGCAGCACCTGTCGCTGGAATCGTATCACCATCTGGAAATTCTAAGATTCCGGCTCCGGGTTCGAAAGTTAAGGCCGGGGATGTTGTTTTAGCACTTTCCCCTATTCTCTCTCCGGAACGCGACGTGCCCACACCTGCCGAACAAGTTCAAATGGCGGGTGCGAAAGCAACGTTGGTAGCCGCTCAAGTTACAGCTCTTGGTGATGTGCAAAGAGGAAAAGCCGATGTTGTTGCAACCAAGATTAATTTGGATCGCGCCAAAAAACTATTAGCCGACAGAGCTGGTAGCCAACGCGCTGTTGATGACGCCCAAGCGCTCTCCAATGTTGCGGCAACGGTTTTGACCGCTGCAGAAGAACGATATGCACAACTGACTAAGTTAATCGGATCTCTTGAGGGATCATCAAGTCATGACTTGGCTTCCGAGATCACCCTTAAAGCACCAGTTGACGGAGTCATTCGCAGTCTCAACATCTCTGCTGGGCAGCAAGTGGTTGGCGGTGCGTCGCTATTTGAAGTATTGGACATGAGTACTGTTTGGGTTCGAGTTCCGATTTTCGTTGATCTACTTTCCGCGGTTCAGCCAAATGCTTATGGGCGAGTCGTTTCGCTAGATGGCAAGTCGGCCAGTCGAACATCGCATGAAGTCGAATCCCAATTTCAGCGTGCGTTACCGATCGAAGCGCCACCGACTGCAGACGCGGGTAGCTCCTCAGCAGATCTGTATTTCGAAGTTCCGAATCAGCAATCTAATCTAAGACCAGGACAACGCATTGGCATTGAACTTCCCATGGAAAGTGAAGTCGAAGCCACGATCGTGCCAGCCGCTTCAGTTCTTTACGATATTCATGGTGGGACATGGGTTTACACTCAGAAGGAGCCGCTTAAATTCGCCAGGCAACGTGTGATGGTTCTTTGGTTCGATGGAACGCAGGCGATGCTTCAACGCGGTCCGAGCTCGGGAACTTTGGTCGTGGCTGATGGTGCGGCGGAATTATTCGGCACTGAATTTGGTCCAGGGAAATAAGCGAACTAAATCATGAGTTGGTTGATTCGCACTTCACTCCAATTTCGTGTGATCGTATTGATGATCGCGTTGGGATTGATTGTCGTTGGTGTCCGAACCATGGATGCCATTCCGCTGGACGTGTTTCCAGAATTCGCGCCACCGTTAGTGGAAATCCAAACCGAAGCGCCGGGGATATCGACGGAAGATGTCGAGAGTTTAATCAGCGTCCCCATAGAAAATGCAGTGAACGGCATTCCATTCGTCAAGGCGGTCCGTTCCAAGTCGGTTCTTGGACTTTCTAGCGTTCGACTGATCTTTGCCAACGGAACAGACTTGTTGATGGCCCGTCAGCTCGTGCAAGAGCGAATCACTTTGGTTGCAGCCCAATTGCCCTTGGTCGCACGTCCACCTGTTATCCTGCCACCGCTTTCCTCTCTAAGTCGCTGTATGAAGATTGGTCTTTGGTCGGATACGAAGAACCAAATGGATATGACGGTCCTGACTAAGTGGACGATTCGTCCAACATTGATGTCGGTAAGCGGCGTCGCCAACGTGGCCGTCTGGGGAGAAAAAGATCCGCAGTTGCAAGTGATTGCTGACCCAGACCGATTGCGAGCCAATGGAGTAACGCTAGACGCCTTGATGCAAGCGGTTCGCGATGCGACTGCCGTCGGAGCGGGTGGTTTTGTGGACACTCCGAATCAACGTCTCGCTCTTCGTCATGTGCCAGCTGTCTATACTCCCGACCAACTTGGTGAAATGGTGTTGGCTTTCCGTGGGAATAGCAATTCGGCGGCTTCGACTACTTCGTCCAATGCAGGACCAGTCGCAACAACAAATTCGCTGCGGCCAGGAATTGTTGCCAGTTCTGGCGGCAGCCCAATACGAATTCGCGATGTGGCAGATGTCGTCGTCGATTATGCCCCACCGATTGGCAATGCGATTATCAATAATCAACCTGGCCTGCTTTTGATCATCGAAAAACAACCCTGGGCAAACACTCTCGATGTGACGCGAGGAGTCGAGAAGGCGATGGAGGAATTGAAGCCTGCGATGGGAGAGGTTCAATTCGATACTACTATCTTCCGCCCTGCAACTTTCATCGAACGCTCGCTGGCTAACCTCAGCCATTCGATGCTGCTAGGGTGTATCCTGGTGATCGTAGTTTTGTTGGTTTTCCTGTATGACTGGCGATGTGCCTTGATCAGTGCGATGGCAATTCCACTTTCACTAATTGCTGCAATCATGGTGCTCTATTTGCGAGGTGGAACCGTCAACACCATGGTTCTCGCTGGCTTGGTTATCGCTCTAGGAGAAGTTGTCGACGACGCCATCATTGATGTCGAAAACATTATGCGACGATTGCGATTGAATGCAGTCGCTGAGAATCCACAATCAGCGTTCCAAGTTGTTTTGGATGCGTCCATGGAAGTTCGAAGCGCCGTTGTCTACGCAACGATCATTGTCGTCCTCGCGTTCTTACCCGTCTTCTTTTTAGAGGGGCTCTCAGGTTCATTCTTTAGGCCATTGGCCGCGTCCTATATTCTAGCGATCTTGGCCTCGCTTGCAGTCGCGCTCACTGTAACACCTGCAATGTCGTTTTTGCTGCTTCCTGCAACTGCTCGAATGCGGCACCGGGATGGACCATTGGTTCGAGTGCTGAAGAAATGGTATCGAGCCTTTTTGCATAGACTTTTGAATACTCGGCTGCTAACGCTCAGTGGATTCGCGGCGGTGTTTGCAGCGATTGCTTGCTCCATTCCTTGGTTAGGTGAAGAGCTTATGCCAAACTTTCGTGAGACTGACTTCTTGATGCACTGGGTTGAGAAACCGGGCATTGGCATCGACGCAATGGATCGTATCACGACGCGAGCGAGTAGGGAACTCATGGCGGTTCCTGGTGTGCGAAACTTTGGATCACATATTGGGCGAGCAACCGTAGCAGACGAAGTAGTCGGTCCAAACTTTACGGAGCTCTGGATCAGTATTGACGATTCACAGGACTACGACGAGACCGTTGCGAAAGTACAAAGCGTCGTAGATGGCTATCCGGGGTTGTATCGCGACCTGTTGACATACCTAAAAGAGCGCATCAAAGAAGTGCTTACCGGAACGAGTGCTGCCATTGTGGTTCGAATCTATGGTCCTGATATGGATCGATTGCGTTCTATCGCCGCAGAAGTGTCATCGCAAATAAAGCCTATTGAGGGAGTCACAACGCTCAAGATTGAACCACAAGTCTTGGTTCCACAATTATCCATTGAGATGCGCCCGGAAGCGGCATCGCAGTTTGGCCTAACACCTGCAATGTTAATGAGAAACGTTTCGACGTTGGTCAATGGTACGCAAGTTGGAGAGATCTATCGTGACCAAGGAATTTTCGGCGTCTTTGTACGAGGCAAGGACCAGGCACATCGTGACCCGACAGCCGTACAGCACTTGATGATTGATACTCCTTCGGGTGCTCAGGTCCCATTGAGCAGTGTTGCCAGTATCACGATCATTCCAGCTCCAAATGAAATCAAACGTGAAGGCGCTTCGCGTCGTCTGGACGTTACTTGTAATGTCGCTGGGCGTGATTTGGGTGCGGTTGCAAAAGAGATCGAAGCCGCGGTCCAAAAAAATGTTACGTTTGGAACTGGATATCATCCGGAGTTTTTGGGCGAGTACGCCGAAGCTCGCGCTTCAAGGCAGAGACTGCTACTATTGTCCATCGCCGCAATCCTCATGATTACGGTTATTCTATATGTCGATTTCCAGTCATGGAAATTGGTGCTGCTTATGCTTGGCATGTTGCCACTTGCAATTTTGGGAGGAGTGCTCGGCGTTTTCGCTGGCGGTGGCGTCTTGTCGCTCGGTTCGCTTGTTGGTTTCGTAACCGTCATCGGCATCTCGGCTCGTAATGCGATTATGCTGATTAGTCATTACCGCCATTTGAACGAAGTAGAAAACGTTCCATTCGGTCGCGAGCTAATTCTGCGAGGGGCGGAAGAGCGACTAGCACCCATCCTTATGACAGCATTAACTGCCGCCCTTGCACTAGCTCCATTGGTCTATTCGGGAAATCTACCTGGCCAAGAAATAGAGTATCCGATGGCAATCGTTATCCTTTTTGGATTAGCAGCAGCAACCACAGTCAATCTATTCATCCTACCGTTGCTCTTCGTCGGAAAGCGATGAGATAGCAGACGAAGCCCACATTGCCAGAACCGCCTAGCTTGAGACTTCCGTTTTGGCTGGACTTGTGGCGAAAACTGTCAAAATGTATCCAAGAGCAAGCGGTTTTGGAATGCAAGGAGGATTTGCGAATGGCCACTGGATTGCAACTTGTTCAGCAAATCACTTAATTTAATCATAATCATGAGCATGCTCGCTGGTTGTGCAAGTGTTTCTAAATCGTCCCGCGAGCACCTCTCCCATGCAGTACCCAAGTTCGATCTACCGAAACGACAAGTTCCTGCGGAGATACATTCAGTTGACACCGGCCATGCTAGTCGTCGGGAATTACGACTTATTTCATTCGATTCTGTGGCTTCGATTCCTGAGGGTCAATCTTTGAAGCCCGTCGAACAAGAGTCCAAGGATGCGGTACCTTCTGGTCCCTCGAGCTATTTCGAACATCAGACACTGAAAGACTCTACAATCGACCTGGAGTCTATTGTTGGACAGCCTTCGAAGCAAAGTGTCTGGCGGCGACTTGCAGATGATCAGTCGAACTTTTATTCACGTGATTCGATACTCGCGCTTGGATTGGTATTCGGAACAGGCGCTGCGTTAGCAAACTCAGATGCAGACGTACAGATTGAAAAACACTTTCAGGCATCGGTCCGTGGTGCAACAAGCGATGATTGGTTTGAGTTTTTGCACGCCAACAAAGAGCTCGGTAACGGCGTGTACACATTGCCGATCATGGGTGCTGCTTGGTTAGCGAATGAGTACGTGGACGGACCGCCTGCATTTGAACATTTTGGAACATGGGGCGAGCGATCCATGCGAGGCTTCATCGTTGGCGCACCACCGCTCATCGTCATGCAAAGACTTACCGGAGGATCGCGCCCGTACGAGACAACCGAAGGATCGGAGTGGCATCCGTTACGCGATAACAACGGAGTCAGTGGCCACGCATTCATGTCATCTTTACCGTTCATTACTGCGGCTAAGATGACGGACAATCCTTGGCAGAAATCTTTGTGGTATTTGGGTTCTACGCTCGGTCCACTTTCGCGAGTTAACGATAACGCGCACTATCCGTCACAGATTGGAATGGGTTGGACGATGGCTTTCGTTGCGGCAACAGCAGTGCAGCAGTCAGACACTGGAAAGCGAGGTTGGCGACTTGTGCCTGAATCACCTTTCGGTGGAAGTGGCTTTGCATTCCGATATCAGTGGTAAGTTCAAATTGTAAGCGAATCCAAATTGAAGGTCGCTCAGAACCCAGTTGATCCTTCCAACGTTCCTACGTCGCAATACTCGACTAAAGCGAACTAAACGAAGCCGTAGATCGTCATTTCGAGCAAATGTGCGAAGAAACTGGCGAAAATGACCAGCAACAGTTTTGTCCGGCTCGGATTACTGAGTTGAGGCAAAAAGGCGTTCAATAGTCGAAGTACTTCGTAGTGAATCCATGTCGTTACAGTGAGCAAAACAACTGTGGGGTAGGGAAAGCCATCGAAACTAAAAGTGGGGTCGTTAAAACGGATGGACTTACTTGGTTGGCTGCCAGGTAGTTAGAAGAAATACGTTCGAAGGCGGATTCGCATTCAAGGAACGATTCGACAATATCGGGATCAAAGTGCTTTCCCGATCCTTGTAGTATTATTTGCCGTGCAGCCTCGTGTGTCATCGGGTCCTTGTAGGGACGGCGCGATCGCAAGGCATCATACACATCGGCCACGGCAACGATCCGGGCAGAGATTGGGATTTGAGAACCAGCTAGCTGATATGGATATCCACTGCCGTCCCATTTCTCATGGTGGTAAGCGCAGATCTCCTTGGCGAGAGAGAGGAAACCGTCATTTCCTAGCCGTTCCTCAATTGCATTCAAACAATCCTCGCCAACTTGTGGATGGATCTCAATGATTTTCCGTTCTTCTGCGTCTAATCTGCCTGGCTTTAATAGCACTCGATCAGGTACGCCAACCTTGCCAATGTCGTGCAGAGAGGATGCAAGGCCGATGGAGTCGACCAATAGCGAATGTGAATTTCCGGCTCGTCTCTCGACGGTAGCCGCTAACTCTGTTGAAAACAAGCTGATACGTTCCAAATGCTCTCCTGTATCGCTGTCTCGCGATTCAGCGAGCTTCGCAAGTCCGAAAATCACGGCATCGCGAGTTTTGGTCAACGCACTGGTTCTATCACGAACCGTTTGTTCAAGTCCCTCATTGATAATCGCTAATTCGTTTTCATAACGCTTGATGATCGCAACACAAACCTTGGTGGTGATGATAATCATCGATAGGCCGATAACGAGGCCGACGTAGCCCAGTGGTGTTAAGATTCTAGATACGGCCTGCTGCGTCGAGGCTTCCGCTTGATGCACGAGCAAGACTCCGTTGACTTGAGGAAGAACTGCTGCGGAAACAATTTCAGTTCTAGTTCCTGCACCAACAAGGCCCGTGACCACCTCAATTTTCGTTTTGTCAAGATTGTGAATCGCTGCAAGTAAAGTGCTTTTGCCGGAGTTCTGCATTTCAAGCTGCATTTGCCCAACGCTTGAATTTCTCAGTCCGGGGCTGGTTCGCATGTTGGGATGGCAAAGTAGCTTTCCCGTTTCTGAACTAGCGATACAAAGATAACCATCGTTTGGAAGTTTTGCCTCTTCGACGATCGTTTGCAACCGCCCCCAGTTTTCGTCGCCAAATTCAACTGGAGCAGATTGAACACTGGCCAGAACGCGTCCCATTTGTTCCGCGATAAGCTGATTCTCAGCAATAATTTGTTCCCGAATAAGTGCTCCCAACTTGATCTTGATCCACCCACTAAAGCAGACCAGCGCAATCGCCAACAAAACAACTTGGGTTCCAGCCAACCACTCAACAAGTTGCGATTTGCTTCGAAGTTTGAGGAAAGAAAAAGAGGGTCGCATCACTAGTCCAACACCTCGACCACTTGCCAAAGCGATTCATACGCAGCCTTGCCAACAGAACCAACCGTAGAGGCGCATACTACGATAATCAACGCAAGCATTACGGCGTATTCAACAGCAGTCGGACCGGAGTCTTCTTTGAAAAATCTGAGAATCGGTAATGGGATGTTTTTTCGCATGACGCAGGGAGTTCATTAGGGAAAATCAAACGAACTGGATCGGTAGAATCGATAAAACACGCCGAACCGATCGAAATACCTCATCGCAAAAAGTGATTCGTAGAAGGTTAGGTCACGAAACCCTAAATGCAAAAGAATCATCATAAATTTCAGGATGTCTTCCGTCCAAGGAGTTTTCGCAACCGTTGGGCGTCAATCCTTAGGCCAATCCGGCAATTCCTTCTTCTTAACCACATTGGCCGTATGTTCCTTGTAGTGAACTTCCATTTGCTTGAGCAAAGCTTTCGGAGTCCAGAAGGCGCTGCCTTTGGCGGTCTTGTTGAGATCCATCCCGTTGAGTAAATACGCAAACCTTCGAGTGAAAGATTCCACTCGC
>JANMGH010000076.1:0-3649 GCA_031374515.1 Pirellula sp. | reverse complement strand
CGACAATTCAATACGCAGGGAAAGCTCGTACGAAACTGCTTTGATTGAACTAGAGGCAAAGGAAAGACATTAGCTTTCCATGCATCGATCCACTCAGCCATATCGTTCGATCATCGGCTAGATTTCGGTACATGATGAACTGGTAGTTGCATTCAGACTTGGCCCACAAGTTCATCCTCCACATGTTGGCCTAAGCCGTCGGACTCCGATCTCCAGAGTAAGCGTATTGGCAACCTGGGCTGGTTTTTCGGCGGCGGGGCCGGGGCTGGCTGGCCCCCGGGGCTATCCCTATAGCGATTTCCGAAGCTCGCTTCGGACACGACGCTTGGCCGCTTGCTCCAAGGCCATCGAAGCTTTCTCTTGGCGTTCCTCGGTTCTATAGGTGCGTATCGCCTCCGGATGATGCTGCTTCCAGACGTCCGGAAGGAGTTCTTCTACCTTCGCCGTGCCTCTTAACATGTGAATGATCCCCAAGGTCGCGGAACCGTTGCTGCAAATGCATGTGTAATAGTGATTGAAGTGTTTGAAAGCAGTTCCGTTCCGCATATGGCACCGGACTCCCGCTACTACATTCGCGCTGGTGCGCATACCGTACCAGCTCGCAGTTTTATCGTCGAATCAATTTGGGCAAGACGGCATCTCGCAAAGCCTAGGTTGACTCACGTGTTCAGAGAAAAACCCTCGCATGTGGAAACGGTACAGCTAGGAATTGTGCCACTAACGTCTGCCCCAGCAATTGAAATTGAAATTTAATTGGGTCCCCTTGGTGAACTTCTACGCGAATTTGTGAAGGACTTTCTTTTAAAGGTACCCGTGATTGATCACGCAAACCCATTCTTTTTTGACGTAGCGACATGGCACATGATGGAGCAACGATTCGGGGCGAATGTTAGGCTTCAAGTACGATGCAAGGACTTAGTTGGAAACGACTACGTCTATGATCGTATATCGTACGCGGCACGATCATTTGGTCCAATGAGGATTGGCACGGATGCTATCGCGACGATCGCGAAATCTCTGGAGTCAATAGACAAGACACTTAAGTCAAGGCACTCGTAAACCGAGTAGAGGCGTACCAGATAAAGCACTAGATTCTACGTCGTCGTTCTAGAGACGCGTGAGTGCAGCTGCGGGTGGATTGTTCGAAGGAACAGCTATGTCCACATTTTGTTCGAAGATGGGACCTCTTCTGCTAAAAGCCAGTAGCGGAGTTGTCAGGGTTCGCGGTAGCATAAGCCGTCGTTTTCTATTGCATAGGAATGAACGTAGCGTACGAAGTCAACTTTCTCGAAATTCTCGAGCACACTCCCTACATGCCGTATTCAAACCCCACTTCTCCGAAGAACATTGCTTCCCTTGCATTGCTCATTCTTGCCATTCTCACAATAGGTTGGATTGCAATGTGGGGCGCGAGGAATGCGCCTGTAAAAGGCGCATTCTCCGTGTTTCCAAGGGACGACATCGTTCTCAGCGCGTACTCATTTAACAAGTCGCGACTTGTTTATGTAACCAACATCAAAACCGGAAAATCCGTTTCAAGGTCCTTCCACGGAGATCACTCCCAACAATGTGGATGGGATGATTCCAAGTTCTGGGTAATCAATCACTCGGCAGATGAAAAGAGCGTGTTTCGGCATGAGTGGAACTTCGACGATGATCAGCCTATTTCGACAACAGTGTTTCCGTTCGATATGGAAGACTACAGGAGGTTTCACAATAGGCTTGTGCTCGTCGGAAATACCATACTCTGCGTCCGGTTCAACAAGCTGGAATCCTATGCCCCGAACACGGGACAATTGTTAGATTCGTTGGCACTCGCATTGCCAGATAGTTCTCCTTACGCTTCAAGTTGGCTTTTTCCAGAACTTCCGCCGAATCGTTTGCTCTTAACTCAAGCAAGCAAGTCGCAGTATAGCGAACTCTTCGATGTCAGTGATGATGGGAAGTTGAAGAGCATTGTCAAATGGACTGCCATCGATTCATACACCTTTCGGCAAGACGATTCGTTTTATGTAGCAAGTCTGTTGCCTGGGGGAATGACAGTTGAAGTCAGAGACGCTTCGGATGGAGAAATGGTTTCCTCAACAACCTTTCCGCCGGATCCTACATTGCCCTTACCCCTATCCAGACTTTCATCTCACGTAAAGGGCACGTGGATCGGCTTTCCGATTTTTGCCGTAGAACGCGACGTATTCACTGGCCTCGAATTGCCAGTACCAAGTCAGTTTAATCTTCTTGTGCGTGACATGAAGAACAAAAAACTCGTCGCGATAAGCAAAGCAAACCGACCTGATCCGCAACGCACCGTGGTCATGCTGGATGAAATGACTGGCGCCGAATTGTCAAAATTTCCAGTTGATCCAAAGTGCTGGGAGGCTAAGTACCTGAGAGATTCGAGTGAACTGGCGCTAGCCACTTCAGACCTTCGCGTGTTTATTTATGATGTCAAGACTGGGCAGTTGCTTCGCACAATTGATCCATATAAGTTGGTTCGTTGGTCTAGGATTGGAGTGACGCTTGCTTTTGTACTTTGGTGCGTGTTGTGGGTTCGATTCGCATCGACGATCCATTCTCTTGCATGGATTGATACTGCGGTTTGCATCGCATTGTTTTCGACCTATGGAACCTATTGCTCCTATCATGATGTCACTTTCCTATTCCCCCAGAATATTTTCATGTTGGGCATCGGCGCTTTGTTTGGTGCAATTTTCCTGACTTGCATTTGGACGGTCCTGGGCAGAACACGTTTTTCGTTGCGACTGATGCCGTTGCTGCTGTCGTTCGGATTGTCGGAAGGATTCGTAGTCTGGTGGGTTCCTGAGAATCGGATCGAGAGTATCGAATCCAATTTGGTGCCCGCGATAAGCATAGCAACTTTGATTTGCATCGTTTCTCTCTTGCCTCTTCGTTGGTTAGGAGTGCGTTTTGGTCAGACCGAATCGACATTGATTGGTGAGCAACTTGTTGCGTCGGATCGGCAGACTCGTATCGACCTTCGTGACATCTTTCTCATGACGGTCGTTTGCGCCATTTTGTTTTCTATTTTCCGATTGATCCCTTCAACGCACTGGTATGAGTTTCTGTATTTCGATGTAGTTAGCCCGAACTCCTATAGTCGTGATAGAGCCAGGTTCATCATCGGAGCTGGTATCTTTTCTGGCTTGTTCCTTTGCGTTGGAATATTTGGACTGTGGATTTCCATGGGCCGTCAAAGTTATCTTTGGATCTCTGGGCTTGTCGCATTTTTTTTGCTATTCATTATGCGAGAATTCTACTTGCCCTTGACTTGGACTCCGATTGTGATCATCGTCGGAAGTGCCTACCTCACCAGCTTGCTCGGGTTCTACTCCTACCGCTCACGTGGTTGGCGGCTGGCCAGAAGTCCAATTACTCAAGCTCGAACATTGGAATCGGATTGACTTGGGGCCAGCGGGATGGCTATCAACGTCGTTGAATGAGCAACGCTCGAACGCCAAAACGGATTCGTTGAATCTTAATGATTCAGCCTCACTAGAGCATCTTTAAAAGTGATATAGGTTTGAACTAGGCAGATCGAGTAAGCTTTTTCCTGTCCAAATTTTACGGAGGAGATTGGAATGAAAGCTTTAAGTATGGATTTGCGATCGCGTATCATCGCTGCGGTGGAAGA
>JANMGH010000071.1:0-29407 GCA_031374515.1 Pirellula sp. | reverse complement strand
TGAAGCTGATCAAAGCCGGGATGGATTCCAAAAGCGTCCTGGCTCGCTTCGAAGCGGAGCGACAAGCACTGGCTGTGATGGATCATCCGAACATCGCCAAGGTGCTCGACGGCGGTCTGACCGAACAAGGCCGCCCGTACTTCGTGATGGAATACGTCAAGGGCATCCCGATCACCGAATACTGTGACTCGCGCCAGCTGAGCGTCCCCGCGCGTCTGCAGTTGTTCGCCCAGGTCTGCCAGGCCGTGCAGCACGCGCATCAGAAAGGAATCATCCATCGCGATTTGAAGCCTTCGAATATTCTAGTCGCCCCTTACGACGACAAGCCAGTTCCCAAGGTCATCGACTTTGGCTTGGCCAAGGCGATCCACCAGTCGCTGACCGAGAACACCCTGCACACGGCGCACGACATGGTGCTCGGCACTCCGTTGTACATGTCGCCCGAACAGGCCCAGCTCAACAACATTGATATCGACACCCGCTCAGATATTTATTCCCTGGGTGTGCTTCTTTACGAACTGTTGACCGGGAGCACGCCGCTGGAAAAACAGCGTTTTAAGCAAGCGGCCTGGGACGAAATGCGTCGAATGATCCGTGAGGAAGAACCGCCACGCCCGAGTCTGCGTCTGAGTTCGGCCGAGACGTTGCCATCAGTGGCTGCCGGCCGGCATACGGAACCCGCGCGGCTGACCAGGTTAGTGCGTGGCGAGTTGGACTGGATCGTGATGAAGGCGTTGGAAAAGGATCGCACGCGGCGGTACGAAACTGCCAACGGCTTCGCGGCCGACGTGCTGCGCTACTTGTCCGGAGAACCGGTCACGGCCGCTCCCCCCAGCACGCTGTACCGTTTTCAGAAGTTCGTCCGGCGGAATAAGGGAAAAGTGATCGCCTCGTGCCTGGTTCTGTTGGCACTCCTGTCGGGGATGGCCGGCACCAGTTGGCAGTGGTCTCGAGCCGAGCGAGCGTTGCTCGCGGAAGCTGAGCGGGCCGAAAGCGAGCGGCTGGCCAAGCTGGATGCGGTCGCAAAAACGGAGCAGGCCCAGAAGCGGCTAGCACAGATCGAGAAAGCCAACGACATCCTCGGCTCGATCTTCAAGAACCTGGACCCGAAGGAGATCGCCAAGGCGGAAAGGCCATTGCAGACGATCCTGGTCGAGAAGCTGGACGAGGCGGTGGCGCTACTCGAAGGCGAGTCGATCGGCGACCCGCTGGTCGTTGCCGCCATGCAAAACGAGTTCGGCGTTTCGTTGTTGGGCCTGGGGGAACCTGGCAAGGCGATCGTGCTGCTGGAGAAAGCTCGTACCACTTATCGAGCCAAGCTCGGCCCCAACCATCTCGACACGCTCCATGCCATGAACGTCCTCGCTGCGGCGTACCATCAAGCTGGAAAGCTGGAATTGGCACTACCGCTCCACGAGGAGACGCTGAAGCTCACGAAAGCCTCGCTTGGCCCCGAACATCCCCTAACGCTCACGAGCATGGCCAACCTCTCCCTGACGTATAGTGATGCCGGAAAGCTGGACTTGGCACTACCGCTCGCCGAGGAGACGCTGACGCTCACGAAAGCGACGCATGGCCCCGAACATCCCACCACGCTTTCGAGGATGAGCAACCTCGCCCAAGCGTACCACATAGCCGGCAAACGGGACCTGGCACTACCGCTCTACGAGGAGTCGCTGAAGCTCCGGAAAGCCACGCTTGGCCCCGAACATCCCACCACGCTCTCCAGCATGGAAGGCCTCGCCATGGCATATACTGCTGCTGGGAAGCTGGACTTGGCACTACCGCTCCACGAGAAGACGCTGAAGCTCAAGAAAGCCAAACTCGGCCCCGAACATCCTACCACGCTCGTCAGCATGAGCCTCCTCGCCGGGGCGTACCAAATCGCTAACAAGCTGGATTTGGCACTACCGCTCTATGAGGAGGCGCAGAAGCTCATGAAAGCCAAGCTCGGCGCCGAACATCCCAACACGCTCGCCAGCATGAGCAACCTCGCCCTTGCGTATAAAGCGGCCGGGAAGCTGGATTTGGCACTACCGCTGTTAATGGAGACGCTGAAGCTCATGAAAGCCAAGCTCGGCCCCGAACATCCCGCTACGCTCGCTACGATGAACAACCTCGCCACGGCGTACTGGGATGCCAAGAAGCGTGACTTGGCCCTGCCGCTCTATGAGGAGACGCTGAAGCTAAGGAAAGCGAAGCTTGGCCCCGAACATCCCGACACGCTCAACAGTATGAACAGTCTCGCCCTGGCATACCGGGATGCCGGGAAGCTAGACCTCTCCCTGCTGCTCTATGAGGAGACCCTGAGGCTCAGGAAAGCCAAGCTTGGCCAAGAACATCCCGACTCGCTCGATAGTATGAACAAACTCGCCATGGCGTATAAGGCGGCCGGGAAGCTGGACTTGGCCCTGCCGCTCGCCGAGGAGACGCTGAAACTCAATAAAGCGAAGTTCGGCCCGGAACATCCCCAGACACTCACCAGTATGAACGTCCTCGCCGTGGCGTATAAGGCAGCCGGGAAGCTGGACCTGGCCCTGCCACTCTCCGAGGAGACGCTGAAGCTCCGGAAAGCCAAGCTCGGCGCCGATCATCCTGATACGCTCACCGGCATGAACAATCTCGCCCAGGTATACAAGGCAGTCGGGAAGCTGGACCTGGCCCTACCGCTCCTAGAAGAGTCGCTGCAACTCACCAAAGCCAAGTTTGGACCGGAACATCCACAAACGCTGACGATAATGGGCAACCTCGCAGGGGCGCATAAATCTGCTGGAAAGCTGGACTTGGCCCTGCCACTTTACGAGGAGAACCTGAAGCTCAGGAAAGCCACGCTCGGCCCCGAACATCCCCGCACGCTCACAAGCATGGGCAACCTCGTCGCAGCCTATTGTGACACCGACCAAGGTGAAAAGGCGGCGGCGACACTCAGGGAATTCGTTGCTGGCCAGGGACAGCGAGCCAACCCAGACGATCCGCAATTCGCGTTGCTGCTGGTTGAGGCCTCGGCTGAATTTTTGAAATGCCGGCAGTACACCGCAGCCGAGGAGATGCTACGCGGCTGCCTGGCCATCCGCGAGAAAACGCAGCCCGACGATTGGCGAACATTCAACACCCAGTCAATGCTCGGCGAGGCGCTGCTGGGCCAAAAGAAGTACGCTGAATCCGAACCGCTGCTACTGGCCGGCTGCGAGGGGCTAAAGCAGCGAGAGACGACGATCCCGCCGCAGCACAACGTCCGCCTTTCCGAGGCTCTTGAACGCCTCGCGCAACTCTATACCGACTGGCACGCCGCCGAATCGGACAAAGGCTATGACGCCAAAGCCGCCGAGTGGCAAACGAAACTGAATGACTTCAAGGCTTCTTCCATAACCGAAACTCCACCACCACGGGAGTAAAGTCGAATAAGGAGTGAACAGCCTGTGGATATTGGCATCGATTGGGAAACGACCAAATTGCCGGGGACTTCCCTCCAAGACGCTTCTGCGACTTCCACAAGGTTGTGCCTAGCTGCGATCCATTTTAGTAGCTCAACTGTGGAAGCGTCGTACTCCTGCGGGATCGGCCTAGCCAGCAACCTAGCAGCGACCGTAGCAATTGCGAATCCCATCCATCGTGCCAACGTCTGATTCCTTCCGACCAGCTGCTTCCAGCTACGAAGCCGTTGAGTCGATCGATCCAATGGTTCCGTCTTGCTGGTGTGTTGGTCGCAAGATGAGTATCATATTTTCCTTGCAGACAAAGGGTTGCAAAGCATGGCTTGGTTTATCGCTTAGATTGAGACGGATGTGCCACAATTTAGCACCAATAGGGATTGTCCTACTTGTCGGCAAAGGAGAGAGCACTACCAAGCCATTGGACTCGTGGTGTTTTGCTTTACCATCGTTTCTTTTGGTATTTTAGCGCCCATTACCTTACCGCTGACAATCTGCTTCACGATATTGTCCATTCGCTGTTGCAAGAATTGTCGATCGATCAAGTGATACTGGTTGTCGAGGCTGCCAACGTCCGCTTCCTTCCGACAAGCTCCTCCGTTCCCACAAGGATGTGCGTCCTTGTAGCATCCCAGATTAGCTGGCAGTGAGATCCTCGATTTGGTTGGCTGGATGCGTATCGGTTGGCTCAAGCCTGTGGATATTCCGATTCCTTCCGACAAGCTGCTATCCTATCCACGCGGATATGCTATCACAAATAATTAGTACCTCACGGAAGGCAAAGGATCTGAAAATGTGGAACGTCATAAGAATAGTAATTGCAGCCATTGTGTTGGCAATTGTAACCCAACTATCTCAACGCTATCCTCGCGTTGGAGCATTGGTTCTGACGTTTCCGATAGTTAGCGTTCTCGCTTTTGTCTTGAGTTGGCAGCAGAACCAGGACCTTGCAGCCGTTTCACGCTTTGCCCGCGAGACACTTATACTGGTTCCGCTGGGACTTCCGTTTTTCATCCCACTGGCTTTTGCTGATCGGTTTGGCTTAGGCTTTTGGAGTGCGATGGGAGCTGGATTTATCTTAGCATCCATTGGCATTGGTCTATGGTTTACGTTTGGACCAACGGAAATTCGATAGTGAAATAGCCTATCGATGTAGACGACATTCGGTTGGGGAGTTGAAATCGGAGTCATGCTATTCATGATTCTGCTGAATAGCGTGGTCTATCTGTTGGCTTCCCACATTCGCTGGCAGAGAGATTCTCGAATTGGTTAGCAGGATGAATACCGGAAGGAACATCCACTGTGCATGCGTCCGATTCCTTCCGAGAAGCTTCTGCGATTTCCACAGGGTTGTGCCTGGCTGCTGGATTACCAATTCGACAGGATGCATTGCTATCCCAACCACTGTGTAAGCGTCGTACTCCTGCAGGATCGGCCTAGCCAGCAACCTAGCAATTACTAATCCCGTCCCTTGTGCCAACGTCCGCTTCCCTTCCGACACGCTTCCGCGATTTCCACAAGGATGTGCCTAGCTGCGATCCATGTTAGCTCATCAACTGTGAAAGCGTCGTACTCCTGCAGGATCGGCCTAGCCGCAACCTAGCAGCAACGATTTCCACAGGTTGGACTGAGGCAGGATTCCGGCCAAGCACATCAACTGCGAAAGCGTCGTACTCCTGCAGGATCGGCCTTGCCAGCAACCTAGCAGCTACCGTAGCTTTTTTCGAATCCCATCCATTGTGCAAGCGTCCGCTTCCCTCCGACACGCTTCTGCGATTTCCACAAGGTTGTGCGGTAAGCGAGATTCCTGGAGTCGGCTGGATTCAACGGCTAACTCAACTATAAAAGTGTCGTACGCCTGCGGGATCGCCTAGCCAGGATCCAGCAGCATCCACAATTTCGATCATTCCCAATGTGGAAGTTGGCTCGAACCGCTTTGCTTACGCCTGTTGGATCGGCTAGACTGGATCTGCGAGCAGCGGAGAATTAGGTTTTGGTGGAGTATCAATTGCTAACTCCTGCTTGCGATAGTCGGGATTGATTTGAATCGTAAAGGGATGCGGATCAATGTGGAACTGCAAGAACTGCCATGAGACAATTGAAGATAACTTCGACGCATGCTGGAACTGTGGCACCAACAAGAACGGGAAGACCGACCCAAACTTCGGGCGTGTGGACGTCCCAGTTGCCAATCAAAAGCGACTCGCCGACGCATCAAAGGAGGTGTCTATGTCCAGTTGCCCACATTGCGGCAAACAGATCGAAAGTGGTCGGAGCGTTTCAGATCCGTGGTGGAGGTATGATCCAGGTGGGCCAACGGTCGGTTTGGGCTGCGGTACCTTGATCCTCATCGCCATCATCGTGTCGATTTTCTCAGGGGGAAAAGACGCGAGTAATGAGATTCGCTCCCTACGCAGCGACGTTCAGAACCTCGATAAGAAAATTGATGCGTTACAGATATCTATCGGACGTTTTGCTACTCCGGAAGCCGTTACGGAGCGGTAAATTCGGCTGGATATCCACAAGGCTGGGTTGCCTGTCAGGATTTTTACGGATGGACCTTCTCCGTGAATGTGTCCGATGCCCAGCGGCAAGCTGCAACCCTATTCAAACGGAAGGCCCGAGGACTAAGAGATCGCAGACACCGTATCCACCGTGGACTTTATCAACTGAAGGAGCTCATGCAGGACTAAAAACTATCGCAAGCGTGCTCGTGAGGACATCGGTTTCAAGCGGACATCTTAGAAAGAAGAACGATTGAACGCAGGGCCGATCGTGAATCCCGCTAAGATTACTCCAACCCCAATCCCATTGGAGTCAATCGTTCTTGCAGATCTACGAGGTCAAGCATTTGGATTTGGCTGTTAACGCCGGATAATACGACTAGGTAGCGGCCGTCTGGAGTAAACTCCATGTGCTGGCTGGTTAATGTATTCAAATGGCCGGGTTCTTCCGCCAAATTCCACCGAAGCAGAAGCTCGTTAGGCTCCAATATCCAGACGTCGATGGCACCGCCTCGGTAAAGAATAGCCATCAGTCTTTCATCAGAACTGAATGCCAAACTCTCGACCTGCCCGCCGCGCACGTCAGCGTGCACTTTTCCTCTTTTTACGTCCCACACACGCACGGTCCCACGCTCGTCCGATGCTACGAAACTCCTCTTCGGGCCTGTTTCAGGCTGCCGCATTGAATCGGCCAATTGTGCATAAGACCCTCCCGACTTAATTCCTGTAAGCCATTTGCCTCGCTGACTGAACGAACCGAGCGAACTGAACTTAAGGGCAGGGAGCGCGGAGACAACTCGCTGTGTCGTCAATTCGCGAATCTCAATATCACCAGGTGTATCATGCGGTGAATAAGTAGACCCGATTTCCCAATGAGACAATAGTCGCCCGTCCGGTGAGAGTCGCACATATATAGAAGTCCGAGCCAACGGAGTTGCTCCTTCCCAGAATACGCTGCCATCGGTGACTTTAAGGACTTGTGGTTGGCTGCTCGCGATTCCGCAAACGAGCGGACTTCCGTCCGGTCCAAATGCTGCGTTTTGAACTGAAAGCTTATCTGCTTTCAGGACCGCGATCGACTGATTCTGTTCCAGGTCATAAACTTCACTGTCGTTCCGTCCGGTCAGCAACACAAGTTTACCGTTGGAGCTAAATTGCAATGTTGACGCTTCAGGGGTTTTTCTCGCTATCACACTCTCGATTTCACCTGAATGAATATCATGGACATTCAGGGCGCCCCGGGTCGTAGCAACGATAATTGATTGCCCGTCTGGATTAACAGCGAAACGACTAATTACGGATTGCGGATGACGCTTGAGATGAACCGAGTGAACAGGACTGGCCAGTTCGATCTCCCACTGCTTCATGGACCCCATACCGCCTGATATTAGTGTCCGGCCATCCGCGTTCCAGTGAAGCGTCTGGGGCGACCCGCCATGCTCCAATCGAAACTCCTCAGTTCCTGTGTCCAGTCGATATATAAAGATTGTGCCATCCTGGGTTGCCACAGCGAGTCTGGCTGCATCTGGACTAAACGCTATCGGCGAGACCCATACTCTGCCCGATGTATTGATGGTCCATTTTTCCAGCCCCAATTCGAGGTCCCGTACGACAATTGATGATCCATTAGCTTTTTCGTCAATATCTGCCCAAGCGAGCAATTTTCCGTCTGGCGAAAAGGCGATCGGACCGATTGTTCTCCCCGAGAGGGAAATATCTTCATCGAACTTATTTTTTTCAATGTCCCAAATAGTGATTTGCTGTGGCGCGGACACGAATCCCAGCCGACGGCCATCGAGATGAAAGCTCATCGCGCTGCTACCTAGTAATTTAGCCTCGGTGAGGATTTGACCAGCACCTTCCTTCTCGATATCCCAAATTGCCAACTGACAATTCCCGGGCCCAAACATATAGCCGGTGAGGTTGTGTCCATCTGAGCTGAACTCCAATTTTTGTATTCGTCCGGGGTTTCGCAGCGCGTCCGCCATGTCTTTTTCGCTCCTAGTCTCGGAGGCGGGCCACTCGAGTACCCTTCCTCGCTTGCTGTCGGCTAGGTTCCATAGCTGGATAAGTCCTTGTCTTTGATGCACTGCCAGCATTCTGGCGTCAGGCGATAGGCAATAATTAGCACCTAACATCGCTGGATCTTCCCAGTGCCGAACCTCTTGGTGTTGAGCGATATCGAAGAGCGTAATGCGGAATTTTGGCAGTGTATCTATAATGCATGCGTAGCGGCCATCGGGACTGACGACGTTGTGAATACCATTCCACTGATTTTGCTTCCTTCCGTCGTTTAGTTGCAGGGATGCAAGCGCCTCGATACGCAAATCAGCACGCGATGGGAGTATATTATTAGTTGCATCAACCATACTTTCGGTGACCGGACGAGATGCCGAGCGATGGTGGCTACGCAATGCCTCGGCTTGTTGCAGCAATTCGAGCGAACGCCAGCGATGCCCACTTTGTCTCGCTAGCCTCACCGCGCGGGCTTGTTCCAGCAGGCTGCGAGCCAAAGTTTCTTGAGTCATTTCCTGTGCAATGACGGTTGCATCGCGCTCCCGTTCTGCCTCGCCACGAGCCGTGGCGGCCTCGATTCGCGCGCTGTCTGCTGCGTTCCACGCGGCAACGGCCACCCGCCATTGCCAAGTGACGGCAATAAGTCCAATTAGGACACTGGCTGCCACTGCTGTACTGAGCGAGGTTACGGCGGGATGCCGTTTTGCCCATTTCTTCGCGTGCTCAAACCAATTGGTCGGACGCGCGATGATTGGCCGGCCGTCGAGAAACCGGGCCAACTCGTCGACCAGATGTTGCGCGGAGGCGTATCTTTGCAACGGTTCCTTGTTCAAGCACTTCAAGCAGATCGTTTCCAAATCCATGGGCAAAGTTGGATTAAGCTGTCGCGGTGGAATCGGCTCTTTGTCCAGTACTTGCATCAACGTGTCCAAAGGATTGGCCGCTTGAAAGGGTGGTCGCCCGGTCATTAGGCAATAGAGGATGGCTCCCAATGCATAGACGTCTGCCAGCGGACCAACTTCATTGACCTTGCCTCCGGCTTGTTCCGGCGCCATGTAACTGGGTGTTCCGAGAATCTGACCTGTTCCAGTCAAGTTGGAATCGGATTTCATCTGTTTCGCTAAGCCAAAGTCGGTTACACGCGGTTGGCCGTTCTTGTCCAACAGGATATTGGCTGGCTTCAAGTCGCGATGAATCACGTCATGATCATGAGCGTATTGGATAGCTTCCGCGATGTGCACGAGCAGCTCCGCCGCTTCTTTAGGTGGCAGAGGTCCTGAGGCGACCCTGGCAGCCAAACTTTCACCATCAATGAAACCCATCGAAAAGTAATGCTGTCCCTGATGCTGCCCCACTTCGTAGATTGGAACGATGCAGGGATGGTCCAGGTTGGCGGCTGCTTCGGCTTCCGTATAAAACCGCTTAACGTCCTCCTCCGAAGCCAACTGGCCCGCAAGAATCATCTTGAGCGCCACGATTCGATTGAGATTGATCTGACGGGCTTTGTAAACGACTCCCATCCCGCCACGTGCGATTTCTTCCAGTAATTCGTAGTCGCCGAAGTACCGGATCTTGTCTCCGACCTCAGCCGGTTTGGACGGCACGAGGCTTCCCGCATTTTGAGACAGCGTTGAGTATTCCACTTGATGAGGGCGAGGCAACAAAGTCGCTTCGTCATGAGTCGTATTTCTGGGTGGAAGAGTCACGCCATCTCCCTCTGTTTCTTTTGAACGCTTCATCTGGTCATGATTGGCAAAGAATGCGTACAGCGAGTCTTTGTACTCCGCATGCTGCTGGATCAAAGCTTCGCGATCGACGGTTTCGCGTCGATTCTCTGCATCGAGAAACTTAGCGATAAGGGACTGAAGCTGACCGGAGGAATGCACCTGATCCGAGGATTGTTCTTCGTTATCAGAGTCTCGATTAGACATAATGGCCTCGACGCGGTATCGAATATTAAGTGCTTCCTCGATAGAGCCTATTTGTAGCCGCTACGCCGCGAGAATTCCATTATTTTTGAGAGTTCTGATGTCCACAGCGACAGCCATCCAGGTAAACATCGTTGCTCCTTCCACAATCGTTGATTCCCTAGCATTCCACCAACTAACGCCGCCAATCCGCTCCTTAATCTCACTTTCCCACGACCCGCCAAAATTCGTTCACTACCACTCGTCAAACCTCACGAGACGGATTTGAACAGCCTACCTCTAGGTTATGAGCTTTTTTCGACTAAGGGGTCGGTTTCAATAGATACTGACGCAATTACATCCTTTAGGCGATTCTCGACCCTCTTGTTATGAGCAAAAGTCTCTAAAAGCTCATAACCCCTGGGTCGTCCAAACAGAGATCCGAGAGACTTTTGGACCAGTTTGGCGATTTCTGGTCGAAATCGGGTTTTTGAGAGTTCGCCAGGTTATGAGGTAGAGAGCGCGTCAGAGAGTCGAACGAGCTACGGCGAAATAGCCGCCGGACAACGAAATAACTGGGGATAAACGAAAGAAGGCTGGGACCATTACAGTACCAGCCTTTTCGTTTACTCGTGGGTAGGATTTTGTTCGCTACCACTCGTCCAAGTTGCGGGAGCCAGATTTGAACTGACGACCTCGAGGTTATGAGCCTCGCGAGCTACCGGGCTGCTCCATCCCGCGGCGTAATGATACGCGTTGTAGGAATCGAGTCCAGCCCTAATGCTCTATTTTGTAGACCACTTTTGAGTCGGGGCGCTCGGATCGGCTGCGTAACAACCCCCGTCTCGCAACCATAGTGCGCCCTGCTACATCGGTTGGATATAAGTCGCTTCTGCGAGGGTTAAACTTGAAACGCTTGGAACTGACGATCTGTCTCGCTTTAAACAATTGGGTTTGCATGGCCCGATAGCTTGTCTAGCATCGATTGCATTCGCTCGCGCAGCTGTTTCATGATTGGATCCTCCTCTCCTCGCGGCGCTTTTTCTGTTGGTACTTCAATCGCTTCGGCCACCTCGATGACCACTTCTAGTGGTCCGTGCACTCTCGCACGATCCGTGATGTCTTCCTCGAGTCGCTCGACCGTTTCCAAAATGCGTGTGTCCGTCGTCGGTGAAACGATGTAGTCCGGCGGGTACGAGGCGATTTGTTGGGATAAGTAGATTCGGGACAGTTGAGTCCAGCGTCGTTCGCGTTCGCGTTCGTCGAGCTCCCCGGTCGTCAATTCCGGCACAATCCTCATTCGCAATGATTTGATCCGCGGGATGATCGAATCAGCGACCGACTTTCCCAACCACTCCTGTTCCAGTGGGCAAAGCAAATGATCCACCAACCTCTGTTGACGCTCTTCGATGTCGCCTTGCTGCGCTGTACCAAGGTACTCAATTTCCTTGAGACTCAGCATGGCCAACGTAATACGATGAATGCGCTGAAGCGTCGTTGTTTCTTTTAGGAGTGTCCAAGTTAACCTTTTTTCCAATGCATCCAACGTTGGATCAACCGCTTTCTCGAGATCACCGTGAAACACATACTTGATCGCGACCGGATGGATGACCACTTTGCGAGTGCCCCCATCTTTGGCTCGTCGCTTGGCAGCGGTCCGTGCCATAAACGCAACTCCGTCGAGCAATGGCTGCAGTCGATCGTTCGTTCTGAAAACGGTGCCTTCCGGAAACACAACCAACGGCCTTTTGGGATTGACCAGCATGTCGATAGCGGTGTCCAGCGATTGTCGGTCAAGACCTTCGCGGTAAACGCTGAAAGCTCCCATTGTGCTCAACGCCCAGCGTTGCCATCGGCTTTGTTCGAATAAATGCCAGCTTGCCATCGCAAACATAGGGACCTGCGCGGCGTCGGCCAAGAACGCCATGACCAGCGGGTCTGCGTAACGGCAATGATTAGGGGCGAGCAGAACACCGTGTCCCAATCGCATCGACTCGCGCAGATGATCAACCCCGTGGAGTTGATGCGATTCGACCCCTTCGAACTTTTTGAGGTACCACGGGACTAACCCGAGCTTGAGAATTGCCTTCGGCAAAAAGTTGCCGCGATGAGGCGGAACAAACTTGTATGGCTTTTCGATGATGATGTCTTGCATGACTGAGCCGCACGGCGTTAGCCGCGGTTTTCGATGATATTCATGTACATAAACAACCGGGGCTAGCGCCCGACGGCTGATGAAGCAATTGGGACAATTGCTCTACTCTGTTGCATAACCTTTTGGGTGCGATTGGTGCCAACGCCAGGCCGTCTCGACAATACCTTCGATCTCTATGTACTTGGGTTTCCAGCCTAGAGTCGATTGCGCCAAGTTGCTGTTGGCGATCAAACAGGCTGGGTCACCGGGACGTCGATCTGAGTAGACGATTGGAATCGCATGCCCAGTGACTTTGCGACAAGCGTCAATAACTTGCAATACGCTGTGGCCGACTCCAGAACCTAAGTTCATTTGCAAAACGGAGCTTGGTTGCAGATTGAGCAACGCGGAGATATGCGCTGTCGCAAGATCCTCAACGTGGATGTAATCGCGAATGCAGGTTCCGTCCGGAGTTGGATAGTCTTTTCCAAACACGGAGATACTATCACGTTGTCCGAGAGCGACTTGCAAAACGATGGGTATTAGATGGCTTTCTGGGTCATGATCTTCGCCGATCGACGCATCGGAGGATGCGCCTGACGCATTGAAATATCGGAGTGCTGCGACCCCGAAACCATACGCATGCGCGTAGTCGGCAAGAGCACGTTCGACAACCAGTTTTGTGAAGCCGTAAGGGTTAATCGGATTCTGAGGCGTATCTTCCGAGATCGGCATCTTTTCGGGTTGGCCGTAAGTTGCCGTGGTACTGGAGAAGACGAAACGCCAAACTCCGGAGGCACGCATCGCTTCGAGCAATTCAAACGTCGCGGTTACATTGTTTTGGTAGTACATTGCCGGATGCTGAACCGATTCACCTACCAGTGCATAGGCCGCGAAGTGCATTACCGCTTCGATCTCTTTCTCCTGCATGACCCTCATGAGCAACGCTCGATCTGTCAGATTGCCTTCGATCAGGCTCTCTTTCGGGACGCTTTCCCTGTGCCCGCGGGAAAGATTGTCGTATACCCAAACCGTATGCCCGAGCGACTGCAACAGTTTGACCGAGTGGGAGCCTACGTATCCTGCTCCACCGACAACCAGTATTTTCATTCCACCATTCCTCAAAAAGTCATTACAATCCAGAGCCAAGAGGCTCGTTTGAATCACACAATCGTATTTCGTTACATCGATCATGGCGAGCGGATATTTGAATCATGGCTGTCAGTAAGCTCAAGAAACTCAAACAAGCGGCCTCCGAACCGCCAAAGCCATTTGAAACGATGGCCGGTTGGATCGAACGCTATACGGTTTACCTACGGAGCGAATGCCATTTGGCAGACAACACCGTGCAAGCCTATCGTCGCGATCTAGAGCATATGAAAGAATGGCTAGACGGTCGCTCCCCTACGGTCCTCGGGATAGCGGATTTGACCGAATTTGCTGCCTTTCTTAAAAACAAAAAGCTGGCGGCAACCTCCATTTCTAGACATATTGTCGCGATTCGTATGTTTTACAAATTCTTGCAATTGGAAAGCGCGATCGCAGATAACCCAGCCGAATTGTTAACGACCCCCAAGGTTTGGCAACGAGTCCCGAGAGTTTTGAGTATTGCACAAGTCGATCGCTTCCTGGCTGCCCCTCAGAAATTCGATCAACACTGGATTCGCGATCGCGCAATTTTGGAGTTGATGTACGCAACCGGTTGCCGAGTTTCAGAGATAAGCAATCTGCTTGTGGCAAATGTCCATCTAAAGGACGGTTACTGTTTGGCTGAAGGCAAAGGGAGCAAACAACGCATGGTGCCTTTGGGTGAGCGAGCGATTGACGCAATCGAATTTTACCTGAATGAGTATCGCCCGAAATTAGCAGCCCACCGCGAGTTAGCCGTGTCCCCCTGGCTGATCCTCTCAAGGACTGGGCAGAGAATGCGACGCGAGGCGATTTGGGAATTGATCAAGCGTTTTGCGATTCGAGCTGGCATCGATGCCGAAGTCAGCCCACATACGCTCAGGCATTCCTTTGCAACTCACTTATTGGCAGGAGGAGCCGACTTGCGGTTGATTCAAGAAATGTTGGGACACGCGAGCATACAAACAACCCAGATTTACACGCATGTAGAAAACAGCAAGTTGAAGAAAATACACCAGCGGTTCCATCCGCGGGGATAGTCATCAACATTTGGGCTACTTTTGTGTTCGTGATCTAAACGATTCGTGGCCCGCATTCCCAAGCCGGAGCTTGGGAACGAGTTGATCCCGTATTAAGTGCCGAATTCGGGTCGGCGGCGTCCGAGTTGTTCTTGCAGTCGAACAACAATGCTGGTGTGCATTTGGCTGACTCGACTTTCGCTCAAATCGAGCGTCGCACCGATTTCTTTCATCGTCAGTTCTTCGTAATAGTAAAGAATGATGATGAGTCGCTCATTGCGATTGAGCCCTTTGGTGACCAAACGCATGAGATCGCTTTTGTTGACGCGACGGGTTGGGTCTTCGCTTCTTTTATCTTCCAGGACGTCGATTTCGCGGACGTCTTTATAGCTATCTGTTTCGTACCACTTTTTATTCAGGGATACCAATCCGACAGCCGAAGCGTCGCTCTTCATCTTTTCGACTTCATCGATCGAGATACCCATGTACGAACACAGTTCGTGCGTCGTTGGTGCTCGTCCATACTTAGCTTCGAGCAGTTTGGTAGCTTCGTTGAGTTTGCTGGCTTTGCTCCGAACCAACCGAGGCACCCAGTCCATTGTCCTAAGCTCATCGAGCATGGCACCACGAATACGCGGTACACAATAAGTCTCGAATTTCACACCGCGTTCCATGTCGAACGCGTCGATAGCATCCATCAAACCAAAGATGCCGGCGCTGATCAAGTCGTCAAGTTCAACACCCTCAGGCAGCTTTGCTCGTAGTCGTTCTCCATTGAAGCGAACGAGAGGCATGTAGCGTTCGATGAGAATATTTCTCAAATCGACGTTTGTTAGGTCTGCTTTGTATCTAGTCCAAACATCTAAAATGTCGATGCTCGATGCTACAGTTGTCGCCATCCGAACCTCCGTGATTGACATGGCAAGGGGATGATCTCCAGCGGCTACTGGGATCAAACGGTCGTGAATTCTGGTGTTGCTTCGCGAACGAAGCGAACGTGTGTTAGCCCAATCCATTTGGCAACACATGGTGCTCACAACAAATCGCAAGGATCGGTTGCAAGCGGTCCGTTCTGGGAAGGGGGACTCTACTGACTTAGAACTGATAATTCCACATCAATTGAGCAAAGAACTGCTAACGTCTCGATCAGGCTTTACCAGATTACCTAGCTACGCATTTCTAAGGCTTGTGACCAAGAAAAAAGCAACCAGCTTTCGGTTCGTCCCTCAATTACGAAGCGTTCTTTCGACCCTCGCGTAGTTTTTCAAACTTGTTTCTGTAGTTCATCTCAACACTTTGGCGAACCATAGAATCTGTGACTTGACCTATTCCAAGACCAATTGTGGCAAACACCACGGTAGTAGCGAGGGAATGGGTTAAAATCGATTCTGGTGCATCACCATTTATCAGACCAAGGATTATCGTGGTCGACAATGCGATACTGCCAAGGGATGCCGCAAATAAACGTCCCAACGAATTGCTCACTGGGGGCAAAAGGTTTTCAAACTACGCGGCCCAAGGTTGCCCCTGAGCAAAAACGTTGACAAGATTTACTTTCTTTCGAAAAGCCATTGCCTTCCATCAGTCGGTACTTCCCGTCGAAAGAACTATCGGCAACGGCTGATCGGTTTCTTCACCCTGTTGCAAAATAATTGAAGTTGTTTTCGAATACTCATCGCACTTTTTACCAATCCCCCCTAAGTTCACAAAACCATGGCCAAACAGCACACCCCAAGGTTTTTAGCAATTGCGGCAGAAGCCAAAGCCCGCGTTCTCGAATGCACAGTTAGTGACGTTAAATTGCGAATGGATCAGGGAGAGAAATTGCTCTTAATCGATGTACGCGAAGAGAGCGAATTTGCCGCAGGTCATATTCCTGGCGCTATCCATGTGAGCAAAGGGGTCATTGAAAGGGACATCGAAACCGTGGTTCCAGACACGAACAAGGAAATCCTTCTCTATTGCGGAGGTGGATTTCGATCAGTTTTGTCTGCGGAGAATCTCCAACGCATGGGGTACAAAAACGTCATCAGCATCGATGGCGGCTGGCGTGGCTGGACTGAAGCAAACTATCCAACTGCCTAGCTGGTATTTGTCACTTAAGATTATTGGAGTGAAGGGTTTCGATAAGTGCGACTCACCCTGACAAGCACCCTGACAAGCACCGTGACAAGCACCCTGACAAGCACCGTGACAAGCACCGTGACAAGCACCGTGACAAGCACCGTGAAACGATTCGACGCTTCATTCAACCCAACGCTTGCCAATATCCGCGCAAAAGTACAAAGAAAATACCGGTACAACATAGGCTGGCGCAGGTAACAGCGATGAGTTTTGGTAACCATCCCTTGATTGCCAAAAAGCACGCGAGTGCCATCAATAGCGCCGCAGGTGCAACAAAGTACTGAGCCCAGCCCAAATACTTGAGGCACCAATGCAGTTTCGTAAGAGCATCGTGCTGGACGGTTACCTTGTCGATGGCCCTTTGTTCCGATTTGGAATAAGGCTTTCCCGCAACCACTGTTGCTACTTCCGTTTCCCCCTTGTCATACGCGTCAATTCGAGCCGCAAACTGACGCCGCTCGAGGAATTGGTCGTCCAAGCTGCTCATGACAGCACTGAGATTGGCAATTTCCCAGGTCCGCGGCCGTCCTTCCACTTCATGCCGCGGCAAGACATGGCCCCCAATTGAGTTTAGATACTCAATACGACCAACAGAAACCACAACGAATGCTGTTAAAAACGCCAAGCACGTTAATAGAATTGAACTCGTTCGCATTGAATCGTCTTCCTTTTTCAGCGACGGTAGAAGTAAAAATGAAAACAGAGGTCGCATGCTATCAGATTAACGACTAAAATACGCTCAAGAGGGTGGTAACGCTTAGAAAAACGTTGCCAAACAAGGGCCGCTTGGTGAAATTGGCAGACACGCCAGACTTAGGATCTGGTGCCGAGAGGCGTCGGGGTTCAACTCCCCGAGCGGCCACTAATCCCTCCATTCCATTTTTGTGCGAAACCCGTCGCGGGTTTTGGATTGCTGTAGCGAAATGACGGGCAATCGAAATGCTTGGGGCGTTCCGCTACCAACGAAGCGTTGAATCAAAAGTGGCAATAATTCTTTTAATCCGGCCAACGCTGGAAAGTCGGCAAGAGTGACTGTTGAATCGATTTCTAGCCCGAGCAACCAACGCATCAAGGCTGCCAGCTCGCTTAGGGACCCTCGCGAGAGACGTGATAGCGGGTTGATGATCATCGATGGGGCCCCTGTTGCCCGCCATGCCCACGCGGGCGGTATTGAATGCACGGAATTGTTCATCTTGGAGTCGACGGAAGAGTCACATCGACATTTGGTGTCTGATTGGCAAGCGCTAGTGCCTGGTATACGCATCAATCTCCTATCCAAGGCGGCGATGGCAAAATTGCAATACGGTGATCGGGATGTTGCATTGATCGCTGTCGCGCGGCAGCCAAGCTTGGCGCTCGAAACGCTTGATGATCGCTTGCGACCTGCTGCGACCGAAAACCTCTCGAAGTGCTTCTTGGTTTTGGATCGGATGGAAAAGCCTGGAAATCTCGGTGCAGTCTTGCGCACGGCTGATGCAGCAGGAGTCACTGCGGTGTTGTTAAGCGACCCGGTCAGCGAAATGTGGAACCCAAATGCGATTCGATCCAGTTTGGGTGCCTTGTTCCGAGTTCCGATGGCAGTGGGCTCTGCGAAACAAATTCAAGCTTGGCTGATGGAACGTTCGATTGCGATGTATGCAGCACGAGTCGATGGCGGCATGTCGCATACTTCACCTGCTTATGAGAGAAGCGTCAGCATTGTTGTGGGCAGCGAAAGCGATGGGCTTGGTGACAACTGGACTCGGCTCGAAGTGACTTCCGTGCGAATCCCAATGCATGGCGTCATCGATTCTCTCAACGCTTCGGTGAGCACGTCGATTGTCTTGTTCGAAGTGCTGAGGCAGCACGGGCGAGTTTAGAGCCTAGAAATTGCTAAACGTTTTTCCTCGTTCTTGAAGAGACGAGTGATTTTGAACGCAGTCCTATTCGCCACGGATTTGCACGGATCGCCACGGATGACAGGGCGGGAACAGTTGAGACAACTGTTCTACTCAGAGTAGAGCAGTTGTCCCAACTGCTCAGAGACAGCGTTTCGGTGTTTTTGTACTCGGCAGCGTTCGTGAACATTGATCTGCGTTTGAACAGAGTTGAGATAAAGTTCGCAGGGAGATACTAGGCAAATTTTCGACAAATCCAAATCGATAGGCAATTTTTGCGTGACTTAAATTGGATACGCTGGGCGGGAACAGTTGAGACAACTGTTCTACTCTGGTCGCTCTTGGCGAGAGCGACCTACGGGAGATTCCATTTTTTTCTGAGCGTCCATTGGCCGATCATGACTGCTGCCAACAACAAGAATGCAGTCCATGTATCCAATACTCCATCGCCAAGTCTGCGATTCTCGATCGCGGTTTGAGTCGATTGCTTTCTGCGTTCCAAGATTTGGCGCACGATCTCATCTGCTTGCTCGGGCGCAACGAGCGTTCCACCCGCGGTTGAGTTCAGTTTCGCCAACTGTGCAAGGAGTTGCCAGTCCGGCATGGGCTGCAAGGTCTCGGCCGATTGATCTACGACGAGAAAAGGGAGTTTCGCTTCGAGCAGCTGCCCTTTGGAACCATTTACTTTAGCTCTCCATTCGTATCGCCCACCTTCCTTCGAGCCCGGGTATACCGTTCGCATCGACTGACCATCCCGCCTTTGCAATGAGAATTCTCCCAAGTCCTTGTCGACTTCGCCGTTTAAGTTTGTGCGATCCGCGATCTTCCAAAGATGTAACAGAATGTTTTTTGGCATTTCGACAACTTCAGATCCGCCGTTCCATTCCAGTTTCATTTCGCTGGGCTGCTGGAGCATTAATCTTCGTTGAGGCATGCTCATTTGCATCCCCTCCTCCGCTGCATCACGGCGCAAGCACCAGTAGATGATCTTGCGCCAAAACGCTTTGTGTTCGTTCGACTTTCCTTGCCTCGCCCAAAGGTATGTCGTGTCGAACGCGATGGATATCACGCGACCTTGGTCGGCAAGTCCACTGACGATGAGCGGTTCTTTTCGTTGGCTCTCGGCCAGAACATTCGTTCCTGGTATTCGCTTGATTCCAGCCCAGCGATTTGCTCCAAGCAGGGGTTTGAATTGAGCCCAAGTCGCCACATTTTTTTCCGCGGAATCGATTTGTAGAATTTCGTTGGCTCCGATGGGAACGACTTGAATCGGGCCAGGTAAATGGTTACGAAATTCGATCGGGCTATCGAGTTTAAAATTCTGTCTTATTTGACCTGTAATATCGACGGGCAGGATCTCGGCTAAGGGGGATTTGTCCCATCCTCCCGCGCCATAGGCTGAGTATCCGCCGATTGTAACAAGACCAGCACCCTTTTTCACTTGATCCGCAATCGCTTTGGCACCTGCCATTTCGATAGCGCTGTAGTCAAGGTCGCCAAGGACGAAGCAATCGTAAACACCATCCGACAATCGCTTAGACATATCCACTGGCCATGGTTGCTGTGGCGGTTTGCCAATCGTTAGGAAATTCATCAACATGTCTTTGCTTTCTGACATCGCGGTCTTGATGAACTTTTGTTCTTGTCGCGGTTCCCCTTCGATATAGAGGATTCTCGCTCCGCCGCCTCGAACATTCAAGAAAACGGTCGCTTCGTTATTTTCTTGAACGGCCTCTTTGACCGCGTCCGGATCAACGGGATCGGCGCGGACTAGAAGCTCATACGCGCCTGGTTCAAGATCGACGACCAGCGGTAGCACGAAGGGCAACCTTTGGTCCGATTTGGTCGGACGAAGACGTTCGCGTGAGAGTTCTTTCGCAACTTTGCCGAATTGAACCAACTGCAGTTTCACAATGATGTCTTTGTTGGCGACGCCTCGGCATTGGAGCAAGCCCCGTATATTGAGTTGGTTCTTGGTGAACTCGTCAAGTTGTTCGGGAACGCCCTCTACTGAAAGGTCTTGAGAATTCTCGCTGTCACTTCTTGGACCAATACCTACGACAAACAACGGAACATCGATTTGAGCGAGCCGTCTAGAGATCTGTTGCGGGTCACCCCCTGCAGGCGAATGTGTCTGAGCACCATCTCCCAACCAAATAACCGCAGATAAAGGACGCTCGAGAGGCGAAGAAATTAGTTGCGACATCGGACCACCAATATCGGTTGAGAAACCTTCAGGTCGTTCCGGAAGTTTGTAAGCTGTAGCCCCAAAAGCTCCATCCTTGACCTCGCTGATCGGCTTAAGTGTTGAGTCGTAAAGAAAGGGGACCAAACGTGCATCTTTCCCCAGCAACTCCCTCGCATTCCAAAGCGTTTCCCATATTTCTTTTTCCAATTCCCAACGCGTGGCCTTACCATCACCTGACGGAAGCTGCATGCTCGCTGAAACATCTAGCATTACGGCAACGGTTCCTCGGGGTGTGGATTGTCGAGTGAAGGTGATTCCAGGACGAAGCAGTATCAGCAGGATAATAACACACAACGACAGTCGCAGGCTCCATAACCACACCGCCTGCATTCGCGAGACGCGCCCTGTTTCTCGAACGAAAAACAAAATCAATGCCAAACCCATGGCCGCTGCGAAAACGATAAAGTAGCTGCCAAAGATGGGATCGAGAGACCAGTCCATTACGCTCCCGCTCGCTTTGATCGCGCATAAAACCGACTCGACATCGTCTGTTCGGCCATGATCAACATAACAACTAACATGAGTAAAAACGGCGACAAGTCTCGACCGTATCGCCCTTCGCCCAGAGAGGACTGAACATCGTTACGTTTTTTAGCAATGCGATAAAGATCTTTGCCAATGGCTTTATCGAGCGTAGCCGGTTCGATTCTTTCTAACGAAACTTCATTGCGATCGATATTGACGCTAAAACCTCGTACGACCGGTCCTTGAGGGCGTACTCCCACGAGGCGATACTGGCCAGGAAATCTGGTAAAGGTATAGACCAAGGATTCCGCTGCGGACTCGACTCGAGTTTCTTCATTCGGTGGACTGTACATTTTGTAAAGTTTAGGGAACTGACTGATGTTGTTTTCGAGGACGACCGTCTCATCTACATAATAGTTGAGCAGTTGTTTGTTCCACGCCGCTAAATAAAGGATCGAACTACGCAATAATAGCCCGCCTGTATAGTCGCCGCTGGTTCTGAGTTCACTCCATACTTTTTCTTGACTAGCATCTTGACGGGGTTCAAGAAATGGGGGCAACGCGAAGGTCAAAATACGACCTTGTTTGCGCACTTGCTCTATAACTGCTGGTGAGTCGGACCCTGTAAACTGCATCAGTTCTATGGACCGGCTATCTAGCTCTTCCATTACCCAGTTTCGAAACACAGCGTACTTTGCCCACGGAATGTCCTGAATGGGGCTCTCAAATGGATTCCAAATCGGGTGGCTTTTCGTGGTTGGTACCAAACGAACCGATCGATCGTCGAGCGGACGGTTCGTTAGTCGGGTGATTTTGCCGGGAAGTAGTTTCGCGATCGGGCTAGCCATCAACAACTCGGCAGATCCAAAACTCGAGGCTAGCACAATCATGAGCCCGCCACCTTGTTCTACCCATGAGTCAAGTCGGTCTACTAAATTAGCCGGCATGCTACCTGGATTGTATAGCACTATGCTTGAGAATCGAGTGATGTCCATTTCTTCAAGTTCAGATGAAGTGCTTAGCTTATGCATTCTCTCTGCTATGGTGTCGCCACTGTTTTCGCTCGATGGGTCGATCAACAATCCGACGAGTTGGCCGTCCTTGTTGTCATCGCAGACAACCAAGGTTTGACCTTGTGTACGCGCTTCGACTGTTATGTAAACAACGTTATCGCACTCCAACGGATCGGAAAATGCAAGCCTGAGTTCCGCTTGCTTCGTTCCCTCAGGGAGTTCTTTTAAATTCATCTGGATCGGAATCGATCCGCCATCGGGCACTTCGAAAAGTTGTCGATCGACGACGCCCGATTTCGTGACAGGTTTTCCGTCGCGATCTTGCGTCGAGCGATCGATTGTTTCTGCGATCAATTCCACCGTAAGTTGCGGTGCTTTGCCGCTCCCCTTGGCCGACTGCAATTCGGCACTAATGGTGACTTGTCCGCCTGGCGTCGTCGATTGCTGACTGAGTTTAAAATTGCCCAATGACCAATTGCGAATCTCGTCGATGGGAACGCTGACGTCAATGATTTGCAGCAGGATGTTCTCCCCGGCGATTCCCTTCCCCTCCTCGTTCCTCGCTAGCTTGGTAGGTAGATCCGAAACGTCCGCGTCGCGCCAGGCAGTGCCCGAAAGGTCGGTGAGTACATAGATTTCGCGGCGTTCCAATTCGCTCTTTCTGAGCTCGTCGATAGAGGCACTGATGCGTTGAACTAAGTTGGTTGCTTTACCCTCGACGATGGTTCGGTCCAATTGCCGATTCGCGGATAACCTGTCCTGATTAAGTCGCACGCCCGAGTCATTGTTGACTATGGCAATTTGACTTCCGACCGGAAGTCTGTCCATGAGCCATAGCGCCATCTCTTTCGCCGCCTCCAGGCGAGTGACATTGTGATACTTGTAACCCATGGAAGGGGACGTATCGATAACGACAGCCACAGAAATAGGGCCTGAAGCGCTTGGGATGACGACGCTTTGGCCTCCGGAAACGGCGATTCCCAACCAGGTGCCGCCAACCAACCACAGTATCCCTGCGATTGCTCCGGCGATTGAGGTTGTTTGCCAACTGCGTCGTGATCCGTACGCAGTGAATGCAACTGCAGTTGCTAAGAGTGCCAAAATTCCTAGAAGACCGACCATCACGTACGTTGCAAACATACTGCTATGCACCCGTGGCGAGGAAAGTGCCATCGCAATCAAAAGCACCATCAACACACGCAAGGCCAACAGCAACCAACGTTTGATCGACCAACCACGCTGCGCCGTGACTGCAGTTTGCCGAACAAATCGAATTGCGGGAAACACGATAGCCTTAGGTTGCCGTCGTCCCAACAGGTGCAGCAAAATAGGCGCTATCGCAGCCAATCCGCCGAGCAATAGCGATGCATGCAGGAATGTCATAGCGTTCGAACACTCCGAGATTAAAAACGATTGCGGCGACTAAGTAAGTATTCGGTGATCGCTTTGTCGTACGGTACGCTCGTGTCGAGCGGCACATAGTCGATGCGACTTTCATTGAATCCGCGTTTCAGCTCTTCGCGAAACTTGCGAATGTTCTCCCGGTACTCGTGCCCCATGTCGTCCGCATTCACGCTGATCGACTGCTGTGTTTCGGGGTCAGTCAATTGGACTAGCCCTTCAAAAGGAAACGTCACTTCCGCTTCATCGAGCACATGGAACACGATGACGTCATGTCCAGCATGACGCAACATACGAATCGAGTCGAGAGTAGGTTGTACATCCGCGAGTAAGTCGCTCATCAGCATCACCAGCGAACGATGCCGCAGCATGGACGCCAACTGCATAATCGGCGCTCGCAGTTCCGTCTCGCCGGCTGTTTTCAGCTTAGTTAGCTGACTCAAAATGGCAGAAAATTGCCCCCGACGCGATCGCGGTGGAATACTAGCCCGTATCTTTTTATCAAACGTCACCAACCCAATCGGGTCCTGCTGCATAAGCATCAGGTACGAGAGAGCGGCAGCGAGACAAATGCAGTAGTCGAACTTAGTCAATTGCTGTCGGTAGGTGTAGCCCATGGACTGGCTCAAGTCCATGACTATGTAACCGGTGACATTGGTTTCAGATTCGAATTTTTTGATATAGTACTTGTCCGTTTTAGCATAGGCGAGCCAATCGATGTCCTTGGGGTCGTCGCCATGAGCGTAACGTCGGTGCTCGCTGAATTCGACTGAAAAACCATGGTATGGACTCGCGTGCATTCCTTGCAGGAAACCGCGAACGATCATCTGGGCACGCAAATCGAGGCGCTTGATCTGCGAAGCTAGTTCGGGCTTGAGGTACTGTTCGACAGCAACCATGCATCCATTCGATTCTGAAAACTAAGCAAAAAACATTTAAGACTAGGGCTGCTACAGCAACCCATCACCAACGCAATTACCACAATGTATTGTATCGGACAGTCTTGGTTCTGTCTTTGGACTAACTTGGTTGAACGGTCCAGTGAAAAACAGCGAATTATTGGGAGTTGTCTCTAACATGGCGTCGGATGTCTTTTCAAAGGTCACTTTGTTGCGAAAGGAAGACGCAGCGACGATAGGTGGATTGAGCTATACTAGGGGACTCCCCTCCCGCATCCACCTGCTAGTTGAGTCCGTTATGACGCCGCGATTCATCCCCACCCTTTCCTTGTTGACTATCGCATGTTCGCTTCACACACCATTTTTAGTTGGACAAGACGGAATTAGCAGCCACGCCGAAATCGTGCTTCGCGATCAGCCGGTTGCCTATTGGGATTTTTCAGACCCCGAGTCTTCTAAGTCGATCGCGTCGAAAGTAAAGACGGAACTGAAGGCAAATCTCTTTGGAAAACTCGCCTTAGGACAACAGGGACCTCGTCCGAAGGCGTTTCCTCGCTTCGCGCCTAATAACACTGCCGCTGAGTTTCCCGGTGGCAAGAATTGCTTGCAAGTGAACGACCCGGGGGAACAGAGTCCGCTCGATTTTGATATTGGAGATAGTATCTCGCTCGAGGCTTGGGTCTTTCCAAGCGCGATCGGCAACGATCAACATATGTCGATCATCAGCAAAGGCCGAACGGGTAATAAAGACTTCGAACCGGAGAATCTCAATTATGCACTCCGACTTAAAGGGGACGGCAAAGTTGCTTTGCTCAACTTTTTGTTTCGGAGCCGGAGCGATCAAGTCGAATCCGCTGACGCAGAAAAGAAAAAAGTTGCGGCGAAGTTTCATCGGTGGACCAGCGTGGTGGGGTTCCCTGTCGACAGCGGCTGGCACCATATTTCTATTACGTACTCGTTTGGAACCAAAGGAAGCTTAAAGGGATATCTCGACGGCCAAGCGGTCGAAGGAGAATGGGACATGGAGGGTGACACAGCGTTGCCCCCATTTGTCGACAATGACCAACTTTGGATCGGATCCGGACAACCGAACCATACCGCGGCGTTCAAGGGCTGGCTCGATGAAGTGGCCATCTACCGCAAAGTTCTCTCCGCTCAGCAAATAGCTGATCGCTATCGTTGCGACGCAACTCCTACAGACACTTGGATTGCCGCCCAGGATCTCCCTGACGATCGCGTTGTGGTAAGACTTTTCGATGGACTTATGGATCGTACTTGGGGGTTCTCACTCGATAAGCCTGCTCTCGAATTCGAATTGCCTTTTATGGCAATGACTCAGCTCCCAAAGAAATACAGCGAGCGCGGTGTGATCGAAGATCGCCCACTCCCTGTTTTGACGCAGTCGTATGTCAAACGAACATTGGCCGCGGGTAAGTACTCGATTCTGTTGCGATCGAAGAATGCGACCAGGCTATGGATCGACGGTAAGCAGATCGCGTCGCAGCAGTTCTTGACGACCAACGGAGACGGTCACGAAGCGGTCCCGGTTTTGCCGGATCCCCCTCGACCCAATTTGATACCGATCTCGCAAGGGCATCGTGAAAATGTGATCGAGCTTGATCTTGAGGCTGGCACGCATGTGTTCCGGTTGGACGCCATCGCTGGTGGGCGATCTATACGACCCGAGACCGGTAACCTGTGTGTTGCGATCGCATCGGACGATGGAGACTTTCAAATCCTGACTCCCGATACAGCCGATCCTTGGGTCCCAACGGAACGGGGATGGAGGGAATTCTTGGCCGAAGAAGATGGTCGCTTTCAGGATTTGAACCAACGATTGCGATTGCAAGCAGGCGCACAAGAACAGAAGTATTGGCAGGAGCGTCATCGAGTCGCCAGGGAAATCGTCCTGGCAAAGGCGAATAAGGAATCGCGTTCTCGCACTATCGATCAATTGTGCCTCGCTTCCTCCGGTCGAGATCGCGATGCGATTTCAGAAATTGACGACGCCGCTTTTTTGCGCAGGATCACTCTGGATACGATCGGCGTGGTCCCGACTCGGAACGAGTTAGTTGCATTCCTCGCGGATCCTTCACCGAAAAAACGAGCAGACAAGATTGATCAGCTCCTAGCGGATGATCGGTGGGCGGACCATTGGGTAGGGTATTGGCAAGATGTACTTGCGGAAAATCCTGGCATTGTCAAACCGGAGCAGAACAACACTGGGCCATTTCGCTATTGGATTCATGAGTCCTTCCTTGACAACAAACCGATGGATCGGTTCGCGACAGAGCTTAGTCTCATGGAGGGGAGCAAGTACTACGGTGGGCTGGGCGGATTCGCAATGGCATCTCAAAACGATGCACCGATGGCGGCCAAAGCGCAGATATTGACGAAGGCTTTTCTGGGAATGGAAATGTCGTGTGCTCGATGTCACGATTCGCCGAACAGCCCGTTTAAGCAAGAGGAGCTTTTTTCTTTAGCAGCGATGCTGCAACGCGAACCGCTGTCGCTTCCGGTATCAAGCACTGTTCCGCTCAATCCCGATGGACGCAAGCCACTCATAACAATCTCGCTCAAGGCGGGGGACAAGCTAACGCCGGACTGGCATCTCGCTTCGTTCCCAAAAGTCGAATTGCCGGCGAATGTTGTTCGCAATGAACAGGATCCGCGTGAGCGATTTGCCGCGATCATCACATCGCCAACCAACAGTCGATTTGCACGAGTGATGATGAACCGATTGTGGCACCGATACATGGGTTGGGGCATGGTTGAACCGGTAGATAACTGGGACGCATCGGAAACGCTGGATCCAAAACTGCTCGACTGTTTGGAGCACGAGTTTGTCGTTAGTGGTTATGATTTGAAGGCAGCGGCTCGATTGATTTTCAACTCGCAAGTTTACCAAGCGTCGCCGCTGTCCAAGAAGGAACTGGACACCATCAAAGAAGCGAAGCAGTTAGCTTACGGCCCAGCGAGAAGGCGGTTGAGTGCAGAGCAAGTGATCGATTCGTTGTACTTTGTGGCTGGCAAGCCGTTGGATGTCGAACCGATGTCGCTTGATCCAGAGGGGCGTCGCCCGCCCGAGCAGTTCTTGCATTTGGGGTTTCCAACGCGAGCTTGGCAATTTGCCTCCACGTCGACCGACCGCGACAGACCGGCCTTGATGTTGCCCGCGGTTCAGCAGGTATGCGATTTAATGGTAGCGCTTGGTTGGCGTGATTCTAGGCCGACGCCACAAACGCTGCGGGACGAATCGGCAAGCCCCCTTCAGTCTTTGATTTTAGGGAATGGATTGTCCGCGACCCGCTTGGCTCGTCTATCCGAAGGGAGCCAGTTTACCGAACTTGCATGGACGGCTAAATCGGTGACAGAACTAGTGGATCGTCTTTACGAAACGGTACTTAGCCGACCGGCAACACTCAGCGAACGCGATTTGTTCGTATCGCTCTTGGAACCGGGGTTCGAATCGCGGAAACTGAATCGCTATGCGACGGTCAAAGCAGTCGGTTCGAACAAACGCAATGCGGTATCATGGGCAAACCACTTGGTCCCCGAGGCGACCCGAATCAAACTCTTGCTCGAACAAGAAGTTCTCCAGGGGGACATGCCAACACTGTCCCTGGAAGCGGATTGGAGAGAGCGGATGGAAGATGCCTCGTGGGCGCTATTAAATAGTCCTGAGTTTTTGTTTGTTCCTTAGTTCTTATTCCATCAAAAGTTGGGGCAGATAGCGTGCACTTGATGCCTGCCAATCTTTAGTTCAAGCAAAATTCACATGCTGAAAGTTTACGCCACTTATGAAACGACGAGAGTATTTGAAGTTTATCGGGAGCGCTGCGGCGATCGGCTACATGCAACAGAGTTCGTGTGCATTGCCAGTCCAGGCGCGTCTACATCCGAGCAAAGCGAGACTTGCTTCCGCCGACAGCTGCATCTTTTTGTGGTTGGGCGGTGGCGCATGCCACATCGATACGTTTGATCCTAAGAAGCAAAGTACTGGGCGAAAGGACCCTGGATCCTACTACGCGGCTGTAAACACCGCAGTCGCGGGTGTTCAGCTTTGCGAACATCTTTCACGAACGGCCAAGTTGCTTGATCGGTGCGCTGTGATTCGAACTTTGAATCACAATGTCGTCGACGAGCATGCTGCTGCCACGAACCGAGTTCACACCGGACGACCACCGGCCGATTCGACCGTTTACCCTTCGATCGGCTCGATTATTTCTCATAAGTTAGGAGCCAACGGGGAAGGTGTCCCTGCTTATGTTGTGGCGGGCTATCCCAGCGCTTCGCGCGGTCCAGGCTTCTTGGGAGCAAAGCATAGCTACGTTTATTTGACAGATACCGAATTGGGGCCAGCGGGTCTTCGTCGACCCACTGGTTTGTCCAATGCAAGACATGACCGGCGCAGCGAATTGGTCGGCAAGCTGCGACGCGACTTTTCCGAGAAGAATGCCGACGATGAGTTCATTCAAGACTATGTCGCGGCCGCGGATGCGGGTGCTAAGTTGACCGGACCCCGGTTCATGAATGTGTTCAATCTCAAATCGGAACCTGATGAGTTGCGTCAAGAGTACGGTAGCGAGTTCGGGCAACGGTGTCTATTGGCGAGACGCCTGGTGGAATCTGGCGTTCGCTTTGTGGAAGTGTCGTTCAATTTGAATTTCCTAAATGGGACAGGTTGGGACACGCACAACGAAGGGCAATTGCAACAGCATGTTCTAATCGATCAACTGGATCAAGCGATCGCGGCTTTGTTGCGAGATTTGGAAGCCAGGAAACGATTGGATAAGACGTTGGTGGTGGTAGCAACCGAGTTTGGTCGGCCACCGGAGTTTGATGGAGGCGGAGGACGCGGTCATCAAGGGGCAGCCTTTAGCGGACTGTTAGCTGGCGGCGGCCTGAAACTTGGGCAAGCGATAGGTGAGACGGACGAACTAGGTCGAAAGATTGTATCGAGGCCAGTGTCGATCCCCGATTTCCATGCGACGATCCATCACGCGTTGGGAATCGATCCGAGCGAAGAACTCTACGATGGAGAACGCCCCGTGCCGATCACTGACCGAGGGGAGCCGATCGCAGAATTATTTAGCTAATGATAGGGGTAGGCAAGCCGCATTGAGGTGCGGCTCCCCTCCCTCCGAACCGGACGAGCGGTTCTCCCGCATACGGCTCTCCGGTCAGCAGGTTCCTATGGATTGAACGAAACGGATATGGGCTTCACGCAGGCTGTATAAC
>JANMGH010000031.1:0-22211 GCA_031374515.1 Pirellula sp. | reverse complement strand
ATACAGCCTGCGTGAAGCCCATATCCGTTTCGTTCAATCCATAGGAACCTGCTGACCGGAGAGCCGTATGCGGGAGAACCGCTCGTCCGGTTCGGAGGGAGGGGAGCCGCAACTCAATGCGGCTTGCCTACCCCTATCTTTGACTTTTGTCGGCTGTGGCTATATTGAATCGCAATTGGTCCTTCACTAGCAGGCCGGATTACGAACCGTCCAAGATCGATCCTGAAATTCCAGAACCAAGGCCGCGAAGTCCAGATCTGCCCGAGCTCGGTGATCCTCCCAACCTTCCTACGCCGTTGAGGGATCCACCGCCAAGTCGCCCGGAGCCTACTCCGCCGCAACAGCCACCGATCAAACTCTCGTTGGCTAGCAGAGTGGACCGTGAACCCTCAAGTTGACTGTTGAGCTATCTGCTCCTCGCGAGTTTTCGTAGGCCGCAAGCAGTGTTGTTTTGCATGTCCCCATAAGAGTTTTGACGAGCACGTGTTTATTGAGTTCATCAAGAGAAACTTGGTATGGCGTTTGCTTTACCTACATTTTGAGAGGTCCTAGCAGCTCAGAACGAAATGAATGCCAGGACTGGCAGTCGATGCGTTGGCGCCTGCTTTTACTTTAGGATTATTGAGGAGAGATGAAATGAAGAAAGCAATTTCGGAATCGATGTCAGATGTTGGGAACAAGGTTGCTGATGCCGCAAAGAGCGTTGGAACAAAACTACTCGAAGGTGCAGAAAAGGCAATCGATTTCGCAAAGGAGAAGACAGGAATGGGAAGCGTCGATTGCATTGACGATAGTGTACGAGGTATTCGCGAGCATATGGATGTGATTGCCTCATGCGGCAAAAAAATTGGAGTTGTTGACGAAATTTTGCCTAATGCCATTAAATTGACTCGCAAAGACAGCCCAGACGCAATGCATCATTTCATTCCCTCGAGTTGGGTATGCAGGGTTGATGGTCAAGTTCATTTGAATAAGAATTCAAAAGAAGCTGAGGCAGGTTGGCAATCAAGTGCCGGGTCCTGCGGATGTGGATGATAGAACAACTGCGCACGTGTTGGTCAAGAAGTCTGCCGCAAGCAGGCAGATTGTTTGGTCGCGGGTTATTCCTGATGCTTGATTCGACAAAGCCGACAAAAGTCAAAGTAGCAGGCACATTCCATGTGCCGTCCGCCTGAAAACCCAGCCAATATACGCAAGCATACGGCACGGCGGAGCGTGCCCGCTTCTTTTGTCGGCTGTGTCTGATTCAACGCGATTCAGTTAGCCCCCGCCAGGTTGTAGTAATGAGCCCCAATCATGAGTACAAAGCTAGAACAAACGAAGTCAATTTGGATGGACATCGGAGAGATTTCATCACCTGCTTCGTTGAGCAAGGATGTAACAACAGACGTGTGCGTTGTAGGTGCTGGCGTGGCGGGCATGACTACGGCGTACTTGCTGCTACGAGAGGGGAAATCCGTTGTAATACTCGACGATGGCCCCGTTGGCGGGGGGCAGACGGAGAGAACGACTGCACATTTAACAAATGCAATCGATGATCGCTACTATAACATTGAGAAGTGGCATGGATTGGACGGAACTCGATTGGCTGGAGAAAGTCATACAGCTGCCATCGATCGCATTGAAGCCATTGTAAACGAGGAGGAAATCGCTTGCGACTTTGAGCGGCTAGATGGTTTTCTTTTGTGCTCGTTAGGGGAGTCGCAAAATGAGTTGCAGCAGGAATTGCTTGCGGCAAACCGCGCAGGTCTTTCTCAAGTACAGCTTCTTGCTAATAGCCCGTTGGATTCCTGCGGCGGCACGGCGTGTTTGCGGTTTCCTCGCCAAGGGCAACTGCATCCGCTCAAATACCTATCCGGTTTGAAGCATGCCATTGAGCGAATGGGCGGACTGATTTTCACTCAAACTCGAGTGGATAACATCGAATGCGGTCCACCCGCAACCGTTCGCACCTTCATAGGAAATGCGGTCACGGCTCATTCCGTGGTGGTAGCTACCAACAGCCCTTTTAATGATCTTGTAACGATTCACACCAAGCAAGCGGCATATACCACCTACGTCTTGGGGTTCGAAGTAGAAAAAGGATCGGTCGATAAGGCACTGTATTGGGATACAGAGAGCCCCTATCATTACGTTCGGCTTCAAACACCTTTGGTAGGCGATCCGAGTAGCGAGCTTCTAATAGTGGGTGGGGAGGATCACAAAACAGGGCAATCCAACGATGCGGAAGAGCGATATCGTCGCCTTGAAGAGTGGACCCGAACCCGGTTTCCCAAGAGCGGCCCAATTCTTTATCGTTGGTCCGGTCAAGTATTAGAGACCTTCGATGGCCTAGCCTTCATTGGACGAAACCCCTTAGATGGTCCGAACATCTATATCGCTACAGGTGATTCAGGACAGGGTATGACTCATGGGACAATCGCAGGAATGCTGCTAACGGATATGATTCTTGAACGTCATAATTCTTGGTCGACTCTTTACGAACCTTCACGAAAAACGCTTCGCGCCGCTGGACGTTACGTGCAGGAAAACCTCAATGTCGCAGCTCAATATGGGTCTTGGCTAACATCGGGCGATGTTGGATCGGTTGAGTCGCTCGCCCCTGGCACTGGGGCAGTCGTTCGAGCGGGTCTTTCAAAAGTGGCTGCTTATCGCGATGACCAGGGCGTGCTTCACCAATGTAAAGCTGTATGCCCGCACCTCGGATGCATTGTGGAATGGAACGGAAATGAAAGTACCTGGGATTGCCCTTGTCACGGTTCGAGATTTGACAAAAAGGGCCATTTACTTTGCGGACCAGCCAACAGTGACCTCGAAACAACTACTGCACTGACGGATAGCAGCGCAGTTGCGAGCAACTCCGTAAATGCAAGCGAACAGTAACAGACTTTGATGGATACAGCCGACAAAAGTAGCAGGCACGCTCCGCCGTGCCGTATGCTTGCGTATATTGGCTGGGTCTTCAGGCGGACGGCACATGGAATGTGCCTGCTACTTTGACTTTTGTCGGCTGTGTCTTGATGGTCCGCATCCGACTCATGGCAATAGAGATGCAACACTTGAGTGCGGATCGCGACGCTCGGTAACAACACAGACTGCGACGTATTAATTGGCGATGATTGAATCGCGGTTCGTTGCGCCATGGCCGATCAACATGCTTCCTTATCGATTGGGAATTGGTCGCCGATCCACCATCGTTATAGGGCAATATAGGATTTGAGATTCTCGGCACATCACTTGCTTCGTCAAGCTTTAGTGGCGTCGCAATCGAAATCTAAATCGATTGTCTACGCTCTTTGGTACGGATCTTAACCTCATTGGGAGAAATGTGATGCATCGTCATTTAATTGCAGGGGCACTTGGTTGTCTCGGATCTAGCCTGTTTGCTTTGGTTCCCGCCGCTACGGCAGCTCAAGCACAGGGTCAAGTAGAGAGTCCAGTCAACAGAATCCAGAACTCGGTACAAAGTGGTTTGCAACAAGCCAAGGATGTAGTGGACAGGAACCTTCCACAAACATCTGGATCGTCCAACCTGGGTGACGGACAAAATCGCTCTTCATTGAATGGACAAAGTCAAATCAACGGAGCGTTTGGGACGACTGGAGACGCAGGAGTCCAAAGCAACACGACTTATCAGAACCGTGTGGACCCACAGCAAGGACAGTTGAATTCCAACCAATCCACCCAAATTCAATCGCAAGCCACGTTGAATGGACAACAGAGGATTGGCGATCCCCAGGATGCTTCAAAACAGTATGGTAACGCCAATCAACCTAACGGAACTGTCGGCATCGGCGGGAATCCGTCGCAGTCAACTCAACGCCAAGGTCAATCCTCGCAAATGGGGCAACCGGCCAACCAAGCATGGAATTCAGGTTCGATGCAAAATAATGGTTCAATGCCAAGCATGCCCATGACCTCTACGTTCAATTCCTCGCAATACAGCAACATGCAGCAATCCTCGACCTCGCAAACTGCGGGTCGCGTCTACGTACTTCGCCGCGATGCAATCGGACGCGAATTTATTTGCGTAGACGGCAGGCCAGTCTATTTTGACAACATTAGTTCCGCGTCGCCTCAAGTGAATTCGGCGACTCAAAATCAGTATCGTGCTGGATATGGCAATTACGAAATGTCAAAGGGTCAAACGGATGATCTGCGGAAGACCGAACAAAAATTTAACGGAGCCACCCAAGGCTCGTTTGAGAATAGAACCAACCCAAGCAGCAAGGATCCATCAAACGCGACTCGGGAGACGACTCGGGAACAGCAAGATGTCGACAAACGAAACGAATTAAATCGACGTCAGTACGACAGTGAGACGAAATCGGATCTAGATACTAAAACCGATGCGACAAATTCGAGCGATATTTTCAATGATCGCATCGGACCAAAGCCATAATCGCTTTATAACTAGTGGTCTGTTCGCAAACGATTTTTGGGTAGCGAAACTCGTCGAGAGTTTCGGCGGAAAGTCTTGAGGGCTTGTTGATTAAATTAGCCGTACCGTGTTAGCGGCGGTTCACGGTCTCAAAACCGTGGCCAACACCCAATGGCATTCACTTTGTTGGATTTCGATCGCGAACTCATTCAGCCGGAGTGCGGTAGCACCCGATTTTCCTTGTCGTTTAGAAAACAGGACGCTAGTGCGTTCCGGCTGATTTTGTAGAGTGAGTACCATTTGGCTAACGCCATCGGTTTATCGATGCATCTGGGTTTTCGATTAGAACAAACCCTCAAGAGTTTCGGGTCGCCCTGCAATTCGCCGAGAGTCTTGACGACTTTCGCTACGGGACGAAATCATCAACCCGGATTTCTGAGTTGGACAGAGCGATAGTCTCTTAGTTTGAACGACTGTTCAACCTCCTGGCCGCATGGCCAAGGAAGAATGCGAGTAGCGTCGCCGAGTAAAGCTAGAGCAATTCAATCGCTTGATCGACGTATTTTTGAGATTAACATGCGCATTCCAGGGGATACAGATGACCACTAATGTAGAACACAATTCAAATAAGCATTCGGTCCGCTTTTACTTGCTGCTTGCGGTAGCTCTGTTGGTATTTGTACAGACATTCGCGCTGCTCTCTTCAATCTATCTGTCGTTTTTGTTAACGTTGCTTATTGCACTCGCACTTAACCCACTGGTCAATAGAATAAGAACTCTTATGGGTGGAAGGAAAGCCGCAGCCGGACTTGTCGTCTGTTGCATTATCGCTGTTTGTGCACTTTCCGTTTCAGCCTTTTACATTCCGCTGAGAGACTCGATTACTAACCTTTCGGAAGTACTACCCGAGTACTGGGAACGACTGCAGAAACCGCTGATCAAAATGGAACAGCATGCGAAGCGTTCTGAAGTTCGAATGCAAGCAGAGGTAACAACAGAAATTACGAACGCGACGGATTCAAACGGGACTGAGGGCGAACAACAATCATCGGAGCAGGAGCCATCGAGTTCATCAAAGGATACCAATACGCTTCGTTCTGGTTTGGCTCAGATGCTGAAGGGTGTGGTAGGAAGTTTCACAAAAGTTGCGTTCAACGGGGCTCAGGTGTTGGTGGTGCTGGTAACCGTCTTTTTCGGTGTGTTCTTTATGTTGATGAGTCCTAGGCCGATCCTGAGCGCAATTTTCTCTTGGATTCCATCGGATCATCACCGGAAGGCAATCGCTATTATGCATCGCATTTGTAGATTTGCACCCACATGGGGAGCATCCACCCTTGCAGGAATGCTGACCATTGGAATACTGGTTTTTGTGCTGATGTGGCCGCTGCTTGGACTGATGGATGCGCTGGTCCTGGGCCTTATTGCTGGTCTACTTGAATCCATTCCCTTTCTGGGGCCAATCCTTAGTACTTTGCCAGCTCTGCTTCTTGCAATTGGCAAAGGGGGGATGACTCCTCTGTGGGTGCTGCTTGCATACATCGGCGTCCAAGCGTTGGAGAATAATATAATTCTACCGGTCATCATGGCCAAAGGAATGAAATTGCATGCCCTAGCGGTTATTTTCTCAATGCTCCTGTGTGTTTCGGCATTTGGTGTTCTAGGCGTTTTAATTGCAGCCCCTATGGTCGCCGTTGTGAGCATTATTCACGATGAGCTCTATCGCAAAAAATTCCTCCCAACCGTTACCGATGCGGACTTGGACGAGCTCGCACGAAGAGTCTTGCACGAAAAGTTCGCTGACATTGATTAAGGGCGCAGCGGTCGCATGGCCCTCGCTTACAGACGACAACCTCACTTCGAATACAGAGAAATTCGCATGCTGTGGAAGTGTCGCTGATTTTTTTGGCCTGCCATTCAGAACTCAATTGCGTTAAATTCAAAGTCGTTATCAACGCCGACGTAAGCAATCGGAAGGAAGGGAACTCTCCTCACTGCTTTCTACACAGTAATAGCATTAGTTTCACATAAGCCCCATCGCAGTTCGAAAAATCAACCTCAATCGACCCATTCATTTGTTCGGCCAAACGTTTGCAGAGGCTCAATCCTAAACCGACACCCGGGGCTGAATTTGCGGCCTCCTCAACTGTCTTGTGAAACGGCCGGAACCATTTACCCTGTTTCTTCAAACCAGGTCCAAAATCCTTTACGCCAATCGAAACTATTTGGTCTGTTGCCTCGACAAGCAATTGAATTCTTCGATCTAATGCAATTGCGGCGTACTTGCAGGAATTGTCCACCAAATTTAGGAGGATTTGCTCAACCACCCCTTGGCTAGCTTGAACCACCAACTCTCCCCGCGACGGTTCAAGAACAACCAACTCCATTTGGGACATGGCAGCACGCTGCTTGAGGTATGGCAGCGTTTGGCCCAGCAAAGACTCAACGGAAATTTGTTGTAACGGTTGAGGAGTTCGTCCTCGCTCTAACTTTGCGTAGGCGAGTACATTTTCGACCAAGTGCTCCAATCGCAATGCCTCATGGCGAAGCGTACTGATGTACTGTTTCTGAGCAATTGGGTCGGGCACCATATCTTGATAGAGCATTTCGGTATACATCAGGAAGGTGGTCAGCGGAGTCCGCAGTTCATGCGTCACCGCCGCTACAAATGAGGAGCGGCGTTCGGCCAATCGAATGCTTCCAAGAACTAAACCCGCAGAGGCAGCTAGAGCGCTGAGCACGCCGACCCATGTCATGCTCAATAGCCAGCCGGTCGCCGAGGATATGGAAACTGGCTGTGCGAGAAGATTTCCTGCATTCAATTTGGCTGGGATCGATGCTAAGAGGTTCGAGCCATCTTCCACCGCAGCGTTTTCGCATATTTCAAGACTCGCATTGGGCAGCAGATCTCGAATCAACTGATGCATCGAATTACTAATTGCTTTCCAATCAAGCCAGCATCCTTGAACGTACTCTTTGCCGCTCAAGGAGACTTTTCGAACAAGCAGCAATTCGCCTCGGTGAGAAACGGGGATCATGGGCACAGCAGACGGCTCATTCGGTCCCTGTGGAAATAGATTATTGTTGAGAATACCACTGCTATTGGATCTACGTTGCTCGAACTCGACCTGGGATCGACTTACATTGGAATCGATGTTCAATGTCTGTGATTGTGGAATTTGAAATGGGGACAACTGCGTTGGCTTGGCGGTGGTCTCGGAGGTTAAGTTCGCAACTAGGCGCTCTTTTGAAACGATTTCGGAGAAATTCCGATTCACCTCAATGCTATTGGCGACGTGCGGAGACGGAAGAGTTGTAAGCTCGCCGTCAGCCGAAAATTGAAAGCACAACTTCACATAAGGTGATTGGGAAGGTAGGGAATTCGGACGAATGGACTCTTGGGCAAGAATAGGGGAGAGTGCAGAATCAATTCTCCAAAGCGCGAGGCGAGCATTTTCTTCGATGCCGGCGCGTTGCATGGCTACGGCTTCTGATCGCTCCAATCGAAGCACTTGATTGGTCAACCACATCATGCACGTCAATACGCCGAGTGTCGCGACACAGAAGGCAATACCAATTCGCCAGGGATACGCAAGCTGTTTCATCCTCGCAATACCGTCAATCATGTCGCAGGATCGCCTCGGAATCAATTCGGAACATGTAGCCTTTCCCGCGGACAGTTAGAAGAATTTGAGGGCATTCCACGCTATCTCGAAGCTTTTCGCGAAGTCGTGTCACGTGCATGTCGATCGTGCGGGTGGTGATGCCTTTCGGAGTGAGACGCCAAACACTCGACAGTATTTCTTCACGGCTAATTGCCCTGTCTCGGTTTGACGCAAGGTACTGTAACAATTCCGCTTCGCGTTCAGACAGCGACTCCCGTTGACCATCTGATAGACGTACTTCACGTCTTTGGAAATCCACGATACCAGTTGGAATTCGCATTGTTTCGGTTGCGGTTGGACGCTGTGGCGATCGGCGCAATACGGCTTCGACCCGGGCCAACAATTCCCGCACGCTAAAGGGCTTTACTACATAGTCATCCGCTCCACCCTGAAGACCGCGGACGCGATCGGATTCGTCGCCCTTAGCGGTCAAAACAATAGTTGGCAGTGTCGGACGTTCGCGTCGGATTTTTTGGAGGATAGAAAGTCCGTCTCCGTCGGGTAGAACCCAATCCAGAAGCAGCAGATCGATCTCGCTAGTCAACGCCAATTGGAGGCCTGTCGAGGCTTGACCGGACTCCATTGGCGAATAACCAGCATACTTCAAGCAATCAACAATTCCACGGCGAATCGCAGGATCATCTTCGATCGTCAGAATGCGTTGTTTCATAGAATAGCCGCTGTCAATTGGATGGGACGTATCTATTGTACTCGTATTGGAGTGTCGTCTCTTCGCCCGGCGTGAGAGTAACTTGCCAACTAACGGTGGAGGACAATTCGATCAAGCGGAGTTGATCGGAATTCATTTGCACCGTTCCTTTTGGGGTCGATTGGATTGGCTTGCCGCGAATCGGTGCAGTAACCGAGAGTTCCGTGTTCTGCTTAGCAAAACTCTTAAGTCTGATCGTACCTCGCAATGTAACAAGATCCAGGAATTGATTCGAGCTTGGCTCGTGCGCCTTGAGTTTTCTTCCGATTTCTTCTTCACTGACCGTATTGGCAACATTAACTGCGCTGGTAATTTCGAAAGCTCCAATTCCGCCGACTGGCGTGTACTTCAATAAATCCTCACTAAGCGGGTTGCTCCCTGAAATTGCCAAACAGGGGCCAGTTGTCCATGGAGTCTGTGTATCGTTGCGTAGGACAAACTCATGTTGAAGGGAATTTGGCAAGTTCCAGCGGTATTGATGCGAGTATCGTATTTTATGCGAGAACAAGGTGACGGTAGCTCGCTCGCCTTGCCGAACTGTCAAGTCTTGTTTGGTGTATACGGTAAAATCACCCGACGCAGCATTGCCAAGTGCTGGTAGACTGTTGATAAGGTCACTAAGGTCATTTCCTTCCGATGGCTTTTGTCCAAACTGTAGGGCCCCGTCGCTGTTCGATCGTATGTTGTTGGATATCGCAGCGCGATTCATGATTTGACTCATTACTTGCGAGGGAACTCCGCCACTAGACAGACTCGATCCGATCGCTCGGATGGCGCGACCAACAGCTAGTGGGGAAAGCAACTCACTGTGGATGAAGTGCGGAACGCCAACGACGAAGTTCACATCGCAATGAACCAAGTCCTCAGCTTCGTTTACCAAGGTCCCTCGAAGCGTTAGTTCGGCGTTTTCCTCATCCAAAATTCTCAATGTATACTCGGGAATCCAGGTGATGCCTTTCCGCATGTAGGCTATTCCTAAATCGGCTTTCTTCAAGGGTGTTTGATTGTCATCGACGACATGAATGCGAAGTGGCAGGTTGAGAACACGCAAGTTTTTGATTGCTTGTATTGGGACCGCATGGCCTTGCGACGGCTCCTCAATGACGGCAAACTCCGGGCTCAGCGACACTAGTTTGCCATTGACCGTTCGGCCTTCATCTTTGTGACGGTACTGCAACTCAACCAACATTCCCTTGAGCTTTCCCAATCGCTCGAGTTTGGCCTCCGTTGTATCAGCGACGTCAATTCCATCGAAGTGGATCGACTCACCGGCGCCGGCCCCGACAACGTCCACTGTTTCATGGTTGGAAGTAGAGTAGATTGCGAGCGTTCCAAAAGCGGCTGGAGGCAACTCCTCTGCGAAGCACCATCCGTCGCTCAAGGTTGCGTGGGCCTGGCGAGTGAAGAATCCCATGCCGTTTTTGAAGACGGCTACCGATTTCGTAATCGGTTTCAAAATATAGGGATTAGTCGATTCGCGCGAAGGCTCCGATGAATAACTTCTCATGGAATCCTGCTGAGCAAAACCAACGGTACTTAGCTGCTCCAGAACGCAAATAGTTACAACAATCGAGAGTCTCTTTCTGCCGTACATTCCTGTGGAAAACAAGCATGTCCGTACCCAATGAAGTCCTCGCAAAAAACTCATGGCGTTACCAATCCCTTCTTGAAATTGAATTAAGCGAAATCCAGCTTTTACCAAAGTACCTGCTCAAACGCCTTGGGTTCGTAACGGATTTGTAACAAGTTAGACACAGCCGACAAAAGTCAAAGTAGCAGGCACATTCCATGTGCCGTCCGCCTGAAAACCCAGCCAATATACGCAAGCATACGGCTCGGCGGAGCGTGCCTGCTACTTTTGTCGACTGTGTCAAGTTAGCAAAGAGAGTAACCATTCACTTCGAGACCTGTTGCGACGCGCATCGTATCCATTATCGGAGAAGTGGCAGATCGGGATTTCACTGAGCAAATGCGCATCAAGTTGGCTCCCTAGGATTCGTTTTTGCAAACTCCGCTATTGCCACCAAAAAAGCTGCAAAAACATCAACGCAGCAGCGGTCGACTGCTAGCTCAATCGAATGTGAATCACTAAATTAGAAGCATATTAAACAGTCCGTTTCTACGCTCAAGGAGATTGCCATGGACCGAGTATGCCATTTCGAAGTTCCCTATTCCGATAAAAAGCGAATGGAGAAATTCTATTCGGATGTTTTCGGTTGGCAATTCATGTCTGCACCTGGCGATGCACCTTATACATTTGTAATAACAACAGACGTCGATGAGTCATTCATGCCAAAGCGGGCTGGAGGCATCAATGGTGGAAGCTACCCTCGTGGCGAAGGGGGAGGGGCCAATAGTCCAGTGATCGTCTTGGAAGTTGCATCCACAGAGCAACGTATCAAGGATGTCGTCGCGGCCGGTGGCGAACTGGTTTTAGGACCGCATGCTATCAGCGGAATGGGCATATACGCCCAAGTCAAAGATTGTGAAGGTAACACCATTGGTTTGTGGCAACCGGTTCACCAATAGTACCTCCGGCCCTATCATCTTTGCGATTTGCGGTTGGATTCCGCGTTTCCTCCCTGCGACTTGTGCGCAGAGCCGGCGACTCGGTTTTCTTTGCAAGATCATGCTGCATCCATACTGCGGTGATTAGGACAACCAGCCCTTTGCAAACATCGCAACCGCCTCAATCGCAACAGCTTCGGACATGGCTCGGCCTGGATTCATGCGTAATTCAAAGTGCATGGTCATTCGGCTCGATGTTGAGTTGGAGATGATGGGGACAGGCCGGACTCTGCGAGGACGGATTCAATTCCGTTTTTCAAATGGGACAATCTTGCCTATTTCCACATAATGCTTCAGTCCATTTAGGAGTTGTCCCCAGCAAAAGGTTGAGATAGCAAAGTGATCTCCGTTGTGCAGCCAATTGCGATGAAAGAACCGAACCAGACAGCCTTCGGCCGTCTCCTCGAGAACGAATCCGACTTCCGTCTCAAGCCAGTCGTCCATGGCCTCTGTCACCAACCAAGTGAGTTCTTTTCTATTGGCTACGTGGATAACTCGTGCCCGCCAATCGAATGCTGGACCGAAATAGAATCGATAGACAGTATCGAAATTCGGTGTACCTGTTGCCTCTGCCGTCCACCACGCATTCAATCCCGACGAAGAAGTAAACGCATCAAATACGGTTCCAACAGAGGCACGTACTTGGAACTGTTGAAGAATGTCGTACATAGTTCACTTGCCTTGAAATGCCTCAAAAAGCGGGCATCATACCGGTCAGCCTTTGTGATCCATTCAGTGGTAATCCGCTCCGGTCAAACTCTTCTCAACGGATTGCTGCCATGCCAACAACTCCTTTGACATGCGTTCAACCAACCCTTGCTGTTCATTAGCGATATTCGATGTTTCACCTGGATCTTTGAGCAAGTCATATAGCTCAGCTTGGCGTTTATTCCCTTTGCCGCGAAATACCAGTTTATATTGATTGTCGGACCAGGCTGAGTCACCAGCAAAGTTCGTTCTCGCGACCGGATGCTTGTAGTTGAGGAAATCGATCGAAGGATTGCTGACAGTGGGAGTTGTTCCTTGTGTTAAAGCCTTGGCCATCCATCTTTCGTTATTCTGTTCACCCTCCGATGCGTACTTCCAAAAGCCGATCGGTTTAGGTCGTTGAATCAGACTGTCCTCGATGATCAATTTACGCAGACTCACACCGTCGAGCGGACGAACCGGCAGCAATGCGTTCAATTCAAGAATATCGAGGATCGTTGGAAGGATATCGGTGGTTACACAGGGAATGATCGAGGAACGTGACTTTGTAATTACTCTTGGCCATTCAATGATCCCAGGCACACGGATACCTCCCTCGAAGATCGAACCCTTCTTTTCTCGCCATGGCCCATTGAACGATTTCTTTGGGTCATGGCCAAGTCCATTGTCCGAGCAGTACCAGATAATAGTATTGTCGGCGATGTTCAATTCCCTCAACGACCTTCGCAGAGATCCTATGGCTCGATCCATGGCAGTGATCTCCGTGAGCCGTTTGCGAAGCGTCTCATCCTCGATATCCTTGTACTGCTCGACATCTTCCGGCAATCCACTGTAGGGAGAATGAGGCGAACCGAACCATACTAACGCTAAGAAGGGTTCTTTCTTGTCGTGCGCCGAACGAATGAATTGATTCGCCGCATCAACGACAATTTGCGAGCTCTCACCCTTGTGTAATATCGGTGCTGCTCCATTTGCACTGAGCAGCGGATCGACTTCAAAGAAATTGTCGTGTGAAAGATATTGATCGAAACCCATCCTTGCAGGGTTGGTTGGTGAGTCGGCCTTCACGGCACCAACATGCCACTTGCCAAAATGCCCGGTTCGATATCCGGCTTTTTTGAGAATGTGGGCCAAGGTTATTTCTTCAGGTCGAGTCGACCAATTCGGTCCAAAGACCCCAGAGCGGATGGGGTGACGACCTGTGAGGATGCTTGTTCGCGTTGGCGAGCAATTGACATGTGCTGCGTAGAAACGATCCATCCGCAGCCCATTGCGAGCCATCTCGTCGAGTACTGGAGTTCTCAATTGCGGATGACCATTGTAGCCCGTCTCCCCCCACCCTTGATCATCCGCCATCACCAATAGGATGTTAGGTCGCAATGGTTCAGCACCCAACGACCATGGAGCAAATATAGAAAGAGTACTGAAGTACAGTCCAGCGATGCAAAGTCTCGCCCAAATTCTCAATGAATCAAACATGACGGATCTCCTGGTGGTGTATTGTAACTCATGCCCACGGGTTGGAGGATTGGGGACGACTATGATCCAAGAAACGCATTCCACTTTTGGGTACCATGCAACAATCGCCCATTATTGGCGAGGATCCTCATGAATTTCAGGTCTCGATTATTCTTCGCGTCCAACGGCCAATCGCTGAAAAACCTTCACCAGCTCCACTGCTGCCAGCGGGAACAGCGAACATACTGCGATCAACCCCCATTCTGGTACAGTTGGTGGCACAGTGTGTAGTACTGTTTGCAGAAGAGGAATGTAGACCGCCGCGAATTGAAGCAACAGGCAGATGCCTACGGCGCCCCATAACCATCCATTGGTAAACAATCGATCTGTAAAGGCGGACCGCGTTTGCGATCTTGCATTGAAAACATGAAACACTTGTGAAAAGGACAACGTCATAAACGCAAGTGTAGATGCCCGGCGAAGGCCATCCTCATTGTCACTATACCAGTACAATCCGATGCCAAATGCAAATAGGGTAACAGTGGTTAGAAGCAAACCCTGCCAAACGATCAGGGCAATGAAAGGCAGCGGAAGCAACGATTCCGCTGGGTCTCTTGGAGAGCGTTTCATGACATTCGGAGCTGAGGGTTCCAAGGCGAGCGCAAATGCTGGGAAAATGTCGGTAACTAAGTTCAGCCACAAGATTTGTAGAGCAACGAGCGGCAGTGGCCAACCTATCATCAGCGCAATGAAAACCGTCAGAATTTCCGAAATATTGCAAGACAATAGATAGTGAATGAATCGAAGGATATTACCGTAGATGATTCTGCCCTGCTCGACCGCACCAACGATGCTTGCGAAATTGTCGTCGGTGATCACCATATCCGCGTTTTCTTTAGCGACCTCCGTACCCTTAATACCCATGGCAATTCCGATATCGGCTTTTTTTAACGCAGGAGCATCATTCACGCCGTCGCCCGTCATGGCCACGATGTGTCCTTGTCGCTGCAGCGCGTCAACGATAAGCAATTTGTGCTCGGGTGAGACACGAGCGAATACGGATGTACCGGCTACTAACTTTTTCCAGCCCGCGTCGTCTAGGCCTTCCAATTCACTGCCGTGAACAGTTCGCATACGACGCCCCTCATGGTCGACATCGATACCCAATTGAGTCGCGATTTCAGTTGCAGTTGACTGCTGATCACCTGTAATCATGATGGTGCGAATCCCAGCTTCCCGACAAGTTTCGATTGCCTTCTTCGCCTCTTCGCGGAGCGGATCGCTCATACCCACTAAACCCACAAATGTTAAATCTTCGCATAAGACAGATTCGTCGTACCCTGGCTGAAGTTCGCGATATGCCAATGCAAGCACCCGCAGAGCAGAACCTGCCAGCTGTTCGTTTGCGTCTATCCATTTCTGCCGTCCTTGCCCGGTAATTGCTTGGATGTCAGAACCGAGCACTTGGCGGCTACTCGCTTCGATCATCCGTCCAGGAGCACCTTTGAAATAAGCTACTACCTTTCCATCAGGCGTGGTGTGTACAGTGGACATGCTCTTGCTGACGCTATCGAAGGGCACTTCGCTTATGCGAGGAAACTGCGCTGCCAAATCGACTTGGCTGATTTTGGCTTTCTCTGCCACAACAATCAAAGCTGCTTCAGTCGGATCGCCCAGCACGATCTCTTTGCCATCGCTTCGTTCTAGTTTAGCATCGTTGCAAAGCATACCGATATGCAATGCTAATGTGAGGTGCTTATCATTCAGGTTAGAAAGTTTGCCCCCTTCTAAAAACGATCCATCGAGAGAGTACCCATTGCCGGTCACTTCGATACGACGTTGATCCAGCATCAATACGCAGACAGTCATTTCATTTTTGGTTAGTGTTCCAGTCTTGTCGGTACAGATGACCGTTGTCGAGCCGAGCGTTTCAACCGCTGCGAGCCGCCGTACTAGCGCTCGCATAGTTGCCATTCGCTGCATACCGACAGCCAGAGTCATGGTAGCTACAGCAGGCAAGCCTTCGGGTACCGCAGCGATTGCAAGCGAAATACCAATTTCCAACATATGCCAGAAATCGTTGACCCCACGAATCCATCCTGCAAAGACAATAATCGCACAAAGCACTATCGTGACTACGATGAGCAATCGGCCCAATTGAGCAAGTTTTTGCTCAAGTGGAGTCGCTCGCGTGGTTGCTTCATCGATGAGGGTACCTATTTTGCCAACCTCCGTTTCCGATCCAATCGCAGTGACCAGCAGTCGTCCACGGCCATCGGTGACAGTGGTCCCCAAAAATGCCATGTTCAGTCGATCACCAAGCACGGCGTTCTCATCACCAACTGGATCGGTAGTCTTACTTACCGCGTTCGATTCACCCGTCAAAGCAGATTCCTCGATTTGCAATCGAACACATTCGATGATACGGCCGTCTGCCGGTACGCGTGCGCCTGCTACTAGTACCACCAAGTCACCTTGAACCAATTCGTCCGCAGGGATTTCCGTTTCCTTGCCGTCTCGAACGACTTGCGCTACGCGAACGGATTGCTTTTGCAGGGCAGAGAGCGCGTGCGCAGCTCTCCATTCCGTAAAGAATCCAATAGCTGCATTAAGAACGATCACAACCAGAATCGCAATGGCCTCTACGTGATCGCCCATTGTAAAAGCAATCATTGTTGCTACGGCAAGCAACAATACGATGAGGCTTCGAAATTGTGTTACAAGTATCGCGAAAATTGTTCGCTGCTTCGCCTGTGACAATGTATTTGGGCCGAACTTTGCAAGTCTGTCTTGCGACTCTGACAGGGTCAGGCCTTTCGTGGGGTCTACATTTAGCCGTTCGGCAACGTCGTTTGACGAAAGTGCATGCCAGGCTTTCATGTGAGTGGAGTTGCCGTTTGCCATACTGGCTTCCGCGGTCGGTTCGTTCGTCGCAGCGACTGCTAACACATTAAAGCCTATCGATCGTTTTCAAGTGATATTGGCACTCAACTCTCCATCCAATTTGGGGACCTCTGCATCAGGTGGCAATTCCACGTCCGTTGGGTGTGGAGCCGCAGGCATCTCGTCGTCAATATCATGCAGTAACTCGAGTACATTCCGCTCGATGGCTGTACATATACTGTCTAGTGGAAGAAAGTCAATACGCTGGGTGCTAAATGGGTTTTGCAATTCCATGCCAATTCGATCTAAGCAGAGCAGCGGATAAGCCAGAAGAATGACGTAGAGCGGAACAACCCAAAGTTGATGTGCGCTATGAATCTTGGAATCGAATGCCTGCAACAGTCCCAGGGGCAGCGTGATCAAAAACAAGAAGATGAACTGTCGGACTTGGATCGCGCCTGACCTAGCTAGCGGTGTTTTCAAGATTCGTTCGCAACCACCGAGGTGATCGATCAAACTAGATCTCTGCTCTTCACATTTCTGGAATGCAAAACCATCCATCCCAAGACTTCTCGCTTCGTAAAGCAACATCGCAAGCTCGCTTGATACGGCGTTGGGCATATGCTCGGACTTCCTGATCCAATCCTGACTCCCATCGGACAGCAAACGTTCGAGTTCTGGGAAGTTCCGTTGTTCTCTTAGGCTGCGGCGGCAAACGTGGGGAAACACTGCGATCCATCGAACAAATCGCGACCGCCAACGGGTATTCCTTGGCCCATACGCTAGTCCGGAAATCGTAAGATTGCGAGATTGATTGACGATACCACCCCAAAGTACTCTTGCTTCCCACCATCGGCTATACCCTGCATTTACACGCAATACCAGAAGCAGTCCAAGAACGGCCCCTGCCGCTTCAAACGGACCGACCGGGACCGACACCTCGATCCGAAAAGTATTTTCAAGCCATTGAATCGTCAGGACGATTGCGGCGGCCAATAAGCCAAAGCCCAATACATCCATAAACACTCGAGGCGCGACCGAACCCCGAATGATAAACGTTCCAAGCCAATAGGAATAGGAAAGCGTGCTATCGGACTCCGCTGGGTTTTCGATGGAAGTGGTCGCGTTGTGACTTGATGGCATAGTGGGTTTCGACGAGCGCAATTGCGCGTTGATTGCTTGAACTACCGCAATCAAACACCTTTTTTAGGCTTTCTCAGATATACTATAAATATCTCGGATGGAATCAACGATTCTGTCAATATCGAGCTTGAGATCGGTGATTCGCCCTGTGGCCATATCGAATACCCAACCAGCAATGGTGAGTTTATTGGCACTGTAAACAGTTTGCACTTCCGAAATCTTAAGCAGATTTATGCACTGTTCGCGAACGTTCAGCTCGACTAAGCGACGGTACCGCACCGCTTCATCTTCAATCGAGTCAAGTTCACTTGCGTGCAAACGATATACATCACGGATGTTTTGCAACCAGGAAGTCAAATTGCCGAGGTCATTGGACTGCATTGCCGCAAGCACGCCACCACAACCATAGTGCCCGCATACAATAATGCTCTGCACGCCCAAATTGTGAATTGCAAAATTGACAACGGTGTTAGAACTGTGGTCATTGTTTGGAATCAAATTGGCAATGTTGCGGTGTACGAACAAATCGCCCGGACCTGCCCCCAACATCTCTTCTGCCGTAACCCTGCTGTCGGAACAGCCAATGTACAAAATACTTGGTTGTTGACCACGAGCGAGGCGTTTGAAAAACCGTGGATCTTCTTCGAGTCTTTTTGTTGCCCATTCTTGGTTGTTTTCAAGTGCTTCTTGCAGTTGCATAGGTAATTATTCTCTGCGGGGGGTGTCAACTCAATACTGAACCAAACTTCAATTGCTAGGCATTTCTTACATATCTGTTTTCTCGTTCAATGTGAGTGTCGTACGTTGAACCGATAAAACCAATGCCGCCCAGCGTTTGCTTACAGAAGTCACAGTATTTCACCACTTCGTTCGCGTCTAACTCGTGCCCACTGATTTGACATTGGCATTGTTCGCAAATCGGCTCCAAGGCCTGAATTGCGCACTCTACACTGTCATAAAAATGGGACTTTCCATTCTCAATGATTTCCAAGCATTTGGCGTGTTGGTTACCACAGGTTTCACATGTACTCATACTTTGGTGGCTTTCGAATGACCCAAGAACAGCTTTCCTGCCGAAGAAACTCGGAGACAAAATGAAATAAAGGGACTCCCGAGATGAACCAAACGCAATTGCTATGCCAACGTTTTGGGCAAGTCAAAGAGATGCGCCACGCAATCGGAATTGTTTTGAAATCGTGCCTTTCGCACTGCTTCAGCCACAAAGACATTGAAATCGCTTTGAAAGTAACCCTGTCCTAGGGGGTGATGCGTGTATAACGACCATCGTGCGTTCTAATCGATCATCGGCACAGGTTCACTTGGGGGAAATTTAGCATGAAGACAAACAACAAATGGAACGAAGCCGTCCGAGACTCAGTGCCCACGATCAAAGTTACGCCACTTCCGCGTTCGGTTTGGGTCTTAAGTTGGGTTTCCTTCTTTGCGGACGTCTCGAGCGAGATGGTCTATCCAATATTGCCGCTCTTTATGATAAGCGTCTTAGGAACTTCAAAAACCCAATTGGGAGCAATGGAAGGAGGAGCGGTCCTGTTAGTTGCATTTATGTCTGCGGTTGCTGGAATTCGAAGCGACCGCAAACTTGGTAAAGGTGGCCGAGTGTGGTGGATTCGTTGGGGGTACGGATTGCCGGTCGTAGGCAAAGCAGTCATTGCCCTGACGACAATTTGGCCGCTGGTGCTTGGCGGGCGACTTCTGGATCGATTTGGCAAGGGGCTTCGAGGGGCTCCCAGGGACGCGTTGATCGCAGATGAGGTTTCACCTGAGCAACGTGGACGAGCGTTCGGATTGCACCGGGCATTTGACACTGCGGGTGCGATTACTGGAGTGTTGGGATCCGCTTTTCTACTCTGGTGGCTCACCGGTACTCCGCAATCAAATCTCACGGAAAATGCAATGGGCGCAGCAGCAGAGACACCAGCTTGGGTATACCGTGCCATCATTGGAGTGTGAGCGTCCGTTGAACCGCATCTTGACAACGGAGGCAGCTATCGAGATTTCTTCCGGTTCTTGAGCTGTCGCTTTCGAGCTTCTTTTTGGCGACGCTCTTCTCTGCGTATTGCGTCGATCTCCCATTTGCAATCTGGGTGCGCCACCAACCAACGGTCTGGGAGCATCTCATCTAGCTCATTGCTCGTTACCGATCCACCCGAAGCCGATTGGGCGAATGCTTCGCGTTTTCGGTAATGCGGAAGTCGCTCAATCACGTCTTTCAGCCACGCAAACGGCTCAACCCCGTTCAGCTTGGCGCTTGTGACCAACGAGTAAAAATTGGCGGCGTTACGACCTGCTCGCTCATTGCCAACAAACAGATAGTTCTTTCGTCCAATGGCGGGATATTTCACGAGACGTTCCGCAGCGTTGTTGTCAAGTGATAGATATCCAGCCTCCGTGTAACGGCACAACGCTTCCCATTGATTGAGTGTGTAAGTGAACGCGCTCTTGATCAAGCTCTTGGGTAAAATCCGTCCACCATTGAGCTCTCCCTCCATCCAATTCTTGAACTCGTTCAATATCGGGCGTGAATGTTCTTGGCGGGCTATCGCGATCGCTGCGAAGTCCCTCTCACCTTGTTGCGTCTTCAATGGAAAGCTCGCGCGAAGTTGCGACTCGATTTGCGATAGACGCGCAATGTAACCCAATGCGATATTGGCTCGCGTTTTGTCGTAGTCTCGCGCGTCGTACCAATAGCGACGCGTATGTATCCAACACGCCACCTCTTTCACCAGGCCCGACGCGTACACGCAGTCATAGCCCGAATATGCATCGGCTTGCAGATATCCTTGGTAGTTTTCTAAAAAGTTCTTCGGACCATTTCGCGTTCGATCCAAAGTGAAGTCGAACACGACATAAGGATGTAACCAGTCTCCTTGGTACGGCCAGAACTTCGCTTCGCGGCAGATCCCGATGTCAAGCATCTTGATCTTGGTGTCATCGGTATGGATCACCGAGGACTGCAAGACCAAGTGTTTCATGCGCATCACCAGAGGCTCGACAAGCATTCCAAGTTCGTAGAGCCAATCGCAGATCGTGCTGCGGCGAATCAACCAACCCATGCGACTAAACAAGTCTTCTTCGCGATAGAGAGGAAGATGGTCACCGAACTTTGACAAGACGACGTACGAGCATAGCCCTGGACCTGGAAGCCCTTTTTCGATCGGCTGCGGAGGCTTAGGAGCGATTGCTACGTTCTCTTGGCAGCTCTTGCAAGCGTATTGGACTCGTTGATGCTCGATGACTTTGAAGACAGCGGGAATGAACTCGATCTGTTGGCTGGTTTCGACTCCCATCTCGCAACGGACCTCTCCGCAGCATGGGCACTTGCGTTCTTCTTCGTTCAGTTCATGTCGGCGGATTTCCTTCGGCCAATTCGAAGGAAGCGGTCGACGTCCGCTTCCCTTCTTTGACGGTTCTTCCGGAGAGGCTGGATCCGGCGGTTGATCGGCTTCTTGGCCTTGCTCTGGTTGGTTTGCGTTGTCGTCGGCACTCTTCTCAAGTTCCTGAGCCAGTTGTTGCAACTCATCTTGGGAGAACAAGAGCAATTGATCAGGATTGATGCGTTCTTGTCGTGAGCCGCGAACCGTGCTGAGCAGGCGTTTGATCTTCGACTCAAGCAACGCGATCTTGTGGTCCTTCTCCTCGAGAGCTTGAGAGAATTGTTCTGTTACCGAAGTGTGCTGAGAGGCCACTTCATGAAGCTTTGCTTCGATGCGTTCAAGCTGCTGGTCTTTGCGCTGCAACTGAGCTTGAAGTTCTTTGATGAGCAGGTCCTTTGCGTCCATGCTTATTAAACGCACGAGCCTCAAAAAGGTTCTCTCAAAAATAGAGAATTCATATAAAAAATGCTCTTGCTGATCATTACAGAACAGCAAGAGCATTTGGGGTGTTTTCGAAGTCGAAATGACTGGCTGTCAGCTTGCTAATTGGAATCGCTTTCTGCGTTTGACACTACTCAGATCGATACCGCGCAGCAACATAGTGAACTCGTCGCTCCGGATCTCGATGGCATTGAGTTGGTCATTGGAAGCAGGGATTTGAAAAGTGCCTTGCTCCAGGCGACGATACCAAATAGCAAGCCCATCTCCATCCCAGTACAAAACCTTCATGCGATCTCGTCGACGATTGACGAAGAGAAAAAGTGCGCCCGAGAGCGGATCTTGTTTTAGTGTATCCGAGACCAAGCCGGAAAGACCATCAAACCCTTTTCTCATATCGGTCGCCTGGAGGGTGATGAAGATACGAGTCTGAGTAGCGATGGTCAACATGATTCACCTCGCGAACCGGCTTCAATCGCTGCGATGAGTTGCGTCAACTGAGTCGAAGACATAGATGAATCAATTCGGATCGTGAAACCGCTAGGAGTCATGATCTGAATCGGTTGCGGTGAAGGCGTTGGGTTAGAAGGGATGATTCGCACCGGCACCATAGCACTGACCGGATGAGTCTTATCGGGAGGCAGAAGCTTTCGCTTCCATTGATAGAATGACGGGACAGATAGTCCCTTCTGTGAGCAAAAATCGATGACCGACAACTTGCTGTCGACAAACTGCTTCAGCACATCCTGCCAAAACTCAGCCCGAGACGAACGCTTTGAACTTTCCACAGTTGAACTCCTGGATTCGAGGAAACAAAACCCTCGAAAATACCAGCCTACGCAAGATGGGGTTCAACGAACGCTCAC
>JANMGH010000028.1:0-5578 GCA_031374515.1 Pirellula sp. | reverse complement strand
CATTCGCATCGGACGTACGCTGATCGATCGCGCTAGTCTCGGCCTGGACATTGATATCCTGATCGAACATCGCTTTCAGCCGGATCCATGCTTTCTGGATAAAGCCAATGGATGAATTCCATGCGATCGTTAGTCCGGTTGGCGTGGTCTCTGGCGCTGATCATGTGGGCGTTTAACTAGTCCTTAAGCTTATCAATCCCTACAAGTTTCTCTGCTCGCCTTGGCGTGGATTTTCGCTTCGGCTTTGTTGATAGTTCCCGGTCCATTATCTTGGACTCAACGCATTCGCTGTCCATGTGAAACCCACTGTTATGAAGCTCGACGATCGCGTCTAAAGGGATAACAAGGCTTTCGACCTTGGCTCTTAGCTTGTCTGCCACCGAAAACGTGGACGTAAATACAATGGCGTTCGGCGACGTTTTAAGCTCACCCATTATCGATGTCGTATTCGAAGGTCGAAAACTTCGGACGAACCAGATGTCGCGACTTCGACCGGCCCAAGTTGCTCGACCAATCTGCCAAAGATGATTGGTACCGCGTTCTTGAATTGCCAGCTTAGTCTTGCAGAACAAGACTTCGAGAAGCTTCCGCGTATCAATTACCCAACGCTTGAGCAACTGCGGATCGATTTTATTTGGTCCACAGTCAGTGCAGCACGAGAATGCATGAGCAATTCCAGCCTTGTCAACAATGAAATTTAGTTGGCTTCTATGGCCGCATTCTGTGCATGTCCACGATTTTGAATCAGGAGCATCTCGCAAAACGCCCATTGCACAAAGTGAAATAACTGACTCTCGAATGTCGACTGGCAAGTCACAGGCGTCGATCGCATGAGGATCAAGCTCCCAATGCGACAGGAGTAATTGCATTAGTTGAGACACAGTCAATTTTCCAACGTTTCAAGTATTTCTGAATGATCTCAACCCGCTCGGGTTTCGCACTTCGCATACTGCATGTTCGAGGATAGCAAACGTCAATCGTATTGCGTCCGGCCTTCCTTCGCCCCATCTGAGCGAATTCAAAATGAATTGAAACGAGAATCACGTTCCATTTATGGAATGGAATATCATCGAATCGCAAACATTGTGCAATTCCGTTGTGAATTGACTCGGATTCGGAATGTCGATCAATTTCGAGCAAGATGCGCCGCCCAGTTCCGCCAACCGCCAGTCAGATCTTTACAATCTGTGCTCTAACACCATCCTGTGGATCAGTTTCAAGCTCAAAAGACGAATCCTTCAAGTGATTCAATTCAAACGATTTGCCGGGATCGTGTGGACCTAAATCCCATCCAAGTACGGTTTGTGCAAACGTGCGTTCAAGATTCTCGCGAAACGACTGCTTCTGCGATTTGGTAAATATCTCAAGCGTTCCCGCGTCCTCATCGTAGGCAAACGCGATTAGAAATGTTTTCCTAAATGGTTTGACGGTAAGAACTCCGCTCTCGTGGACGGTAGCGTTTTCAACGAAATCGTCTGGATAGGCAAAAAAATAGTGTGTTGTTCCTCGAGTCCGAACCTCAACAGTGCACTCCTTCCCTCTACCATCTTTCTTTAACAGTTCCGAAATACCTTTTTCCAACTTCCCGATAGGGTCCGATTCTATTTTTTGGTCCGGAGTCAAAACTCTAAGTTTCGGTATGTCCAGTGCAATCGCCGGGAGGTCATTCCGTTTTCGCCACCAGCTAAGATTATCAACTTGGTGAATTGACTGTGCGTCTTCAAAAATCTCCCGATGGTTAATCCATGCCCACATTGCACGACCGTGGTAGTCGAGTTCGGAAGGGAATTGAGTAGCCAAGTTCTCAATTCCCCCTATTACGGCAGCTTCGAGAATTGCGTTGAATCCTGTTTCCGTGGATAACTCCGCCACATTGTGCAAAGCGGCTTCAACTAAGTCCCCATCTATCTTTGAAAGTTCATTCAAATAACCCATTATGGGCTCGATCTCGCGCTTGGTTAGCGAAGCCCAAGCTATTGCAACGGTATCAAGATTCATCTGCTGGAAGAATTCTTGAAGCAGCGTGTTTGGAACCATTCGAATAATGGTTTGAAGTGAAAACGGTTTCGTCATGTTGCTAATCACCTTTCCTAAATTGTGTCACACCAACTACCTTCCCCAATATTCGAAAATCGCAGTCTGGAGCGACTACGATTGATTTGTATCGCTTGTTTTCAGCTCGCAATTCGATGACGTCATCGGACATGTACAATCGTTTTACAGTTGCTTCGTCCTCGATCAACGCGATCACAATATCTCCGTTCTCAGCGATCTGCTGTTGCCGTACAATCACAACGTCACCATCCTTGATATTGGCGTTGATCATGCTGTCGCCGGTAATTCGGAGCGCGAAACACTTCCCGCGGCCAACCAACTTTTGGCTAACCAAAACGTGACCTAGCAGATTTTCCTCGGCTAGCATTGTGGGGCCAGCTTTCACCAATCCAAGCACTGGTATCGATACCAATGCGTCGATGATCTGCATCGGCTCCCTCGCCACAATGATGCTTCGAGATTTGCCTGCGTCGCGTGTGATGTATCCTTTGCGTTCCAACTGCTTTACCAATTGGTGGGCGCTCACAGCGGTAATCCCAAGAAAAGCCCCCAGTTCCGACATGGTGGGCGCAAATCCCTTCTTGGCGATGAATTCGCGGAGCGCTTTCAGCGTCCGCTCCTGCGCTTCCGAAATCGCATCGGATATTGGACGACCGGGTCCGGGTCGCTTTTTTGCCATGTTGCCGATTCTGTATGCTGCTGATGCTTGTTAGCCTTAAACGTACGTCCTTATGCTAGCAAGAAGATTCCATTTTCACAACACCCGCTGAGTGGTTTTCAAATTTATACACGGGAACGACTTACGGCAGAATCGCAAGTAATTGCTTGAAAAAAATTTCGCCACATTGGATCGCATTCGGGTATTTCAATAGATAGGGAGATAGTTTTCCACGGTCGGAACTCCGTTCGATAATCAGCCTACTTGATAAAGAGAAGTGCAATGTCGCTATCGCAGGACGAGACCGAGATGACCCCCGAGGACCGCCTCAGCCAAGTCGCTTCCCTACTCGTGGCCGCCATTCTGCGCATGCGCCCAACACCTCCGCCAATCTGTGGAAATCTCTCGGCTCCTTCCAACTCAGGCCTTGAGCTTGTCTCTGAATCTCTGCTCACTGTCACACGTGGGGAACTTGAATCGCAACGTTCCCACAAGAGACAACTAACCAGAGGGATTTAGAGATGACGAGTACGAAGAGTGCAGCGGCACTACAGCGTGAATTATGTAATTTGGAGTTGATGAAGGCGGTCCAGTTGAAGAAGCGATACGAGCAGCTCTTTGGTGAGCCATGCCACTCCTGCAACAAGACATACCTCGTGCGCCGGATTGCATGGCGACTGCAGGCAAATGCCGAAGGCGGACTCTCCGAGCGAGCCAATCGCCGCATCGAAGAATTGGCAAATGATGCTGAGATACGGCTCACGCCGCCGAAGAATACGAAGCCGAAAGTGTCCACAGTTGGGACCAAGACAACGGACCTTTCGACGGGACGAGACAAGCGACTGCCAGCGCCCGGCAATTGTATCCAACGCGTCTACAAGGACAAAATCATACAAGTCATTGTGCTAGACGATGGCTTTGAATTCGATGGTACGAAGTATAAGACGCTATCAGCAATTGCCAAATTTGTCACCGGCTCACATGTCAATGGATTCCATTTCTTCCACCTTGGGAGCTCCAAATGATCAAGTCAACAAACAAAACTCCCACGGCAACCAGCAAGCCTGCAATCCGCTGTGCCATCTACACCCGCAAATCCTGTGAAGAGGGACTCGAGCTAGAATTCAATTCGCTGCATGCGCAACGGGAATCAGCCGAGGCCTTCATCAAAAGCCAACAAAATGAAGGGTGGACCTGCAATCCAGAACAATACGATGATGGTGGATTCTCTGGTGGGAGTCTAGATCGACCGGCGCTCAATCGGTTGCTTGCCGACATTGAATCCGGCAAGGTCGACTGCGTTGTGGTCTACAAAGTGGATCGACTCAGCCGTAGTTTAATGGACTTCTCCAGAATCATGGAGACATTCGACAAGTACAACGCTTCCTTCGTATCGGTGACGCAGCAGTTCAACACGACGCATTCGATGGGTCGCCTGACGCTCAACATCTTGCTATCGTTTGCGCAGTTTGAACGCGAGATCATTGGAGAGCGGATCCGGGATAAGATCGCAGCACAGCGGCGCAAGGGAAAATGGGCCGGCGGTCACCCCGTTCTTGGCTACGATGTGGATCGATCGACCCCTAACGCGAAACTAGTCATCAACGCAAAAGAGGCAACGCAAGTTCGAGCGATATACGAGTTGTATCTGACGCTCCGGTCGATGACGCCGGTCGTAAAGGAATTGGCATCGCGTGGATGGCTCAATAAATCTTGGATTACCAAGAGCGGAGTCAAACGTGGTGGTTGTTCCTTTGATAAGGCGTCCCTGCATATGCTACTTACCAATCCGATCTACGCTGGTAAGATCAAACATAAGGAGCTAGTATTCGATGGTGAGCACGAAGGCATTATCGATAGTGTGACATTCGCGGCCGTGCAGAAGCTTCTCAAATCGCACGGTCGTGGCAAAGGGAATAGCGTCAACAATAAATACGGCGCCCTGCTCAAAGGTTTGCTCTACTGCGGCGCTTGCGAGAAAGCCATGGTCCACACGATGTCTAGTCGTGGAAGCAAGCGATACCGCTATTATACCTGCCTCAAAGCCATCAAGTGTGGCTGGGATGCCTGTCCATCGAAGGCTCTTCCGGCAGCGGAATTAGAAGCTGCTGTTGTCGACCAGATCCGATGCATTTCCACAGACGATGGTCTAATGCAGGAAGTACTACGCCAATCCCGTAAGTCGGTTGGAACCGGTCTCAAGGAATTGCAACAGCAACAGAAGCAGTACGAAAAGCAACTGGCGCGTGACCATGCCGAGATCAAACGTATCGCAGCCATGCCGAAACCCAATGATCCAACGCTTGCTCGACTGGCGGAACTAAACGAACGAACAGTGACTTCGGAATTGGAACTCCACCAGCTGCACGTTCAAATAAGCCAGTTGGAAACATCAGAACTAGCAGACGCAGAGATCAAAGCAGCATTCGGTGATTTCGACACCCTGTGGAAATCCGTCTCTCAACGCGAGCAAGGCAAGCTAATGGAAGTGCTAGTTGAGCGGGTGGAGTACGATCCACACGATGTTGCTATCTCGGTCTCTTTCCATCGATCTGGGATTAAGACACTGGCCGCTAAAGCTGATGAGGTGTGCGTATGATCAAAGTAAAACGCAAAGTCGCTTTCCAAGGCGAAGTACACAAGTGTCGTGATGCCACCAAAGTTAAGCGGGAGAAGCTTGCTCAATGTGGCCGCACTCCCAGAATTTCCAAGTTAGTTGCACTGGCAAGTCGGATGCAATCGATGATTGATTCCGGACAAGTAGAAACCTACCAGCAGCTTGCAGAACTCGGCAGAATCAGTCAGCCGAGGATGACGCAGATCATGAGCTTACTGAACTTGGCGCCGGACATACAGGAGGAGCTG
>JANMGH010000027.1:0-19418 GCA_031374515.1 Pirellula sp. | reverse complement strand
CATTCGCATCGGACGTACGCTGATCGATCGCGCTAGTCTCGGCCTGGACATTGATATCCTGATCGAACATCGCTTTCAGCCGGATCCATGCTTTCTGGATAAAGCCAATGGATGAATTCCATGCGATCGTTAGTCCGGTTGTAAACAGAGTCCACATTTGGCCTAGGTACGAAATGGTATCGGTGAATGTCGATTCGATACTTGTCCAAGCGACTACAAAGACATCAGCCAAGCCCGTCGTCCACAGGTCCCAAGAGAACTTCCATCCCTCGATGAAGGCAAGGTAGTAGCCGTAGATGACGTTGAATCCGCCGCGAAAAGCACGTGTGAGACCGGCCATGGCCACTTGGCCAGCGCCTTCTAGGTTGCCATCTGCGAGCGCCTTGCCAATGGCCCCAAAGTACTGCGTCGCGCCCGAGTACATCCAAGAGAAGGCATCAACAACTTTACCGACCCAGTTAGCAATGAACTGGCCAACTGGACTAAGTGCATTTCCAATGAACGACATGGCCCCCGCCCACACGTTGGCAATTGTCTTAGCAACATCGGTCCACGTAATCCCAAGTGCATACATGGTCGCTGTCAGTCCACCGATTGCAGCCGCGACCGCCAAGGCTGGAATGGCAACGGCAGCCAGCACACCTGTGACAGCTACGATCGCAGTCTTCACAGCTATGAGTGCCGCAATCAGTGCTGGCCCCACCGCAATCGCCGCAATCTTGAATGCCAAACCTAGACCGATGGCAGATGCCCCCAACGAACCAGTCGCTGCCACAATGGGTGCAACCAGTGCGATGATGCCGCGATTTTTGTCTAGCCATTTGGTAACCGCAGCGGAAACGCCAATGAATATGTTGGTAATGCGATTGAGCATAGGAGCCAGCGCCGCACCAATTTTGTTATAGACGGCCGAAAGCGACATGCGAAGTTTATCTAAGGTGTCACCGAAAACGGCTGCCGAAGCGGCGTCCTTCGAGGACATTATCAATCCAAGGTCGCGAGCTTCTTTGGCCAAATCTCTTAGTCCATCCTTTCCCTCCATAAGCATGGGTAGTAGCTCAAGACCACTCTTACTAAATACGGAAACGGCAGCGTTGGCCCGCAATGCAGGATCTTTAAGTTTGGAAATGGCCCCTGCAAAGGCCTCAAATTGCTTGTCGGGTGACATGCGTGCCAGGCTTCGCAGATTGAGACCAAGGGATTTGATGGTTTCGACTGCCTCTTCATTCCCCTTGGACGCCTTCACTATGAGGACTTGCATCTTCGAAAACCCTTTGCCCAATGTCTCCATCGAGGTATCGGACAGTTTAGCGGCCAAAGACAATGCTCCAAGTGATTCAACCGATGCGCCCGAACGCTGTGAAAGATCGTCAAGCGCCGAGCCAGCATCCGCAAACGACTTGGCCGAATTGAGAATGCCACTGCTGAGCGCAACCCCTGAGAATAGTGTTCCGAGTTGCAAGCCAATATTCCGAACCGAATCCCCGAACCCTCGAATCTGCGTTTGAGCCGCGCGTAGATCGCGACCCAGCCGTGACGAATCGGCAGCGATTTCAACGTATGCACGTCCAGCTCTCACATTGCTAACAGACATGGTTACTGTGGCCTCCTATCCACGAATATCGATTTGAGGATCTTGAGATCAACCGGTTCAATGGTTGGTTGCTTTAGTTTCGCCTTTCGGGGATGGAACCTAGCAGCCGAAAATGGAATTGGATTCTTCTTCTTGTCGCGATTGACCTCGGCAATGATCGCCATGATCGACGCCGTATGGTCCCACAAGTTATCTTGATGTTCCTCGACCATCCAAACCAATTCACGCAGTGTGAATGAACCGGGATCTACGTGGAGGATTCCTGCAAGACCGTAGCCGAATCGCAAGACTTCCCACTCGTCTCGCGCTCGATATCTGCCAGAGCCTGGTTGGTTGCGGTCAGCTCCATCTGCTTTAGCTTGCTGATCATTTCGGTCAGAAGCTTTCCCTTCTGACCTCTCCGGAAAAAATTTGCTAGCCCCTCCAGCAAAGCACTGCTGGCACAGTCGAGTGCCTCGCCATCGAGCGCGTCCTGAAAGTTATCAATGCTAATTCCCCGAGATGTGCATTCAGCGCTGCACAAACAAAGGACTATATCTCCCACAAGAAGATTGTCGAGTCGCATGCGACCGATGGTTTGATCGATCTGCGCGACATCGAGAATATTGATATCGCATTGCGATTGAATCCTCTTGCAGGTGGCGTAGGATATGTTCAGTGGCCAAGTGCGGCCTAGCGAATCGGTAAAATTTGGCATGATCTTATTAAGGTGCTACCGTTCCTGTGATCCAAGATGGGGCGTTGATGGCATAGGTGGGTTTGATGGAGACGTCGGTCATGATTGCGTTTTCCAGTTCTTCGTTTCGGCTGAAGTTGAAGATACTGCAGGTTGCCCGGAGTCCTTGGCTAGCTTCACCGCCTGGATCCGCTATCATCTTGCCATCCATGATTGCAAACTCGACGGCGCTATCAGCAAAGAACGCCGTGTGAAAGGCAGTGTGGTCGTCATCGGCCGTATCCCAGACCATTTGAAATTCGATCGAGGCGGACTTGAGCGTACCGATAAGTGCTCGCCAGCCATCGTTACCTCGAGTGCTAACATCGGCTTCACCCTTTTCGATAGTAAGCGTTACATCTTTGACATTCTTGACCTCGTTCCACACGGGCGATCCGTAACTTCCCGTGTTGCGATATAGCTTGGCTTTGAGTCCGAGTCTTACCATGATTGAAAATCCATTTCGTTATCAGAGGTCAAGTTTGAAAGGCAGAAGCCCACAGTTCAGGTAGTTTCGGCTTGGCGACTTCGAGAGCCGGTCCCATGAAGGCTCGCTTGGGATAGTTGGCAACGCCACCCGTAGCCGCGATTCGAAACAGCACATACTCGTCGTGGATCCGTTGTGCTCGCTCGACTTGCTTGGCAGATACCAAAATTGGTCTCGCGAAACGCTTCGATCTGGGTGAAGGTTGGCTTATCTCACGAATGGGACCACGTTCTCCAAGCGAAAACACGTGGCCTTGTGCGCGTCTGGCTCGACGCTTGATGCGACCACCGAATTCGTTGACCTCTGGCGCTGTGGTTCCGTCTGCATTCACAGTGTTGGGAAATAAGACTGGACCGATGACAACCGATTTGGTTCGCGGATCGAAAATGTACAGGATGAAGGTAAGACCTTGACCACGAGGTTTGTGTCTCGATGGCGGCGTACCTGGTGCCGATGCCTTCTTGCGGGACCGCATGCTGTTTTGAGCAATGCGGCGAATTAGTCCACCACCTTTTGCAAGAGCCGAGGCTGTCATTCGATCCATGTACTGTGTCACGAGTACTCGGTCGAAGAAGAAATTCTTGGCCTTGGCAGGTTTCATCGTGATCATAGGAACGACCTCACTGAAACCGAGATGATCGAGGTGAATTGCTTGTTGTCACGCAGCAATTGTTGGTCGAAGATGGGTGCAATCTTGGCTTCGACGACGCACGAGACGCTGTCAAGCTGCGCACCGTCAAGGTTCAAAGCGATTGAGTCGACCAGTTCCACAAAGGGATCGATGCCAGCTAGGGTCGGATCAACCCTAGCCAACACCCCGATTTGGATGGTCGAATTCTGCTGGTTGATGGATCGCGTTAGATTACTGCGTTCCACTTCAGCTGGCACCACACAGACTTTTAGACCTTCTTCCAATTCTGGAAGCGTGAATCTTGGTTGGAAGTAGCGTACAGCCTCAAAACGCATGTCATAGTCGCCGTTCTTCGAACCCTCGTTCAGTATTTCGACGATCCTGTCGCAAAGTCCAAGGATGAGTGGCATTGTCATACGAGGTCCTCATAGTCGACGTTGGCTTCGTCTGGGACGGTACAAGTCCGATCATGCAGGGTTTTACCGGTGACAAGATCGATCAATCGAAACCGGTATTTTCCGACTCCGGGTACGCTTGACCAAGGCAAGTCCACCAAGAGCAAACCGAAGTCGTCTAATAGGCCATCATGGGCGACATATGAAAAAGCGGACTCGGCAAGTCGGCCAGTTGTCCCGCAAGTGATCACCACACGTGCCGCCATCGGGATCGCACCGCGGCGAGCTCGCAACTGCACACGGCAGACGTTGGCAACGCTCGGCGGAGCGATCACCGGAGGAACGAAGACAGTTGCATCGATTATCGACCAAGGTATACCCGAGTAGGCTACTCCATTTCGCATGGGAAACGGTGGACCATTTGGGTTTGATACGCCAGAGAGTTGCACGTCATAATCGCCAGTAGCATAGGACCCAAGAGCGTAACGATAGATAGATGGGTCCATCCCATCTGGCACACCTGGAATGGGCGCTCCCACCGTGGCGCCGCCAACCCGAGTCAATAGCTGGATTGGTGCAGTCTTTCCGGGCGGCAGTTGGAGTACCAAAGTGGCTGGCATTTTTGTCTATGGTTCCGACTCAAGAGATGTCAGGGAAAGTGAACTCGCTCATGATCTTTTGCACGTCAATGTCCCCATAGTCAGGATGTGTACCTTTGAGCGTTAGTAAGATCGCGGTGCACAGTGCACCTACCGAGGCCATGACCGATTGCTGCAACGGCGTTTTAGCACCAAGCAAAAGGGAGAGTTCACCGTTGAGAACATGCTGGAGTTCGGCAACTTGTTTTACACGATAGCCAAGCTCCATCTCTTGCTGCTTGATGATTGCGGCTAGTTCCTCGCCTGTTTGCTTGAGGATGAACTCGTTGTAGGTAAAACCCTCGGGTGTTGGTACTGGGCTTCCCACGAGGCGAGCAGCAAGCAAAGCTCGCAAGTTGACTAAACTCTTCTCTAGATCGGACTTTGCTTTTGTGAGCTGGGCTAGATTTGCCTCGCGCTCGCGCTTCGTCTCACCGTCCTCGAAATGGAGATTGAGATAGGTTTGCAGTGTCGAATACTGCGCATCGGAATAGACTCCTACTTTAATCGTGATGCTCTTTTTCTGGGTTGGATGTAGGTTCGCCTCGAAGGCGTCGGGTCGCAGGAATACGGCTGGCCCATTCGACTCGGAGCCCTCGGGTTGGTCCCTGGTGGAGGGAAAGATCTCAGCCACTTGGTCAAACGCGTTGTTCCATGACTCGGTCACATCGACACCAAGCGACTTGGCTTGCTCGAGCACGTCCGACATACTTGGTGTATCAACAGGCTCATTCTGGAAGATGATCACATCTTGCCGAACAACCTGGTTGTTGATCCAGCCTGTGATGGTGGTCTTGATCTGAGGCGCTTCGTCCACAAATTGTGTACCTTGACGGCCTTCCCGGTCTTGTACGGCGACTTGCGTTACGCCGGGAAATAGAACGAGTTTTAAGGACGAAAAGTACGGCTTGACGAATCGGCTGTTGAGCATAGTATTCCTACACAAAAGTAATTGACTTGAATGTGCCGCCATCGTTCAGCCAAACTTTGGTTGTGCCGGTGGAAGTATTTTTTATCGTGCGAGTCTGGCCAGAGGATAGGTCGGCGCCGGTTGGATCAGATGCAAGCGATTGGAATACAGAGGTGATTGGATGACTGAAAACACTCGCCGTTGCTGTAAAGCCGATAGAACCGCTGCATGATAGGTCTAGGTTTAACGGTGCGAAAACTACTGCTTTGTTTGCATCCCAAGTGAGCGAACCCCTAGAATTGTTTGTCTGATCTTGCCCCCAGCGAATAGAACCGTCGGTATATAGCCCATGCGCTCGGTCGTGGCTGAGTAGGCTATAGGCTCCATTGAATTCAGTCGCACTATTGCCAACAAATCGCAGCCGCGGAACCCCATCATATAGCGAGGTGATCCATTGATCATTTGCGGGGAATAATCGCCCGTCGGCCGCCAACAACAAAAGGGGAGTTCCTGCAAAGTTTCGCATCCAAAAGTTACCGTTCGACTCCAAGTACATACTTCCGGCCGTTTGGAAAATGCGATTGGAGGACGGCAAGTTTATGAAGTCGTTGAAATTTGCAGGCCCGGAAATATTGACTGCCGAACCGCGCAGATTCAACGGGGAATAGGTCGCAATAAGCGTCGAATCCATAGCTTCGACATGTGCACCCGCGGGACTAGTCCAAACACGGAACCCCGCGTCGGAATTGCTCGCCCCGATCAATGTACTTCCACTACTGCCGACAACATCCAATTGTGCTCGCGGCAAAACGGATTGCGTTCCGTTGATTGCCACTTTTCCACGTACGTACGTCTCGACGATTGTGGTGCCACCCAGCACGGCTTGATAGTTACGAGTCGTGTAACACCGCGAACCGAATCCAATCGAACCAATCAGATTAGGTACTTGGTTGACCGCATCATTACCTGCAGATTCGCCAAACCACGTGTTTCGAAGCCCTGTGGTATTTGTAAACCCGGCATAGACTCCACCGGCAGTATTCTCGCCACCGATCGAGTTGTACAACACCATGTGACCGACGCCCGTATCGTCGTTGCCAGATCCCAAGTACTTTCCGTAAGAGCCGAAAATAGCGCACCGAGTTGACCCGAGGCCACCCGGCTGAACGGCGTAGCCGAACATGGTTTGCAAATCGCCGTGCGCGCCGGAACCGCCAAAGCCTTGGCCCGTTCCGTTTCCGAAGTATGAGCAGTAGCTACCGCCCGAGTACTCCCCAGTTGCGTAACCATACATTGAGTTTTGCTGTCCGGTTGCAAATCGTCCAGCGCTGTCACCGAACGTACTCGTATTGGTGCCTGTTAGGTTGTACTGTCCAGCATACCGGCCGAATGAGCAGTAACCAACTCCGTTCGTGGTGAACTCGTTCGCCTGATTGCCCCACACAGTGGAGTCATTTACAGCAATTGCAGATTTGAGCGCGAAAACTCCACCCGCCAGATTTCCGCCAAAAGTGTTGGTCGTATTACCGGCGAAAAGTATGTTGTAGTTAGTGAGGAGCGGAGCGGCAGATAACCCCAGTCCGGTGATCTTGCCCGAGTCCAGAGCAGTGATCCATGCTGGGTTGGCGTAGGTCTGGTCATTGCGGATTACTTGAGTAGGCAATTGCCCCAGAGGCAACACTCCACTGATGTCCGCCCAAGCAAGCCCGTGCGGATTGCCTAATGATTGCGAGTGATCGTACGCGACTTTGCCACGGTCCCCTCGGTAGGCGCGACTAGACGACTCCCCTAGAAAGGAATTCGCTCGAACGACTGGGTTGCCTACATCCACTTCCTCGACTAGGTACGTCATAGGTTGGTTATGACTCCCACGTACTTGGTGTGGATCCGCAACTTGTGCCGGTATGGATCGCAGAATCGATAGGGCTGCTCAGCGCCAAACTTGTTGACCTCGTAGGCATGGAGTTTGCTGCCAATCGTCTCAATGATGCGATCGCCGACCTCCGGTAGGATCGGCATATCATCCAGCAGTAAATTTCCAGCGGAGATTAGAAAGTCACGTGACTCAGTTTCGACCAGGATTCCACTCGTGTCATTCAATTCGAAGGTTGTTCGTCCTTTGCCCGCTTGAACTGGAACGGTGAGCGAGCCACGTCGATACAGAACGCTTGACGCAGCATACTGGTCGATCTGATCGCTCAGCCATTGGCTTCCTTGCTCGAGCACATTTGTCATTTGCAACACCCCTCTACGACTTGACGACTTCGGCAACCTTGGCTTTAACTGCCGCTTCCTTGTCCGCCGTCTGCTTCTTCAGTAAGGCATTGCGAATGATCTGAATTTCCGATTCATCGAGTCCGTCTGATAAGTCGATTGCCGAAAGCTCTTTTTTGGCAGAGATCAATCGGTACGCACCGACGCCCACAAACAAAAAGACCAACAGTAGAATCATGAATACGACCAATACGGTGATTCCCACAAACAGAGCGCTAATGAAACTTGTTCCCATGGCATTTACCTAAAGAGTTTGAGTAGGATTGTGAGCACACCGACACAGAACACACCGAAGCAGAGCAGCCCACAAGCTGCCATGAATAGCCCCACCAATAAGCTGAACATGGCTACCTCCAAAGATTGCGGACGACTAACATTGCACCGACCAACAACACAAAGAAGAACAGCACGAAGCCAAGTGCAATGATCGAAAATACCAGCCAAATGCCGGACGATACCGAGTCACTAAACCAGCCAGTAACGACTTGATCCAATGGGTTTCTGTTGGGCTGCTTGAAGGGATGCAACCGTGGAAATCTCGCATCTTGTTCTCCATTTTGGTCGGGATAGCAATTGCCATCCGGGCAATCGGCTTGAAGTACACTTGGCACTTCCAATTCCACAGGAAGTCTCGTTGACGGTTTGGCATTCCGGGCGAGAAAGGCGGCTGCCTTCATTTCTTGAAGCAATGATGTGCCACTGGTCGGTAGCGTATTGCGGTCCGCAAAATACACGACGCCTCCATCTGGTCGCAGATAGGCAACGATTGGGAAATCGGTACCAAGCGTTGACTGGTACCTTTCCTTAAATAGTTTTGAAGTCGGAGTGAATAATGTGAAAGCGACTGCATTCTTTACTTGCACCAAATCAGGAATTTCATTGAACCATTTTGCAGGTGCTTCGCTTGGCTGGCCAACGATGATAAGCTGATTCTTACCAGCGTCATTTGCGGGCAGGTCTGCGGCATTCGCAATCGATACGCCATAACAAGCGATTAGCAGTAAAAGTAGTGTTCGCATTATTCGCCGATTTCCTGGTGTAAGAGTGCAGCACGACCATTCTGAGTCGTTTGACGAGAAGCGTAGGCCTTGTAGGCTGCGATTCGCTGTTGTGAGCTCATGCGTGAATAGCAACTTTCACAGAGGAAGGTGATTGGCGTACCGTCCGCAGACCAATCCGTATGCCACTCCTCACCCACATGTGGTTGTTTACAGTTCGAACAGATGAAAGACCCTGTCTTGTTCTCAGCTCGCGGCGACTCTTTCTTGCGTAGGAGCTTTTCGACTTCCACATGGGGACGACATGTTGGACAATCGCCGTTCACTGACTCGAGGGGATTGATTGCGGGATATTCTCCAGTCGATGGTTTGATTCCGGTCGCTTGGATCACAATAGGCTGCGGCTGGACGATCGAATAGGAAAAGGTGCAGTCTGAGGAATCAATCACTCGGGCGGTTTGAATAGGGACGCATGCTTGTTGCGGAGCAGGAGCACAAATTCGTGCTTGACGATTGTCTCTAATCCTTGAAAACAGACCGTTCTTGACTTCTTTAGCCGCATCCAAATTGACGGGACCGTATTTCAAATTGTTGATCGATCGCTCAACGTCTCCGATCGCTCCCGATTTGGGTCTGAAGATGTCTGGTGTTAGAGACGGCTCATTGCTGTGGACACAAACCGCAGCTCCGATTGCTAACGAAAGCAACAGAACCATACAAACCAATAGCAAGCCCGTCCCAACGGACACCGATACAACGATTACTCTCGACATTAGTTCACCTCGTAGCCTTGGAAAGGGATGGATGGCGCGGGAATGATTAGTGGGATAGCACAAAAACCACCAAAGCCGCGCCACTCGGTCAGAAACTGTTGCTTTGGGATTGGGATAAACCGCTCCTTGCGATTGTTATCGAGCAGCCATGCAACCTCGCGGCCCTGCCAATTGGAGAACCCACAGAACGTCACGCAGTGATTCGGGAAGTACCAAATAATGGCTGCGCGGCGCGTGCGACTCGCCCACTCCAGAAACTCGGGGTCGCCGTATTCGTGGTCCCGCTCGGGAGCAACGAACTTGATTCCGTTGGCTGCCCATTTTTGTTTAATGCTGTTTTCCGTCTGGCCGCCAGCGTACGACTTGCGAAACCGCTCAGCCAATTCCGGCTTATTGTGCCACTGGAGTGCTGAACAGGTCGAAGCGATAACACACGATCCCGAACCGCGGGCATCAGGCCAGTTCTTTTGCCGGAGGGCAAGAGGCACGTTCGCAGCCGGAATTTCCACAGACGGACGGGCGAGTTCTCTCCATTGCTTCTCTGCGCAGCCAGTAAAGAGCATGCACATCAATAGGAGCACAATTGTTGTCCAAACAGTTACGTTCAACAATCGAACCATTTTCATTCCATTACTCCAGTTTCTGGTTTGACTAGTTGCCGGATTGTTCCACAATCGTTTTGATTTGGATGATCGTCGATTCCGCTTTGGTCACCTCGTTTTGAAGCTGACGATTGCTTTTCAGCCCCGGCTTAGTGAAAACGAACGCCGTAAGGACTGCCGTGAGGTCAGACTTCAAATCAGCCAGACTTTCGCTAAGCCGTTGGTTTTCAGCTTTTAACTTGGAATTCCAAACGAACATGGTCCACCCTGATTGAGAGAGAAGCCTAGTTGAAGTTGATGGCGACCTTGACCTTGGTAGGTCCGTTGCCTGCAGCCTCGACGCATCGGCCCAAAGCGATAATGCCCGCAGCAACGGCAGCGCTCGTTGCAAGCTTGGTTGCCGTAACGAAATTGACATCGTCCCCGACCGCAAAGATTGTCGCGGTAGCCTTGTCACAGTTAAAGATAGCGCCCTGCTTTCGGCAGATCCCAGCCGTTTCATTGGCCGCAACTGGTCGAACTGCGATGCCTAGTGGCTTGCTGTTTGCAACTACAACTTCGCCAGCAGCAAGAGCAGTACCTCCGTTTGTGTAGTCGATCGCATCGCCATTCTTAAAATAGTCGTGTGACATCGTTTTTGAGTCCCCTTAATAAATGGTTCAGTTAGTGATTCGAACGCAGTTCAACAGTGGCTACGCTTCGCCCTTGGATTTCATCCCGCCACGTGGGTCTTGAAGTGCCACACCAAAATCGTGATATCCACGCATCTTCACGCCCAAGATGTTGAAGTCCGCTTCGGCCGTTTCGATCGTGGGAGATTCTTGACCGTTGAGGAATGCGACTTCAATTACAGGCAGGTCGTTGGGGTCGGCAAGCAAATACCAAGCCTTGCCGGATGCGCCCGGATAGGTCGCATTGCCCAGGTAGCGGCTTACTTCCACGCGGTACTTGCCTTGGTGCGGGTTGCTCGTGGTCGACTTGGTGTTGGCAGTTGTGTCCCGCATTTCCAGCGCCTTGTAGAGCTGAGCGGCGGTGGTCGAAATGGCTGTTGGAACCAGCATGATTTGAGGCATGATGCCGACTGGCTTGCCGTCGGTGTCTACCTGGTCCATGAATGTCGTTTCACCAAGCGTCAATCCATCAATCCCAAGGTTTGTATTGGCTCCGAGGATATAGTTCTTGTTACCGGCCACGAAGAATGCAGCGTTGTTAAGGAAGATGGTCCAGAAGATGTCATTGATCTTGAGGCCAGACCCGCGCCCTAGTTTCCGAGGCACAGTGGTAATGGCACCGAGGTCGTCATTAATGAAATCCCGGCGATCGATTGCCAGCATGAGACCATACGTATCCGCCTTGTTGCTGTACTTTTCCTCGCCGAGCGTACCGCTAGCGATTTCTCCACCAGGTGCAACCAATTCGTATTGATCTTTCCCGACAAGCCGGTAACTGGAGATCGTCTTGAAATCATTGACTGTTCGGACGGCGCAGATGTTTCGCCACACGCGTTCGACGGAGAAAAACCCCTCCAACAGAAACTTGTTGGCAACATTGGAAAGGATCCCAGAGACTTCAATCGTCGAGAGGCCAGCTTGAATCGACGGAGCGAATGCAAAGCGGAGTACTTCACGCGAGTCACGGAAGTTGCGACCAGTATAGCCATTCGCCCACGCGGCTTCGAGGACAAGCTCCTGAAGAGTGATTCCGCCACGGAAACGACGTGTCGCCGCCTCGAGTGTCTTGGGTTCATACATGGATTCCACTTCCGAGTGGCGTGCGGCCAACATACAGGCAGCTTCGAGCACTTGGCCTGTTAGGGATCGATCGACCGATTGGATGGCGGGTGCTTGCGGGCGTTGCGATCGTAACATCTCTAACTCCGTTCGAGGGGAATCCCAGCCTTCGGCGATAGCCCTGGCTTCAATGCCTGCATCCCGACCATCGCAAATCTTCCGAATGGCAGCGATTCGCTTGAGTTCGTTTGCCATCGAGGCGCGTAAATTTGTGACGGCATCTGCACCGGAGGGGATATTTCGTTGAACAGGACTTTCGTCCAACGATGGGGAATCGCTTAACGAACCCGTATCGATCTTGCTATGTGCGACTGCAAACATCTGTCGCAGTGAATCGGTTTGCGATGTTGACAAGGTGTCAGCATCGAAGCCATGGATTCCAAGCCAAGCGTCAAACGCGGTTGGCTTTTCCACAGTGGAATCGACGCTGGATTGGATGCTTGTTGCGTCTTGGGAGGCAGCGATCTGGGCGCTGGTATTGTCATCTGCACCAAGTACAACGAAACTAACCTCGCCCAGCATGGATCGCCTTGCCACATTGATGGGGCCAGTGACTTCCTGGCCATTGACGATTGTCGACTTGCCTTCGGCCACGAATTCGACTTGGTCGGCTCTTGCGCCAATGGACGCTTGCCAAGCGAATCCCTTGTCGTTGAGTGAAATGACTTGCCGGGCCTTGGGGGAATCGCCCATGACCTGGCCCGCCACAATGAGGGAATTGTTCATCACCGCGATGGAATCGGTCTGTCCAACAACGAAATCCACATCTCGAGTGTGATCCAGCAAAATTGGCCGCCGCTGCTTGCCCATCTCCATTCCCTGCAAATCGACAACGACCGGATAACGCCAGCCAGATAGCTGCATCGGGCCACCTGTGTACGCGGTCATTGTGAACCGCCGAAGAGTGGTTTCATTACCGTCCGCAGATGCAGCTTCGAATTCAACCGAGCAGGCTTGCAGATTAAGAAGCTTGTCGTCGGATTGTGCGAGGATGTTGAGCTCGGTTGGCAATGGACTATTCATCGTTAGCAGTTGGGTCACTGAGAGACTCCTCGTTGACATCGGGGGGAAGTACAGGCACCGGAGCGCCAGGTAAAGCAAGACCAAGATCAGACATCAGGGCCAATTCCTTGGCTCGTTGATAGAGAGCATCTTCCCAATCACGACCTTGGCGTGCATACTCATATGCAAGGGTCGTTGTATGATTCGAAAGACGAGTCGCTTGTGCGTTGGCTTCTTTCAATGGATCGACGTGGTCTTGTCCATCCCAGAACCATTGATGTGCGGCGTCGAACTTAGTTGTTCGAACTGATTGAGGCAGAAAACCTTCGATTAGAATGGCTTCGCTCAGCCACGCAGCTAGAATGCGATCGAGCACCACCCGTGCCATATTCGACTGATCAACCCGGATGGATTTGAAGTACGTTTGGTGATCCAAACGACCACTCGCGTAATTATAACCTGAGGAATTCCCAGCTGCGACATTGAACGGCATGTTGAGGCAGCGAGCAATTTCATTGAGGATCTCGTGTTTAAATTCAGCATAGGTACTGCATGGTTGCTGTGCTTCCAGTTGGGCCATACGCCATCCACCGGGCATTGTTAATAGAGCTCGCTTTTCTAGTTCAATCGGTTCGAATGGTTCTGCTGCATCCGCTTCGCCATTGGCTGGTGAGTCAGTGTAAAGAATCCCAGCGAAGTCAGCTGCTGTTTCTGCCGCTGCAATCACCGCAAGTGTGAAACGTCGAAGTTGCGCGAACAAGGGAAGTGCCGGAGTGATCTCTGGAATGCCACGCACTTGACCAGGTCGATCGACTCGAAACAGATGCAACATAGACTCAGACTGAACGGTTCGAAACTCTCCCCAGGCCGAGGTTCCAAATTCTCCCCATGCTGTTCCCATATCTCCTGGATGGGACTTGAGTACGTGATAAGAAACTGGGTTACCGAATGCGTCGAATTGAATGCCATCGATGTAGTTGTATATTCCAATCAAACCGAATGGTGTGGTCACCTGGTCTGCTTCAACCAACATCAAATCCAACTGAACCGGCGTTTGGATTTTTGAGTTGCTGGTAAGGATGCCGAATGCTTCCCCATCGCCACAGCAAGCCAACTTCATCGTTCGAAGTTTTTCGGCAAGTCCGACTGCATTCGACCAGCGCCCAAACTCAGTTTCGACAATGCGATTTGCTGCGGGATCGTCGGTAAGCATTTGGAGCCGAGGACCAGTACCCACAATGTCATTAGCCAACGTCAATGAAATGCCACGTGCGTAGCTGTTGTTGGCAATCTCGTATCGAGCTCGATTGCGTAAAGTTCGCCGAATAACGGCGCCGTTTGCAGTCTTGGCTGACAAGCCATCGGCTGCCGACCAATGCCTGCGATTGTCATCGTTGGTAACCGCCGCATCGTAACGGGCGTCCACGCGAGGCTTAAATGAGAAAGGCTGTCGGAACAAGCTTCCACCTTGCGACGGACGGACGGCCCGACGAGGTCTATTGCTAAAGATCCCTGACAAGTATTGGAACATCCGTGTCTTTCCTTGAGTGTCGCTGTTCCGACAGCCTATTGCGGAAGATTTAACTGTTGGTTAGATCGCGCCGGGTGGCACGATCTTGTTGAATCGCAATCCACGATTCTTGGTCTTGGTCGCTCGCTTGGAGGCGAGGTATTTGTCAACTTCGATTTGATCCTTGAGGTTGTGTTGTTCGACACTGCCAGCATCGCCCGAAGCTTTCGCAGGCGCTTTGGCGTTGTCTCGAATGTTGTCTTCTAGATCGTCTGGCATGGTTCCAACGTGAATCGAGTGAAATTCTGGTCCTCTATCTGTAGGCATACACCAGTCAGTCTCAAACTGACGGATTCCGCGCGGAATTATTTTTCAGCGATGCATCCTCTACATGTACTACTTCCCGGTCGGACGTGAAAATGACGGAAATATTTCGGGAAAAATTCTCACATACACGTTTGTGGACGATTAAGCATGACCAAACGTGTCAAAACAGACGGTCAGAATCCTGATAGGAGGATGGATTCGTCATGGCTAAAAAACCAAAAGAAATTGACTTCGACGTAGAGTACGAAGTGCGTGCGGCAAAGCTTCGTTCAAGCATCGGTCAGGAAGTACCGTTGAGTCACCAATACGTGCGAGGTGCGAAGCCAATCCTAGTTGCGATCGATGGCGAATTGGCAACGCTACGGTTTCCAAACGGAACCGTCATGACAAAAGTTCCGATTCGGTATCTTTGTGATGACTCTGGGTACTGGCGAAGCTAACAGTACAAACCCGCGACTCAGTCGAAAGGTGGTCATTAGAGCCACGAACCTGTGGCCGTTTGCGCAAACTCAGGCAGCTTAGCCCCGAATCCAAGTCGCTCCGGTTTGGGTGACCGGAGCAGATTCCAATGGGATTAAAACCAATCTATAACTGGGAAGTTTGGCCTGCGAATAACGTGTCTAATATAGGGTTGACTGCGAGTCGACATAGTCAGGAACTGACATAATATTTCAGTGACTCCGGTGGACTCCTCACGCTCGATCCAATGTCGCGTGCTCTCCCACCAAATCAATCGAACCATATCGCACTGGGCCAAGCTAGCCTCGGCCAATCCCGGTTCTTCCGCCGGGGCCGTTATACGGTTGACGGCAGCGCCGTCTTCACCATCGCATGTCTCATACGACGGTGACGTGAGTGCGTTCCCTCAGCACGATTATTTCCCCGTGTTAAACAGTCGGGTGTAGGCGACGGCACTTAGCTCATAGTTACCATCATTCGACATGGCCTTGAGGCTTAGGCCGACCAACGGAGCTTTGGAACCATTGGTGGCCGTGGTGTTCCGCGCCAGGAGCGCCTTGAGCTCGACGCCCATTTGGAAACTGACATGGATGTTTCCACCGTTGACGACCGCGCGCGACTGGATGCTGAACGTCTTCCCGCCGACGGTGAGTTGGAACGATGCGCCGTTGAACAGCTGTGCGATGCTCTGACCATCGACAATGCCACTCTTATTCAAGTCGATCCGGATCAACAGCGTGCCATCTTTGGCAATGTTTAGAGCGCTCTGTGTATCCGCGGTGCCTCCGAGCGGTTTGGGAGTGATCGTGGCCGTCGTCGTGGCGACCGAAATGAGAGCGTAATTGCCTGCCTTCGCGCCGATCAGGGTAGCGCCGGACAAGGTCACCGTCCAGGTGCCGACATTTTTGCTGGCAAAGGTCGCTGTACCTCCACTCAGGGTCACAGCGTCAGTGCCGAGAACGCCGTTAAGCGACCTCGTCAGTACTACCGCGGTATTGTTGCCGTCGTAGACTTTGTTCGCGGCGGTGAAATTGCCGGTGATATTCTTGGGGAGGATCTTGATGGCAACATCGCCGCTCTGATCTTTGTAGTTGCGGTTGCCGGTGAATACCCAGCGTGCCGTGCCGCCTGGGACATCCTTGAAGGTGGCACCCAAGTTCAGTGTACCGGCGCTCTCACCTCCCAAGCCCGACGCGGAACCGGTCGCGCCGTGGTTCGCTGCGTCGTAAATGCCTGTGTAGCCAACCACGGTCACGGTGGCATTGGCCTTGTTGATGACGATCGCGACCGCAGCACCTTTGCTCGGGGAGTAGTTAGCATCGCCTGCATAATGGGCGGTCACGTAATAGGTGCCAGCGTTGGTTTGGTCGGCCACGCCCGTCCCGTTGCTGTTCGCCGAATAGGTTAACGAAGTCGCGCTGACGCTCAGGCCGCCCACCCCTGTTACCGTACCCGAGCCGCCGACTTGGGCGACGCGGTTATAGGTGAACGGGCCAGCGCCGATGGTAGTCGTCACGGAAGCGGCCTTAGCGATGGTGAAGCTCCGAGCGACGGACGGCGCGGATTCGTATTCGGCATTGCCACCCTGCTTTGCCGTGATGGTAGCACTGCCTGCCCCGTTGATGTGGGCATACCACACACCGTTGACTTGCTGTACGCTAGCGTCGCCGGTGGCGGTGAAGGTCACTGGCAAGTTGGACGACGCAGTCGCGGTAATCACAAAGTCGGCATCGCCATAGGTCCTGTTCGGCAAAGCAGCGAAGGTGATGGATTGCAGCGTGCGGAGCTCAAAGGCACCAATGTCTGGTAAGGCGATGTTCCTCGCAGAACCGCGTTGGTCGACGTATACCCGGTAAGAGTTGTCTCCCTGATTGATGGCAGGACTGAAAACCCCGAGCGCCATGGTCTGCGTCAGACCGCCATTATCTTGCAGCAGGCCGAGCTTAGGATCACCGGTGCTGTAACTGCCTTCGAAACCGCTCTGGCTGCCAATCAAGTTGCCAACGCCGGTCGTTATCCCGTCACCGGTGTCGGTGAAATCCTCGACGGTAGTATCGGCCTGAGCGATGATGGTGTTATTGATTCTTACTGTGGCGGCGACGGAGGCGGAATCGTCCCGATTGTAGACACCACGCCCGCCGTTCACTGCTGTGTTGAGGGAGATGGTGTTGTAGAGGATCTGAATGTTGCCGTTGTGGTTGAATATTGCGCCACCCAGACCACTACCGTTGCCGCCGCCTATCGCCGAATTGCCGGTCAACGTGCTATTGCTGATGCTGACGTAGCCCCCCTCATTGAAGATCGCTCCGCCCATACCCGCCCCGCCACCACTATTGGCACCACTAGCGTTGCCACCGCCGAACCCACCAGTTCCTGCGGTGCCGAAGTAGTCTCCGCCTCCGGCTGCACCGCCACCGCCGCCAAACCCACCGTTACCGCCTCTTTCTCCAGTCCCGTAGTTTCCACCACCGCCAACGCCGCCACCGCCGCCAAACCCACCGTGACCGCCAGCCCCCTTGCTCAGTGTAATGCCAAAGGAGGATACCAGCTGTCCGCCCCCACCCCCGCCGCCGAAGCCGCCGTTGCCGCCGTCGCCACCGAACGAGCCACCAACACCGCCGTTGGGCCCGCCGCCTTTGCCGCCATTTTCCGGCAATCGTACACCTGAATATCCGCCATCCTCACCGAGCCCAGCACCGCCGTCGCCTTGGGCACTACTGCTAATTCCGCCAACGCCACCTTGGGCCTTGTTGACGGTGAGTGTGCTGTCCAGGATTGTCACACTGCCGTTATTGTAGATCGCCCCACCGAAGCCCGCCGCGCCGCCGCCGCGGCCATCGCCGCCCTTGGCCCAACCACCTTGGAGCGTCACGCTTTTGAAGGTGACGTCAGCACCCGCACTGATGAAGAAGAGGCGAAACGCCGCAGCAGTAGAGTCTCGGGAAATGATAACGCCCTTTGTCAAGCCAGTCTCGCCGTCGATGGTCAGATTGGTGTTTTTGATGAGCAAGCCCGATGGGCCTGGCATCACCGAACCAGCCGACAGATCATTTAAGAAAGTCGTCAGTTTGATGGTCTGTCCGTCGATCGCGCTGGAGAATTGGATGGTGTCGTTGCCGTCGCCTGCGCCAGTGCGGTTGACGCTATCCGAGATGGCAGCACGCAGCGTTCCCACACCACTGTCTGCAAGGCTAGTGACTGTGAGCGTGGCGAGCGCTAATCGATGTTCCAGGCACTCCATCTGCGGCACACGACGTTGAATCGATGACTGATGTAACCTGCGGCGGGCAGTGCGCGCAACGGATGCTCGGGATTTGAATTGTTGACTCAGCCATTGAGTGAATGTCATTGGGGCATTTCTTTGGAAAGGAAACGACGTATGTCGATTATCTAGGTGATCAAATGAGTAAAGCGGTGTTTCGCAGGGGGGGCGCGACACAGCGGCGAAGCATCACGAGCTTGCCAACCTGATTGTTCGCAACTAACACGGAATCGTAAAGTCACTGCGTAAATGCGGAAAAGCTACTGACGTGACAATGGCGACAACTGCATCGCACTTATGGGATGACGCCGAAACTTTGGGGTGCCTTGTGTTTTGAAACGCTTTATGTTTTTAAGCGCGTCTTAGGAACGCGGTAGCGATTCCTCGACGGGCTAATAACCCGTTACTGTAGTCCAACTCAGCTACCGAAACAGGGTCAAACTAACTGAACGCGAAAAATTTCTCTTCGAGGGAGGCCAAAAGTATGGGAGTGTCCTTGCGTAAAACATGCTCATGATTCGGCGTCGCGGTACTCGGGTGAAGCAGTTTCATGGGCAAGCAAATGCCTGGCCTTAAGGCCACTGAATCAGAATCCTTTTGATGGACTTCGTAGTGTCATTTCCGGCGTAGTTGTAAAGGTCTCGCATCGCTCCAAATAGGGCCATTCCGCAAACCACCCCGGCATAAAGGTCTTTAATCGGCGGTTTCAACTTGGAAGCAAGCTTGTGTCAGGGACGCAATAAATCGAAGTGAGTTCGCCTAACCTCAACTCGCACCGGTTTGACACGCCGGAGCGTCGAAGGGGAATCAGACGATTTAGTCAAAAACACAAAATGCAGTTCGAGGGTTCGGCATCAAAGCCCGGCTTAGACTCCAAATCGGCACTTTTGTGGCAATCACGATTTTCGTTTCTTTTGAAGCTCCTTGAAGCTAACCCGATCATTTCGTTTAACACGGCCACCATCGGATCCAAACAGCACGCATCCCTGCATGGATCCCGCCATCGCAGCTCCCACAAGGCAGTCCAGCCAGTGGTTGTCGGGCTGGTCGG
>JANMGH010000186.1:0-2809 GCA_031374515.1 Pirellula sp. | reverse complement strand
CCCCAAGATAAATCACGTTGGACAAACCTTTCGAGGAGTAAGACCCAAGATGAATGAGTCTGAGTTTGATGATCGCGGAAGAATGGTAATGCTGCTTGCCGGACTACAAGCGCAGAGATTCAATCACACCGAAATTGATTCTAAACACATCCTACTCGGACTCGTCCAGGAAGGCTCTGGTGTAGCTGCAAACGTACTTTTAAACCTCAGCATATGCCCACGGAGGATCCGGCTTGAAGTTGAAAAGCGAGTTACGTCCGATTCTGAAATGGCTATGTTGGACACCGCGCCTACATTCTCATTGCTCGCCCAGAAAATCGTCGAGCTTTCCAAAATGGAAGCGCGATCCAACGCCAGATGGCGAGAACAAACCGGCTGAGGGTACGATGAAATCGGGACCGAACACATTTTACTCGCACTCTTAATCGCGGCCGAAGGTGTTGCCTACGATGCGCTAACCGATCTAGGATTAAACTACCAAGACGTTCTTTTGGAAACCGAAAACGTAATCTCCCACATCTCGAAACGCTCGATCCCGAGATAGTACTTGATGCGATTCAACGGGTTGAAGTTGATTCGCCGAGATAGGACCAATCCATTTTCCTCAGGATGGCACTAAACCGATGTCGTCAAGCAACTTCGCCGTAGTAAATCATCTACTCAGGCAAAGAACTGGTCCCGGTAGCTCAACAACTGTGGACGTAGCAAACACTGTGGACGTAGGCTCTAGCTGCCTAGCCTGGTCTCTTCCACAGGTTGGCAAGAAACTGACCTGGTTGCTTGCTGTAGGATGGATGCTTCGGATAGACTGAACTTCGTTCTGTTTCTATCGAGCAAAATTGCGATGATCAATCCATACACACTACCCCAATCTACGAGCGTCTTCGTTAATGCGCTTTCGGCGTCAACGATTAACGGTACACTAATCGGTATTGGAATTGGACTACAAACCTGCGACGTACTCGATCTATCTCCTCGTGATTTCTCGCCGCTTTATGGATGGTCCATTGGAATCGCTTTTTTCGGTTTGCTTGGAACCGTTGTTGGATACTTAAGGAATGATCAATTAGCTTGGCGTTGGTTTCTTTTGCTGGGCTCAGCGTCATCGTTACTGGGTGCAACCATAGCTCGTACGATTTTTGCTGAGTCACCACTAAATGTTTATACTGGCGTCATGATCTCAATGGGAGTTTGTTATATGCTCTTGGGTGCGATAGTCGGATTCTGCCATCGCAAAAAAAGCGATTAGAAAAATGTCGCAAGATAAGAGTCCCTGGCCGTTGCAGCAGAACCAGCGTTCCTCGCTCGCACACAGTTGTTGTCCAGCCGCTTCCACAAACTAGCCCAACCACTTTGGACGTTGGCGCTGGCTCTTCCGCCATTTCCACAAGTAGGACGTAGCCGTAGCCCTAGTTGGGAGCCAGCAATACCACAAGTTCGCCCAAAACACCGTGGACCTAGATCACCAACAGCAGGCAACGTGGTCATAGGCTACGTCCCGATGTAGTTACGCCCAGCAACTGTGGACGTAGGTCTGAGGTGGTGCCGTAATTCCGGGCGCGCCCAGAGCTTAGAATGAACGGTCAAGAAGACTTTCAGGATGAGCGCAAAGAGCACGAAGCTGGCATCGAAAAGACGGAGACAGTTCACGGACGAACTCAAACGGGATGCTGTTCAAATGCTGTTAGATGGACATTCAGCTCCTTCCATTGCGGAACGATAGGGACTGTCGAGCACTACCCAACTCTATCGATGGAAGAAAGCGCAGTTAAAGGTAAATGGTCCGGTTGCGACTGCGCTGTAGAAACTTCCAAGACAGTTCTCATTCCAACCCTAGACGGGCCGATACGGAATCTACCGAGACCTTCAACGTCATTTTATCCAATGCGATAGGCGCAACGATTGTCGATGGAGTTGGAATAGGTTCAATCCTCAACAACGACCCATTCACTAAGTTGTATGTGGTGAACGATGCGTCAACGGATCGGACTTTCGAATATGGCACTTCAGGTGCTTCGGTCGAGAACTATGCATTGGGTGGTGGTAACAACGCACATCGTGGACAACTTCATGAGCCGACTTATCGACTCGTTGCCGGTTACACCAATTTCTGTGAGCAAGTCCCAATCGACTTCCCTCCTGCCGCGAACTCGCTTTGCCGAGGAGCAGAGCATCGATCTAGCACAGGCCGATGAAGAGCTAAACGATTCGCAGCACACAATTGCGAATGACCTGTTGGAATCGACGCTTCGATAATTTCATAAATGGCTGAAGTTGGCTAAAGAAATGACACTGGTAGACTAGTGCCTTGTGAAGCGAGACTTTGGTCGCCAGTAAGATTCGGCTATGTCCACAGTGGACACCTTCCTGTGAGCCGAGCACTACAGGGCTAGGTATTCCCGATTCCATTTTCAGTAAACGAGTTGCTTCCGGTGTCCAAAATCCATTACGTCTCGAACAGCCAAAATTGCCGATATGCAATTTTCGCAGGGATTTCATGCTTTCGAAAGGACTTATTCTGCTCTCAATGTACATTGCAATTGGTTCAGTTTCGTTGTTCCTTCTAGTCTTGCATGATCCGAAGCAAACGTGACGAATTCGCCTGATGGGGCAATACAAGTGTTGTACACCGATTCATTTCCATCGGCACCCATGAACTCTCGAATCGTACGGGTGTGACCGGCTATTCGGTTTATCATGCTGCCATAGTCAGAAATGATTCTGAATAGTTCTTTCTTGTCTTTCCGTATTGGGCAAGACTGCATGCTCTGTGTTGTTCTGTAGTTACATCCCATAACTCGCTTGCCTC
>JANMGH010000178.1:0-22857 GCA_031374515.1 Pirellula sp. | reverse complement strand
CGTACCAGCGTTAACCTGATTCGTCGATGCATTGATGATAAGGGCCGTGGTATCGATATCTTCAACTTGCGGTCCAGACAGCGGCTTGCCGATATCCATGGCTGCAGAAAGAGTCACTGTATTGCCGGTGATGCGTGTCGTGTCATTGTTGTCGTCAATAATCGAACCTGTGGGCACGCCGAGGGCGCTCAGGGTTACGTTGCCCAACGCGGAAGTGATCGTGTTGACGGTGATGTCGCCGGTGGATGCGATGATCGAGACATTTCGTGCAGTGCCGTTGGCCACGACATTGGTTGCCAGAACATTGCCAGCGGTTAGGATACGGATGAGACCGTCCTGGGTGGTGACCGATTGAAGCGTAACTGCGTTGGTTTCGCTGATCCAAATGCCGTGAGTTCCTGGGTTCGCAGCCTTGGTGGTCGAAGCGACGATCGAGTTTGCGGTGGTATTGATATTCAGGACGGGCGGTGCCGTCCCAATGTCGATGGCCGCAGTTAGCGTTACCACATCCCCGGTTACCAAGTTCGTGGCTGGAGCGGGGCCAGCAGGTGCCGTGACATCCACGATGGATCCGTTGTTGGAGAGCAAGGTCACGTCGCCCGATGTGCTACCTGCATTGACGGCACCGAGGAGGATGTTGCTACCAGCACCGGATGCGGTGATGGCGATATCGTTTGCATCGTTATCGGTCGACGAGGTGACGAAGGTGGCGGTGACTGTTCCACCGGCAGATACGGTGATGGGTCCATTGTTCGCGTTGACGTTTGACAACACGATCGCGTTGGCCTCGCGGATACTGATCGCTCCGCTACCTGTTGTGCTAGCAATCAGTAAGGCGATATCGGTATCGAGATCGATGCCAATCGCGGCGGTCGCATTGAGCTGGTTAGCAGAGATATTATTGGCCCCCGCATTGTTGTCGGTAATGGCGCCGGACGAGGTCAAGTTGATTGTAGTTCCATTGACAATGTTCAATGCCATGTCCGAGTCTTCAAAAACGGTTACCTGGCCTGTTCCAGCCGGTATGGTTAATGAGCCAAGATTCACAGTCGCAATGGAAAGAACGTTGATGTCCGATCCCGCCGGACCTGAGAGAGTTGCGATTCCGGCGGATGCCAGAGTGCTGGCGAGGTTAACGGAGAAACCGGTGGTCGTACTCAGCCCTTTGGTTCCAGTGACGTTTATCGCGCCCGCAGTGGACTGAATTGTTCCGTCCTGAACGGCCACGCCTATGTTGCCAGTGCTAAACCCAATCCCCCCTCCTTGACCAGTAACTGTGACCGTACCAGGCGATGAAACCGAGCCACTGGACAAAACTGCGACGCCGACATTGCTGGCTCCGGTTGAAGCCCCGCCTGTACCGACGACCGTAACCGTACCACCAATGCCGGACGTGACTGTACCAGCAGAAATGAGGACACCGAAATTTGAATTGCCAAGACTGCCGCCGGTTCCCGTCACACTTACGTTGCCTGTCCCTGTCGCGGTGACTATGGCCCCAAAGGCAATGGTTACTCCATTAGAGTTGTTAGGGACTGCGGTGCCGTTAGCCAGCAGAGTCGTACCTCCAGTACCGCCAGTCAAGTTGGCCGACACAATGATGCGTTCTCCTGCCGTTAATGTTATCGCCCCAGTCCCGCTGAGCGTCTGAGCTGTCGTGACGTTAATCCTCTCGCTCGTCACTGTTAGATTTTTGTTCGCAGCAAGGTTGGTGGCTGCATTCAGATTCACCGTGTCGGTACCTCCCATTCCATCGATAGTCAGCGAGGCATTGAACCCTGGCCCAAAGCTCGTCACAGTGATTGTGTCGTTCGCAGAATCAGCAACCGTGCCTGCGTAAATCTGCAATGAATTGGTTGGGTTGTTGAACGAGACGACTTCGCCGCCGACATTCGAGTCCACTTGTGTCTGTGGACCGTTTGCGGTGACGGTGATCGTCTCAGCAGTATCGCTGTAATTCAAGATCACATCGGCGGCGTTGATCGACGAACTGATCGGTTCGAGGCCAGTGTAATTGATGGTGCCAGCAATGGCACCCGCAACCACAACGCTTCCGTCGTGCTCGTTGGTGAAGTTGAAGGTCTGCGTGGTGGTTGGGCTACCGGTAATGACCAGCTTGTCGCCAGGAGAAGTACTCGGGGCGCCGCCGTTGAAATCGAGTGTTTTCCCGAGCGAATTGGTCAAGCTCGCCGTAATTGTATCTGTACCGAGCGCACCGTTGACGATCACTTTGCCTGGAATCGAAGCCACGGGAACGGTCAAGGTCTTGTTGCCGTTGGACAACACGGCACTCGGGATTCCGCCCGTGCCATTAAACTGCTCGACCGTATCGGTGATGACAATGTTTCCTGCGCCATCGTTACTTACCGTGATCGCGTTGTTCTTGCCGACAGCATCGGTATCGGTGATGACAAGGTCACCACTGGTAAGGGTGGCCGAAAGGGTACCGACGGTGACCGTAATATCAGCTATTACGGTGCTGCCGCCCAGTCCACCGTTCGTGTTACCCACGGAGGCTTGAACGGTGAAGTGACCGGTGACAATCGAATTCAGCGCAGGCGTGAACTTCAGGCCCGCATTGCCTTGAGCGAATGTGATGAAATCGTTATCGAGGATTGGAGTTGCGCCGTCATTTTGAAATAACGTTCCGCCGGTGATGCTGGTTATCTTGAAGTGCGTCACTTCCACGCCGTCCGCGATATTGCGCGAAATCTGCAATCCGCTCGCGGTCTGTATGTTTATCTGCGTAGTTGCGTTGGTCACCGATGGAGTATCCGCAACTGGAGAAACAATGAACGAAATATTGGCGGGGTCGCTAGATCCCGTGGGGTCGGTCAAGGTATAAGGAATGACGGCAGTGCCGTGATAATTATTGGCAGGGTCGAACGTCACTACGCCAGTGGCCGTGTTCAGCGTCCAGACACCTTGGGCATCGGTGAAGGCAGTCTGAATTCCGACGGTTCCTGGATCCAAGTCGACGGTGAACTGGCCGACGCCGTTCAAAGGCGCAGCCGGGTTTCCATCGGGATCGGTATCGTTGGTCAGAACATTGACTGTGCCGTTAGGTCCGTCCTCAGGGAGGCCAGGTCCGGTGTCGTCATTGGCAACAGGCGGATCGGCTACGGGCGTTACAACAAATGTGATATTGGCCGGGTCGCTAAGTCCCGTGGGGTCGGTCAATGTGTAGGGAATGACAGCTGTGCCGTTGTAGTTGTTGGCTGGGTCAAACGTTACCACGCCAGTGGCCGTGTTCAGCGTCCAGACACCTTGGGCATCGGTGAAGGTAGTCTGAATACCAGCGGTTCCTGGATCCAAGTCGACGGAGAACTGGCCGACGCCGTTCACTGGAGCAGTTGGATTGCCATCGGGATCGGTATCGTTTGTTATCACATTGACCGTGCCGTTCGCTCCGTCTTCGGTGAGGCCTGGCCCGTTGTCGTCATTGGCGGCAGGTGGGTTCCCAACGCTGAAACCGAAATCGAGCGTGTTGTTGGTGTCGTTGCCTAATCCAGCCGTGATTTCAGTGTTGTAGGCCAGCGTGATCGGTAGGCTACGAATGCCGTTAGTCGCTGGAGCGACGTTATCGACCCCGTTGTCGTCGTTGTCGACGTTGTCGTCCGGATCGGTGGCGCCGATGATCGAGAGTTTGCCGTTAAGCGGTTGTGCGGCTCCGAAGTTGGAAGCATCGACACGTACGATGTAATCACCGGGCAAGAGGCCCGTGAACTGGTAGACGCCGCTGCCGTTGGTGCTGCCGGTCGTGACCACCGTTGTGCCGTCGCTCAGGAACAGAGTCAGGGCGACCGCGTTGGCGCCGGTGTCAGTCCCCGAATCGAACACGTTGTTGTTGTTGGCTTCGATCCAGACCTGATTGCCTACCGTCAGCGAATCGAGCGTCGTGGTCGTCGGATCAGCCGCACCGCCAGCGGCGGGATCGTCGCTGAGCACGTTGATGCCGCCGTCAGCCAGGATGCGAACCTGGCTGGAGACAGTTGGAGCGAGGCCATTACTCATGGCGTCGACCGTCGCGTCATAGACGATCGTCACGCCATAGCCGTTGGGCAGCGTACCGAGGGCCATCGAGCCGAACAGGAAGTCGGGACCGCTCTGGCCCGCGAGGTGACTCGGGTCGGCTCCCTCAGCCTGACCGACGGCGGGCAGGCGGCGTTCGCTTTGATTGATCCAGCCGTACAGCAGGTTGGCCGAATCGGCGGTGCTGTAAGTGTCTTCGAGTCCAAGCTGATGTCCGAGTTCGTGCATGACCGTGGTGAGGGCATCAACGCGTCCCTTGGCCCCGCCGGCCGCGGTCGCAGTCAGTTTGGTTCCGGTCCCGGTGAATTCGCTGTCATCGAACGGTGTCGCATCGATGAACCACGAGTTGCCCGCGGCATTCGAGTCGAGCGTCACCACGCCATCACCCGCCGCGCCGAGATACCAACCCGACAGGTCTTCAATTACAAACGTGACCTTCTGCAACAGACTCATCTGCTCGGCGGTCAGCCCGGTCGCCTCCCACCGCGCGATGGCGGCGGCGACGAGGGAGTCGAGCTCGCCTTGGGAGAGGCTGCCGTCATCGACGATCACCGGCGTCACATCCACGGGCTGCGTCACGTCGACATCGCCGATCACCGACGGCTTATCCACCGGCGGCTCATCCGCGGGCCGCTCATCCACGGGCGGCGTCACGACGATATCGTCGATCACCGGCGGCTGCGCTACGGTTAAGTCCCGCTCGACCGTCTGCGGCGTCACCGTATTCTTCGGCGAAGGCGCGAAGAGCAGTGGAAGCGCTGCGCCGCCGTTGATGCCCGCAGTCCCGAGCGAGGTATTGACTGAACTCGCCGGGAGCGTGTTCGCACCCTGCACGAATGCATTGACCTGTGCCGCTGTCGCGCCGGAGGACGGCGAGAGTCCGGGCAAGACGAGCGCAGGGGTGTTATTGTTGTTTGTCACGCGGATGTAATTGCCCGCTTGCCAGGTGTTGGTGCCGCTGGGAGCGTTGCCGCCGTCGCTGATAATGTTCTTGTTGGCCGCATTCGTGCCTGTCGTGTCGCCGATCTCCGCGATCCACGGGTTATTGGCGCCGCCGCTGTTGCCCGGTGATACCACGATCGCGCGCTGGAAGAGCGGTGAGCCCGTCGTATCGGGCTCCGCGATCGTGTTTCCTTTGATTTTGAGCGTGGCCGCAATGCTCGCGCCGGGACCCGCACTGTTGAAGAAATTGACCCCGGGGCCGTTTACCTGCCGGATGTCATTCCCGATCACGGTAGCTCGGAAGGCTCCTAATGTTCCGGGGAGCAAGCCCAAGGCCCCCGCGCCATTGGCGGCGCCGGAGCCCGTCACGCCGGTCTTGCCGATTTTGTTGAAATTGAACGAGCCATTCAGGTGCGACGAAGCAGTAGTCGAAGCACCGCTGATTGTGACGGCGTAAATTGCGCCATCTAATCCATTCGCGCCCCAAAACGTATTGTTCGTCACCGTGTAATCGACTTGCGCGCTGCTGCCGTTGGTGATCCCGAGACTGAATGGGGGCGGGCTCGTAATGGCGGTACCGGGCTGGTTGACGGGCGCGCCGGTGTTCACGTCGGTGCCGAAGCCGCACTGGTTCACGGTGACATTCACGGTCGATGTCCCCGCCCCCGTCGCAAAAACTCCGTACGTGCGATTGGCGCTGAAGAAGGAATTCTGCACATTCGCCGTCAGGCTCGCAGCGCCGCCGGCTTCGAACTGAAGGAGTGATTTGTTCTGGGTGGTGTTGTCGGTCCTTCCCACGAATGTGCAACCCGTGACGTTCACCGCGATGGTCCCGCCAGCGTTGTTATCGACGAGCATGCCGGAAAATGCACTGCTGGTTGTCGTAGACGCGTTCAATGACATGTTCATCGACCGCAGCGTGATCGTGCCGCTGGCTGTGAGGAGGTAGACGGGGGCGTTGCCGAGCACCGATCCTGTGATGTTGGCAATGGTACCGCCGGAGCCGTTGGCGTGACCGGTGCCGTCGCCCGAGACGGTCAGATTCCCGGTGGTGTTATTTAGGACAATTCCCTTGGTGCCGCCGTTGGCGGAGATGCTGCGGAACGTCAAGCCGCTGGCACCGAACGTCGTATTGGCGACATTGAGCGCGGTCCCGGTGCCGGAGGTGATCGTGTTGACGATGCTCGTGTTGTTCTGCGTGGCGCTGACGGTGCCGCCGCCGGTGGCGTTGAAGCCGATGCCGCTGGTCGTGGTAAGGCTCAGCCCGCCAGTGAAGTTGACCGCGCCGCCGGTGTTGGTCAGGTCGATGGCGTTAGCGGTCGTAGTGCTGGCCGTGATCGCGCCACCGAACGCCGTCGTGCCGCCGGTCTTGACGTTGATGTCCACGGCGCTGTTGGCGTTGTTGTTCTTGGTGATCGTGCCGTTATAGGTCACGTTGGCCGTGCTGGTGTCCTCGCGATAGGCGATGCCGCTCGGATTGGTAATCGACGTGCCGATACTGAAGTTGAACGTGCCGCCCGAACCGCCAAAGATATCGATGCCGGCATCGCCGCCGTTGAGTGTGGTGGTGCCGTTGAAGTTGTACGAGGTGGTGCTGTCGGCATTGTTGAACTGCAGGCCGGTGCCGTTGGTCGCGCTCAGGGTGCCGGTCTGAAACGTGATCGTGCCCGTTGCGTGGTTCGCGATGCTGAGCAGCGCGGCATTGTTGTTTTGAGTGACGTTGCCGCTGTACGTGACACTCGCAGTTCCAGCCATGATGTTGATGGGAATCGTGGAGCCGCCGGTGGGGGTCACCGCGGTATTCGCGCCGAACGTGAATGTCCCAGAGCTGCTGGCGACAGTGATGGCCGTCAGGGCGCCCGTTAACGTCGTGGTGCCGCTAAAGTTATAAGTGCCCGAGGCATTGTTGAAAAACAGGCCGGCGCCACTCGTGGCGTTCAAAGTTCCGGTGTTGAATGCGAGGGTTCCCAAACTGTGATTCTGAATGTTGACCATCCCCGAATTTGCAGTCTGAGTGATATTGCCCGTGTACGTGATCGAAGCCGTTCCGCCCCCCATACGAAAGCTTTCAAAAGCTGCGCCGCTGAGCACGCCGCCCCCTAAATTCACGGTGCCGTCAACGAAATCGAGGCTGATATTGTTCGTACCGCCGCTAGATGTGATCGACGTGAACGCCGAGGACGCGCCGAACGCGCCGGTGTTCAGGCTCAGCGCTCGTCCGGTGGTGTTGATGGTGACCGTGTTGACGGTGAACGTACCGAAGCTCGAACCGTTGATGGCATCGCCCGAGGCATTTCCCAGCGAGACCCCGCGAACCGTGTTGCCGCGGGCGAGCGTGATGCCATTGCCCCCCGCATTGACGAGAATCGGGTTCGTGCCGGCGGCTTGCAGCGTGAAGCTATCGACGACCAGCGCTACTCCACCGCCGATGAGCTGCTGACTCGCTTCGAGGACCACACCATTGGCATAGTTCGTGCCGCTCGAAGCCAGATAGATGATATCGCCCGCCCCGTCCACGTCCCCCGCCCCACCAGCGCCGTTCACGGTCGCCGCCGAGAGAGTATTGAACGGCGATGCGGAGGTGCCGCTGCCATTCGTGCCGGCGGCGCTGTCGACGTACCAGACTTGCTGCGTGCCGATCGTAATGTTGACGGTGCCGACGCCGAACAAGTCGTCCGCATTCCCCGCGACGTTGTCGATCCCGTCATCGCGCAGTGTGTAAGTAAAACTGTCCGCGCCGGTGTCACCTGCTTGCGGCAAATAGTTGAACGAGCCGCGATCTGGGCCGTTGACGACCATTACGATCGTGCCGCCTTGAGCGGTGGTCGCGGTGATCTTATCGCTGACGACGGTGCTCACCGCCTGCACTGCGGAAATGGTGAAGGTGTCGCTCAGAAACTCCGTATCGTTGGAAATGACGTTACCCGCCACGGTCGAGTGCGGTCCGGGGTGCGGCGTGGCATTGCCGACGACAAGTTGCGTATTCGCAACCGCCGTGAACGTGTCATTGATGGCCAGCGGCGAGACGTTGATCGAGTTCGCGACCAGCGTCAAGTTCGGGTCGTTGACGATCTCCTGAAACGTCACGTTCGTCGCAGCCGAACCAGTGCTATTCTGCACGGTCACGGTGTAACGGATCCGATCGCCCGGATCAGCTACTCCGTCCCCGTCCCCATCGGTGAACAAGCTATCAACGTTGGTCACCGCAATACCGACCGCCAACATCGCGCGTTGTTCCAAGGGCTCATGCCATAGCCTGCGCGAGTTCCAGGCTTGGACAAATTTTCCGCGACGACTGTTCCTCGACGAAACATGTGCCAGTCCGAGCAAACTCAGCATTGCCATCCACAAGGAACTGGATGTTGCGAACAGCCAATTCGTATAGACCATTGGTGCTCGAAATGCACGTTGCCACCAAGCCACTCTGCGTTCGCGTCGCTCGAAGTAGGCCATCGTACTGGCCTTGGCCTTTTCGCGGAGCAGCGAGGCCTTTTGTCGAATGCGTTGGAAGCGGTTCTTATTCTTGGCTACAACTCGATGGAGACGATTGGACATAGTGTGCGATGAACTCTATTTTGAACAGTGGAAACAGTGTCTGAAGCGTAAGCGGAAAATGGAAAGCCGTTTACTGCCGTTCGCGGATGCTAAAAAACTAGGGTGTACAAACTGGCGCTTGAGTAAGGAGGAGAAATTCAAATCCCTCTCAAGCTATCTTGTGATTTTTCTTGGTCAACGCTTTTGTGTTTAATTTGTAACGTTTTTGCGGCAGCGTGCCTGTCGTCGGATTACTTTGTGGTTGTATTATTAAGGAATTCCGCGAAAATACATTGAGTTGGAATGAGCGTTGACCAAACGTGTCAATTGCTGATGGCCTAATACAGAATGCAAGTTCCGCTAGCATTCTTTTTAGGTTAGGGACTATGCAAGGAGGTGAATTAACTGTGGCAACAACCAAGATTCCGTTTCGCCAGCGACGGCCGCTTTTCGCGCAATCGCAGTCCATTCAGGCTCACTATCTTGGTTGGTCTAATCCAATACTTCATTCGGCCTGCGATTTTCTGCAAAAGCAGTACACACGCGGCAACAAGTGGGATATGGACCAATGCTTACTGGTTCTGCCTGGCGGGTTCGCAGGTCGCCGATTGACACAGTTAATGGCGACACGTGCAAGCGAGCGGTCGCTGGTTCTACGGCCACCAGAACTGCTTACAATGGGAACGCTGCCGGAAAAACTATATACTGCAAAATTCCCCTTCGCCAGCGACTTGGAACAGGTTCTTGCATGGACAAAAGTCCTTCGGTCCGCCGATCACGAACTCCTCAAGCCGCTTCTGTTTGAGGTACCGGACTCATCCGAGCTCCGACCGTGGATGGATTTGGCTCGTATTCTTAGCACGCTGCATCGGGAACTCTCTTCTGATTTGGTCGATTTTGATGACGTTGTGAACGAGTTGAAGGGTTCGCCGGAGGAGCCTCGTTGGCAGGTCCTTTCGAAACTACAGCGCAACTATCTGGACGAGCTTCATGTCGCAGGTCTATGGGACGTTCAATCCGCACGTCGGTTTGCTATCGACAATAACGAGGTGCGAACGGATCACGAGATAATCTTAGTGGGGGCAGTGGATTTAAATCGAGCCCAGCGACGATTCCTTGGGGTAATTTCCGACAGCGTGCGTGTCCTTATTGGGGCGCCGGAATCGTATGCAGCAGGATTTGATCAAGACGGAACTCTCCTTTCGGAATATTGGCAAGACATCGAGATACCCATCGATGAGGATCAGCTACACGTTCGATCCAGCGCCAATGACGCGGCCAATGAGTTGGCCTGCCAGCTGGCCGACTTGGGAAGCGACTACTCGGTGCAAGACATCACGGTCGGAATCCCCGACCCGCAAATCGTACCGGCGCTTCAGGAATCGCTGGCGCGTGCAGGAGTAACTCTCCGATATGGTCCAGGTGTGTCAGTGGCGCAAACGCCACCTATGCAGGTTGTTGAGTTGATAGGGGATTATTTGATCGATGGCTCAATCGATGTTTTTGGTAGTCTTGTACGCACACCTAGTATTCATGATTGGCTAATCAAATGCGCCGAGGTTGAATCGGGGCGGGGTGCGATACCCTTCGATTTCCTGGCACGCCTGGATGAATACCTACAATCGACTCTCCTTCGCAGTGTGAATGTGCCTGAATGGCCCGAAGGGAAAGGGCAAGAGACCTTCCTCGCGGTGCTACACCATCTGGATAATTGGCTCAAGCCGCTGCGAATGGTGAACGCCAAATTGACCCAATGGGCTAACCCGTTGAGACAAGTTGTTAAGACACTATACGAAGGGGTTCAGGTCGATCGAAATGATAATGCAGGAAACCTCGTACTGCGGGCGTGTGGGGAGATCAATTTAGCTCTAGCGAAACTTGCAGAGCTTCCAAGCAATCTCGACGCGCAGGTGACTTTTCAGGAAACGATGGCATGGCTACAAAGCCAGTTGGAAACGGTCAGCGTGCCACCTCTTCAGGATGACAATGCGGTCGAAATGCTGGGATGGTTGGAGCTAACACTCGACGACACCCCAGTGCTTATGCTTACGGGAATGCACGATGGGATCGTTCCGGAAAGTGTCAATGGAGATGCTTTTCTTCCCAACCAATTGCGTTCTGAACTAGGGCTGATGGACAATGCGCGTCGCTATGCACGCGATTGCTATGCTATGTTGTCCATGATTCACACACGCGAACGTTTCGATCTTGTTTTGAATCACCTCAGTCTGGATGGAGACCCACAGACCCCGAGCCGGTTGTTGTTGGCGGTTCCTTCGGACTTGCTCGCACGACGCGTAAAACTTTTGTTATCACCGAAGGAGACAGCTGACGATCACCTTGTTTCGGATGCATGGACTCCTCGCGAAGGCCAAACGAATATTCCGATTCCGATTCCGGACGATTCGAAGACCGTTCGCGATATGGCGGTCACCGATTTCAAAAAGTACGATCAGTGCCCTTATCGTTTCTATTTGAACCGCGTCGAAAAGGTTCGCGCATTCGAGCACGATCGACTGGAATTGGATGGCGGGGGATTTGGAGATCTTTTGCATACATGTTTGGAAGGACTTATCCAATCGCCAGTTGCGACTTCGACGGATCCCAAAGCGACAGCCGATTGGTTAACGGAAAATCTTAAGGCGATTGCGAGAAGGAAGTTTGGCGTAAAACCAACACCTGCATTGCAGATTCAATTGGAACAAGCGGCCCGTCGCCTCGAAGCGTTTGCGGTACATCAAGCGGCGCAAATTGCAGCCGGTTGGCGAATTAAATACATCGAACACAAAGTTGACAAGGAACACGGCATCACTCTAGATCTCGACGGTGAGTCGATGATCGTACATGGCCGAATCGATCGAATCGACTACCATCCCCGCGACGGACGATTTGCGGTGTGGGACTACAAAACAGGGGACCAAGCTGGCAAACCAAAAGAAGCTCACGTTAGACCCAACGGGACATGGACGGATTGGCAATTGCCACTCTATGGGTTGTTGATTAAGTCGCTCCGCATCGAGGATCTTTCGAAAGTGAGTTTTGGCTACATATTGCTTCCCAAAAATCCAGCTGAAACGCAGTTCATTGTCGCCGACTTCAAGCCGGAGCAGCATGACCAGGCGATCGCTTCGGCTAAATTGATCGCTCGCAAGGTGCTAGCGAGAGAGTTCTGGCCGCCCAAGTACAAAGGCATCTCCAACTTTGATGAATGCAACGCAATCACTCAGTTTTCGGTCGTGCGGCGTTGGGACGAATCCGTCGCTAATCAAGAATTGGAATCGAAACGCCAACGTGACTTGGCTGAAAAAATCCATCCCGTTCCTGAACTTCAATGGAATAGCGATTCAGGATTAGAACACGACCACCACGAGGATATCAACAGGCATCGTTTGGATCGGGCACACTTCGAAAGAAACGCCAATCGCCAAGCAAGTGGTAATTGCCCACCGAGGAAGCTCCAACTCGAAGAGCATTTTGCGAAAGGACAGGCGGGCGAAGATTGGTTTTCTCCCCAAATGATTTTGGCCTCGGCAGGTACGGGAAAAACCTACAATCTAGCATCGCGAGCATTGCGATTGCTCTTTACAAACCAAGCGCTCGATTCCATTTTGGCTACCACTTTTACTCGGAAAGCGGCTGGTGAGATCCTTCATCGAATCCTGTCGTGGCTTGCGGACGCAGTCGAAAGCGAAGAGGGATTCATCCGCTTGGTCGGAGTGTTAAAGCCGCTTGAGATTACTCGCGATACAGTCCGATATCATCTTGGACGACTTTGTTCGCATCTGCACCGATTCCGAGTAAGTACGCTCGACAGCTTTTATTCACAGCTTGCTCGCTCATTTGCACTGGAACTGAAACTGCCGCCTGGCTGGACGCTCTCTGATCCGTTTCAAACAGATCAACTGCAACAAGAGGCAATTAGCCGTATGTTTGATACCATGGACCGCTCAGCCTTGAGGTCGTTGGTATCCCAATTGTCCAAAGGGGATGCGACTCGAGGCATCCGTCGCGAGATCGAAAACGTAGTGTCAACGGGTTACGATCTTTTCCGCAAGACCAACGAAGAAGCTTGGAACCAACTAACTGTCCCACGCGGGCCAACGGCCGAGCAAGCCGAATCGGCACTCAATGTTTTTAGGACATCTCAGTTGGAGCACAAGAGTTATGCGGCTGCTCGGGACAAAGCCGTCGCAAAATTCGAGGCCGGCGAATGGAGTGAATTTCTCGGCTTGACTCTGGTTCAGAACGCGGATGACGCTCTGCCCAAGTACTCTTCCAAGGAACTTCCGGACACGGCAGTGAAAGCGTTATTGCTCCTGGCCAAGAAGGCCGCTGTTGAGGAACTCGCTAGTCGCCGCGCACAGAACGAAGCCGCTTACCGCATGTTAGCTAACTATCATGATCAACTCCAATATGTCAAAACGCGGCGACGGATTGTTTCGTTTGACGATATCTCAGAACGGCTCTCCAAATGGATGCAAGAGACCATCGCGAAGCACAAATCGGATGACGGTGCAGAGTCGACCTCGAAGGTCCTGATAGGGCTCAAAGCGCAAAGGGAAAGCAAAGTGGACGACGAAGCCATGAAAGGCATCGCCTATCGGTTGGACTGCCCAATCGATCACTTGCTGTTGGACGAATTCCAAGACACTTCGCCCATGCAATGGAATATCATCAAGCCCTTCGCCGAAGCAATCGTCGAAGGATCTTCGAACGACAAGTCGTTCTTTTGTGTTGGCGATAGCAAGCAGGCCATTTATGGATGGCGAGGCGGTGTTTCGGAAATCTTCGAATCCGTTGGAAAACAAATTGAACATGTTCGTCAAGAAAAGCTAGTTAAAAGCTATCGAAGTTCGCCCGTAGTTATCGATTTCGTGAACTCGGTCTTTACTCAACTTGCTAAACATGACCGCTACTACAACGATGACGAGTCTGAGATTATCGCCAGCGACACGCAGGCCGTTACAGAATGGATGAACCGCTATTTTTCCAATCACGAGACGTCGCGGGATCGATTGCCTGGCTACGTCGAGTTTCGAAATGCAAACTGCGAAAAGAACAAAGACCAGGAAGGGGAGGAAAGCAGCTATGGACTATTCGACGAAGTGGCGGATCGCATCGCCGACCTACATCTAAAATCACCTCAAGCCGAGATCGGTGTCTTGACTCGTACGAATCGAGACGTTGGCCGAGTGATCGGGCTATTGCGGGAGCGAGGGGTCGAAGCGAGCCAGGAAGGTGGCAATCCGCTGATCGATTCCGCTCCGGTGTTGCTATTGCTGAGCGCCATGAAGTTGGCGAACCATCCGTCTGATTCGCTTGCTTACTTTCATGTTGGACATTCGCCTTTGATCGAGCGATTGCCAACTGAAGTGGTTGAGAACGCGTTTACCATGTCTGCATTCTTCCGGCAGCAGATAGCGGATTTTGGATTTGGACGCTCGCTAGGCGTTTTTGCCAATGCGATCGCCGACGAATGCACCGAACGCGATCAGGATCGGCTCAAACAATTCGTTCAACTAGGTTACCGATTCGACGCGATGCGAAACTATCATATCAATGACTTTGTAGAGTATGTAGAACGTCAAAAGGTTTCTGTCCCAGGCATGAGTACAGTCCGAGTGATGACGATCCATCAGTCCAAGGGACTCGAGTTTGACGCTGTCTTCTTGCCGACTTTGGATCAGACGATTATTTCTAGGCCACCGACGTTTGTAGCGATGTATGAGGATCGCACCAAACCGCCTATCGGTGTATTGCGCTATATGAATCGTGACATCCAGAAGTACTTGGATGATTCTTGGCGGATCGCTTTTCGCGAGTTTGCCAACCAACAACTTTCCGAAGCGTTGTGTGTATTCTACGTTGCGCTGACTCGCGCACGCCACGCTCTGTATTTATACACTTCCCCTTCTTCGAGCGCAAAAAAGCGATGGGGATCGGTTCTTCATTCGATCTTTGCTGGGCCGGGACAGAGCGATCAAGCAGGGATTGTCATTCGGAGTTTCGGCGATGAGAACTGGCATAACTCGTTGAAAACCACCATGATCGAGGTTGATGAGGGTCGGACTAACTCGGCTATACCTCTACATGCTCGCTCCATAGAACTGAAGCGGGATGTTGCATCGGTTCGTCGCATGAATTGGTTGCGTCCGAGTCAAGGTGTTGTGCCAGCCGTTGTCGATTTGGCCACACAGTGGACAGACGACAATTCGTCAAATGCTGTCATCGGCAAGTTGGTGCACCGGTGGTTCGAAGAAATGCGAGGCTGGATTGAGGACTTCAAGCCGAACAAGAAGCGGCTCAAGGAAATCGCCGGTTCAACGCTCACTCTTGAGGAGATGGGCCAAGTGAAGCTCAATGATTGGGTCGATCGATTCGTTAAGTACTGCGAAATGCCGTCAGTGCTATTGGCGTTAAGTAGTGATCGGTATCGAGCTTGGCATCAGCCTCGGATATTGCATTTGGAAGTAACTAATGAGAGGCGATTGTTGCAAATTGTAGACGGCCAGATGTTGCGTGGAGTGATTGATCGATGCGTGCTGGGTTTCGATGGCGACCGAGTCGTTCGAGCTGAAATCTTGGATTTCAAAACGGACCGCAAGCCGGATTCGCAAGCGCTGGTTGAATGGTCCAGAGAACGGGCGGAGCATCACGGAACCCAATTGCGATACTATCGGCGGGTTTTGTCGGAGCAGTTCGGTTTGCATCCGAACGATATTCAGCTGACGCTGCTTTTGCTTAGCGAAGACCTGCAGGTCGCAATCGATTAACAGTCTTGAGTGGAATGACGCACAGGACCGACGCGAACGGTCACATTCGCTTTTGTAATTCCGTGCGTAATTGTCAAATCAAAACGGCTTCACGCGAGCGAGAAATTTAGTCAACCAACCGCGCGAGTATCCGTCGCGCACATGTCCTAGTGATTGACGATTGATTTTCGAGCGGATAAGGTTGCGACTAAGTACAACATTGTCAGGTCCGATATCTTGGCTTCGGCAGGTTCCGGTGAGCGAGTATCGCACGCTATTATCATCCTCCTCGATCTCTTTGGTCGCGTCCAAAACAATGTGTCCATTTGGTTTGATATCGACGATCTCGGCAGCAATATTTCGAGTGTATGATTCGGAGGTTCGCAGATTGGAGTCCCCGCGATAGACTTCGGTTTGCGAAGTTTGAATCCTTGGGTCACCATCTGCCTGTGGAGCTGGCTTGATGGTGTCTAATCCTACGAGCCTTAGCCATTCCTTGATCGTTGCATCGTAGCTTGTTGTTTTGCGGGAGGTTGCGCTGCCCGTTGCCAACGAAGTGGATACCTCTTCAATTCGGATTTGCACAATGTCATGCAGCTTCAATGTTCGAGCTGGCGTGGGTGGAACGTAACTCCAAGAGGATTGCAGACCAAGTTGACCTGTTTCTTGCGGGACAAGCAAAGCGTTTTGTGGTGCTTGGTTGTTTGGGTGAGGCTGTTGTCCAAAATTTTGGCTAGATTGCGTAGCCATATTGCTGTTTGGTTGAACCGGAGTTGCGTTTGAGTTGGGTGCAGGCAGAACCTCCGAGTTTGTTGCGGGAACGCCAGACTGCGTGTAGAGTGCCACTGGTCGATGAAATAGACTGCCATTCTGAGCTGAGACCCAGGAACTCGAAAACATTGCAAGGCTGTTGAAAGCAACCACGCAAAGCGTGAACTGGGCCGATCGCATTCGATCATTTCTCCAAAGTAGTGGCATCGCGTTCTCCTTAACGTGTAAAATTTGAATTGGATTTGCTCGCAAGTGTCTGATTCGATTTCATCGAATGGACTGGACCATTGGATATTACTTGCGCGGCTCGATCGCCGGTGATACGTGCCATGACTCGCTTTCGATGCGGTTGGACTTCGATTTGGATCAGATCATCCATCGCACCCGATTCCATGGCGCGACCGTTCGTCTCAACAGAGACGGAACCCGAGACTATGCCGATGGTCACCAGGTCTCCAACATGTACGACGGTTGGAGGCCCCACTTCCTTTAGTCGAATCACCTGTTGAGTGCTCATGGCGCGTCGTAGTTGTTGGCCGACCAATTGATCGGAACGCGAGAAGCAGTCTTCCGGACCGTAATTCAAACCACGAGGCATGGGTATCCAATCGAGATCTGTCTCCTGGAGTACGTATCCTTTTGAGAGAGCGCGCTTCGCTACAACTACCATTTCGGGCAGCTTGACCGTTGCTGAAATAGGGATGACCTGCTCTCCATTTTTTCCCATGACTCGAAAGACAAACTCCTGCGGACCATCCCATGGCGGTTGGCCGCCCGCGACGCCCAGGATGTTATTTCGGAGCGAGAATGTTTTTGTATGCTCTGTTGGCATATTCACCTTGATGTTCCAACGTCCAGCTGAATCCGTTTTAGTTCGAAGGTAGTCGCCAATAGCCAACGCGGCTAGATTTTCCGCTTGGCTGACATTGGCCGGAGTAATGAAAGGGGGAGTGAATTGACTTTTGTCGATCGGCTGCAGGGAGTTGCTACTATCGCCATTGGTTTGCGTTGTCCCGTTTCCGGATGCGTTTTGGTAACTGGCCAAGCGACTGTTCGTTACACTGTTCTGTGTGTTCGTATCGTCGCTATTCTTTCCATCCAGACTACGGATGCGCGGCCCTGCGGTTCTTCGCACTTGACACTCAGCTGCACCCTTCCATTGAATTGCTTCACGTGGTACTCCGCGCAGAGCGAGAGCCTTTTCGACATCACTTCGCGTCCAAGATTGGTCGTGGCCCAACTTCGGCGCTGGCCCCAACGCTACGTCGATGAGGTCCTTGATACGTGCGTCTGAGCTTTGAACACTTACCAAATCCGAAAGTAGTATTAAATTTGAAGGGCAATCGGATCGGGATTTGAGCAGCAAATCAACGGAACTCTTCGGTTGTGTTTTTGCATCGGACGCGATTTGCCTGCCGACAGGCAATCGCGGCGACTGGCCTTGAATGGGTTGCGTCAAGTTCAGGGAAATCGGCACAGCCAACAAAGACCACAAGAAATAGTGAATGCGGAATTGCTTTAACGGAAGCATGTGGATCATCATTTTTGTGTCATCTATCGTCGGAGATTTGCAATTTGCTGAAGAATCTGGTCGCCAGCTTGAATTGCTTGGGAGTTCAATTCAAAACCGCGCTGCGTTGTGATTAAGTCGATCATTTCACGTACGGGTTCAACGTTTGATTTTTCCAATGACCCTTGGCGAAAAATACCGAGACCGTTTTGTCCAGCGGGTCCCGATTGAACTTGACCGCTAGCATCGGTAGCTTGATAAAGGTTTTCACCCACCTTGAGCAGGCCATCGGGGTTGATAAAGGAAGCCATGGTAATTTCGCCGACCTGAGTTAAGGCTGAGCCGCCACCAGGCGCTTTCACTTGCACTTGACCGTTTGGACTGATGACTACTGCGAGCGATCCCTGCGGGATGCTAATAGGCGGACTAAGTAGGCGACCTGTTTGGGCGGATCCAATGACCAATTGACCGTTGGCATTGATATCGAGATTACCGGCGCGTGTGTAGAGCGGGTTACTTGATACGGGATCTGTAACCTCGATGAATCCTGGTCCTTCGATGGCTATATCCAACTCTCTGCCAGTTTGTTCGATTGTTCCTTGACCATAGTCTTTTTGTGTACTTTGCACGCGTGTGCCGAGCCCAATTTCTACACCCACCGGTGTTGGGTTTTGCTGAGCATCTTGGATTCCTGGGTAAACTTTGTCGCGGTACAGAAGATCTTCGAAATTGGCTCGATCCCGTTTGAACGCGGTCGTATTCATATTTGCCAAATTATTAGCGATCACATCCAGTTTGGTCTGCATCGCTTCCATACCGGTAGCCGCAGTGTAAAGTGTTTGCACGCTCATGGATTTATTCCTCGTATTTAGAAAAGGCGAGTTGGATTATTCGATTACTCTTTAAGAAGGCGACCGATTAAATTGCCGTATGCTTGGTCGTGGTGCTGGATAAGTCGGAGATTGGATTCGTAAGCTCGAGTTGCCTCAATCAACTCCATCATCGCGGTCGTTGGGTTAACAGCTGACTTTTCGAGGCTACCACTTACGACAGAGCGCTCGTTTGACGGGACAGGTTGTGTTTGAGCAAGGGGGCGAAACAAATTGTCTCCAGCCCGCGAAAGATCCCCTAGCGATTCGGGCCTGGATAACATCAACACGATGTTTCGGCCATCCTGCTGAATGGCACCATTGTTGGTAACTTCGAAGCGACGTGAAGGATCGATTTGGATTGAATTGCCGTCCACCGACATGACTTGATCGCCATTGGTGTTCGTAAGTTGGCCAGATGCGTTGAAGACGAAACCGCCAGCTCGCGTAAGGAATTGCTCCTCGCCTCGTTTTACGACGAAAAAGCTATTAGAATCATGAATGGCGAAATCGGTCTTGTTGCCAGTTGTTTCGATTGGCCCCGTTTCGAAAATTGTCTGCGTGGGCTCGATTTTGGCTCCACCGCCAAGGTCGGCAAGTGTCCCCGAGTTGGGTGAAATTTCCCCATCCTCAATGGACTTGTTGTGACGCGCCTGTACGATGGCCAAACTAGGCTTAAAGCCAGGCGTATTGATATTCGCTAAGTTGTTGCTTAGTACTTCCAAACGATGATTCTGGACCTGGGCTCCAGAAGCAGAAAGATACATTCCGTATGGCATATCCCAACTCCTTCGAGACAAGAACGACACCATGACCATAGCGGTTACGAAATTCTGCCGAAACAGCAATATTCGACCGCTGGTTCGAATTCCAAGGCGGCCGAAATAGCGTTGATGAACACATCCACAACCCAAATTGCGCAGTCCCGCAAATCACGCTTCTCTTACAGCCGAGGCGAACGCATCGGATTCCTGTTTCTCGGTCTACTGTTGGCTGCACTGCTTACCATTGCTGCGTGGCTCAAACCAGACCCTAGTGGAATAGGGACACACCGGCAGCTTGGCTTGCCAGGCTGCACTATGTTTACCTTTTTGGGGGTTCGGTGTCCGGGTTGTGGCATGACGACTTCGTGGGCGCACACGCTAAATGGAGATCTTGCAAACGCAGTCAGAGCCAACGTTGGGGGAGTTCTTCTCTGCTTAATATCCGGCGTGGCAACCCCTGTATTGTTGTGGCTAGCGATCCGAGGCAAACCGATCCCGCTAGCCTGGTTTTCCCAAATTGCCATTTGGATGACACTTATTGCGGTTGCAATTTCCTTTGCCGAATGGTTAATCCGTCTAGCATTCTGACAATGCATTTGATACAAGCCGCTCGGACAGTCTCACGTTCTTTGGCAGAAAAGTGCATTAGGAAAGGATTCCTGCATGGCTGCAAGTATTCAAATCGAATCGCATCGGCGCAGCGTTTCATACACGTTCGTCGGTGCATTGGTAAAAGCATGCCTGGTTCTCACTACCTGCATTGTCGTTGCATCGACATCGGGTTGTGGCCTTTTGAGTAATGCGATGTATATCGTCAAAGGCAATGACGCTCCCGCCGAGTTTGACGAGTTGAAGGACAAACGTGTGGCGGTTTTGGTCAGCACCGAGGCGGGGCTCAACGCAGATGCTTCGGGGATCCTCATGTCCAGGCACATCAGCGAGTTGTTTGCCAGAAATATCAAAAAAGTGGAAATGGTAAACCCGGAAGAAGTGGATCGAATCATCAACGAACAAGCGGTGGGGGAGAGGTCCATTCCGGCGATTGGAGGCAGGCTGCGCGCCGACTACATCGTCCTCGTCGAACTTACAAACCTTAAGTTTCGCGATGGCCAGACCTTATATAAAGGACGTTGCAACACGTCCGTGTCCGCGTACAAGGTCTCTGATGGGGATCGTGCGGCCTTCAAAAAGTCATTCCCCCAATTCGTCTATCCGCAACACGGTGCCCCTGTTTCGGATTTCGACGAAGTGACCTTTCAACGAATCTACCTTTCCGAGCTTTCCCTGCGGGTTGCAAGAACTTTCTATCCCTTCGACCCAACGATTGATGTTGCGAAAGACGCGGCTGTTTCATCCTTGGGCTTGGCCCAATAAGGTATTCGATGATGGACTCAATAAGATCAAAACTCGTTGTGTGGGGTCTGACCTGCTTTCTGCTTGCGGGAGGATTGCATGGTCAAACGATCCAGAATTCTACGGATTTCAGAATTGATATCGACATCTATGAGGACGGAGAATCGAAACCACCCATCAATATCAAAACGATCTTCGTTGAAGGAAAGTGCATAGAACTGGACGACGAACGTCACCGCGTTACCGTGGTGGATCCAGGACTAGGAAACATTACGATCCTCGACTCCGCACAAAAATCAAGAGTAAGCCTCGAAATGAACGCAATTGAAAGTCGATTCAATGGAGTGCTGCAAAAAATGACGGAAGATGAGCGACGCAAGTTCGCCAGTAATGGTGGTCCAACATTGGTTGGTGAGTTAATTGTTCTAGGTAATGATCGTTTGCTTTACAAGTTTCTACCAATGACGCCTGAAAACCCCAATATCGCCGTTCGTTACGGGGACTTCGCGAATTGGTCCGTTAGAATCAATGCCCTATTCAATCGCACTCCGCCCGTCCTTCGCATGCAATTGAATCAGATCCTAATCGATCAGCGGCAACTTCCGTCTGAGCTTAGGCGTATTACAGTGCTAACTCCACCGTCCGCGGATCAGCCGCATGGAAAAACCAAAGAGATCGTTGCTCGAATGTTTCTAAACGAGAAACTTTCCTCGGACGACCGAACACGTGTTGCGTCTGTTCTCAAATCGATGAACGAATACACAAAATTGTCCGATAAAGAATTTTTCCGATAGGCTTAAAGTTTCCAGTCCAACCGAATGGAGTTCGAGCAACATTGAAAAGTGGCAGCCTACTGAAAGGGTTCATACTTGCTTTGTCTTGCATGCCCATCGGAGTCGGCAGGGTGGCTGGCCAAGGACCTGAAATTCAACTAGCATCGGCAACCGCCAACTCGAGGAGCACATCGCGAACGAGCAGTTGGCCATTCGAGGCGTTTGCCGGCCAATTCCAAATTCACTCTACCGTTCCGATCAGCAACCTCCAACCCTTTTTGTCAAAACTTGCGATGTTGCCGGATGAGCTGAAGCAGTCGCTCAATCTGTCGATTACGGACCAAGCCATCCACATCGTGGTCCTTGAGAACCGTGAGTCTTTGGACAGCTACGTAAAGCGAATCCTACCAAACGCTCCGAGTCGCCGAGCACTTTACATCCGACATCGAGGTCCGGGATTGGTGCTGACATACTTCAATTCCATGTGGCTGACGGACGCTCGGCACGAGTGCACGCATGCGGTACTCGATGCAAGCAACGTAAAGGTGCCCCAATGGCTCGATGAAGGGTTGGCTGAATACTTCGAGACAGCCAGCGCAAACCCACTATTGCACAATACACACAATGTTGCGGTTCGGTCTCAAATCCGTTTTGGACAAATTACCGACTTGGAACGGTTAGAACGAATACCTTCAACAGCGGATATGACAGCCAAGGACTATAGAGACGCATGGAGTGTGGTTGCGTTTCTTTTGAATTCGTCAACACAATCGCAGGTAGCTCTACAAACCTATCTGCAGGACCTTCAAAAGGAGCGAGCGGCAGGGTTTCTAGCCCATCGTCTAAAACTCACGGTCCAATCTTGGCGCGAAGACTTCTCCTGCTTTTTCCATAAGCATCCCGGATAGTATTGACGATTGTCCGGTCTATGCCGCAGTTGTGTGCACAAATTTTTTGTCACCTTCGCTTTCTGAGACCTACACTTACTCGATAATTGTTGTCCATCAGCAGTCCATGATCCTGTATGCCACTGCACGAAGTGCTTTCGGTGTCGTCAACTCGGAAACTCAATGCGCCTTCCAAAACTCATCGAGCGACTTCATAAACAGCTCCCGAAATTGAGCGAACGGCAGATAGCCTGCTTAGCGATGCTGTGTTGCGACCGAGACCCTCGTCTTGATTGCCTAGAAGAAACCCATGGCTTTTCACGCATGGTGGATGAGATCCAGCTAAGGATGCAATCCATCGACGACCAGCATGCTGCAGTGGCAAGCGAATTGGATCAACTCGCATCATCGCAACCCTGTGAATTCGAGCCAAAGCATGTTTGGACCCTGATTCGAGCAATCAAAGTCCAAAGTCAATTTGTTGATTTGCTGACGGGCGCATGCGTAGCTCAACTGAGCTAGCGGGACACAGCCGACAAAAGTCAATGATAGGGGTAGGCAAGCCGCATTGAGTTGCGGCTCCCCTCCCTCCGAACCGGACGAGCGGTTCTCCCGCATACGGCTCTCCGGTCAGCAGGTTCCTATGGATTGAACGAAACGGATATGGGCT
>JANMGH010000096.1:0-44279 GCA_031374515.1 Pirellula sp. | reverse complement strand
TTTTCCCAACATATTCAACACAGAACCAACAAAATTGGTTCGTTCTTCGAGGAGCTTTTTTGCGTTTAACCCAATCTTTTTATTGGTCAAATGAATTCACGGACAGACACTAGGCTAGGCTCGGTGTAGGAATTATCGAATCAAATGGACCGATATCAAATGCCCGACAAATCGAAATTTCGACAAGAATCCGATGAATCCCAAGTTGATGTTTCGGATACTTCCATCCAGCCAGTTCCGCCGAATCCGCCGGTCCAATATCCAAAACCGCAAAAGCAGGCTCCACCGAGTCCTACAGTCAATCCGAAGCCAACTATAGAGCCGCCAATCAAGAAACCGGATTCATCTTCTGGCGAAGAAGTCGAAATTGACGTACAGGCAAGAAGAATATGTGTTATCGGAGACCTTGTTACGTATACGCTTTTGCACAAGGAAAGTAGTGCAGAGTATGTTGATGGCGGCGCAACTAGAATCGTCCTAGGTGGAGCGTGGCTATCTCGACGATTTACTGAGTGTGCGTTGATTCAACTCAGCAATCGCTCAATTTGCGGTGATGCTCTCGACGAGGAATGTCTCATCGAGATCGGAATTGAAAGCAGTGTCAATGCTACAGAATCAGCCTTGATGCTTTGGGAAGCTCAAAAGCAAACCGGCCTTAGCTTGTCGACTTTGAAGCTGAATACGATTGAGATACAAGGGGTTTCAATTGCGAAGATCAAGTTGGGTGAGAACTGCCATGAAGTTCGACTGATCGGCAACTGCGATATTTCCGGAACCATTGGGGCCGTTTGTAACCTTGTTGTTAGCATGGGCGGCGAAGGTAAAGTTCATATTTCTCAAGAGGGAACAGCAACGATGCGACGTGTTTTCGGTAAGTTCTACACTTCACCGACAACTCAAATCGATTTAGGTGAGTATAGTCTCGCCGAGTTCGCCGATCAGATTGCAACTAAGGTGACTGTTAGCTGTGACCGGCTAAACTCCGCAAGGTTGATCTTGGAGAATGTTAGAGTGGTCATGCCCAATGGCAGCCTATTGGAAGTTTCGCAGATTGAATTCGCAAGTTGCTGTGTTTCGTTGTCGAAAGTCCTCTCAAATTTTAAGACGTCAGCTAAAGTAAGAACTCCGAATTCTATTAGGGCCGACGTATTTGGATATCCAAGAAAGGCAAAGTTAGGAGTAAACATAACTGAGGCGTATCCAAATTTCACTCTTGAATTGAAATCGTACCCAGGATGGACAGTCGGAACAAAAGAACGGGACAAGTCCGCAGGGTTGATGGCAGGCGTCCTACGGATCAAGGATGAACCTGCACTTTTTCTTCCTACTCGTATGGAGCGGGACGGAAGAAATTTCGAACAACTGGGACGACTGAATGACGAATTCATACTTGAAAAATTTGACTCAAACGTTGTAGATCAACTTATTGAAAATTACGTGAAGGAAGCAGCCAAATTACATCGAATAAAGAGTACAAGATTCAGCCAGCTTGAGTCAATGCAGAGCGTCGAAAGCGATCAGTTGATTGAACTGCAAAGGAAGATCAATCAAGCTCTCGAATCCCTCGCCAGTAAAGTCAAAAGAGTCTATCAAGAATCGTCAATAATCATGATTGAGGACCTGGGACTTGGTTTTCGCAACAATCCTAGATCGAGCAACTTACTTTTTAGTGCACTAAATGAGATGGCGGTTGGCAAGAATCCGGGACCCTGCTTGGTGGTTTCGTGCGACCGCGTCATGCCAACTATGGATTCTGTTTTTTGGAGAGAACTCGTTAATGAATGCTCGAACAAATCGGTTATCGTTTTGTCGGTAGACTGCATGCGGGCGGCCGGCGCAAAGATTTCGAGAGGAATTTCTTGGGAACGCATAGCGTTCGAGACGCTGCAGCAAATTCGGGACAATCCGGCAATGGGGATACTAAGGCAACTGCGTCATGTCGTCGTGCGCTTCGGCATAGACGGCGCACTTTATTTTTCTCGCGTCAAAGACTCCTTCACTGAGGCTGAAGCATCTTTGTTTTATCGGCCGTCAACGATTGAGGGCGATTTTTCGGTACGATCCGGATCGATTTGTTGCGAAAGTTCAATAATTGCCTCAGCTATTTCTGCGACAATAGCTGTCTCAGATGATCTTCGCTCTAACCACGGAAAACTCAAGTGGAAGGATATTGCAATTGGTCGTGGGATACTAACCGGACTGTCTGCTTGCTCCGAATTTTTCAAACGGGGTTTTGGCAAGCAACTCGATGGAACTGCGGCTTTCGGTTCCATAGAATTAGAGAATCGCAAGCGAATCGAGTACCGAATTCTTCGACCGGACTTAGACCAAGCACAGGCTGAATCTAGATTGTCGCGTACTGCAGTATCGCTAGTTGATCCTAGTTGGAGTGTGCTTCTCAACAGGGGAAAAAACAGCTTATATGAACTGTCGATCTCCATTGTTCAGAAGGGTGTTTCGAAGGCACTGTGTACGGGTAACCAAGACGGTTTTGATGCGCCATTTGCAAACTTCGGAAAGGCATGGTTTGTCGACAGACGTGAGATTGAGAGTTTTCGTTCGATGCAGCGATTGATGTGCGAATACCTCTCAAGACTGACTGTTGTACGGCCACTCTCCGTCGCAGTGTTTGGTCCTCCAGGTGCTGGGAAGTCATTTGGAATCAAGCAAATCGCAGATAGATTCAAGTCCGACGGATATGACCTTTCAATCCATGAGTACAATTTAGCGCAATTTGAGCGATATTTTGATCTAGAGGAAGCGTTGATACGCGTGCAAGGCTCGATTGCCAAAAACCACATTCCGATGGTGTTTTTCGACGAGTTTGATTGTTCGCTAGATAACCGAGCTCTCGGATGGTTGAAGTACTTTTTGTCTCCGATGCAAGATGGGCAATTTCGGCATGCAGGAGCAACTTTAGGCATCGGCAAGTCGATTTTTGTGTTTGGTGGGGGCACAAGTCGTACCTTTCAGGATTTTACCAGAGTAAGTTCGGAGATTAGTGACGAAGAACGAATATCATTTAAGCAAGCCAAGGGTCCTGACTTTGTTTCGCGCTTGAAAGGACACGTTGATATTACTGGTCCAGATTCAAGAGATCGAGCAGACGACGGTTTTATCGTTCGACGTGCTGTGCTTGTCCGATCGATTTTAGAGCAAATGCAAGCCACCGGCCTTCTAGCCAAAAACGCTAATGATGCTATTGACCCGAAGTTGCTTCACGCAATTCTTACCGTAAAGAGGTTTGAGCACGGTGCAAGAAGCATCGAGAGCATCATCGAAATGTGTTCGATTGAAAATGGTCGACTTTCGCCGACCTCACTGCCTACCGAGGATCAGCTCGAGATGCATGTTAACAGTCACGAGTTCTTGAATCTGATCAGCGGTTAGTTTTTCCTTTACAATGCCAAGGAGGTGTGCCATGGTTCCAACAAATGACTTCAATAGTTCAACTTTGGAGATAGCAAATGGGGTAATTTCACTGAAATGGAGTTCGCTCGCTAGAGTAGATCTGGAGGACATCTGTAACGAGTGGTTGGAAGGGAATTTTGACGATGATGTTGCATTTGCTAAACTCGAAGCAATAATGTCAGCAATTGGTATGCGAAGTGACGTCCAAACTGTTCCGATGCAACAGGCATTGAAGGAACTCGAATCAATGCAGAAGATTATTTTGCACTCAATAGGCATTAGTGGAAATCGTCCAACATCAATCGACACCAGGCTTGAGGCAGTACAGTTGTACAGTAGGGGCGTGTTGGGGCGGTGACATAGACTTGTGAAAAGCGAATTGCGGTGCTGCCTTACGAGTCAAATCCGTATGCGCTCTATTTCGTCAAGGTTCACTTCGTCGCTCGTGCGGTCGTAAAGCTTGGTGGTCCTCGCGGATTCGTGGCAAGCGATGCGCATGGCATGTTCGAGAGAGCCGCCGTTTTGCAAGTAGGTAGTGATGCCGGTAGCGCGAAACGTGTGGCAGCCGATTTTTGCTGGTAGCCCCGACTCAATCGCTCGACGTTTGATCATTCTGAGTGCATCTGTGCGAGACATTCGATTGTTCGAGAGGCACTTGTCTGGACCGATCGTTCGAAACAATGCCGTTTTCTTTTTGTCTTCAATTCCTGCGGCTTGAATGTAGGCATCGAGGTAAATCTCTGCGTTGTGGTGGCTCGGGACATCATGCAACTTTGAACCCTTTTCATGCAAACGAAACCACATACGCCGACCTTGTTGGAAAAAATCCTCGACGTTCATGCCGAGCACAGCGGAAATCCGAGCGAAACTGAAGACCATGACGCCGATTAGGGCGCGGTCTCGAAGTCCTATAATTGTAGATGTGTCGATTGCATCCAGAAGCTGCCTCGCCTCTGTTGCATCCAGAACTGGCGTCTTGCCTTTTTTTACTACATGTTTGGGGCCCTTTACCGAAGCTGCTGGATTGGACGCTACGATCTGACCTGTGACCAAATAGTCAAAGAGCATTTTGATGGCTGCTAAATGCAACTTGACAGTAGGTGCACTTAGTCGAATTGACAGAGATTCGACGTAGGTTGCGATAACGATCGGTTGAATCTGAGAAAACAAGACACCGTTCAGATCGCACCAACTAAAAAACTGTTCGACGGCATGACGGTACGCGGCTCTGGTTCCCTTGTTTCGAATTTGTGCCGTAAAGAACTCAATGAAGCGACGCGATGCTTGCTCGCCAGCTGCCTCGATAACACTTGGAACCGAGAGTGAGAGCATTGAGTGGCGTGAGATGGAAACCTGTGTTGGATCTGAATTGGCTTCGTTTGTTGGCCGCGAATTCGAAGGGCTCAACTCCTGCCGATCCGTCATTTTTCGCTCCTAGTTTGACTTTGGTCGAAAAAACACAAGCTCAACGCCTAGTGTAAGTTCTGCCCATTCATGATCATCAGTAACGATTGGGAGGTTTTCATTGATTCCCAATGCAATGCATGCTCGGTCAGCCAGGGAAATCCCTTTGTGAGCGTCAGGATAAATTGCCGCAACTCTTTCTGCGTGTTTCCTGTTAAAGTCGATTACATCAATGCGAAGGTTTGCGATGACCGCGTCAAGCATTCGTTGCTCCTTGGGCTTTTCAACGATTTTCTGTAGCACTTCGGCAAGATTGACCGTCGACATACAGGCATTTGGAAGTTGGCTACGCACAACGTCATGTCCGACTTCTCGGTTGAGAAACGCCAGCATGGCTGAAGCATCAATTACGACTTTCACGCAGTGCCTCTTGCTTACGTTCCGCGCGCAATTCAGCAACAAGACTACGTTCCGGACCGAATTTTTCACTGAAATAGTCTTGGATCCGCTCTAAGAATTGTTCGAGCGTCACCACGCGTATTGTCCCGTCGACATCTTCCTCAAGCACAAGTTCTGTCCCTTTGTCCCAACCCCTGCCACTTCTGGCATCGGCTGGAATCATTATTCGACCAGACGAGTCAATCTTTGTTGGCCAGCTACCTGGCGAGTTGTCATCTTTCATGCTGCCTCCATGCAGTCTTGTGAATGCGCTGAAGTTCGATATTGCCACAAAAGTAGTTGTTGGTCAATCAAAACTTTGCTGGCAGAAAACTGTCATCTGCCCCGCCGACTCGAGTGTGAATCAAAAGTACCTTTTTGATTCACACTGTGACCCAACTCGTCCACGACCCCAAAGACGGAAATGGCAAAGTCAATTCTGGGGGCGATATTGAATTGACGTCATTCGAAAAAAGTGGTTGACCCCAAACTGAAACTGTGACACATTGGAATTGACACCACACGAAAGGATTCGGTAATGGCACAGATTAAAGTTCGCGAACTTGACGATTGGATTGTAAATGTCTTGAGGGACCAAGCAATAAATTCTGGACAATCTTTGGAACAACACTTAAGGCAACTTCTCCGAACAGTTGCACTTGACGACCAGCTGCGTTTTGCGAAGGAGCAAGCAGTATTTCTGGATGACTTCAATGAAAAATTTGGCACTCTACGCGATTCCACGGAGGGCATTCGCGAAGATCGAGTGCTGAATGGTTGATCGTCGTTGATGCCAGCGTGGCCGTGAAATGGTTTCTCAAAGAGGACTATTCCGACAATGCGATTACGCTTCTAACGTTGGAACACAAGTTAGTTGGTCCAACCTTAGCCATTTACGAGGTCACGAGCGCTTTAGTCCGGGCGTTTCGAAGAGACGACATCGACATAGAACTTGCGACAGCCTGTCGTGACCGTTGGCTGCACACAGTCAAGACAAATGTACTTCGACTTGAACTCGACCATCGCGACCTCATTCGCGGCAGCGAAATTGCCTCAACAATCAAGCATTCGTTTGCAGACTGCGTCTACTTAGCCATGGCAGAGCGGTTCGACGTACCACTTGTCACCGCCGACACGGTCTTTTTTGAAAAGGTGAGACATGAGTTTGGGCGAGTCTGCCTCATTTCCAACGTGCTCGACATTCAACCTGACATGTCAACAAAATGAACTGATAGGCAATGTGTCTTGCCCCAAATCAACAAAGAAGGAGACATACCGATGTCTGTACCTGACTATTTGAAATTCGAAGAAGGAAACCAAATTACCAAGACGTTTGTTGGCGAGGTCTTTCAAACATTTGATCTGTTTGGCTACTTCGAAAAATTCCATGTCCGCTCAAACGGAACGCTATGGTTCACACCGACCCAACTTGTACCATCGCAGCAAATGCAACGGGATGACGCAGCACCGGAGCTTGTAAAAGTTGAAATGCGTCCAGTTCAAATTCTGTTGAACGATGACATAATCCTTATAGGAGACGATTGCACACTAATAGCAGAATTCGTGGTCGGAGTGTTGGCATCCGTGACGTATTACCAACGGTCTGAGAAGACCGTGCCAACTGCGGCTTTGGTTCGATATACTTAGGGCCGAACAGTAAGGTTTCGGATGCCGGTTGGCGCATCGGCCCCATTTCGCAATTGCTGAACAATTATGTTGCCACTTCTGATTGAGTTCCAAGATCAGCATGCGGCCTCGACAGAACGTTTTGACGCAACAATTATCACCGCTGCATGGTTTAAGATTAAAGCTGCATTTGGCCGAATCTACTCATCTCCAACGAATTTGACATCCAAGCGAACATGTTAACAAAATGACGTGATACACTGTGCATGAATTGCGTTCTTCAGGTTCACCGGTCATTCTTACCGAACTCGTTATGGTTGCAGCGAATATTTTTTAGAGCCAATTCCTTGAAAAACTGGGAGCAAACCTCTTGTCAATCCATAAAGTGCGCGCGCTGATTCGAAAACTACTTGAGGAGTGCAACCAAAACGTTACTGATGCATTTAATGCCAATCCGGAGACGTTTCTACTTGCCTTGGAGGACTTCCCAAGGGCGGACATCGCTCATGTTTTACTTGAAGAGTTGTCTTGTGAAAGGTTCGAAGAAAGGCTAATTGCCGCTCGCTTTTATTTGAAATTATTCAGTGCTTCAGAGGAAAGCCATCGGGCAATAACGACTCTGCTCGATGCCTTGAACAGCGATTCGGACGAATTGCAGACGCTTGCCTATGGCGTACTGCAATGCATTCCGGAAATTCCAGCAGTAGTTGTCCCTATAGTCGAAAGACACCTCGACGTAAGCAGGGTCGCAGTTAGGCATCTTGTACCCTCGGTCGCCGTTCGTTCGCCTGAGCTAACGGTTAAAGCAGTCGAAATACTAAGGCGACGCTTATTCAGCCAGGAGGGGGACGGGGTCGATCGATTCGAAGCTGCGATGGCGTTGATTCGCGAAGGAATTTTTAGTGATCGCGCATGGGAAACAATTTCGGAGCTCTCGGAGCTTGCCGACAAACAAATGTTTTTTGAATTGCTATCCGCCCGCGTAGTTGGAGTTGCCAAAAAATCAAAGATTGGAATGGAATTGCTCTCCAAAGCAATTCGGGATCCCCTGATTTCTACGAAAGTGAGGAGCAGACTTGTTAGTACACTAGGCTTGATGGCTGAACACACGCCACGCGCAAAACGAATGATGGTAAATTGTCTACGATCGAAGAACGCTTCTGTTGTAATAGCGGCAGCCGATAGTCTAAGTCGCTCAAAATCTGGATTTTCAGGTGAAGCAATTCGTATCTTAGTTGACCGACTACGCTCGTCAAAACGAAGTATTCGTAATGTGGCTGCGACTGCAATACTCCGTTGCTGTCCTCCGTTGACCGATGAAAATGTTGCAGTTGTTGTAAAGAGAATGGCAGTCGAACGAGACATTGTGATTCTGGAAAAACTGGCGAGCATTTCTTCAAATGCTGGTGAGCCGGCGATCCAACCACTACTTGCACTTGCAGAATCAGAACGGTCGTTTCGGAATTGGATTGCATTGTTTGCTCTGGCTTCGGCCGGAGAGAGGGCCAGGGGGGCGATGCTAAGGATTATTGCTGAAAACCCAGGTTCACAAGCGTCCAGACTTTTCTCCGCAACTCTAGTAAATTATCGCGTTTCTGACGGGCTAGATCAGTTCAAGGACGTTTTGTTGCATGGAGAGAAAGCGGAAGTAACAACCCTGCTGATTGCATTGTCTAGAGCTGGGAGAGAAGCAGAATTCTTAACACCGGAGCTATTGGAAATTGCGGTCTCAAATAATGATTGGCGGTCGGATCTTGCATGTACAGCAATTGAGAGCATTGGTCCAATTGCGTTAAGCCATTTCCCGCCATTTGAAGAAATGCATCCCGACCATCGGATGCTTAGGTTTCTTCGAAGTCGATTGGAGAGTCAAGGACTGGTGGGAAATGACGTCGATGATTTGAAATGGATCAAGCAGCCCAAATGGATTCGATTATTTGTGCATATGGTCGAAGTGTTTGAGGAACATGGACCTTTGGGGAAACGTAGAGTTGCTGAAATCCTTGAAGAGAAACAGGCTAACGGGTATGTTGCCAACGATTTGTCAGTGAGTGAATCCAATCTCCGGAAGACGATTCTGCAGCTTGAGGAAGCACTGTGCGAGAGAAGACGACGTGCCATTAAGTTATTCGACAGTGGGAACAACAAGTCCGGCAATCTTACAGCGGACGGCAAGGCATTTGCGATAATTGCGAGATCTTATGTAGGGTCAATGAAGACTTAGTAATGATGTTACTGGACAGGTTATAGACTTCGTGATAACTGATTTGGGGAACAAGGGACCGCAAGTCAGTGAACCACTCCGACAAAACTCAACCAGATTCGCAGAGGAAACTCGACCATTTCGATTGGTCGAAGATGCGTTTTGCTACCGACAGGGTGACCGTCGATGCGCTGAGGAAGATTTCAAAAGTACCGTTCTCGTTTCAGGACCGACATAAGTTCATTGAGGCGGCTGTTTTCGATGAGCTAGAAACTGTGATGGGGCTTGAACGCGAATTAGCCCAAATAGCGTACTGCCAAGCGGCATCTATTCCGGAAGTGGACGCAGGCGTCAATTATGGTGATCGAGGACAATTGGTAATGCGATTACTGTTCGAAGAGTATTCACGCCTGGGCATTACATCGGGCAAAGTAGAATCCAAGGAATGGATTCAATCAATCGAAGCACAGGCTCGGATTCTGGCCCGACCATTTCTCTCCAAAGGGCGAGGCTGAACAGCGCACCCATAATGACGGTTCTTCTACTGCGCACCAAAAAAACGTAGTTTGCGCTTTTTCGGCGCACTTTCTATTCTGAAACTGCGGCGTCAAAGACCCGTATTTCCTACGCATGGCTCTAAGCATTTGAAATCGCTTGACAAATAGATTTTTTCTTGCCAAGGCTTGCTTTTGGAAATTGACGAGGCAACAAGACTGTCATTGGTTCGGATCACCATCATCATTAAGGAAAATTATCGTGCAAGAACAACCGCCATTAAATCCGGAATTTATCCAATCTTGGGCACCGGGAGATCCTCCGGAATTGCTTATGAAGTTAGCGGGATATTCTACAACACATGCAAATAGCGAATTTGTCATCGATTGCTACGATGAATTCGTTCGGCGAGCTTACATAGAGGGAAAGGATATTACGACGGAAGAGCAAAACCGTGCATGGAATACGGTTCGAAAAAGGCTCTGGAGAAATCGAAAAAACATAACGGAACTGAGGCAATCGGCATGGCCAACGTCATTCCGCAATGGCTACCCAATTGATTCTCGTGCCACTAGCCACAAAACGGAGTCAGATGTGCGCGACTGCATATTGGAAATGCCGATCGAGCTGCAAAATATCGCGGAAGGTAGTTTTCTTGAAGGTGTCAAGACGAAGGACTTGACCCTGCAATTGAACATACCACTTCGCACATTCTTTCGTCGGAAAGCAACGGTTCTAAGAATGCTTCGAATTGGCTTGGTTGAGTACTCCCCAGGTTATCGAGAATGATTGGGAGGAGGGCGTTTTTTGCCAAACTTAGCCACAAATTCAGCCGCCGTCATTCCGATTTCACGTTCCTCTGTTATCGCTTCGAAGTCCTCCAAGAATCTGTCTTGGATTGACTCCGGTGCCTGCAGTACGACAGAAAACCATGCATCGGTGACATTTCTTGCGAGCGGCTTGTCAGCCAGTTCCTCTGGTGTGAGCAGCTCCTTCAATTCAATATCACCGTACCGGTATCGAACCGCCAAAGGAAACAATTTTGTTAGCGTGTCGTTGTCACTGATTTCGCCGCTCACCCAGCTTTTCAAAATCGAGTCTAGGTCTCTTTGCACCGTGTCGTTCGTCGACGGAGTGTGGTCAACCTGATTCGGGTCGACCTCTCCAGTTACCGCCGACTGCAACAGTCGATCGACTGGATATCCCCCTTCACGTAGTACCGCGAGCTTTCGGCGCATCTCGATTTCAAAATCGCTCATTGCGACCCCCTGGCGCTAGTACTAGCGCCGGAAGGTCTTGGGGTCAAGCGATGATTTGGCATTTTGAAAACATTGAAGGCTAGCTGGAAACCGTCAGTGGATGGCGTTCTGAAGCATAGCATTTCAAAGATGTCATTCAAAGGAATTGCGATTCAAATCTGGGGTTTTGACGGTTCGACAGTTTGACAGCCCGCCGCAACACTCGAATCCGTGTCAATCTGTCGATTCAAAGTAGTGTTCCTGTCCAGTTCTGCTTTGCGGCGATAGAACGCACGTTCCGATTTTCCGGTTGGATACTCCACACATCTGGTCTCGGCTTGCCAAGCTTCAATTCGATCCGCTCTCTCGCTAAATTGCGAACAGATTCGCTTTACGATTGCCCTTTCGTCCGCTATGCGATCGACTCCTTGCCCATTGGATCGTACAGGCATTTCAAGCAGCGATGTTCTGACAAGTTGGTGCCAGTGATTGTCGGTCTCACCGGTCGACCAAAGCCAATAGTCTGGAAACGCTTTATCGACGAGCAACCGAAGATCCAGTTGACGCGACGCTTGGCGACACTCTTCGACCAAGAATTTAGCAATCTCCATACATGTTTCAGAGTCAAGTGCTCGCTTGCCAATCGAGTCCTTCCAACCTCTGCTCGCTAGATCGAACATCATGGCTGTCATTTGATCGTTGGAGGGCATGAATTTAAGGACGTGAATGCGAGAAGCGATCGCATTTAAAAGCTGCCACTGCCTTTCTTTTCCCGATCGAAGCTCCAAGTTAGAAATCGCAATCAAGCCGCCTCGAAAATGAATTGTGCATTCGTGATCGCAACGTTTGTATCGGATCGTACGGGCGCCATCACCTGTGTCTGGTGCGCCATAGGCTGCGAGCAAGATCTGTTGTGCCTTGGGTTCATCGAGTATGGAATGAACATCGTCGAGTACGATCGTCGCATCGGGATGTTGTGCAATCAGTTCAAACAATCCGATCGAGGTTATGTGGCCCCGATAGTAGAGAAACGGTGATTGTTCAGTCTCACGGCACGCCTCAAGCACAGTAAAGGACTTGCCCGTTCCAGGTGGTCCACAAAGAAACATTCCTGGGTTCGCGCCAATTCGGACACCGCGAACTCGATCTTTGATCAGCCGACGTTGCTCTTCTAATTGTGCAAGTTCTCTTGTCATCTGCTGGCTCGACATTTCAGTCAATTGCATGGTGTGCCCCCTTTTGGTGAATGGTCAACTGGTCTTATACGACCTCACTAAATAGGTGACGCAAAGCGGACATTTCATGCCAAGAAAACGGGTGAAGCGAAGTTGTTCTGCAATTAATTGCCGCCGAAAAAATGGACTCGCAATTTGGCATGAAACTGACTTTTGGCGTCACTATATGTTTGAGGGACAATCAGTTTGTGGAGACTCTTTTCTGGGAAATTGCTATGTATTGTTTGTTTGGATTCCTAAGTGTGCTCGCCATCTGCGGGACTCTCTTCACCACAACCCTTGTGGTGTTTCTTGCGTTGCCTCAAAGCCAATTGCGAGACGTTCTGAAAAAGGGGCAATAAGCAAAGCTCGATTTTTGGACCACGTGTTGATGTACCTATTTCCGTGTACCACTTTTTGTTGGAGAAACCAAAATGCTAGAACGATTTAATGCACTAAAAAAATGGCCGCTTCATCGTCAATGGCTGTCCGAACGGTTGGACGTCATGGCTGGTGGGATTGCGATCGGGGGAGTCTGCTTTGCTGGCGCGATACTTGCCATCGCAGTGCTTTTTAAGTCCGAATGGGATAGCCCTCAAACCAATGATTTGGTTTCGGCGTCTGTCGGAAGTGATCTAGGATTCGCTAACGTGAGTCCCGATTCGACTGTGCAGTTGAATGAACCAAGACTTGAGGACGCTTTTGCAGGCACAATCGATGTCAAACCCAAATGGTCTGCGAGCGAGGTCGAACAACGATCGAAACAAAGGGCAGATTGTCATCGGATCGCGTATGCAATTGAGGATGCGTCGAAGCGGCGAACGCAGTTGCTCACCGAACAGATTGGTAAAGTTGAAGCCGACCTGAATACGCTTCGCAATAACGCCAATATCGAGACCTTTGTGGAGTCGATGACAAATGGCGACGCGGCTTGGAATCGAGTTTTTGATTCGAATGGTTTGAGGCGGACTGTTTCCACGCGATTTGAGGACTATTTGTTCTCAGAATTAGAGACTCGTAACCTTCTTGAAGCCCACGCGAGAGAGTTTCAGATTGCGCTAGCTCGAATTGACGATGCGGCATTGATCGAAATGGAAATCGATTCCGACTTGGATTCACAAAGGCTGAGTCGGCCTGTTATCCAATTAAAGCTTCTCTCGCAATCAACGCAAAGGGCCGTGCGGGAACTGCGGGAAAAAGTAATTGAAGTAGCCGATCAACAGATCATGTCGACTGCTGGAAGCGCTGCTGTTGGGTTTTCTGTGGAGGAGATCGCTAGACAGCAAATGGCGTTTGATGCGCAGGGCAACTACAACGTCTTCGGTGATATCGGCGCTGCAATTTTGGGGTTCGCAGCTGGAAAGCTCACCGATGACATTGCGGCCGAGTTCATGGACGTGAAGGGACAACTTAGGTCCACGATCAACTCAGGCCTCTACGCCATCTACTCGGACTTAACCTCTGAGGACTCCAACCGTGCGGAATGGAGAGCCTGCCTTTCCGAAATCAAATCCCTGCACGACACAGCTTTTTTGGAGAGTGTCATGACCAGCATGGGGGCCGACCGTGAATTACTGCAGAAGTATCTCAAATAATCAATCAATTTGTTTTCTAAGGAGAAACACGATGAGTCGAATATCGTTGTTGTGGTTCATTTTGGTTGTGGTCGCCTGCGAACCTTTGCAAGCTGGCGGATTGTCGCAAATGCTTAATGCGGCGGTTCGCATAGGCGCTCGAAAAATTGGGAGTGAGGCAGCGGAGCAGGGACTAAAAGCCACCGCGAAAAACTCCGCCAAGGAGCTCACAGAACAGCTTGCGTTGAGCACCGCAAGACGAAAGGCTTCGCGGTCCGTGATGGGTTTAAGTGATGATGCGATCCGGCTATCTGGCGTTGGTGCAACCACCGCAACCAAGCTTGCCGACGATGTGGCAGATTGCGTCGGCAACCTATCGGCCAAGAATTCACGGCGTTTGCTGATGATGTCTGATTCGCTTGAATCGTCTGGAAAAGTGACGGACCTTCTTGCACTACTAGCGAAAGACCAAGCAGCAGACAAGATCGTTGATTTCCTGTGGCGAAACAAGGCGACTTTAGCGGGCGGTACAGCCATATCCCTTGTGTTATTGAATCCAGAAGCGGCTTTGAGCGCAACCAGCGATATCGGAACCGCACTGATCAACGGCACCGGAGAGTTTCTGATCACACCCGCCGTTGATGGGACCATTGAGCATGTTGTTAGCCCTATCGTCGGAGGGAGTATCCTGCGGTTCTGGTGCTTTCTTCTTGTCGGCGGGCTTTCCGTTGCCAGTGCAATTTGCATCTGGCGAAAGACCAAGCAGCTCAGGCGAGCCGCAGGACTTGTTTCATTTTTTGTTTCACGGCGATGATTGAAGCGAGGTATTCAATATGGCTCTGCGCGATCTGCTAACGAGGGTGTTTTGCTTTCTCGGATTGCACCAGTACCAGCTAAGAAGCATCCTTCATCAACTGGAAATTGCCACAAGCAGGGCAACGCAAGGTGTAACCGAACTTGCGATTCGACTCGAGTCCGGATTGCATCGTGTGGTGCTTGAACTTCGGGGCAACAAACTATCGGTGATCGGTGTCTCGGATCTGGTAATAGAACGCCGCGAAATACCAACATCCGTGAGTGTTGCACTATTGCAACGGAATGTTTCGCTGACAGGGTGTGCCTGGGCATTGTTGTCATACGAGCATCTCAAGATGTTCATCGTTTCATCGCAAATTGACCTGCGGCTGTGTAACACACGGCGGTTTGGAAAAGTGCTTGAAGCTGTGCTTCAAGAGCTTGAATTTTGTCGAGAGAATTTGGCACGAGTTCAATAGCCTAATTATTAGAAAGGGTCTCCGATGACTTTTGTTCGGATCTCATGGACTTGGATCGAATTGATTTTTGGTCCAACGCCATCGGGTAAACGCTTTCCCTGCTTTTTTGGATCGATTTCTACTCGCATGAACGACAAGGTGGTTGGTTTCCATGCACAACGCTTGTATTGGGCGTTTGCCGAAACGTTTTTCACACTGTTACGTGCACTTGGCACCTTTGTGGTCGCACTTGCATATGGGGTTGTCCATGCCATCTGCAGAAATTCAATTCGCCATCACAAATACCAGATAGAAACTGGGAATGGGCTCCTCCTCGAGCGCCAAAAAAGACAAATAGGATCGGACCACCATTCCGAATCTATTCGAAACAAGTCTCGAAAACCGATTTTCATTTCACCAAAGGATCTTCAAAATGAAGTGTTCCATTAAATTTTCAGAGTTTATCGAGGTCGCGATTGATGATGTGAGTCCTGATCCAAATCAGCCAAGACGAAACATTATCGACTCGAGTGTCAAGGACCTATCGGACAACCTGCGATTGCATGGTCAGATTTGTCCGATCCTCGTGATCCGAAAAGGTACCAAGCTGATCATCGTCGATGGGGAACGACGATGGCGTGCAATGAAACTTGCTGGAGCTCATTCCATTCGAATCATTGTGCTTGAGTCAGTTCCCCCGCCATCGGAGATGCTCAAGCTGCAAATTCTCGCCAATTGTCAGCGCCGTGATTTGAACGCGATGGACCTCTCGGATCAATACGTAAATCTCATGCATGAAGACAAGCTAAGTGCAACGGAACTTGCAACCACTCTGTCGCGGAGCAAAAGCCATACGTCAGAAGTTTTGTCGCTTCAGGACTTGCCCTACCCGATTAAGGAACTTGTTCGGATCGAAAAAATCGGTTTGACCAAAGCAGCCCAGATTGCGAGATTGCCAAAGGAAGAACAGGAAGGGATCGCGTCGCTGGTAGCAAGTGGCGAGTTGAACCGGTCGCAACTTGGACGGAAGGCTTCCCGCAACGCCAACAATGTCGAGAAGGGCGTAAAACGAGTCTCGCTTGAACTTGCAGAAGCGACGACCAATTTGGTCGGCAAATGCGCACTGACCCTCGATCAGATTCTCGATGTATTTGAGAAATTGATCCGCGAATGCAAACGAGCGAGAACGCAAGGTCTCGACGTATCGACGCTCGCTAGCATCCTTCGGGATCGCGCGCAGGCGAAAGCGGGAGGAGGTGCGTAATGTTTGGATGGAAACGAAAGCAGACAGTTCGGCATCCCTGGGATCACTCAACCCCGTTGATTACCTTCGGTACGAAGGACGTAATCACGCTCGGTAACGCGCTTGAGAACATTGCGATTTTTGGTGGGGTCGGAAGCGGTAAAACGACTGGCTCAGGCTTTGCAATTATAGTCGCGATGCTCGCATTGGGGCTGGGTGGAATCGTTCTCACGGCCAAGGCTGGAGATGCGGCTCGCATTCGCCGCTATTGCGAATTTACTGGTCGTTCGAACGATTTGATCGTCATCGATGACCAATCGGATTGGCAATTCAACTTTCTCGGCTACCTGCTCGAGCTTCAGGGAAGGGGCGGAAGGGCGATCGAGAACTTAGTCACGATGCTTGATGTAACCATGAAGGTTTCAGAGCGGGCAACAGGGCTCAAGGCGGGGCAGGGACAGGAGGCGTTCTGGATGCAGGGAATTCGCAAGCATACTCGAAACGTAATTTCATTGGCTGTTTACGCGACCGGTGGAGTTTCCGTTGAGGACATGCTTGAAATAATGCGATCCTGTCCCAGGAGTCTCGATCAAGTGGACGACTCTATGAAGTCTGAGTCGCTCATTGGCAAGGTCTTGAAGATGGCTCGTGATCGAAACCAAGACGCGTTATCACAGCACGACCTGAATCAGATCGAAGCATATTTCTTTGTTGAATTCCCGTCCATTGCGGAGCGCACCAGAAGTGTATTCGAAGCTGGCGTTTACGGGATACTGGACCTGTTCTCCCGTGGTTCATTGCATTGGATGTTTGGGCGCGGGACGAACATTACGCCTGCTGCATGTTTCGATGGGAAAATCATTGTCATCGATCTTCCTGTAGCGACGCACGGCGCCGTAGGGCTCATCGGACAATCGATCTTCAAGTTTGCGTTTCAGCAGACAGTTCAACAGCGAGGTCCGGAACAACAGCGTCCACTATTTCTGGTAGCAGACGAGTTTCAAGAGCTGGTGACTGTCGAAGATTTTCGATTTGCAAGCGTGAGTCGCGAATGCAAGGTCATAAATCTCTGGTTGAGCCAATCCGTGGCCTCTATACATGCGGTGCTTGGCGGTGACCCGTCCGGCACCGCCGCAGTTGACGCGATTCTTGGGCTAGCGAACTACAAGTTTTTTCACAGCAATTCGTGCCCGACAACGAATTCCTGGGCCTCGGAGTTGATCGGGCGTCGACGCATGAGAATGCGATCGTCATCGATCAATCATCCGCCACATAGCCCTCTCGAATTCTATCGGGATGAACCAGGATTCTCGTCTAGCACAAGCGAATCGTTTGAATACACGGTTATGCCACACGTGTTCACTTCGCTCAAAAAGGGCGGCAAGCCCCACATGCAAACAGAGGCCATCCTTTTTGGCGGCGGTCGCAAATGGCATGGCTCTAACGAATCGTTTCTCAAGGTAACTTTTGATCAAGAGAGGTTTTAATCATGAATCAGAATCCACAAAACGGTCTGACTGGACCGAGCACATTTGAGATGATCCATATTCTGGGCAACATCCTCCAGTTCATTGTTAAGGGTTGGGCGGCGATGATCTATGCATTCACGCGTCGCAATTTTGGAATCCACTATTTCTGCATATCGCGAATGAGCGGGCTGTTGATATTGAGCGTATGGAGCATCGCAACGGATCCTACGCAGGACTTCATGCCCCACAACGTAATGCTCTTCAGTTTCATCGGCCTATCGATCTGGCATCGCATGCGAGCGAACAAGACATTTTACCTGGAAGCAAACCACTCGCGTTACAACGGTTGGCCTCGCATTTGCGACTGGCTCCCAATCAGCGAGAAGTTTGCCAAAGAGGCCATTGAGCCTTTCTTTGTCATCTTGATTTCTGGTTTGCTTTTCTTCGTCAATCCTAGCCTAGCTTTGTTTGTGTTCATCGGTGCGTTTATGTGCGCCTTCGATGGCGATTTCATCAAGTACCGACACATCGCTCGAGCTCGCCAGATTCGTGATGCGGAAATGGAGCAAGAATCGGTTATGGATGCTTACGACAAGTATTTCAACAAATAGAAGGGGAAGTGGATGGGACTATTAAACAAAGTAGCAGCACATGCTGCTGAGAAGATCAAAACGGAAGTCGTTCCGACATTGAAGGCAACGGCGCGCCAGGGCGCGGCGGAAATGGGCCAGGCACTAAAAGCACTGCCTGATTCAATTGGACCACAAGAAACAACTGGGACCATTGGCAGTCCCACGCAAGCACAAATTTCGCAGGAGTTTGGCGTGCATGGTAAGTCGCAAACCAAGGAAGTTGAGCCAGAGCAACCGGATTTGGAACCATAGGAGGAGGGGGACGATGAACACAGATTGGTTTCATCAGCATGAAGCGTTGCTCCGGAAAATACTTGAACTGCAGCATCGCATTTGGGCGAGGCTGAATGATTCGGATGTTCCGCCATCGAAGTCTTGGTTCACGCCAGCAGAAGTTGCGAAGGTCATTCAGCGCAAACAGGGCACAGTTCGCGGATGGTGTCGAAATCGTAGGCTTGACGCAAGGAAGCGTCCCCAAGGCCGAGGTGACAAATTGGAATGGGAGATTTCAGAAATGGAACTGCGAAGATACCGAGATCACGGACTTTTGCCATTGAGGCCTGAGCCCAAGCCAGATTTTGACCAGACTTACTCGCAACCAACGGAGGAGGATTTCTGATGTTCGCAAAAGCGGGATGGGAAGAGTTTGAGACGCATTTTTTTGCAGGGTGGACTCCAATCCACACTGTCTTTACCGCAGCTGTTCTTATTCTGGGTTCGATGTGGATCTGGAGTCGTTGGAAATGGGAGCAGGCAGCTTTCAAAGAAATCGCCGAGAGCTGCAAGTACATGATTGAAGAATACGAAAGAGCGCCACCCGAGTTAAGGCGAAGGCTTGATGAGTGGGCGGTAACGCTACGGAGGAACCAAGATAAATCGTTTTGATGATTTGTTTGTCTCAAGCATTTTTTGCGTCAGAGTTGTTTTTGATGTAGCTGAGGCGCAAACCAAAAAGTTGCCGGTAGGAGGCTGATATGAATCTTGTTGGCTATGCAATTGGTTTAGTACTCGGATTCGTTTTCGAGCTACTTCGAATTTCTTTTTCAACATTAAGGAAGTGACCATGATCCATTCGTTTTTTGTCAATTTGCTTCGCCAAGAATGGTCAAGCCAAATTTCTCCATTCATGGTTGGATTCGAATCCTGCAGCATGATGTGCTTTGTCATCATAGTGCTCATGCACGCTGTTAAATCGCAGATGGAAAGGAGGGGACGATACTAACTGCCTTTGCTTTCGGAATGACGTTATTTGTCAGCTTGGTAATGCTGGCAGCCTTTGCGGGCTTAATCTAGAAAGGAGCTGATCATGCAGAACATTGTTGCCGAGTTCATCGTTGCGTTTTTGCGAGTCCTATTGTCCAAGAATCAGAAAGGAGGTTTGCCGTGGAAATTTTCATAGTCGTTTGGGCTGTTGTCATCGCCGTCACCACCATCGGCGTTGCCAAAAGTCGATGATGATGACTGTATCCGAAGTTGCCGCACAATTGAAAGTGTCCGCAAAGTTTGTGTACAGCATTTGTCAAAAAGGCCTAATTGAGAGCTTCAAAGTAGGCGGAAGGATACGCATCGCAAAGGAAGCAGTCGAGCGTTACCTTGAGGCAAATAAAAACGGGACTAGCAACCTGCCCGTGACTACGCCGCGTACGCTCAACTTGAAACGATTGCGCTTGCGTTGAGGGATTGGCGGTGGGAATCGAGTGGCTACCTTTTTTGCCGGAACACCATCAGTCTAATGACTGGCGGTGTTCTTTGTTATCTGAGTAGCCAATCCTTGAACGGACTTCAACTTTTCCAACAAGAAATTGCCCTGCTCTCCCAAATGGGAATAGTTCTTTGCCAACATGCTGGCATCCTTATGACCCATCAATTTCGCAACCGTGAAGTGGTCTAAACCGGCCTCAAGCATACGGGTTGCGAAACTATGGCGTAGGTCGTAAAAAGCGAATTTCCTCCCAGTCTTTTCGGCTATCCTGCACAGCCTGCAATTAATCGAATAAGCGTTCCAAGGTCTACCGCTTCGATTCACAAAAATTCTGGCTTGGTTTTCGGCAATCCGATCCCGGATAATCCCAGCCGCTTTGTCTGTCAGGTAGATAACCCGTTTTTGTTTCTTACCCTTCGACTCGGAAACCATCAATTCGAGCCTGTCACCTTTGAAGTGCCTAGCCTCCAAAATGACAACCTCTTGAGGTCGACATCCTGATTCCCATACGAATTCCAGTAGCGGTTTAAACGAACCGGTAGCGAGCTTCAAAATAGCCTCGTAGTCCTCTTTTGTGGGGCAGTTATCTCTGCGCTCCGCCATTGGTTTTTCAAGGTTCACCAACGGAGACTTGCCGATGTAACCTTGAAGCACGCTCCATTTAAATGCGCGTTGGACGGCAATAGTTGCTCCGCGAATAGATGACTGAGCCCAAGATGGGTTTATCCAATCGGTGACGTGGTGAGGCTTGACTTCGATCGCCTCAATCGTCTGATCTGGTAGGGAATCTAGAAAGCCTTGAACATAAAGGTGATACCATTTGTAGGTTCCCTCGGATCTGTTGGCCTCAACCCACAAAAGGAACTTGTCGAGAATCTCGGCAACAGTTGTGCCAAGTCCCACCAATTGCTTTGGCTCTTCGGACATCAGTTTATGAAACTGTTTGGTGGCTTTGTTCTTGTCAGCGCCTAAGTTATGACGTTGACCATTAATCGTTACGAACCATGCCTTACGGTCTTTTCGAAACCACATCTCAGGACGGCGTGCCATATTCACAACCTCGCTAATTCAGTACCGGAAATTGAAATTCAGTACCAAACTATTCGAAATCGCAGGGAAAAAGGCAATGAGCATTGGATTAGAAATCCGTTGCTCTGTCCAACTGAGCTATGAGCCCGCCAATGAAACCACTTGGTTTTGTTGGCCTTGTCTGCAGGCATTCATCATTGATGCCCAACACCCCAGCCGTTTCGACGGGGCTTCTAGTCTATCGATGCGGCGACTGCTTGCAAACCACAAAAACCGTCCGGACACTTCCCATGTATCCACTTTCGTCAAAACGCTGGACAAAGCGGAGCACGGGCTAACGAATATTTTTTCCCATGCTAGCGCCCCGACGAATCTCTCATCAAATTTCTACGTTTCGCCCAAAAAACATTAGGATTCTGCTTTCGTCGATCCTTCCAAAGCTATTTGAGAGAACCCAGGCAAACCTCGATCCGAACGCCCTTTGTAGACGCTGAATTTTGGCAGTTGGGCAAAGTAAATCCGAGGACGAACCCGTTGCTTCGTGCGTGTACCATTGAAAGGAGGCGTCCGTAAAAAAATGTCCAATGACTCGAAAACCAACAACAATAGTTTTCGTACTCCAAGACACGCCATCCCAACCCCAAACGCAGCCAATAACGAAAAAGCACTAGGCTCCGGAACAGCTGAAATGAATGCATGTACCCGCTCGGAATTGGGTACGCTCAAGCTCCCAGAATGCTCACCTAACCGGGCACTCATGCTCCCTCCGCCGATTCCATTGATGTCACCATACGCGAAAAATACCTGGGACGCTGGGGAGAGCCCATATGAGAAACCAGCTACGCTGCTTGTACTATTGGACGCTTGAGGGATACGGATTTCTGTGGATGTTATCTTGATTGGCCCAAGTAAAGTCAAAAACGCATCCGAACTCAGACTAGTAAATCTACCTTCGAAAATATCCCATGCCAAAATCTCATTGATGGACAGGAGACCGTCCGATGCGGCGGTGTCGGATACGGTAATCGTGCCACCCACGCGAATCGCGAACCCTGGTTGATTGGAGGGGATATTGCGCTCCACCAAAGTGTAGATTACGGCGCCAAATACGAATCCGTTCGCTGGAATAATACACGCGACAAGACATAACGCAATTCGCATTGTTACTTGCACAGGAATCATTGCAACTTCCTTCGGCAGCGTGAACCCGGGAGCGCTCCCTTACTCGAGATAGCAGCAACCATGCCTCAAGAACCAATATACCACAGAATCATTGATACCACAGAATCATTAATACCACAGAATCATTGAGATCAAAAATGCTGCACGTTCCTTCGCGTTCCTGATCCAGTTGAGCTATTTGGCGAGAGGCAGATTGAAATCTTCCATAGGAGTTAGTCCGACGAATGCGAATCAGCGGTTTGGGTGTGTCAATTCGCTGCTCAACGGCACCCATTCCATCTGCCCATTTTCGGCAAAGCATTTCAACCACGCGTTGCGCCGCTCGGTGAGCTCCTCGACAATCGACTGCGCTCTCTGAGAGATCTCATTTTGTTGCCATCGATCATCCGGGGTTGCAAAGAGCTCAACTCGTTCCAATTCACCTCGCTCTGGGCCAAGCGACCACCGGCAACTCCACGCGGGCACTGCTACATGCATCTGGCCGTCAAAACAAGAATAGGCCAGCTGATTTTTGATCGGCCAATTTTCCGCAGGCAATGCCTCAACCTCCGAGACAAAGTCCGTTGACATTGCGTTATCGATCATCTCCTCATCACCTTTTCCGAACCAGCGAAGAAGGGTCTTCAAAACGGAATTAGGTTGAACTAGAAACGGAACTCGCACCCCAACATCTAGCTCATCTCCAGGTCGCACGATCAGCGGCAAATGAAGCGACTCTGCGTATAGCTCCCCGCCGCAGTGTCCAACCCACCCATGTTCGCCAATGGGATACCCTTGGACGCCAGCTAACACCTGCAAGCAATCACCCGCGATTCCAAGCTGCTCCAAAATCTCTTCGATCATCGACCAAGCGTCGTCAAAAACCATCGCTTGACCACCCATCGAACAGGCGAGCCCAAAGACTTCGTCTGGATCAGTCGCGTCGGTAACCCTCAGTTCGGCTGGGTCCGCTTCGTGGGGTGGCTCTGGGTCCCCTTCATCGCACATCACACGTCGATACTCATGCGGCGCATCCCATTTCCCATTCAGTCCTCGAGAGTGAATCCACAGGACTGGAAATTCGTCCAACTGCATTGCCCATTGCCCCAATGCGGCTTCAAACAATCGAACGAATTGCGTTTGCTCTTCTTCTTCCGCGTCGTCCGCACGTGCATCGATTGAAAGTACGCTTCCAAAGTCCCCGCGAGTCGACTCCTCGATCACGTTCATCGAATCGGTGACCAACATCGCTCGCTCAAAAAATCGATGGCATTCAATGCTCGGGTCATCGATTCGCAACGCAAAGTGCTTGCCCGTCCACATCGACTCCAAAACATCGACGGGGCGCAGGGTGTCTGCCCAAAACTGATCGAAAACGATCGATCGGCACGCAAAACTGTCTAAATTTTTAGTCGGAGCTATGGCACCACCATAGCAACCTACCAAGTTTGTCCCCAGGCCTTCGACGGTCACGATCAACGCGTAGCGAGGTTTGCTTCTCATCGGCGCATCTATTTGTTCTGCATCAGCTATGGGACTAGGCATCCACTTGCAAAAGCTTCGGCTCAATCATGACGGCATCGTCTGATTCAGGATTGATCAACAGTCCAAACTCCGAGGAAAGAGGAGCAAGCAAATCTTCGCCGGCCACTTCGAACAAATCAACTTCTTCGCCCTCGATTTGATCTGAAATCGAATCGACGAACTGTTCGGCATGTTCTGAGCTCAGGAAGGCAACTAGCGCAGGAAATTCCTCGGTCTCCAAAATCATAGCCGACAAAGACTCTTCGTCGTTGCTTAGCGAAACGAGGGTGAATTCCTCTGCTCGAATCCAATCCAAAATGGCGGTTTTATCTCCCGCTTCAATCGCGGCAACCAAACCGTCCAATCGGGATTCAACTTCGTCGTCTGCATCTTCGGACTGCATTATTCTCTTTCCTTTGCAAAAACCTCATTTGAATAGGACGTAAGTTTGACAAACGAAGACGCAATGGCCTAGGGTAAATTCCTGAAAAAGATAGCAAATCGCAATAAGGAAACCGGTGTGATGCGTCGAACTTCTAAAACCCCAGCCAATAGGCACCAAAGACCATCCACATTGGAATGGTGAGGATCCCCAAAAGCGATGTCCCAACGACAACGGTCCAGGCCGTTTCAACACTTTTGTTGTAGAGACGAGTCATCACTAGCGGAAAGGTCGCCGACGGCATGGCGGCCTGAAGCAACAGCACTTCTTGAAGCTCTCGAGAAAGATTTCCGTATTTCGCAACAGACAAAAATACGATCGGTACAAGAATTATGCGAACCAGCACAGCTAATGCCCATTGCCGCCAAGCCGACGAAAAACGCACACGTCCGGCATAGTCATAGATTATCGCTCCACTGAGCACCAAACCGATGGGTATTGAACATCGGCCGAGCTGTTCACTCATGTGCATCAGTGGCGGCGGAACGTATGTCTGCAATCCGAGTTGGCGAATGGTCAATGCCACTGCGACGGATACCAACGGTGGGCTGAAAACAACTCTGCGCCACGTGGACTTCAGACCCTGACCTGAAATGATAAACAACCCAATGCTCCAAAGCGCCATGTCCACGCCAACGTTGTGAACAAGTAACGTGACTATGCATCCGGGATAGAAAGCCTCCGCAAGCGGCACCGGGATGTACCCGTAATTGGCTATTCCAGTGCAAAGAGCAAAGGTCTGTCGCTCTGCCGAATCGCGCAATCCAAATCGACGCCCTGCAATCCATACCACACTGAGCGAAACTCCAAAGCCGAACGCCGTTAAGATTGCTCCATAAAACGATGGCATCCAATCTGCCAGACTTGCCGACAATTTGGGATCGGTCATGATGCGATGAAAAAAGAACGATGGCAACAGAACGTTGGTTGTGAAGCCAGCCAGCGAACGGTCAACCTCGCTCGTAAACCACTTCATGTACCGCGCGAACGAACCAACCGACATCACCAGGAACACGCCCGAAACTGTCGTTGCGATGCTAAAAAGGTTGCTACCCGTCAAGAGTTCAATCGGCATTGGCGACTAACGTTTCATGAACGGAATTTCAGGTACCATCCCTGCGAACATGGAGCGATCGTCTTGCCGAACCACAACATGATCTCCAGCCCGAAGCGAATAGTTCTGACCTTCCATCACATTTTTACCCGTATCATCAAAATCAACGTCCAGTCGTACAGGTGGCATATTCTTTCCATTTGGCCGTAAGATGGTTGTCTTGATCCGTCCGATTTTCTTTTGCAGCTTCGCATCTCGTATCAAGTCCGCGATGAACAACGATTGACCGGGTACCAATGGTATCTTTTCAAAATGGCGTTTGCCATTGTTGACCTCAAGCACGATGGCTGGCGAACCATCCTCGGTCACTAACGGTTTTTGTGCTCCGTATTCACCGAATGTATACCCCGCTTGCTTCATCCCCTTTGTGTCCAAGTTGTCTAGCGGACCTTTGGACTTACCAAGCAACGTCGAGCATCCACTGGAAACGAAAAAAACGGATAAATAGCAAACGCAAACAGCCTGCCAAAAAGCGTTGTTTCCCAGAAAACAAACCCGTTGGATCAAAGTTGTGCTAGCGTTTTTCGAAAATCTACTCATCATCAACAGTCCAAATTCAAAACAAGGGAGGGAACAGCAGACATCCGCGATCCTTTCCAACCTTTCGGCATGCATGGCATGCCCACTTGAGCAAAAAGTCTTCTTTATCGGAAAACTCAACCTAAACCGCCAGCTCAAGTACAAGTCAGGCTCCGTTCCACCCCAAAATCAGCAATGACATACACGCTTACCAAACTGACCTCGCTCAAGACCGTGTCGGAATTCCGACTCCACACCGAGAGTTTACAAATCGATTTGCCTATCGATGAACATCTTGTTCGCGGCGCCGATTCCCCATTGCTGTCACCTATTCAATGGGGTTCGAGGACCATTGGGAACCGAATTGCGATTCAACCGATGGAGGGATGGGACGGAACCAATACCGGTGGCATGAGCGAAGCGATGTTGAGGCGGTGGGGTCGCTTCGGCGAGAGCGGTGCCAAATTGATCTGGGGCGGAGAGGCGATGGCGGTTCGGCCCGACGGTCGCGCCAATCCAAATCAACTGCTGATCCTCAAAGAAAACCAACGCGCAATCGAGCAATTGCGGAACAAGTTGATAAGTAGCCACCAACAGGTCTACGAAAAGGTCGATGATTTGGTGATCGGTTTTCAACTCACCCATTCCGGCCGATTTTGCCGTCCTAACGACAAGAAACGTTGGGAACCCCGAGTCGCCTATCGGCATCCCATCTTAGATAAGAAGTTCTCGGTGGATAGCGACGCGATGGTTTGGACGGATTCGCAGCTCGATGAGTTGATTGGCGACTACGCCAATGCTGCAGCGATCGCTCAACAAGTTGGGGCTGACTTTGTCGATATCAAGTGTTGCCACGGCTACTTGCTTCATGAATTCCTGGGTGCGAAAACTCGGCCAGGGATTTACGGTGGCTCGTTTGAGAATCGGACACGCTTACTGCTATCTGTTGTGAACGCGATACAACAGTCCGCACCTGGTCTGGGTATCGGTGTTCGAATGAGCGCCTTTGACACGGTCCCATATATTCCCAACCAATTGTCCGCTGAACCCGGAAAACAAGGCCAAGGGATGCCGAGCGATTTCACCGGCCTGATTCCCTATGTTTGGGGTTTCGGGGTCGATGAGACCGACCCACTTAAACACGATATCACTGAGGTTTACCTTTTGATTGAACTGCTTGCAAAGCATGGCGTCAACTTGGTAAATCTTTCCGCTGGCAGCCCTTACTATACGCCGCACATCTTGCGACCTGCTGCCTATCCACCGTCGGATGGCTATCAACCGCACGAAGATCCTCTCATCTCGGTCGCTCGTCAATTGAATGTTACCCATCAGTTAAAGCAACGGTTCCCCAAGACCTTGATGGTCGGCTCAGGTTATTCCTACTTGCAAGAGTTTTTGCCAAACGTTGGACAGCATCAAGTTCGAACGGGCAGAACGGATTTCGTCGGTCTGGGAAGAATGGTCCTTTCGTATCCCAAACAATTGATGGACGCAATTCAGTTCGGCAAGAGCGAACGCAAATTGGTCTGTCGGACTTTTTCGGATTGCACGACCGCACCGCGAAACGGGCTAGCCTCCGGTTGCTACCCACTCGACGATTACTACAAAAAGACTCCCGAGGCCGCGCAGCTCAAGGAAATCAAGGCGAATTTGTAGTCGATGCATTCGAAATCTCCGAACGTCTTGACGACCCTCGCAACCCGCGAAGCTCTATTTGTCACAAAGCATGCGCTTACTCATGGTGGTCCAGGAAACGAAGGATGGAATCAATGGATGCAACTGTTCTACATGGGCGACGACCCAGGCAAGATGGGCTACCTGGAGGAAGTCCACTATCTTCGCGACAATGTAAAAACAAAAACCGATGGAATTGGCATTGACGCTCCAGTTGCTACTACCGTATTTCTCCCTCCGACAACGAACCAATGAAAGCTCTGTCGTCGATCGAGAATTTGCGGGAATATTCGATTGGCCTTCCTCCTGGGTTGGAGCAGCATATAACTGTCAAATTGCGATTACTGGGTCGATCGCTTGGCGACGGTGCTTCACGATAGAGCTTAATACTGAGCGTCGGGGCAAACCAAAGTTTGCCTCGACGCCAGGGAACAAAAAGGGCCGATGGCGAAACCATCGGCCCTTAATTTTTTCGCCCTGAATTCTATCGGGCGCAATCTGGGGGGCTTAGTCAAATTGATCGGGATATACCAAAGATACTATCTGTAATTCCTGAGCATGGCCGATATTCCAAAGAGGAAAACTGTATCATCCTCGATCGGTACTTGCATGATCGCCACTTCACTCGCTGTAGCAAACCGCGGCAGTTCGTTGCCAGTTTTGGCGTTCCTCTGCGCCTTGCTGACACCTCCAACGTGTTTGCTGTCGCAAGGATTTTTGCCAGCCCAGACAGAGCAAACTCAGCGTTTTCCGGCATCCGTATTTGCCGTACCAGAAAACACCATTCCAATTGCTCCCATGGCGCAGGACACTGAAAACCGAGTGCAGCTGCAAAGCAATCTGGATCTGGTCACTTTGGTCACAAGGGATGCCCCACTATCGACTGTCCTTTCCATGATCGCTCAGCAACAGGGGCTCAACATCGTAACCGGCGAAGAAGTAAGCCAACGGGTCAACGTGACTCTTACCAATGTTCGACTCAACGATGCGCTCGATGCGATTCTTGCCGTCCATGGATATACCTGGGTACGCCACAACAACATTATCACTATCGCGAGCATGGGAGCCGAGCGCAGAACTTCGCCCTCCGTACAGGGACGGATGGTACGCGTCTTCACGCTCAACTACATATTAGCCTCCGATGTTGAAAAAGTTGTCAAAGGACTCATGTCACCACTTGGCCAATCGTTTACCAACAAGGTTACCGTCGACGAACAGCGGAATGCTCACGAGCAGATCGTCATTGAAGATTTGCCGCCTTATTTGGACCGAATTGCCGACTACATCGCTCAGGTTGATACCATGCCTCGCCAAGTCGTCGTCGAGGCTAACATCCTTCAAGTTACGCTCAAGGACAACAATAAGCATGGCGTCAACTTCAATCAACTCGCTCGCGTAAGTCGGGCCAATGTCACTTTTGGGACTATGGGCTTGGCGTCCGGAACACCACCTGCTTCCATGATGCGTGTCGAGGGATCGGACCTTACCAGTTTGATTGACTTGTTGAAATCTACGAGTGATACCAAGACTTTGGCTTCACCCAAAGTTGCGGTGGTGAACGGACAAAAGGCCAGAATATCCGTAGGTGGAAAATTGGGATACCTACTCACCACAGCAACCAACACCAGCACGTTGCAAAGCGTTGAATTCTTGAATTTTGGTGTAGTACTCTCTGTTACGCCGATCATTACGTCTGAAGGACAGGTACTACTCAGTGTCGCACCGCAAGTGTCAACGGGACGTATCAATCCGACCTCGAAACTGCCGGAAAGCGAGTCTACGGAAGTCGAGACAACCGCGCTTTTGGCGGATGGCCAAGCGATTGTGATCGGCGGATTGATCAAGGAGACGAGCAATGACGCCCAAAACAAAATCCCCTTCCTGGGAGACTTGTGGTTGGTAGGTAGGCTCTTTCAAAGTCGAGACCGATTGAAAGAGAGAAACGAGATTATCATCACCTTGTTACCTCGCATCGCCCAACCTGGCGAGTTCTGTACTTTTGCATCCGAAGAAGACCACGCTCAAGCTACGACGCCATTGTTGGACCGAAATCTGAATGCAATCGATCGACGGGCATGGGAAGGTGAATTGCCCGACGCATCCAAGAGACTTCGATCCTGGAATTGGCTGAAACGAAAAAATTCCGAAGCATTTGTGCCTGTACCACCGGTTAGCGCGCCCGTCCGCGTGGTAACACAAAATATTGTTCCCGACAACACCGAGTACGGGAACCGCCAATACCTAGTCCCTCAGCAATCGCCCGAGTTTCCTTCGAGGAATGGGGTGGTCGATCTAGGGAATAATTCGCAGCCATTGAACTATCCGTAGTCCAATCGAACGTTGTGTCAATTTGGACCCATTCGTCTGGGCCGCGTTACTCATCTTTTAACAGTCCTACGTTTCATTCGGCCTTATGCGTCCCATTGCTCCTAGGGCACCGATCGCACCGAGCTAGGAATCAAACGCATATTGGGTGGATCCTCAAAGAACCCCGGCGGTGGATTGAGAATGATGTCGGATGGAAAGTCGATATTCAGGTTAGTCGAAGTGACGGTGATGCTTGTGCCACTATGTACCGGCCCTGACAGTGTCGAAACTCCACCCAGGAGAATGTTGCCGGTAGATACAATTGGCCCCTTAATAACACCCGGATAGGAATCGAGCGCATCTAGATCCGAGACTCCGATGTAAGGGGACGTCGGGGTGTTTAGATTGATTCCAATCGTTATCTCACTCAGAGTAGGAATCGAAGTCATATCGTCGATTGGTGCGTTCGCGATCAGCGCTGGGAAGTTTCGACCTGGAGGTTCCCAAGAAATGGCGTTGCGAATTTCTACCTTGCTTGCATCCGGTACAATAATGGACGAGTTGATTCGGCTATCGCGAATGAGCAGGATTTCTCCAGGCACATTGACCGAGTAGATTCCGTTTGGCGAAACGACTTTGGTTCCATACGGATTAGAGGAGTCGCCTAGTACAACATTCTCAATATAACGAGTGCCTGCTACCCTATCGAGATTGAGCAAACTAGCATCGACGAAATCGTATGCAGTCAAACCAACGGTTCCTATTTGAAATTCAGCTTTAATCAGCTGTCCCACCCAATTCACGTTAATCGTGCTCGAAATCTTCTTCCATGCATTCCTAACCGTCGGAGTAGGGGGTCCTGTAAGGACAATCGGAAAGCTGCCTGAACAGTAGATCACGATCTTCGTCTGAAAGGTTTCGTCAGCGATTGGCCTCACATAGTATTCCACCGAGTAGTTTCGTCCTTTAATCATATGTTCCGTAATATCCTGCGATGGTGTTGCGGTAGGGGACCATCGATTGCTTACGACACACCGATTGTAGCCTCCACCACCCTTTGTAAGCGTGCAGAAAAAGGGGGTCCAGTCGGCCGTGTCCGTTACAAAGCCAGCGTTCTTAATCAACTCGGTACCGCCCGTAGGCAGATCACTCGCGTCAATAACAACTGCGTTGTCTTGGTAGTATTTTCCAACATACCTGCTCGAAGTTGTTACCAGATCAGGTTTGTTCATCGGCCATACTCCGCCTTGAATGGACCGCTGCAAAAAACCGTTTCCGCTGACGCTCCCTGAGATACAGTTCATATTGATGACCGGATTGGAGCTAGCACTGATCTGACTATCGCTCATTGCCCATTGATTTGATGAGACCGTACAGCCATTGAACGCGATGTTGGTGGGGGCGTAAAGTGCAGATCGACAGCCAGCGAGTAATTGGTTCTGCGGCTCCAGATAGGCAGTCAGCTTTTGACGTGCTGAGGCGAAATTACCCGTACTGGTCACGACAACCGGGTCTGTGCTCTGATTGGCAATATTGCCATCCTCGAGATCGGAAAGTGTTACGGAAAACGTGCCGCCGGTCGTATTGCGAGTTACAGGAACTCCATGGGTAAAGAAGCTTCTCCAATTGGCGTCTGTCGATATTTTGTGTTGCGCAAACTCGATACCGGCCTGAGCAAGCTTTTCGGCATTTGCCAATTGAGATGTTTCATCGTTGATGCGCCGCTGAACGCGCACCGCTTGAAGGCCGGCAATTGCCAGGCACACGACGATGAGGCTGGTCCCCATCGCCATAATGTAAATGGTTCCCGCACGTCGTTTCGACCGAAGCTTCCGAACGCGATTCTTTGATGTGGCACGCGAAAAGCATATGCCGTGGTCATGCTGAAAAGTGTTGTTCATTCTCGCATTAGTCTCTCAAGCACCATAGTTCTTCAGTTTATCCCGTTCACACCGACGACTGTTTTCGATCCCGGTGAACCCGACGTCCGGTATCCGACGACACGGCACACCTCGGTGGTGCCGCGCAGCACCTTTACCGTAATTCGATAAATGCCGACATGAGACGCGGAAGACACATTCCAATCTGCAGTGGTCACATGATCGATCGCGACGTTGCGGCTTAAATCGGTGTACCCGATACACGGTGTACCGTTTCTCGATTTGGCGGGCGAATCGACTAGATTTCTATAATCGTCGACATCATCGAAGTTCAATCGATTCGTTCCCGCCTCCCCTGCTTCTGCTCCGTAACCGCAATCGCAGGATGGCTCTCGCATGGGCAATTGTGTGATCTCGGCTAACAGCGCTTTCGCGATCGCCAAACCACGGACTTCGTTCGATTCGGACACTTGACTGCGTCTCGAAGCAGCAATGGTTGAAAATGACGACACCATGAGTACCCCCACAATGATTGTTGAAACAACCACTTCGGCTTGGCTAAAGCCGCGACGCGCAGAAGTCTTCATCATGGGATCTCCGGAACGGCAAGCACTCGAGTCGAGGTTTCGATTTTTCTGGTAGTCAGCCGAGCGCTTCCCAACGTTAGATCAACACCGCTCAAAAAAACTCGCTGACCTACAAAGCCATCGTAAAACCCGTAGGCATAGAAGCGAAGGCCCCTCGCGTTAGAGGACGCTATCCAAGTTGTTCCTCCATCGACGGATGTAACAAGATTGGCATTGGCGGGCATCCCAGTTCCATTCTCAACAAACTGAACTCTCGCAACATCACCCGTCCCTCCGCCATAACTGAGAGTAATGCACAGGGGCGTTCCCTGCGATTGCCAGGCCACGGGCGCGATCGGAACATCCAGCCACTGGTACGAGGAACCAAGTCGGGATTCTGCGATTTTGACCTCTGCCAAAATCGGCAGATTCGGCAGTCTAGTTGTGGTATCGCTCCGCATGACCCGGACGCATAAGATACCGTCGGTATTGGAATCTGCGGCGCAAACCATGATTCGGACCGATCCTAAATCCCACTTGATTCCGGAACCCGTTATGTTGGGAATAAAGTATTGGCCAATCGGGTTACTTGCGTTGATGATCTGCTCCCGAAATACGACGTCAGGGAGAGCATTGATCGACTTGAGGACGGCTCTTTCGGAAAACAAGTGATTCGATACGGTAACCGGAACCGTCACGGTGCTCTTCTGCAGATTGAATTCGCCGACATCTTCGAACAGGGTCGCAAGCGGTTGTTGGTTGTACTTCCAGAGTATCTTATTGGCGTTGGCTCCATTGGTCCCCCCCCACTCGTATCGCATTTGTTCTGGAAGCCCATCACCATCGCGATCAGGAACCACAAATTCGATATGTGTGGCGGAAGAAGAGACATGTGCGGTGGCGCTTTCAACATCCGAAGCGATCTGTGTGGCCGCGGTGGAGAGATCGTACGCACTGCGAAAGAGTGTCTCATCCTGCGATTTGGCTCGCATCATAATGGTTACGCACGTAGCCATCGCCCCAATGAGAATCGTGGCTGTTGGCAAAGAGACCATCAGTTCCAGCATCGTTATGCCCCGGCGGTGTCGGCTGACGTTCATTGCACGCTCACCCGTCCCGATGTAGGCGCGACATCGACCCGTTTTTGAAATGTTCCAGCCCCAACAATGACAGAGATTCCTTGGTCTGGCATACCGAATCGATCGAATGCAACCGAAACACTTGGGAGTTGCGTTGCCGGCTGCGATGCTGTTGCCAAGGAAGTGAACGCAGTCCGAAAAGGGTGCTCGCTGAGTGAAACTTTGTAAGGTTGACTGACTCGGTCCAAAGAACTGGCTCCACTGATCGTGTAGCTGTGATCGCTTACGGTAAACATGATGGAGCTGCTCGAATTGCGTTGTTTCGCGATTCGCTGCGTTTGAAGTATGTCCTGTGCAATCCGTTGAGCGGTGACGTCGGCCCGGTATTTTAGAAGACTCTTGGAATAGATAGGCGATGCGATGGCGGCCAGAATTCCAAGAATGATGACCGACATCGTAAGCTCGATAAAACTAACACCGGATCTCGGACGTCTTGGTCTGAGGGATCGCATACTTGGCATGGCCGTTACTCCACCACCAAGCTGTTGATCGAGTTGGCGATTCGACGCATCAGACTGTTGTTAGCATCCGAAACTTGGTCATCCGAAACGAAACCAGAGCAAGGTTCCGTGGAATGCGGCTGAATTTCGTCGTTGGCAAGGCATTCCATGAAGACCCCGACGATGTCGGAATCCCAAGTCTTGCCGGCCTCGGCTCTCAAGATCGCTTCCGCCTTTTCGCTCGGCATTCCTGGTCGATAGGGACGATCGCTTGTCATCGCATCATACGCGTCGGCAACCGCTAGAATGCGACCTTGCAGTGGAATCGCTTCGCCGATTAACCCAGCCGGATACCCTTTGCCATTGACTGCTTCGTGGTGATGAAGAACACCTGGCAGAACGTAGTCGAGTTGTTTCAAGTGCTTTAGTATCGTGTGTCCAATTTCAGGGTGCTTCTTAACGATTGCGAATTCTTCGTTGGTGAGTGCGCCGGGCTTTGCTAGAATGAAATCGGGGACTCCGATCTTACCCACGTCGTGAAGCAGGCCTGCCATATAGATTCGCTCGCATTCCTCTGCGCTTTGTCCTAATCTCGCTGCAATACGTTTAGCATAGAGAGCGACACGGTCACTATGGCCACATGTGTAAGGATCTTTTGCATCGATGGCGTTTATGATCGCGCGAACGACGCCGGTGAGAAGACATTCCTGTGCTTCAAACAACTCTAGGTTGCGCGCATGCGAAGACATGATATTGGCCGCAGCGCTTAGCAAGCCAGCTTCAAAGGTCCCAAACGTTGCCTCGCTTAGAGGCGTAAACTCCAATTCCAACGTTGGAACAGCATTTTGCGAAGGCATTTTGTTGAATGCTAGTATCCAACCATAAACATGCGGACCCTTGGCGACGGATAATGCAATGCAATTACGTAAACCGGGATAGTCGGCTAATTGCGATTCATTTGGACGGATATTGAGAACTCGCGGTCCGCGAACCAAATGGGGGATCGAGTCCGAAAGAAATTTTGGACCCGAAACTAGGTGTTTTTTTCCAGCAACGATGACCCGATTCCAATCCGGCTTTCCTTGCTCGGAAGTGCAGTCTTCGTTGCTTTGCACCAACATAATGGCTTCCGCCCGAATCACACTTGCGAGATCTGGCAGGCACTGGCGGGCGATAGACTCGACCGTATGTTTCGAGCCGCAAAGATCGAAATATTCATTGGCCGTTCGCAGCCAAGTCAGCTCTTCAAAGTCCTGTGTCACCTGATCGATAAAAAACTCAGATTGTCTCTTTGTCGACGCGGCTACCGCTCGATGTTGTAAGGCCTCCAGGTGGGCAGACATCAATGAGCAGATCCATCTTTCATCTTGTTCTGGGAGTAGAACCGCGACGGCAATCGGCTGCAACGCCTCGAAACACGTATTGATCGCAACGACCATGTCGCCGTCTCGTCGCCAAACAAACGGCAGCTCCGATCTGATATGGAAAGCCTCTAGTGCGTCGAGGATAACCGGAGCAGTACACTCGGTGGACTCTTCTTGAGAAGCATCCAACCAGCGATTATTGGTGAACTGAAGCACGCACATACGCGAACCAAACACGGACCTAAGCCGTGCCGCGAGTTCGCGTGCAAGTTCAATGTCTGCAGCGATTGTGTACATACTTTATTGGCGTTGATGAAGGTATCGCAAAAATTTACGCGTCGGACTCTGACCATTGGTCTAGATATATGTAGCACGTAATTTCTGACGAAACCGAAAAATTTTCCTTCTAGGGAATTTGCACGGCACCGATTCGAAATGTATGGTTGCTCGTCCCAAGTGAATTTCAACAAAACAAGAAGACTGCAAATGACAACCTGTATTCGAATGAACCCAAAGCGTTCCGCTTTTAGCTTAGTAGAGCTTGTAGTGGTTGTACTGATTATTGGCATCTTGGCAGCGGTGGCAGCTCCTCGTATGTTCAACACGGCTGGGGATGCTCGCGATTCTGCTTCGAAAGCTTCGCTGGGAGTTATTCGCGATTCGATCGAGCTTTACAAGTCGCAGAACGGTGTGTATCCGCCGGCAGCAACCTTTGCAGTGGCCATCAAACCATTCATCAACGGTGCCTTTCCAAAAGTCCAAACGTCGTTGGTACCTTCGGCGAACCAAAACAGCACCGTCGTTGCCAATACTGGCAACCCAATCGCTACGCCAGCAGGCACTGCGGGCTGGGCATACAACGAAACAACCGGTGAGTTCGTCATCAATCATGCCGCCTGTCTAGCTTGGTAACGAGTTCCTATGTCTGAAGCAAAAAGAGTACTGGTTGCGGAAGACAACGTCGTTCTTGGCGATGTGATCCGATTCAACCTTCAGCGTTCCGGCTTTGAGGTAACACTTGCTCGGAATGGCAATGAAGCGTTTCATACACTCGCAAATCAAACGTTTGATATCCTGGTTACCGACTATGAAATGCCGGGAATCGATGGTGAAGAACTCTGCCTTCGAGTGCGAAACGAGCTCAAATTGGAGTCGCTTCGCATCGTCATGTGTTCAGCGAAGGGGCTCGAAATAGACCGAGATGAGCTCAAAGCCAGATTGGGAATTGAAGCGATTCTGTACAAACCATTCAGCATTCGAGAACTTACCTACTTACTCGACAAACTTGTTAATCCTGCCAGTGACTGTGCTCCTCAACTAGTATCGAACTAAGCTCATGATTGTAGCCCATCACCCTCGCAGCCTAACGCAGCGACTTAGCGAACAGTATTTGATGTTCGGCTTGTCAGGGCTTTTTTGTTTCACCGTCTCAGCGATCTATCTTTCGTTGCATGGCTCATTCCTGCAGTTGATTCCCGCCGCAATTGGAATTCCATTAGGACTGCTCTTGTTTGGCTCTTTTGTTCTGCGACGGACCTCGCGCTGGCACGAAAACATCGAGCGGCAACTAACACGTTTTGCGAATAACTTGAATCATTCTGTCGGGGAGTTGCGTCCGCTGCCTGCCACCGATCCACTCGCAGCGGGTTGGAACCAGCTGCTTGCGCGTGTTCTGGAACACTCCGCTTGGAACGGTGTCGAACGTCGATTATCGGAGGCCATTTACACCCAGCAAGCCAAACGATGGGAAGCGGTGTTTCAAAACCTCACGGAAGGAATTGCAGTTTGCGATTCCGAGGGTCAAATCATCCAGCTGAACCGATCTTTTGCAACTTTGCTAAAGCGCACAGATTCCAATTCTCTTGTTGGGATGAATATCCTCGAATTGCTTGGAGACCACGCAGACGAGGATTCGCAAGAGAGGCTTCAGAGCTTAGGCGCAAATCGGGCCACACAAGTCCTTGAAATTCGAAAGTCGGCGGACCTCTCCGATGGAGTTTTTCGATTAGGTCGAAGCATGCAAGTCGGCGATGGATGCAATCCAACGGATTCTATTTGGACGCTACGGGATATCACTCAACAAAAGCTCGCCGAAAAAGCAAGAGAGCAGTTTGTGTTCACGGCAACTCACGAACTGAGAACCCCGCTCGCCAATATTCGTGCGTACTCAGAAACGCTTTCACTCGCTAGCGATATTCCGTTTGAACAACAACAATCGTTCTACAACATCATCAACAACGAAGCGACCCGATTGGCTAGATTCGTTGATGAGTTGCTTAATATCAGTCAAATGGAGGCTGGCGCTATCACAATCCAGAGACACGAGGTGCAACTGGAGCGACTGCTAAGCGAAATTCTGGAAAGCCAACGCCCGCTGGCCAACGAGAAAAAGCTTTCATTCGATTCGTCCGTTGCTCCAAAACTACCCAAAGTGATAGCCGACAAGGATAAGCTTGCCGCTGCTCTTACCAATCTAGTGAGCAACGCAATCAAGTACACCCCCGAAGGCGGCAAAGTAACCGTGCGAGTCGACGCGGATACGACTCGCGTCCTATTCATGGTTGAGGATAGCGGCATTGGCGTCTCAGCTGAAGACTTGCCCAAGCTTTGTAGTAAATTCTTCCGAAGTGACGATGAGCGGGTTCAAGCGGTCGTCGGCACTGGTTTGGGCCTGGCCTTTGCTCAGGAAGTTGCGAGACTTCACGGTGGCAGCGTTTCAGTTCGTAGTCAACTGAATCAAGGTTCTTGTTTTACTTTCGAACTGCCACTACGCTAGCCGGACCGAAAACATGTACACGTGCAAACGATCTGGCACAGTTGACACCATCAGCGGCACTCAGCCGCTCACGCGTGACCTTCAATCCTCATTTTTGAACTCGGTTGAAAGTTGCTTCGGCAATGGACAACCAAGAATTGTATTCGATCTTAGCAGCATTCCTTTGATGGATAGCGTTGGTCTGGAGTGCTTGTTGGAGGCTCGCGATCGCTGTCATAGATTGGGTGGCGGATTTGTGCTCGCCCGGCCAAACGCGCTCTGTCGCGATATCCTGCGAATTAACGGGATCGACAAAGAAGTCAACATCTATGACGATGCGGTCAAGGCGATGGGGAGCTTTGCACGATGAGTATTCGTGGTGTCGAACCTGTAACCCTGGATTCCACAGGAGCAATGCGTATTCGCCCTAGGAACGGTCAACCAATCCGAAACCCGATTCCACTCGGTGAGAACTTAGTGCATGCCGGCCTTCTGTCGGATGGGGATCTTGAGGCTGCTCTTGAGCAACACTCCTCCACGCGTTCGCAACTTGGCGAGACACTGCTCGAAATGGGCTTCGTCGAGGAGGACACGCTGCTTTTATTTCTAGGGCAACAACTGGGCATACCGTCAGTACGTTTGCGCAGCGGTATTGTCGACCCAGCCGTTGTACGAGTGATTCCTCGCTCCAAAGCGGAAGCATTCTCGGTGCTTGCGCTGTTCTGCGTTCGGGGGCGACTCACGGTTGCAATGGCCGATCCATCGAACCTTCGACAACTCGACGAACTTGAGCGAATTACTGGTCTACCCATTCGGCCGGTGTTGGCCATGCGATCGGCGATCGATCGAATGCTTGCCCACTGCTACGAAGAAAATTTTGCCGTCGATGCGGTTACGGCAGACCTTGATGAGAACTCGCTCGAGGTCCATGCCGATGCAGTTGACATCTCGCTCGCTGAAGTCGAATCGCTTACCGATGGAAGCCCAATTATCAATTTGGTGAACTATATCATCGTCCATGCAATTCGCCAAAAAGCCAGCGACATTCACATCGAAGCTGGCCAACAGTCCTCCTTGGTCCGCTACCGAGTCGACGGTCACTTGCGAGAGGTGCTGCGTCCGCGACGCGAGTTCCATCCAGCAATGATATCTCGCATCAAGGTGCTCGCTAAGTTAGATATTTCAGAGCATCGCATGCCTCAGGATGGCCGAGTTCATTTGACGGTCGACGGGCGCGAAATCGACTTGCGCATTTCGACGTTACCAACGATTCTTGGTGAGAAGATCGTGATGCGCGTGCTCGATCGCAAGAATGTGACCTTTGATCTAAACCAATTGGGTGTGCCTGACCCGCTATTGGGAAAGATGAAACATATGTTGGCCCGACCGCACGGATTGCTGCTGGTGACCGGACCAACCGGCAGTGGTAAAACAACGACGCTTTATTCCGCTTTGGAGCTCATCAAGTCAATTCATGCCAACATTGTGACTGTTGAGGATCCAGTCGAATATCAATTGGAGCAAGTCAACCAGGTGCCAGTGGGTGCAAATAAGGCGATGACCTTTGCCGGAGCCTTGCGAGCGATTCTGAGGCAGGACCCAGACATCATCATGTTAGGTGAAATCCGCGACAGCGAGACGGCTGCGGTGGCGGTGCAAGCAGCGCTAACCGGGCACCTTGTGCTCAGCACTCTACATACAAACGACAGCTTTAGTGCTGTAACTAGGTTACATGACATGGGCGTTGAGCCGTTTAAGGTGGCTGCGTCACTAATCGGCGTTATTGCCCAGCGGTTGGTTCGAATGAACTGCCAGGCCTGCAAAACCGCGTATTATCCCCCAAACGAGTACTTCGATATGCTCCGCTATCAAGGTGATCGACGCAGACAATTTGTTCACGGGACCGGCTGTCGTGAATGCTATGACACGGGGCTGCGAGGGCGAGTTGGCATTTATGAAGTTCTGACGGTCAGTCGTGAAATTAGATCTGTCATTGCGCAAGGTGGCGACCTTGAGTCCATTCGAAACATCCATCTAAGCCAAGGCGGTAGTTTACTGGTCGACGAGGGGGTTCGTTTGGCCGAGGCTGGAAAAACAAGCTTAGACGAAGTCCTTCGCGTAGCCTACGCAGATTAGTAGTTGGGCCAATCATGAAGTTTGAATACCAATCCAAGAGTCGTAGCGGAGAAAATACCTCTGGAACCGTGGAAGCTCCGACCATCGCCGAAGCCCGACAGCTTTTGCGCGGGCAAGGACAATATGTGACCCGTATTCACCCGGTCAAGCAGCACATGCTATCGGCAGCTCGAACGAGTGGCTCTGGTGGCTTTCGCAAGCGAGTGCATAAGAGCGATTTGGTTGGCATGATGTCACAATTGACCATCATGTGCCAATCAGGAGTGGATTTGGCGGAAGCGATCGGCAACGTGGCGAGTCAATGTGCGAAGCCGGCCTTTCGAACTGTTCTCGAATGCGTACATCGAGATGTCTCCAACGGCAGCTCCTTCTCCGAATCGCTCAGCAAGCATCCGCAGGTTTTCGATGAAATGTTCGTCGCCGGAATAGCCGCTGGGGAACAGTCGGGAACGATCACGCAAGTGTTGGAAAGGTTGACTTATTTGCTTCGCGGCGACATGCGACTTCAAAGTACGGTTTGGTCGATGCTGATGTATCCGATTGTCTTAGGTGCAGTCACCTTCCTGGTACTGAACGCTTTGATCTTTTTCGTGCTGCCGCAATTTGCAACTGTTTTTGAATCCCTAGACAAGCCCGCGCCAGCACTCACGCAGATATTGCTCAACACGGGAGTTTTTGTAAGGAAAAATGTTCTGATCGTTCTCGGGACAGTCGCTGCACTTGTAGTCGGCGGATACTTTTCGCGCAATGCAAAAATTGTCCGACGTGCATGGGATCATTTCACTTTGAATGTTGTAGTGGTGAGAAATGCAACTCGCGCGCTGTTGACCGGAAGAACGTTTCGTTTACTAGGAACCATGTTGACAAGCGGTGTTCCACTGATCGATGGTATTCGCTTGTGCCGCTCGGCGGCGCGCAATCAACTTTTTCGAGAATTATTTATAAACGTCGAACGTGACGTACTTCATGGCGAAGGCTTAGGGCGCACGCTCATGGCGGCACCGTTTCTCCCGGCGGGGGCCGCTCAAATGATTTTGACCGCCGAACGTAGCGGAAAAATGGGTGAAGTCCTGAAAAGCGTTGGAGAGTACTACGAAGACGAAGGTGAACGCCATCTACGGGATATTGTGAAGATTGCTGAACCCGTTGTCATTATTTTCCTCGGTGTGGTGGTCGCAGGCATCGTGCTGTCGATTGTGCTTCCTATGTTAGACGTCACCACCTCCTCGCATTAAGAAACTCGCATGTCACTACAGAATACGATCACGCGGTTGTCACTCAATCGTGTTTTTGCGCGGCGTACGCAACGAGGCTGGATTGGCGTTGACATCGGCACTAGTGCAATCAAGTTGTCGCAAATCGAGCGGCAGGGTACCCACTATCGCATTTCCGCACGTTGGAGTTTATCCGCTTCAACCAATAATGCATCGGACTCGACACTGACCTCTAGCGAGTTGATCTCGGACCGACTGACTGAGCTTAAATCATTGCAACATATTTTCTCGGGCCGAAACTGCGCTGCGGTATTGCCAATGTCTATGGTTCAGCATCGTTCGCTAGAACTCCCCCAAAGCGATCACGCGGAACAATTCCGCATGGTCGGAGAAGAGCTGTCCGCTGATTTGGCGGTCGAACCTGAGGACCTGGCTTTCGACTGTTGGTCCACGGGTTTTGAGGCACCGTCAAACGCTGAGTTGACTGACGTTTCGGTGATAGCTGCCCCAAGAGCACTCGTCGATCAAGTTGCCAACCGGTTGCTATCGGCAGGCTTGGAATGCCAGGCACTCAACGGTATGCCGTGCGCCATGGCACGAGCCGTGCAAATTGCCAGCGTCAAACAACCAGATGAAACCGTGCTGGCTCTCGATATGGGTTACACGTCGCCCATGGTTGTCGTGGTAAAGAACGGACTTCCTTTATTCACTCGGACTATGCGTGGAGTGGGGCTGCAATCCCTTATGCAGCCGCTAGAGACTAGTTTGCAGATTTCGTCAGAAGAGTGTCAAGAATTGTTGGCACATTACGGAGTGGCAAGAATAGACGCCTCAGCGACTCTTGCTACTCAAAAAACCATGCAGTTGATCGCCAATCCATTGCAAAACCTCGTAACTGAGGTCAAACGAACGATCGACTATGTCGGTCAAAAATTTCGCTCGATGAAACCAGCTCGTTTGTGTTTGTTTGGTGGCGGCGCACTGGTCAAAAATCTACCTGAGTATCTCAGTCATCAAATTCAATTACCCGTCAATGCTTGGTCGCTGGATGACGCATCGTCTAATAGAACAGACGCGATGTACGGAGTCGCTTGCGGATTGTCCTCACTCGCTTTTGAGAGTACGTCATGTTCATAAATATTCTGCCACCTCAAACACAGTTGAAGATTCATTTTCGCAGTTCATTGCGGCGTTACTCCTTTATTTGGGGAATCGCAGGCGCCTGTGCGCTGGTCAGCGCGGTAGTCCAAATAATCCACCTCCGTCAGGCTTATGCGAAATTGGCGGAATTGAATCTTCGTTGCGAGCCGCTCTATGCTCTCAACCGCGAAATACAAGAAAATCAACAAACTGTGAAAGAACTGCGAACCGAAAGCGATGCCCTCAAGCGGTTGCAGCCAGCCGACCATGCGTTGGACCTATTGGCTATCCTTTCTGGGGCAACTCGGACCGAACCGGGTGGGCTACAGATACAACAACTGACATTTCACGCGCCCCAAGGCCAAGGGGAAAACAAGCCAGCGGCGATGCAACGCGGTATAGCAGCCGCGACGCCTACCGCAGAATCTCATATTTTGAATCTGCAAGGTATTGCCAAAGACGACACCTCTTTAGCTCGATTTGTGGCTGATCTGCGTGCAGTGGGTGTTTTTGACAGCGTCGAATTGAAGTCGTCTTCCCAAGTTGCAACCGCAGATCGAAACGTGCGGCAATATCAGCTCGAATGCCGCTTTGAGGATAGGCCATGAATAACCTGATTCGTTTGGTATCTAGCTTTAAGCGAACCTCAGCCATGACACTTGGCTTTGTTGGCATGTCTGCCACATTGGCTACTTTGTTGTGGTTGGGAATTACCCACCTTCAGTCTCGAGTAAGCCAAGCTCAAGACAGTATTAGCGAACGGCTCAACCTCATCGAGACTGCGACAGAATTGCAAATTACCGCGGATTCGCTTGAAGAACAGGTCAGGTTGCAACAAACAAACATGTTGAATTTGCGGGCGAAGTTTCCCAACACAGCAGACGAAGCTGAATTTTTGCAGCAGTTATCGGAAATGGCGGTGGCAACCGGCGTTTCTATCGGTGATTTCCGGCCGGGTGGGATTTCCAAGCTAACGTCTTGCAAGACGCTGGAACTGAAAATTCGCGGTACTGCACCTTACGCCAGCCTCTGTCGCTGGTTGGCAGGCCTGTCGGAGTTACCGCGGGTGGTCCGGCTTTCACAGCTGTCTGTGTGTGGACCCGTGACGCCACACGGCGACTGCACGATTGATATCCAACTGAACTTAGTATTTGGAATTGATGCAACGCAACTTATAGCGGGCAAAGCAAAGTTATGAACAAACCCCATGTAGCTCGCAAAAATTCTTCGAATGCGATTCGGCTCTTTCTCATTCCAGCCTTGGTGCTGGTGTTGATAGCCGTTCTGTTTTGGCCAGTAGCAAACAAAGCCAATACGACTAGTCTTCAGTTATCACAAGACTCCATTGCAATGGCAACTGCACCAAGCGAAAGCACAGTGAATCGAAGGATTTGGCCAGTATTCCGCTTGAACGATGTAATCGCCTGTAATCCATTCCGGCCGCTGCAGACGACCTCGTCGGGTGCGTCCATGGAAAAGCATGACGTCACAGGTGTCGGAAGTATCGATCCTGCCGAAAATGAAGTTACTGTAGCGTCTTCAACTCCAGGAACATTGCAAGCCATTTATTTTGACGCTCACGGTGCTGCTGCCATTCTCGATTCGCGCGTCGTTCGCATTGGCGACATTCTTGCCAATGGGAGCAAAGTAGTGGCCATCAATTCTCAAGGCATCTCGCTAGACGCATTGGAATAACGTCTCAACTTCGTAGGAACCTGTATTTATGGAATATCTAGATTTGGGAAACGCGTAATGGGAGAGGCTTCGTTTTAGTGAGCCGTCGGCGTTAGTCAAATGGTACTCACTTTAGGCACGTAGGTCCGTCTCTCCGAGACGGATACCGCGATTTTATCGCGGTATTGCGAGTCTCGGAGAGACTCGCCCACGTGATATCACGCAAAGTGAGTGCCATTGGGCGTTAGCCGCGGGTTTCGGAGTAGGCGACTCAACTTGCTCGGTGATCGACCAGC
>JANMGH010000064.1:0-2133 GCA_031374515.1 Pirellula sp. | reverse complement strand
TCCGCGTTGTCCTGAATATGCATCTTCAGCCACCGGAATCGGCATCATCTAAGTGAGGGGAGAAAACGATATGCGAGCTCTTGTTTTGAGTATCGTTCTTTTGGTTGCATCCCCGACCTTTGGTCAGCAACTGAAGTCGATTACCAACAGCATCGGAATGAAGCTGGTACTGATACACGCTGGCTCGTTTACTATGGGATCGCCGGATAGAGACAAAGCCATCGATTTTGGGACACCGCACGAAGTAACAATAAGCAATTCCTTTTACCTAGCAATTTGCGAGATCTCGCAAGTCAATTATGCAAAAGTAATGGGATACAACGCTAGCCATTTCAGAGGTAACGAGCTGCCAGTGGAGACAGTGAGTTGGAACGAAGCAGTTTCTTATTGCAAGCACTTGTCGGAATTGCCAGATGAGAAATCAGCAGGCCGCGTTTATCGATTACCTTCGGAAGCAGAATGGGAATATGCTTGTCGCGCCACGAGCGGAGCTTCATATTCGAACGGCGACAGCGATGTGTTGTTGGACGAGCATGCCTGGTTTGGAGAAGGTGCTCAAGGAAAAACTCATCCTGTAGGAATAAAAAAGGCAAATCGATGGGGCATTTTCGATATGCATGGAAATGTACTTGAATGGTGCCAAGATTGGTATGAAGTCCATTCCGTGGATGATGCGACGGATTCCGAGGTGCCACCTATTGGCAGCTGTCGCGTTATCCGAGGAGGGAGCTGGGTTGGAATGGCGTATGGTTGCCGAGCGTCGATCCGATTGAACGCGGCCCCAACTGATCGCAAACCGTATATCGGCTTCCGCGTCGCCATGAGCCTGCCAGTAAAACGGCCAGAGGCGGCACCATCAAAGTAAAAGAGGCGATGGAATCATTCCTGATGGCAACCTTACCGCGGATTCGCGCTCGGTGGCTCCGAGTCAATGATCTCCGTCCAAGTCTTCGCTTGTGGCTCTTTGGAACGGTCATACTGCCGAATTGATCCGTCCTTGCGAATAACATATTGAAATTCTTTTGAACCAACGTTGTTTGTCACAAGAGTAAAGTTCGGAATTTCCAGTTCAATCTTCGATCGATCACAATCGCCAAATTTTCTACTGGACACTGCAGCGCTAAGATGCATCACCTGTTTGGCTGATGAAAAACGCTTTGAACTAAATCCATCGAGTAAAAGATCACCATCCTTGGAGAAGCTGTATTGCAGTTCCGTAAGGCTCTGCATTTTTCCGTTTGGTCCCCCTCGCTTGATGCTAATCGGACGCCAAGAATACTTTTTTGCCAACACCATGCTCAATTCCTCATTGACTACCAGCTCCACTTCTCCGCCTGATTCTTCAACGTTCCGTGATCGAATCGCTAGATCAGAGTTCTTAGTCAACGACGACAGATGCTTGGTCGATAATGGCTCGATCCAATAAAGCATACAGTTCGTGGTCCAGTCTTTTTCAACCTCGGTTTCCCCCGCAAATTTGATAATGGCCGAGTTTAACCCCTCCATCGCCTTGCTTGGGCCATTCAGGGATGTCCCATGTCCGTCCATGAGATTCCAACTTCTTCCTGGGGAGTCCAAGTGATCAAGCCGCATTCCGACACTCGAAACTCGCCGGAAGCGAAAACGCTCCATTGGCGCCAATTCGATCGCGCCACCGCCCAACTCTTTTGGAAGAAGGAACGGCTCATTTGTGTTGTGTGCGGTCACAGCAAATTCAACCGTCACATTCGCGATTGCAGTCTTCTCCCAAACGCTTTCTATTTCAGAGAGCGAAATGGTTTGAGCGTCAGTTCGAGGCATCGTCTGCATCGAAAAAACAACAATTGCAATTGGCACAAATAAGAGACTGGCATTTTCAGGCCAATAGTAACCGCTGCTGCCCGCGAATCGAACTCGCCCAATCATCATTCCCCACTTTCGCCCTTGTTCATTTCCCACCGTAGGTTGCCATATCAATCAGTTGAACACACTTTCAACTCATTAGTTTCGTTACGACAATTCAATACGCAGGGAAAGCTCGTACGAAACTGCTTTGATTGAACTAGAGGCAAAGGAAAGACATTAGCTTTCCATGCATCGATCCACTCAGCCATATCGTTCGATCATCGGCTAGATTTCGGTACATGATGAACT
>JANMGH010000055.1:0-6041 GCA_031374515.1 Pirellula sp. | reverse complement strand
TGGATATCTGTTTGGAAGTGAGGAAGATGACGAAGAGAATTTGGGTCTAGACGATTATCCTGAATTAGGTGACGATTACGCCGACTTGGTGGACGGCGTGTTCGGCGACCTATTGGGCGGCGAGCTAGACGCTTAGATCCTGCAGATTCCTAACGGGGAAATTTCGCTAGCCCAATTCAACTGGTTCGGGCTAGCTTACTTTACTTTTTTGTTCGGCTGACTAAACGAGAACGACACTAGATGGGAATCGCCGTAATAGCGATGTCCGTTGCGAAATCAGAAGCGGGCGTCAATTTCCAAATTGGGACATTCAATGGAGCGGTTCCGCAGACGAATTTCAACTTGGGTGATACGGTAACGGTTCGATCGTTTGCGGTGGATACTCCTGGTGCGGATCCTAATTTCGCGACACAGAATATTACGAATTTCAACACGCGTCTGTTTGCGAGCACATCGGATGTCGATCCAGCAACGGCTCCGACATACAATCCTGGATTCAGTGCAGGAAGTTTTACCAATGGTTCGTTTTTCGGCGGATCGGGCCGAATCATGTCAGCCAATGCACCAGGGGGTGGTTTCACGGCGACGTCGCCGTTGCAATTAGCCGAGTTCATTTACACGGTGAACGTTGTGGGCTCAACGACGATCAGCTTCGATTGCGACGCAGAAAAGCCAAGTAGTTTTTGACCACATCGCGACCAATGCAATGAACCGAAAGGCTAAAACCCTTTCGGTTTTTTGTTTGAGGGCGAGAGAGTAGAACAGTTGTCCTCAACTGTTCCCGCCCTGCGTCCCCGTCTCCGAAACGCTCAACCCATCCGGAGTATTATCGCATTTGCGTTGCGTCACTTTGAGACCGAGAAACGTCAGGGCGGTCGATTCGGAAAATCACTTCCTGAACAGTTGAGGACAACTGTTCTACTCTTTGGCTTCGCACCGTCCGACGCCTGAGCTGCGGATGTGTTCGGGTTTTTTTGCTAGACGCATCTAGTTCTGTGGATTGCAACGAACACGCAGAATGGACTGGCGTCGGGGCCGTTGAATTGTGCGAAAGCGAAACAGGTTTGCAGTTAAATCTAACCAAGAGGACTATGATGGAGGAAGCCAAACAAAACAGTGACACAAGGTTTCCTTTTAGGAACAGTAGCCATGCGGATAGCATTAGCCTTCACTCTAGTGGTTGTTTTGCAAACAAGCAGTTTTGGAGGTTTTATCGACTCGTTAGGGGGGCGATGGGACGCAGCACCAAGAGTGATTTCGGGCAACGAGCGCTCACTGGATGGCGGACTGCGATACTCGGTCGAGGGGGGCACTTTTCAAGCGTATCGAGATCGGTTCGCATGGACCAGTGTTCCAAGTGTTAGCAATTTTGAGCAGGCGGTGAATCAGGCATTTGGCGCTTGGACAACAGTCGATCCAGCCACCGGATTGGGAACGAGTATCAGTTTCGTTTCTAGTTCGACTTCCATTGTTCGCGGAGTTGGTTTTGGATCGCTCAATATCAATGGAGCGGAGATTGACCTGCTTGCCTCGGATGCTGGGGTAGGTGGTCTTGGCGGACTTACCTCGATTGCCTATTTCGGAACGCCGGTGACGCTGACATCGGGGGTCGTTAACTATTCTCCAAGCATTAGTATTCAAGGGGTCGATTTGCATATGAATAGCAACCCGCAGGCCGTTTACAGCTTAGATGCATTCCGACGCATCTTGACGCATGAGATCGGCCACGCGATTGGCTTGGGTGATGTGGACCTAGGGGGGAGTTATTTGGACGACAATTACAGTGCAGCCAATCCTGTTGGGACGCTCACGAATTCATGGGCGGCTTTGGTCAATCCGCTTGATCCAGCGAATTCGGCAGGACTAAGCCAATTCACGGTTCCCGCAGCGAACTTTGCGTTGAATGGAGTCGACATCCTGATGGAGTCTAACGGGCTGGGGGTCAGTGGAAATAATCCGCTTTCCAGTCTCGTCCCGCTGCGTAACGATGACTACGGAATGAGGCAGTATCTGTATCCGACTGCTGTTCCTGAACCTTCCAGTATCGCCTTTTTTGGCCTTTTCGTACTTGGGCTATTAAGCGTTCGGCATCTAAAACCCCGTTCGAAGTAGAAAGACTAATAGACGCAGTGACCATGCGCGGAGCACTCGGCGTGTGTCGGTTCTGGGGCGGAAACCGGCACGTTGGGTAAGATTTAGTGATTAGTTGAATTATTTGCTTGACGGTATTCCACCGTTGGTTAACTTGGACATCGATCCCCTTTGTGGGACGCGAGCTGCTAGACAGAGTTTGATCCGTCGTTCTGCTGTGCTTCGGTAGTTAACGCCAGTTGCGTGACTCAGACTTTCCTTCCTTTGATTTTTCATTTTTTGATACACCTGGAGATTTTTTCACACCATGTCATTCCGTCGCCAAAATCGAGATGCATCCAAAAATCAATCCCGTATGAGTCGCATTCGTCAGAAGATGGTATCGCTTCGCGAAAAGGCAAAGGCAAGTACTGTGTTCTTTATCGAGCGGCATGCAAAGAGACTTGAATGGTGGAAGCGAACCTTTAGGACACCCGCGTTGGTTGGTCGATGGATTGTCTCACAGGCACGAGTCCTCTGGGCTGCGATTGCGAGCTTGATGGGGCTGCATGTCGGAACCAAAGGTTCGATGAAAAGCCGATCGCGAAAGTCGGATGGATTCCTCAACCCATCCTTCATGCGAGGGCTGCTGCACGAGTCGTTGGAAGAACGCCGCGTTTTTGCTCTGACTCCAATCGGAGACCTTGGCAATATCGGAACCGACCTCAATCGAGTTATTGACGAATATGAGATATCGAGCCTGCCATCGGTAAAGGACAGCCCATCCACCCCGTATGTCTCGACCTTTAGCGACAGATTCCGTTTTCGTGGTGATGAAATCTATGTTGAGGCACGAGGGCAAGGCGATTTCCAAAATTGGATTGAAAGCCTTTCCAACCTCAATTTCGACATCGTAGCGAGTTCGGCAGTGGGCCAACTCGCTGAAGGCTATTTGCCTATCTCGCAGATTGAGGCAGTTGCAAGCGCTATTGGAACGTTGTCGGTCCAGCCGCTATGGAATGTATCTCCAACGGACTCTCAAGGTACTGTTTCCAATGGTGCAGAAACTACATTGAAGGCCGATGTGGGCTCTCGACTTTTTGGTGCGGATGGGACCGGCGTGACGGTGGGTGTTATTTCGGATAGCGCGAATCAAGTCGCTGGCGGCATTGTCGCATCACAAGCAACAGGTAACTTACCCGCTGGCGCACAAACAGTAGTCGATATTGACTTTGCCGGTGGCACAGACGAAGGTCGCGCTATGATGGAGTTAATCTATGATATTGCACCTGGTTCCAATCTACGTTTCGCGTCCGGAGCTGGTGGCGAGGCCGCCTTTGCAACTGCGGTGAACACGCTCGTTGCGAACGGCTCAGACATTATTGTTGACGACCTAAATTTACTGACTGCTGAACCCTTCTTCTACGACGGGGTGGCATCGCAATCGGTCACGAACGCAGTAGCGGCAGGAGTGCCCTATTTCGCATCGGCCGGAAATCGAGGGACAGGCGGCTTTGAAATGCCATACACGGACGTAAACGTCGATCCGCCGGGGGCTGCTTTAGGTCTTGCCGATTTTCACGACTTTGATTCATCCGGGGGTGTCGATGCTTTGCAAACAGTTACTCTTCAGCCTGGAACAACGACATTTGTTTTCCAGTACGATCAGTTTTGGGGCGGCGTAACGACAGACATGGATTTCTATGTTTTGAACGCGGCTGGCACGTCGATACTTGCGCAAGGGGTTGATTTCAACGTCGCTACTCAGGTGGCTCGCGAGATCGTTAATGTGACAGTCGCTTCAGTCACGACCGCGCAGATTGCGATTAACCGATTCGCCGGACCAGCACCATCGCGGTTCAAGTACATCGGTTTTAATTCACCAACGATTGTGGAACATACCACGTCAACCGGAGCGTTGATCAATCCGACGAACCCAGGTCATAGTTCCAATACGAGCGCCATTTCGCTTGCGACCGCAAATATCGGGACCCCGACATCGGTAACGTCCTATTCGTCTCGAGGACCTGCCACACGAACGATGACTCCTGCTGGAGTGCCGATCGCACTGCAGATATTGAACAAACCTGACTTTACCTCGAACGACGGTGCTCAGACAAGCGTTCCAGGCTTTCAGCCGTTCTTCGGTACCTCCGCTGCCGCGCCTAACGCAGCCGCAGTGGCTGCCCTACTATTGGACTTCAATCCAGCCCTGACGCCTGCACAGATTCGGTCGGCGCTTTTGAACGGCGCAATCGATATCAACACGCCTGGCTATGACTTCGCAACCGGAAACGGATTGATCGACGCAACAGGTAGCTTGCTGTCGTTGACTGGCGGAGTTTTGACAATCAATGGTGACGTTCCTGCAGCCAACCAAAACGATGATATTCGATTGCGAGTGAACTCCGGCGATCCATCACTGTTGGACGTCACGATTAACGGAACGACCCTAACTCCGATCCGTATGCAGTTCGTCAATAGCATCGAAGTCAACGGCTTGGGCGGCGACGATGTATTGACCGTCGACTTTGGGAACGGGGATGTCGTTCCCTCAGGTGGCATCAAATTTGCGGGCGGAGAGACGGCCGAGACCAACGGTGACGACATGGTGGTAAAGGGCTACAGCCTCAATACAGCCGACGGGATAGCCGACGTGACCGTGAACCATACGGGTCCTGAGGCTGGCAACGTCGTCCTTCTCGGTCTGGGCACCGTAAAATTTTCCCAAATCGAGCCTCTGGCTTTGGCGGGTACGGCTGCTGACTTGGTGATCAATCTTCCGGCAGGTCCGAATACGGATGTTGTGATCGGTGACGATACCAACGCCAACTTCCCTGGTCTTGGCTTGAATCTTGCCAACAAGTCGGCCATCGACGCTTCGTCGTTTGAATACACTTCGTTCACGAACCCAAGTAACAGTCTGACAGTAAATCTAAACAACGGTGGTGATACGATCACCCTGAAAGCGATGGACGCTGCGTTTAGTCCGGTGGGCGGATCACCGTTCACGGTAAACGGTGGAACCGGGGGCAATAAGTTCAATGTACAAGCGACCACAGCGGGGATTGTGACAACGATCCTAGGTGCGTCTTCTCAAGACGATGTTTACAATGTGTCCTCCGATGCTCCAGCCAATACTGGAAATCTCAATGGCATTGATGGAAAACTCTTCGTAGACCCACAAGGCGGCGGAGTCATCGGAGACATTCTCAATGTTAGTGAAAGCGGAAACGCGCTCAGCGATACGGTGACAATTGATCTTGGTATTCCAGATCGTTTTATTTCCGGCACCACGGGCGGCGGTTGGACTATCGAGAGGTCGAGCTTCGTTTTTCGCGGTGGGGTCAATCTGTCGTTGGGATCGGCATCTGATGTTGTAAACCTACGACGCACGGGAGGAAATTCTTCTGAAGGTATTACCGTAAATGGTAATGCAGGTGACGATGTATTCAATGTTGGAACGGTTGCCAATTCATTAAATGGGCTGATCGCACCGATCACTCTAAATGGAAATGGTCAAACAGGAGCCGACGTACTGAATATAAATGATCAAGGCGATACGAATGCCAACGCGTATGTCGTGACCTCTACGACCGTGGTGCGAAACGGCACACCAACGATTACATACGGAACGATGGAGTCGTTGGTTGTAAATACGGGAACGCTAGGGGATACGATCAACATCAACAGCACTGCTGCTGGAACAGCCGTGACTGTCAATTCCGACGGTGGTGATGACACAATCGCTCTTGGCAACAGTGTTTCGCTCAATGGCGGAACGATTGATGGCGGTAGTGGTACCGACACCATTGACTACAGTGCATCCGCAACACCCGTCTCAGTAAACTTGGGTAGCAACGCTCCTGGTGGCGCCCTTTCGGGTATTGTCGAAGGCATTCAGGAAAACCCTCTTCAAGTTACCGCAGCCACGGGAACGGTTTCGATCACTAATTACAACAGTGTCACTA
>JANMGH010000054.1:0-5057 GCA_031374515.1 Pirellula sp. | reverse complement strand
TCGCTAGCCCGGATAGTACGTTCGGGCTAGCTCAGTTGACTTTTAATACGATTTATTAACGAGAACGACACTAGGGAGTACAAACGTGATAAAGACGATGAATAGGATGTTGATGGGATTCGCCTTATTGGCGATGACCGTTGTCAATACTGTGGAAGCTGGCTTTAATTTTGAGATTCGCACTTTCAATGGAGCGGTAGCTCAGAGCAATTTCAATTTAGGGGATACGGTAACGGTCCGTTTGTTTGCGGTGGATACACCGGGTGCGAATGCGGATTTCGCGACGCAGAACATCACGAATTTCAACACGCGTCTGTTTGCAAGTACATCGGATGTGGATCCAGCGACGACACCGACCTACAATGCGGGTTTCAACGCAGGTAGTTTTACGAACGGAACATTTTTTGGCGGAACGGGTCGGATCCTGTCAGCCAACGCGGGAGCAGGAGGATTCGCAGCAACATCGCCGTTGCAGTTAGCCGAGTTCACTTACACGGTGAACGTGGTAGGTCCAACGACGATCAGCTTCGATCCTAATCCAGCGATCAGTTCATTAGGTTATCAAACGTTGGGTGCAGCGGGACCAACACTTTCATCGAGTCCTGGTCAGTTGACCGGAGCGACGGTGACAGCAGTACCTGAGCCAGCGACGATAGCACTCTTGGGAGTGGTCGCAGCAGGTTTCGGCATTCGCCAACTACGACGCAGGAAAGCCATGTAGTTTTTGAAGGCAGAACGAGCAAGTCTAAAGAACCGAGAGGAAACAACCTCTCGGTTTTTTATTGCGCGCGGGCGCACTGAGTGCGGAATTTTCAAAACCCGCCACCTTGATTTGCTGCGGTATTGATGAATCCCACCGGCTTGACCAATGGTTCGTTCGGGTCTTCAAGCTTCATAAGGCACTAGCGCGGATCATTCGTTAGGCGTCGGGCGCTAGCGCCCAGTGGCTGGTCCTTACAGGCATCGCGCAGATTATTTTCGAATTGGCAGATTTTGAAAGACTTTTCGGCCGCCTATGTTCATGGTAGGGAACCGGCACGTTGGGTAAGATTTGCGGAAAAAGGGGTGTGTGCGCTTGACGTTGTTCCCGCCATGGGTAAGTTAATTATCAAACCCCCACGTAGAACCCACCTTCTTGCCAGAGTTTGATTCGTCTTCGTCGTCGTAGTAGTAGTGCTGTGCTGCTGTAGTTATCGGCACACCATCGTGCCTGGGCTAGGCTTGCCTTTGTTATTCCATCCTTTGATTCGTCTGGAGATTTTTTTACATCATGTCATTCCGTCGTCAAAATCGAGATGCGTCCAAAAATCAATCCCGTATGAGTCGCATTCGCCAGAAAATGGTATCGCTTCGCGAAAAGGCAAAGGCCAGTACTGCGTTCTTTATCGAGCGACATACAAAGAGACTTGAATGGTGGAAAAAGGCATTCAGAGTTCCGGTAGTTTCGTTTTACTCAAACGTTTGCTCTGGTGTATCTTCGCTGTGCGCGGCGTTCATGATGCTGCTCGGCTACGCTCCGAAGCCATGGACATCCTTGATGGCACGTCGCCCGAGTCAAGTGCGTCGCGGTTCGATACTTGGACTTTTGTTAGAGGCTGTGGACGGGCGACGAGAGTCGAGGAACACCGGCGCGCGCGGTTTTCGTCTTGAAACGTTGGAGGAACGTTCTTTACTTGCTGTTGACCTGCTGTATCCGAATCTTTCCCCAGACCTAGTAGAGTTGATCCAAGGAGTGGAAGTTGGCCAGCCAAATGCGGGCGGACAATCGCAAAACAATGGCGGGCTGACCTTTGCAAATCCAGCCAGCGTGGTAGATGGACAAGTGATCGTGGATGTAGTGTCGCGTGGTCCAGTGAATGCCCTCACGTCGGACATAATAAACTTAGGGGGGTCGGTGAATGCGATCGCAGGGAATCTAGCTTCCGCAATGATTCCTGTTTCAAGTTTGGATGAGCTTTCGAAGTTGGCAAGCTTGTCGTTTGCACGTGCCGCAGCGTACAGCACGAACGTTGGCCTCATTACGAGCCAAGGCCATCAAGCCATGAAGACGGACGAAATTGCATCTTTTCTTGGCTACACTGGTGCGGGACAAAGGGTGGGAGTGCTGTCGGATACGTTTGATACAGGACCGGGTAGCTATGCGGCAGACGTCGCTTCAGGCGATCTTCCTGGCCCTGGAAATCCAAACGGTTTCAATACCGCAGTTCAGGTAGTTCAAGAAGGGGCCAGTAGCAATACGGATGAAGGTCGCGGTATGGCCCAACTGGTGCATGACGTCGCCCCGGCTGCAACTTTGGCGTTCGCAACGGCATTCGGTGGCCAAGCTTCGTTCGCTGCAAATATTACCGCTCTGCGTGCCGCTGGTTCAACAGTGATTGTGGATGACGTGATCAACTTTGGGGAGCCAATGTTTCAAGATGGTGTGATTGCTCAATCAGTCGATGCTTCCGTGGCAGCAGGCGTTCCCTACTATGTTTCTGCGAATAACCAAGCGGCCGATTCCTACCAATCCGTCTTCCGTAATAGCGGAGTCAACATGGGGACAAGTGGCGGTACCAGCCAAGTTCCTCAGTCCACGTTTATCGCGCACGACTTCGATCCGGGTGCGGGTGTAGACTTGCTTCAAAATGTAACAATATCTGGTGGATCCACGTTTCTCTCGTTTCAGTGGGCCGACCCATTCTTCTCGGTCAGCAATGGAGGAACTGGGCCGGGGGCGGCCACCGACATGGATATTGCCATTTTTCAGGGTGGGGTTTTCGTCAGTTTCTTTGGCGGAAATTCTGGAAATGTAGGTGGGGATCCTTTAGAGATTATTGGCTTGAGCACTGGCGGTTCAACAACGATTCAAATCGCGATTGGCAAGTTTTCAGGTCCCGACCCTTCATTGTTAAAGTATGTCGGCTTTGGGTCTTTCAATAGCGTGGTTGAATTCCCGACCAACAGCTCAACTGCTTTTGGGCATAACAATGCCGCCGGTGCTTCCGCAGTTGGGGCAGCCGCATATTTTAATACACCCGAGTTTGGTGTGTCCCCAGCAGTTCTCGAGGGCTTTTCCTCGCGTGGAGGAACTCCAATCCTTTATAATCTGAGCGGTGCACCCATTGGCGCACCTGGTGTGGGGATCACACGTCAAACGCCGGATGTCACTGGTCCTGACGGGACGAACACTAGCTTCTTTGGCAGCGACATTGCCGCTGACGCAGATGCTTTCCCCAATTTCTTTGGCACTTCGGCGGCAGCTCCACATGTCGCCGCCTTGGCTGCCCTAATGAAGCAAGCCAGCCCCGCGTCTACTCCATCGCAAATAAACTCTGCGATTGAATCAACAGCGAGCGATATGGGGGCTCTTGGTTATGACGTTGATTCTGGTTGGGGGTATGTCAACGGTGTTTCTGCGATCTCGAATATTGCTGGTCCATTTAATGTTACCTTTGATGGCACCGCCGCAAGCGACAATATGCGGGTCGTACGTAACGGAGTCAACACGGAGTTTTATCTCGGTGGATTGCTTCAATTCAGTTTGTTGGCGACCGATATCAGCAGCATCGCAGTCAAAGGCTTAGCAGGTAGCGACTCGCTTAGAGTAGATTTCGCCGGCGGTAATCCTGTGCCTGCCGGTGGATTCACCTATGCCGGCGGTGAAAATGTAGGCGATGACGACCGACTTGTTGTTGAGAACTACAATGTTACAACAGTTACTGTGAATCATGTCGGCGTAGAGTCAGGCAATGTAAGCGTTGCGGGCTCCGTGGTTGATTTTTCCGAAATCGAGCCGCTCGCCTTGGCTGGTACTGCTGCAGATTTGGTGATCAATCTTCCGGCAGGGCCAAATACGGATGTTTCAATCGCGGATGACACTGCCGCAAACTTTCCAGGGGACGGACTTTCTCTTGCCAACACATCTGCAGTCGACGCATCGACCTTTGAATACACCTCGTTTACTAATCCGACAAACAGCCTCAAAATAAATTTGGGACCGAACGGCGATACGGCGACTGTCCGACTGATGGACACGTTGTTCGCTCCCGGTGGTGCCCTACCTTTCTTGATTCAGGGTGGTGCCGCAGTCGATACAGTCAATGTCGTTTCGACCAAGGGTGTGGCTCTCAATATTCACAGTGGCGGCGGTGTTGATAATGTCAATATTGGAAACACAGGCTCCGTCGGAGCGCCTGGGTTGCTAACGCCTGTCGCTGGTCCGGTAATTGTCGATGGCGAGACCAACGGTGCAAACCTGACCGTCGACGGAAGCGGAGCGGGTGTCGCTGCCGATTATGCGATATCCTCTAGTACCGTTTCCCGAAGTCTCCCAGCCGGCTTTGGAGGCGTGACCTATTCCAATCTTTCGTCGCTGCTGTTGACCGTGGGAGCGGGTGCAAACGTTGTTACTGTGAACAGCACTGCTCCCGGAGTGCCGACAACCGTTAATACCAATGCTGGTATCGATACGGTCAATGTATTGAGCACCAACGCAACAGGACCGTTGGCTATCAACACGGGCTCCGAATTGGACGTTGTCAATATCGGGAACAATGGAACAGTCACGTCGCCAGGCGCACTGACTCCGGTCGGAGGTGCAGTGACCGTCGATGGCGGCGTCGATGGAGCTAGTTTGGTCGTCGACGGCAGTGGTGCAGCTGTCACGGCAGATTACGCTATCACGAGCACCCAGGTCACCCGCAGCATTCCGGTGGGCTTTGGCGGTGTCACTTATTCCAATCTCACTAGCTTGCTCCTAACCGTTGGTTCAGGAGCTAACATCATCAGTGTCAACAGCACTGCTCCAGGAGTGACTACCAACATTGCCACCGGTGCGGGTAACGATTCGATCGTCCTAGGCAACGGTGTTTCCCTCAACGGCGGGACGATTGACGGGGGAGCTGATATCGACACGATCGACTACAGTGCATCCACAACACCCGTCTCAGTAAACTTGGGTAGCAACGCTCCTGGTGGCGCCCTTTCGGGTATTGTCGAAGGCATTCAGGAAAACCCTCTTCAAGTTACCGCAGCCACGGGAACGGTTTCGATCACTAATTACAACAGTGTCACTA
>JANMGH010000004.1:0-12570 GCA_031374515.1 Pirellula sp. | reverse complement strand
CGAAAAGAACGGACGAAGAAATCCCCACCAAACCGACGAGCATTAATACGCTCCCTTGGTACTGCTTTTTCCGTTCGCCCTCCGCGCGTGAATGAAATAAATTGAAGGGAGCGCAAATCAACGCTTCTTGCGTGGCCATCGCGAATAGCAAAAAATAGAAGGACATCGAGTAGATGCCAACTTCGGTCGTTCCCGCCGTTCTTACAATCATCATCGTGGTGATAAACCGTACACCACTCACTACCGCTTGATCCGCCAGCGATAGAACGATCTTTGACAAGCGACCGCTTGCAACTTTCCTGACACCATCGGGTGCGATCTTCGAAGCGGTTTCTGATGCGGTGGACACGTCGATCGACACGTTAGACTTTTGGCTCGAAATGGGCTGTACCTCGTTTGGAGCGTACTAACCGGAACGCTTGGTTTTAGGAGAATAGCATCAAGTCAATGCCAACGGTTTGATGTCCAGTTTCATCAAAAAGGTGCACAAATGGAATAGCCCGAGCAAGTCAGCTTCCAATTTAGGGCATTTTAAGATAAATCATGGTCGTAACAATCGGCCTAGTTCGGAGTCTGGGCATTCCCTTGACCCCAATCGGATCAATTTTCCCCGTAAAACCTTAGCGCAAATGAGTCATCAATTAGGATAGGAAAGCCATAGCAATGTGGTTGATATGCTGATTGAACGTGAAGCGTAAAGATGGAACGTGTCTAAAAAAGTGACTTATGTTTAATAAAGTTTTCGCTGGGAAATCGGTATTTCTAACCGGTCATACCGGCTTCAAAGGTTCCTGGTTGTGCCTGTGGCTGAATCGTCTAGGTGCCAAGGTGACTGGATACTCGCTCGATCTACCAACGGTCCCAAATCATTTCTCCGAAAGTCAAGTTCAAGACTTGCTCGAGTCTCACCAGATTGCTGATGTTCGGGATCAAAAAAAAGTAGAAGACGCGATTCGGCGTTCCAAACCGGATTTAGTGCTTCATTTGGCCGCTCAAACCGTCGTTATGGAGGGCTACCGCGATCCTTTTGAAACGTTTGCAACGAATGTGATGGGTACGGCAAGCGTACTTGAAGCTGTGCGTGTACTAAATCGCCCGTGCAGTGTCGTTGTTGTGACAAGCGACAAGTGCTACGAAAATCGCGAGCAAGTCTGGGGGTACCGAGAGTCGGATCCGATGGGAGAAAAGGATCCCTACGGTAGCAGTAAAGGGGCAGCCGAATTGGTAGTTCGTTCCTATCGTGACTCGTTTTTCCCAGTAGCTAGAATCTTGCAACATGGAATTAAGGTTGCCAGCGCACGCGCCGGAAACGTCATCGGTGGCGGGGACTGGACTGAAGATGCTTTGATCGTGGACGTGGTAAAATCTTTGGCAAATGGCGAACCGATTCGAGTTCGAAATCCCGCATCCTTTCGACCTTGGAATCATGTGCTTCAAGCGCTTAGTGGCTACCTTGCATTGTCCGAAAGACTGTTGAGCACCGACGATCCCATCTATTGCAGCGGATGGAACATTGGTCCGCTCCCCGGCAATGAAATTCCAGTGCGTGAGGTAGTGGAATTGTTCCTTGCGGAATGGGGGCAAGGAAGTTGGATCGATGCAAGTAATCCGAACGCACCAAGAGAAGCCAGGATTTTGCGACTTGCCATCGACAAGGCGATCTGGGACCTCAAGTGGAAGCCTGCCTGGAATGTGCGGGAATCGATTAGACAAACTGCTCAATGGTATCGGCATCGCCAACGGAACGGTGGATCCATGAGGGAATTTAGCCTGAGTCAAATCGAGCTGTATGAGCAACAAATGCTCGCGTTGAACTCAACCGAGTCAAGCCAATCCAAGTTGCAGGTTGTTTGAAGCGTGAAGTCAAAATTTTCGCGATCCAATGAATTGAGAGCCAAAGCACATCAGTTGATTCCAGGCGGTTGCCACTCCTACGCAAAAGGAGATGACCAGTTCCCGGAGCTCTCACCTGGCTTTATTGTTCGCGGACAAGGGAGTCATGTTTGGGACGCAGATGGACATGAATTCATCGAATACGGTCAGGGGAATCGAAGCGTTGGACTCGGGCATGCCTATCGCGAGGTGATCGAAGCGGTACAAAAAACCATCTTGGATGGCAGTAATTTTTCACGTCCGTCAACCATTGAGTTGGAGGCCGCGGAAACCTTGCTTGGCATGGTTCCCAATGCAGATATGGTGAAGTTTTGCAAAGATGGCTCGGATGCCACGACCGCAGCTTGCAAGTTAGCAAGGGCATATACAGGTCGAAATCTGATCGCCTGCTGCCGCGACCAACCTTTCTTCGCAACCAACGATTGGTTTATCGGCACAACTCCTATGGATTCAGGGATACCCAATTGCGTCAAAGCAATGACGCTCACCTTTGGTTACAACGACATCGATGGTGTAGAACAATTGTTCCACAAACATCCTAATCGTATCGCCGGCCTAATAATGGAACCTGCCAAATACTCCGACCCAGAAAAAGGATTCCTGAATGCGGTTCGCGAGCTATGCCATACGCACGGTGCACTGTTTATTGTCGACGAAATGATCACTGGATTTCGCTGGCACAATGGTGGCGGTCAAGCGTACTACGGTATAGAGCCAGATTTGTCCTGTTGGGGAAAAGCTCTTGCCAATGGATTCTCCGTTTCTGCACTTGTGGGAAAACGCAAGTACATGGAGTTAGGCGGGCTAACCCATCGTTCTGAACGAGTCTATTTGTTATCGACCACGCACGGCGCAGAAACGCATGGTCTGGCCGCAGCAATTGCCAACATGCGGGTTTACCAAAGAGAACCGGTTATCGAAACTCTCTACCAACGTGGACAACGACTGTTAACAGAAGGTACCGAGTTAATTGAACGCCATGGGCTTACCGAAAACTTCCAAATTCATGGCAAGCCTTGCTGCCTCGTTTACAACGCGTTGGATCGAGAGGGAAAGCCCTCGCAGGCAATGCGGTCGCTCTTCCTACAAGAAACCATCAAGGGTGGAGTTCTGATGGGATCTCTGGTTGTAAGCTATTCCCATACCAACGAAGATATCGACACCACTTTGAGCGTCATGGATAACGCATTTGGTTTGTATCGCAAAGCCCTCGAAAACGGAGTTGAGCACTACTTGGAAGGAAAGCCTGCGCAATCGATTTACCGTCGTTACAATCATCCTCGCGAAAGTATTTGATCGCTGAAAAATTACTATGTCAAAATTGATTAAGTCAAATTCGAACCGCGGGAAACGCACTTCATGCCGCCACTGTGCTGCGCCACTCATCAAAAGCGTCGTCGATCTGGGTGTACAACCACCCTGCGAAGGCTTCGTTCCAGCCGAACGATTCAACGAGCCCGAGTTGTTTTATCCGTTGCATGCGATGGTGTGCAGCAACTGTTTGCTGGTTCAACTCGAAACCGATGTCGCCCCCGAATCCATCTATACCGAGTACGCCTACTTCTCCTCTTTTTCCGACAGTTGGCTGGAGCATTCGCGTGCCTTTGTCGATGCGATCACTGAAGAATTAGGCCTTAATGAAAACAGCCAAGTTGTTGAACTGGCGAGCAACGATGGATACCTATTAAAGAACTTTGTTGAGAAAGGGATTCCAGCTTACGGAGTCGAACCCGCTGCAAACGTGGCAAAGGTGGCTGTGGCAAAAGGGGTTCCTACGGAAGTCGCGTTCTTTGGTGTTTCGACGGCGACCGCTTTGTCCTCGGCAGGCCGCCCTGCTAATCTCATTATTGCGAACAACGTATTTGGACACGTGCCAGACATCAACGATTTCGTTTCGGGCATGAAGATTTTGCTTAAGCCGAGTGGTACGATCTCGATTGAGATACCGCACTTCATGCGATTGATGGAAAACAATCAGTTCGATACTATTTATCACGAGCACTATTGCTATCACACTTTGCTGGCTGACATGCGGATCTTTCTGGCGTGTGGACTCCGGCTTTTCGATGTCCAGGAACTCGCAACACATGGCGGGTCGATTCGGATGTTTTTATGCCACGAAGACGATCCAAGAGAAACAAAACAATCTGTCCACTCGATGGTCGCTTTGGAACGCTCGCGTGGCTTGGACAGGATCGAAACGTACGAGGCATTTGGAGAGCAAGTACGAGAAACAAAACGCAAGCTTCTTACTTTCCTGATTGGTGCAGCTCGTTCTGGAAAACGGGTTGCTGGTTACGGTGCACCCGGCAAGGGAAATACACTGCTCAACTATTGCGGAATTCGATCGGACTTCATCGACTTTGTCGTGGATCGAAACCCGTACAAACACGGCAAGTTCTTACCTGGCACCAGAATCCCAATTCATTCTCCCGACATGATCGACCGAATGAAGCCTGATTATGTACTCATCCTGCCATGGAACATCAAGGAGGAGATCATGACTCAGATGGCTCATATTCGCCATTGGGGTGGCCGATTCGTTGTGCCGATCCCCGAAGTGAAGGTGTTAGAGTGATTTTCTCGGAAACAGCCCTGGCTGGTGCGGTGATTATTGATATCGAATCGCGCGTCGACGATCGCGGGTTCTTTGCACGCACCTATTGCCAACATGAATTCGCAAAATACGGGCTGGTGCAAACAACGGCGCAGTGCAACTTAGCCTACAACAAGTCCGCGGGGACGCTTCGCGGTATGCATTGGCGATGCCAACCCTCGCCGGAGGCAAAACTCGTCCGGGTGATACGCGGTGCTATCCTAGATGTTATCATCGATCTTCGTCCGAACTCACCTACCTACCTTCGACATGTTGCCGTCGAACTGAATGAATCCAATCATCGGGCCCTCTATGTCCCTCAGATGTTTGCGCATGGATTTCAAACCCTCGTTGACCAGACCGAAGTGTTCTATCACATGAGCGAGTATTACGAGCCACAGTACGATTGTGCAGCGCGTTGGAATGACCCTGCATTCGGGATTGTCTGGCCTGTTGCCAATCCGATTATCAACGAACGCGATCGCGGCTACCCAGATTTTGCGCCATGACTCTGTCCAACGAAAACGAAATTGCCCTAAGGATGCATGCTAGGTTGTCTTCGCTCTATCCCATTTGTCGCAGCATCACGGGCAATGGAGTTCGGCAAACGCTGGCTGATTTGCAATCGACGATTCCACTTGAAATCCATGAAATTCCAAGCGGCACGCAGGTCTTTGATTGGACTGTGCCCAAGGAATGGAACATCCGCGACGCTTGGGTCAAGAATACCAAAGGTGAACGCGTTGTGGATTTCAAAAAGCACAATCTTCATGTGCTCAACTACAGCATGCCGGTGCGCGCCACGATAACACGGTCAGAACTCAAGGCAAAATTGTATAGCCTGCCTGACCTGCCCGAGGCGATCCCTTACCGCACGTCGTACTACAAAGAAGACTGGGGGTTCTGCCTAAGCCATAACGCATTGTTGGAAATGAAAGAGGAACAATACGAGGTCTGCATCGATTCCACGTTGACTCAAGGTAGCTTGTCCTATGGAGAGCTCTTGATCCCGGGTGAAATTGAAGAAGAATTTTTGTTCACGGCGCATGTTTGCCACCCGTCATTGGCTAACGATAATCTTTCAGGCATTGTCGTAGCGGCTGAATTAGCAGCGTGGATTGCAAGTGCTGCGAGGCGATATAGCTATAGATTTCTATTCATTCCTGGCACAATTGGGGCCATCACTTGGCTCGCTGGCAACGAGTCGATTGTAAGTCGAATACAACACGGGCTTGTACTAAGTGGATTGGGGGACCCCGGCACTCTCACCTACAAACGGAGTCGGCGTACAACAGCGATGATCGATCGGACGGTTCAGCGAGTGCTTTCAAAAAGTAGCGAATTTTATACCATTCAGGATTTCTCACCCTATGGCTACGACGAAAGGCAGTTCTGTTCACCCGAGTTTAACCTACCTGTCGGCTGTTTTTCTCGAACGCCGTTCGGTACCTACCCACAGTATCACACGTCACTAGACAATCCAAACTTCGTTAAGCCTGCGGCGCTATTGGATTCCCTGCAGACGCTCCAGCAGATCGTTGTGGCGGTCGAAGGTAACGCGCTGTATCGAAACACGCATCCAAAATGCGAACCGCAACTCGGCAAACGAGGACTTTATAAAGAACTGACTAGTACAGGCGAAACCATGGCGATGCTTTGGGTTCTCAATCTTTCCGATGGCCAACACTGCTTGCTCGATATCGCGGAGCAATCCTCGATCCCATTCGAGACCATTCGCAGTGTCGCAACGATTCTGGAATCAAATGGATTGTTGTGCCGAGCACATGGTCAGAGTCGATAAATATCGCGATTCTAATGCGTGTTCAGGCAAGGAGTGAATTCCATAGGCGACTCCTTTTTTCTTTCGATCCATTTTTTCGGAATACGCAAATGCCAGCAAAAAAAGGGCTTATGCAACAGAGCTCAAATGGACGATCCACTCAGGATAGACATAATGCCGAACGGAAAAAGGGATGGATGAATCATGCGTATGTTAATCGTGCTTTTTGTCACTTTTCTTGGTTTAGCCATTGGTCCAAGAGTAAACGCACAAGAGCCGTACTATCCGACAGCCTTTGGTTCTGGAATTGCAAACGTACCGGATGAATCGAATGCGCAGTATGCCTATACCACCTCTGCTTCGGCCAATTCGCAATCGACCATCGAAGAACTTTCGATGCGTCTTGCGGCTCTTGAGGCCAAGGAATCGACGACGGACGCACAACTCAAAAAACTTGCAGATGCTAAGAAGCCGGACGCGGACAAACCGAAGTATCCAAACGTTGCGATCAGTGGTGTTTTTCAAGCGGACGCTGTTGGCTTCAGTCAACTTGAATCAAGCCGGCAAACATACGGAAGCATCGAAAGTGGCGCTGACTTCCGCCGCGCAAGACTGGGTGCAAAAGGAGCCGTTTCTGATCGCATGGACTACTTCATGCAAATGGACTTCGGCTTCTTCGGGCGACCGACCTTTACTGACGTGTGGGCTGACTTCAAAGAAGTAGGTCCTCTGGGAACTGTTCGCGTAGGTCAATGGAAGCAGCCATTCGGGCTAGAAGTCGTCAGCAGTTTCCGATACACGACATTCATGGAACGTTCTTCGCTGTTCCAGGCCTTTACCCCATTCCGGCACCTGGGCGTAGGATTTTACAATCATTCAGACGACTTGGATTGGACTTGGGCTGCATCTTATTTTCGCACTGGACAGGATCAATTCGGGGGGTCATTAAGCACCGATGGTGGAAACGGCGGAGCCGGTCGGTTGACGCACTTGCTTTGGCACGAAGGAGCAAAGGGGGAGGACTACTTGCACATTGGGGCTGGGTACTTTCTCAATGCGCCACCGAACGAACGCGTTCGATTTCGTAGCGTACCTGAGATTTTCGTCGGCGAATTCGTGGTACCTGCAGGCTCACCGATCGGAACCAGTGGACAGCCTGTTCCATCCGTTGCCAATGGCACCCCCTACTTTGTCGATACAGGGACCGTAAGCTCCAGTTTGACTCAAACCATTGGCTTAGAGTCCATGTGGGTTCGCGGCCCTTTGTCTTGGCAAAGCGAGGCGATGGGTTGCTTTGTGGATTCCACAGGAAATCAAAACGCCTTTCTGAACGGCGCGTACTCGCAAGTTGGTTGGTTTCTGACAGGCGAGCATCGTCCCTATGATCGCAAGGCAGGGGCTATCGATCGGGTAATTCCATTTCATAGCGTGGCAAAGTGCGGTGGCGGTTGGGGAGCGTGGGAAGTTGCCGGCCGTTGGTCCTACTTGGATGTGACCGATAAGCAGGTCCAAGGTGGGTTGATGCAGAACATGACTGCGGGACTAAATTGGTATGTGAACCCCAATTGCAAGTGTGTTTTCAACTACATCCATTCCTGGGCCGATGCACGACCAACCAGCAATGGAACCATTCTGTCAAACAATTTCATCAGTTCGCAAACCGATGCGTATGGAATGCGTTGTCAGTTGGATTTTTAATCGCGATCGTGCGGCGTCACACTTTGAGAGTAAAGCGGCGGCAATAGGTACTGTGGGGCTTGGCCCGCAGACAGAAAAAAAGGGCGCTTAGCGAATTTCGCCAAGCGCCCTTTCGAATTGTTGTATAGGCGTTCTTTACGCTGAAACGAGTAAGAACACCCACTGATTTTGGAGACCTAGTATCGGTCGCGTCGGCCACCGCCGCCGCCACCACCACCACCGCCGCCACCACCGTAACCGCCGCCGCCGCCACGGCTTCCGCCGCCGCCGCCACCACCACCGTAGCCGCCGCCACCACCGCCACGACTTCCGCCACCGCCACCACCGCCGCCGCCGCCTTCACGTGGGCGAGCTTCGTTGACAACGATTTGACGACCATCGAGCTCTGCGCCATTCAATGCTCGGATTGCTTCGTCAGCACCCGATTCCATCTCAACGAACGCAAAACCCTTGGAACGACCCGTTTCACGGTCGTTGACGACCTTGGCGGACGTAACCACCCCGTACTGAGCAAATGCTCGTTCGAGACTCTCGGACGTAGTGGCCCACGCAAGGCTACCCACAAAAATGTTCTTACCCATCAAATAACCCTTGAACTTAACCTGTTTCCAAAATCACCGATCGCTACCACAACGGCAGCATTTTAAACAAATCGCGACTAGGTCTATCCGCGGAAACCTCTCGGACAGACCGTCCGATGCATGCGGCAGAACAACTCAATGGCGGACGAGACTGAAAAAGTTCGCGGCTGTCTTCGAGAAACCTGTTGCTTACATCTGTTGGATTCGGAGGGCTCTTTGCAGCTCCCTTTTCCTCACCCAACGTTACAAACTTTAACCGCCTGACGCAAGAATAGCAACGTTAGTTGCAAGACCAAAAACCAGTAATAATCGTCAAATCTCGGGAAAGTTGTTTTTTTCCCGTAGTTTTCTGTTCTGAGTCTCAGGCAAACTTGGGACATGTGCCCAATGTTCGCAACTTGCGTGGAGTGTTAAACCAGCGGCACTCACTTTAGCGGAGCAGCGCAAGCTGCCCGGTTACCAAGTGCTAGGAAACGCTTGGATTTCTAACGCGACACCGTACGGCTCGCGCCATTACGCTAACAAAATGAGTGCCATTGGCGTTCGGGACAATGGTCCCAAACTACGTCGGTCACTTCGCAGTCAATGTCAGCTCTTTCAAGAACACGGTTCCCTTTGCGTTCCCAAGAACGAAACTGATTCGGTTTTTCATCGCGACTGTTTCGCTGGCGGTGAATTCAAAACGGAACTCTTTGAATTCTTTGGTCAACGATACTTCTTCGTTCAATCCAATTTGATGCCAATCCTCTTGATCGATCATCGCATTGACCATGATCGTGAGCTCTTCCGGCGATTTGGCTTTGAATTTGATCACGTAGGTCTTTCCGTCCTTCAGATCCAGATTTGTCTGTACGGCTTGCACATGCCAGTCGGTCGAGTCCACAACGGTCGTGCGAAAGACCACCGATTCTTCTTCGATTTTCATTTCGGATTTGGTGTCTCCCGCTTTTTCCAACCGCCAACTATCCTCCTTGTTCGTAGGCTTGAGCAAGTTGACCGGGTCGGCAACAAAAAAGGTCGTTGCCAAAAGTGCGAGGGAAATGCAAAGTGTTTTCATCAATGTTATCCTTGGAAGAGAGGAAAAAGTGGCTCCTCAGAAGAAGAGAAGTTACGCACGAATTGTAGATCCAATCTGCCAGTCGCAAAAGGTTCGAGGAATCGAAATCATTCAGTTCAACTGCACTAGCATGAAACGTTTCCGACTCCTGATGCATCCTAGGTTCAGCATCCGGTCGCTATTGATACTGACGGCGATTTGTGGCCTGCTGGCTTGGGACATCAGTCGGCAACGCAATTACGATCAAGCCATCGCGGAATTCGAATCGGTTTTTCCGGGCGGTAATGTAGTGCTTTACGAGCCTACTGGGATTCGAAAAATCCAATCTCAATGTTTGACTTTCGTTGGCCTGAAAGTCCTCAATCGTCAAATCGAACGGATGGAGCTCTATCCAGAAGATCCGTCCTTGGTTACCAAACTCTCCCATCGCCAGGCTCAACTATTGAGGAAACTTCCAGCAGCCGAATCGGTGCAAGTCAGCAGTTTCGATTTTTCTCTCGCTGAGGTTTCGCTTCCCATTCGACAAAATTCAGAAAGTTGGCTGGGCCTGAGTGGGTGCCGGCTAAGGAACAGCGCATTAGTCGATTTGCGGATGCCATTTTTGGGAGGCCTATTCTTGAGTTCCTGCCAAGAGATTGAGGGACTGGATTCGATCGACTTGGCCTTCCCCAATTTGCGCCAACTATCCATTGATTTTTGCCCACCGGTGGAGAATATTCCAAAGAGCATCCGAGCCTGTAAGCAACTTACAGAGCTAACGGTCTGCGGCCCATCCATTACGGACGACGCCCTCAGTGGTCTCGGCTCCTTGAAAGGCCTTACCTATTTGTCTGTTTATGAGTCGCCGATTTCAGATGCCCCATTGTCGGAACTCAGCCAACTCAGGGGCCTGTTTTTCCTGCAACTGAGGGAAACGTTTGTTACAGATAGTACGTTGAACCAGTTAGGTAGGCTTCCTAATCTTGAGAGACTCATTCTGTCGAATTGCGAGAGAATATCTGATGAAGGGATTTCGCATTTGCGGGATCACTTAAAGCTCAGAGAGTTGAGGATCGACGGTAATCCTGGGGTCACGGACAAATCCGCAAATGCAATCTGCTCACTTTCCAATTTGGGCGAACTTTGGATCAAAGGCACTCAGATTGGCCCCTACAAGGTTGAGGAGATTGCTCGCCTTCCGCACCTTCATACGTTACTCTCGGATCATATCAGCGGCCCACAATTCATGCCTTGATAACCTTTTCTTAACGAATCCAACACAGCCGGCGGATACCATTCATTGAAAGCTAGCACACCATAACGCGTTCATTAAGGAGAAGAAACATGATTGCGATCCGGGATAGAGGCTTTGCTCAAGTAGGTTTATACCCATCTTCCATCGGCGAAATGTTTGAGTTGCTCCTTGCGGGCGACAATTATTGGGACTTGTCCGTTTCCAACATCTTCTTTCAAGCGAGACAACTAGCTGCGAGTGCCGTTTCGGAAAACTCGGAAACATCTTTGGTTGTTGCCGCTTTGCTTTTTCGGCCATGTCAAATGCTCGCAAGCGGCTCCTTTCAATCGGGGGATTGGACAAGCGACTCTCTTCTAGAAACCGGAACCTACGATTGGTTGGTGAAAAAATTTGGCAACGAGATCGCAGAGACGATTCGATTGCAACCTATTGCAAAGCGGTTTCTTGCAACCGTCGTGCCTCAGTACTTTAGCCATTTGAATACTTCGGAACAAAAAAACGTTCTATCCGAAGGTGGCTTTATGACAGCGTCAGAAAGATTGACGTTTGGAAATCTCCGTTGCCATTGCCATGCGATGAAGATCGCAAGCTGGATCGATCGTGGAGTGGGCAGGTACCTTGAGATTCCCGACATGGATTTCTTTATGCCGTTTGTCGAACGCTCGCTTCTGCCGTAAAGGCCGAATAATTGCAAACGAGGCGGCGCGATGCCTTGCCATCTTAATGGAAGACTAACCTTTTCTTCACTTTCTCCTCAACATATTCGGATAACGTTTTATAGTGCTTGCCCGACACTGATAGGGTTGGGACTTAAGTTGATCGAATGAGCTTCAAGAGTATACCAACTCTGAGTCCCAATCCTGACATTGTTTGACAATCGTTTTCATCTGTTCATGGAGAGTTGATTTATATGGATACTTTAAAGCGAAATCGACGAGGATTCACCTTGGTCGAGCTTTTGGTTGTGATCGCGATCATCGGCATTTTGGTAGGGTTACTGTTACCAGCCGTTCAAGCCGCTCGAGAGGCCGCGCGACGAATGCAGTGCTCGAACAACCTTAAGCAGCTTGGGTTGGCTTGCTTGAACTTAGAGAGCGCGACGAAAAGCTTTCCGCCAGGCTACACTTGCTTCTCAGAGACACTGACAACAGCCCCGAATAACGTTAACGCTGGAAGCTCCTCCGCGAATTTCCCTGCCTTTATCATCACTGGTTCTCAAGGGGGCGGGATGGTGCCAGGTGGTTCCGCTTTTGGTCCAAGCTGGGTTATGCACGTCAACTCTTACATTGAAGAGAAATCTCTGGACGATCGAATTCAGTTGGGAATGTCCGCGAACGACATCGACGAATCCTGTCCCTGGGACAACCTTGATGGGACCCCACTGCGTCGTCCAGAAATCGACACGCAAACGTTTGCGAGGAAGTTCATGAGCTGCCCTAGCTCACCTCCAACGGATGTTCAATACAACGACTTGTCACTGGAAAACCTTCACAAGTCGAACTACGCGGCGTGCTTCGGAGGCCAATACATGCGAGACGCCACGCAACGAGGCGATTCCGCAAAAAGAGGCATGTTCGGTGCCGTCGAGGGGATTATCAAGTACCCATACGGCAATCGATTTGGAGTAGGCAAAGGCATACGTTTTGGCGCCATAATCGATGGCAGCTCGAATACAGTGGCGATCAGCGAAGTCCTCAGCAATGCCAAAGCCGATGGCAGAACCAGTTCGTC
>JANMGH010000192.1:0-212617 GCA_031374515.1 Pirellula sp. | reverse complement strand
GTGGAGTGTTGTTGGATGGAGACGGTAATGGAGTTGGGGGCGACAATCTGATACGAGGCGAGTCCGCGACGGACAACTTCTTTCGCTACTTTGGCGACTATGATGGCAATCGCATCGTAAACGGCATCGATTTGAGTCGGTATCGGATGGCCAATTGGACTTTAGCCGGCGATCCGGCATTCAACTCGATATTTGACTTTAACGGTGATGGGATCATCAACGGACTCGATCTGGCACGTTTCCGATTTCGCAACGGGTCGGTTTTGGTGTTTTAATTGCAGGTACAGCATTTCATGTCCGTGCCGTGAATTGCAGCGACATGATGCAAGCCGTTTCGTGCGTCATGGGCAGTCATTGATCGCGTTAATCAACTGCCTCAGCCTGCCGATATTGCGGCGATTGAAATGCAGGCACAGTCTGGGTAGTTCGTTGAGTTCCGGCTCATTTGATTCCTCGGCGAGAGCGTCGCTCTGTGCGATGTCACCGGAGACAAGTATGTCTTTGAACTCGAAATTGATCGCAGAGAGATGCGAAGCAGCAAGATTGACGTTCATTCGAATCACGAGCATGTCGTTAACGTAACGCATGCTGTGGTAGTTCTTATAGAACCCTATTATCTCTTTGATGGCTTGGTCCGCGCTGTCCGTGACCAAGTACAAATGTACGTCCTCTGGGCTGATCAGTTTTTGGCTGAGCAAATGGTCTTTGATAAAGGACTCGAGACCTGTCCAAAACCGGCCGCCTGGCTCATCCAGCAAGACCAGCGGAAACATGGCCTGTTTACCTGTTTGCAAGAGGGTCAATACTTCAAGAGTTTCGTCCAATGTTCCGAATCCACCCGGGCAGCAAATCACTGCGCTGCATTCCTTGACGAACATCAACTTTCGGGTGAAGAAATACTTCAACGTAACGAGTTTTGGGTCACCTTGAATGTAAGGGTTGGCTGATTGTTCAAATGGGAGCATGATGTTCAGGCCCATCGACAACTCGCGCCCGGCCCCTTTGTGGCCAGCTTCCATAATTCCACCGCCAGCGCCGGTAATCACCATCCAACCCAATGAGGCAATCTTGCGACTTACTTCTTCCGCTTGAATAAAGTTCGGGTGATCGGCAACGGTCCTAGCAGATCCGAAGATAGTAACTTTGCGTCTTCTTCGGAATGGCTGAAAGACTTTGAAAGCATATCTCAGTTCTCGGAGCGTGCGGCTTAGAATTTTGAGATCGCCGCGTGTTGTCCCGTCCAAAGCGAGCCGATCGACCGTCCGTCGCATCATATCGATCAAATCATCGCTCTCAAGGGACGAAGGTAACTCGTCTGCAGGTTGAGGGCGTGATTTTTCATCTTCGCCAAGCGCTTCCGGTTGTATCGGTAACTTGGGAGTTTCATCACTCATGAAGAGTTTCCTGGGCTGACGCAAAAATGGAGTGACGACCATGTGAATCGACACACTAAAAAGGAATCCATACTCTGCTCATTGTAGTCGAATTTGCTGTTCGCTGAATCGCGAGAGATGGATCCCGAGTCGCACAAGCTTCCTCGCAATTGCACTCAGTCCGGTACATTGGAAGTGTTTTGCAGCGAAAGATCTTTTCGATCCCAATCATCTCGAACTAGGCTTGGGAGTGAGTTGCGAACCAGCTTTTGACCGTCAGAATCAAGTTGCGCCATTTCGCTCGCGGCGTCATTATAAAAGTTTCGTCGGAACTTCTCTCCTGGGAACTTTTTGTTGAGGTATCCCATTTCGATCAGTGCGATGGTTAGAATGACGCGTTCCGTTTCTACATCTTTGGACTTCAGAACTTCTGAGAGAGTCTGAGCGGCCAAAGGGTAGTTCTCACCCCATATCTGCAGCCTGGCGATTTGAAGCTTGGATTTCAAGTCGTAGACGCGACTCGATGCATCGGTGGGTGGATAATAAAACGAAAACATCGTCCAATGCTTTAGGTCATTATTAATCATGGCCAAAGCGTATTGCCGTTGCATGGTGGGTTGTCGCGGCACTCCAGTAGTGGTCTTGGACTGATTGGACAAGAGATCTTCTTGCAGCCAAAACGTAGTGAACAAAAAGCCAAGCAAAACCGCACCTATCAAAAGGGCGGCCTTTCGAACAATCACATTGGTTGCTGAGAACCGCTTGGACTGGGAAACTATCCCCTTCTTGGTTAGCTTCTGTAGTTCCTGAGTTGCCTCCAAGTTGCTAATTCGTTGATGTTCGATAATGAGTCCAGCGAACGGAACCATTTGATTGGCTTGACCAGCCAAGCTTTCGTCGACCACCCCCTTTAATGCTCGAGCAAGCTCAACCGCAGAGGCGAAGCGATCATCGGGGTTTTTCGCCAACAATTTGTTAACGATGTTTACGAGCGCTATTGGGAGATCAGGACGCAACAACTCCAAACTTGCCGGAGCTGCTTGCAAGTGCTGCATTGCCAACGCCAGCGCGGTCTCGCCTGTGAAAGGAGGTCGTCCTGTAAGCATGTGAAAAGCGGTTGCGCCCAAGGAATACAAATCACTCCGTGAATCGACCGATAGACCTTGGATTTGTTCAGGACTCATGTATAGCGGTGAGCCGAGCGTAACACCGACGGCCGTCAAGTTCAACGATTGGCCGCGAGCTCTAGCAAGGCCGAAGTCGGCAACTTTTACCTCTCCGTCAGGCGTCAGCAAGATATTGTCCGGTTTGATATCGCGGTGCACCAAGCCGATCGATGCTGCTTTCTGAAGAGCAGCAGTCGTTTGCCAAAGGATCGAAACCGCTTCTGCAAGGGGCAAGGAACCGCGACGCTGGACATAGCTAAAAAGATTGCTACCTGGGACGTATTCCTGGGCTATGTAGTGGACCGACTCAAATTTACCAACATCGTATACCTGTACAATATTGGGGTGAATCAATGACGCGACCGCACGGGCTTCTTGCAGGAACCGCTGTTCGTGATCGTTCGACCCTACAAAGTCGGCTCGCATCACTTTCAACGCAACATGGCGATGAAGCGATTCCTGAAAGGCTAGATAAACTTCCGACATCCCGCCAACACCCAAACGGTGCAAAATGGAGAAGCCGGCGATGCTCTGATTGGTTAGGTCGCTTGAGTCTTGATTCGCGGTCATGTTGCCTTCGATTCGTTTGGCACGCTTTCCCATTGAAGAAGGATTCGCGACTGCTCGTACGCTTGCACAGGTAGGACGACTTGGCCATTTTCTACTGTCAGTGTATCAAATTCTCGTCCTTGGCAGTCAACTCGCCATGCTCTTCCTACGTTTTGGAAAAAACTCAGTTTGGCCGTGCCAAACTTCCCACGCATTTCCCGGAGCCAAAGACATGCATCGGCTAGCTGACCGGTCCAAGCGTCCGATTCGCCCTCTGGCATCTGGATCGGGTCAATCAAGGAGTTCGCATCGTCCCAGGCCAGATTCACATGGGAAAGAGTGCACTGAGCCAGCCATGCCCCGGCATCTGGGCTGATTGCCTTTGGCGCAAACTTCTCTTGGATCAGCCACGGCTGGTCGCATTGATCGATTGCGGTTTCATAGGGACGGGGCCAATCCAACCCTATCGCGAAACGGGATTTCACCGTTCCCCCGTTTTGGATGGGTAGATGCGAGATCAAGAACCTATGGCCAGACCGAATATGTGCCCCCAACCCCATTGGGGCAATGCAAATTCGGTGGTCAGCGTCATCGATTTCGATCAATTCAACCGTGCCCTGCAGTGGGGCTTGCAGCTTTCCTTTGATTCCTTGATACCACGCGGAAATGCTTGCGGATTCATTTTGCCATGCAGTTCTCCAAACACAACCGCAGGTTTCCCAGTCAAGGTTTTCCGCCGTGATTTCAATTTCGACCCAACGCGCACCTTTCCAAAGTGTGTATCGGGTGGTGAGCTGCGACAACGACCCGTCCGTTTTTTGTCCCGTCCCAGTGACTTCGATGATTCCCATCAGGGTTGAACTTTCGATCAATTTCAAACGAACGTCCGTCAAATCGATGCAATCGGAGTCTTGCCATTTGCGACTTGAATCAGCGGGACCGCGCACCAGTGACGCCATTCCACTCATATGGCTTCCACGCTTGTTCGCGATAAATACGGATCTTAAGTGACCTCGTTTGGGATCTATCTGGATCTCCATGAATTCATTGGCAAGTGTCCAGTCCGTTTGCGCAATGCCTGAACGTGCGCCTGCCAATCGCTTCCAAAAAGATGGCTTTGCAATCGACTTGGAATCGACATGCGAATTTGCGGACTCGGCCTTTTGTGATCGAAAACGAACGAAGCCAAACGAGGGAATGTCTACTACGACGCGCGATCCCCCTCCTCCGCTTTCCGTGGCGAAGATCCGGCTACAAGAATCGGGAACAACAACGCCCTGAATGTCATTTAAAAAGACCCGTTGAGGATGGTTCGATGGATTCACTATCAAATAACTAAAATCGGAATTCGTGCCTGCTGCGTTTGGATGTGAAGATTCTTTTTTGCGGCCAAGTACATGTTCGATTCGATCCATCAATTTCGCTTTGCACTCTTTGATGCGACTCGATAGCCCCAGGGGGCCGCACGATCCGTCGAACCAAGCGTCGATGTGGGCTAGCAACTCGGCAATTTCATTTTGGTCGGGTTCCGCAGTGCCAGCGGACAAGGATTTTTGTTTTCCAACCTGCCGCCATAAATGGCTAAGCGACCACAATCGCTCCGCTTGACTTCGCAGTTGCTCGTATTCAACTAGTCGTTGGTGCAACTGATGTTGCTCCTCCACGGTTGCAGGTATTGGAACTCTAAACGCATTGCTCGGAAAGCTGTCGCTAGAATAGGGTTGTGTAGTCGAAGCGAAGTAGTCATCGGCAGTATGGAATTTCCCAAGAGCGGGTGTGCGTGCAACGACGCGTTTCAAGTCTTCCCAAGCTACCGATCGCAGGCCAGGCCAATGCGCAAAAATCACCGTTGGGATGTGATGGTAGTCCAGTTGCCCAGACAACATGGCTGCCAGGTCAATATAGCTATCTGAGCAGGCCGCATCCAGGACATGGCCCAGGACCGTATCGATCGATTTTCCATCGTTTGATGCTTGCCAACGTATCTTGGCTTGGTCTTTGTCGGGAATCGTTCCACCGGACCAGGCAGCCAGTAGAGCGCCTGTGTACCCAAACTGCGTGAGCCAAGTCGGAGATGAGGCGAGGAAGCCTCTTTGGAATCGTGTGAACACTTTGGGTGGAGCAAAACCATGTTTAACGTAAGATTTCAACCCACGCCCGAGTTCCCTGACAATCGACGATGCGGAAAGGTACGCATGGGGACGTTCGATTTCTAGCCCTCCAACTAGCGAGCACTCTTTGTCAACAAGCATTTGTTTTAGCTTGGTACAAGCGTTCAGGTTCTTTGCATTTAGAGTCTCGAGCAGTGTCGATGTAGCGAGAACATTAAACGGGTGCGTCGTTTCCAATTGCCGGTCCAACGCTTGCCCCAACGTTGTGGTCGCCAACAAAACGACATCGAGCAAATACGCCTGTTGCGAGCAATAACGGTCGCGTTCCTGGGACAAGGAATCAAAACTGGCCTGGAGCCAGCGTTCCGTTTCTTCCGAGTCCTGCGAAAGCGATGCTCGAGCGGCGGAAAGGACTTGCTCGGTGAAGACGATCCAATCGATATTCCACGAATAGCGAAGTTTCCTCGCAAGGATTTGGATCTGTAGCACGGCATAGCCTAGCGCATAAAAATCATCGACGAAGAGGGGCTGGCTTTCGTCCGAAACATCGCCGCCGTTCGCACGAGAAACCGTTTCTAAGAGTACTGCAACCAGTTCAGAGCGCGAACGGTTCTGAGATTCCGCAATCGAGCAATGACTGGATTCGAGTTGCTCACGAAGAGGAACCTCCAATTTTGCTTTGGATACTTCTGGGCACACCACCAGTGAACTACTGATGTCAAGAGCACTGCTTTCTGCTTTTTTCCATTCCGGAAGAGTCGAGAGGGACAGCAGGAGGCGTGGATCCCACTGCGAAGTCCAAGCGCAAAGAAAGTCGGTTGCAAATTCATGTCCCATGCGGGACGGCAAATCTTCCAACGTGGCGCTAGGAATTACGAAGATAGATCGTTTCAGTTCGGTCATTTGCTTGTTGAAAAAGAGGTATGGTTATCCAGAGACCATACTACCACAAGCGACCCAAAGCGCGGCTAGAAACATCGCAAATGCCCGCGTTTTAACGGCCTGTCGCAACGCATTGCCTGCAGTCCACAGCAGCAACCGAAAGCTTGTCCCACAGGCTCGAGATCGAGGATGAACGGCCTCGATCTCGGCTAACCATCAGAGCTACTTATCTTCTCCGATCCATACGACTGTCGATCGGTACATCAACTCGATTTGCCGGTTGGCTGGAGCGAATGGACCATCCAAGTTGGGATAGACGTCTTTGGGGGATTCCTTCGAAGTGTCCAAGAAGAGTCGCCATCGAATGCCGCGCGTCTGCGGTGGTATTGCGAAAACCTTTGACTCAGGAGTTCCATTGAGCATAATAAGTATGTCTCGGCCAAAACCATCGGGATCATCCACAAGGGACGGTCGACCTAGCCAACAGATGAGAGTTCCATTCGGAGCGTCCCAATGAATTGGCTTGCCAGTCGATTCAAACCAGCTCACATCGGGGACACCTCGGTTGTCCTGCGGCCTTCCAGTCAAGAATCGATCTCGCCTCAACGACGGCTGCAGTTTTCTAAACTCGATCAACGCTTGCGTGAAACGAAGAATGTCCGGGTGAGATTCAAGATTGGTCCAGTTAAACCAAGATATTTCATTGTCTTGGCAATACGCATTATTATTGCCACGCTGAGTTCTCCGAACTTCATCTCCCATCAAAAGCATTGGCACCCCCTGGCTTAGCATCAAGGAGGACAGCATGTTCTTGATCTGGCGAACACGAATCGATTCGATATTCTTCTTTTTGGTGGGGCCTTCTACACCGTAATTGTCGCTGCAATTGTTGTTGTCGCCGTCTCGATTGCCCTCCCCATTCGCATCGTTGTGTTTGTCTTTAAAGCTAACCAAATCGTTCATCGTAAAGCCATCGTGCGACGTTACAAAATTGATGCTGCAATAGGGTGCGCGTCCGGACTGCTCGTAGAGATCCGAAGATCCACTCAATCGGGTTGCCATAGCTCCGACCATTCCTGCGTCCCCTCGCCAATACCGGCGAACATCGTCGCGGTATCGACCGTTCCATTCCGCCCATCGGAGGTCACCGAACGATCCAACTTGATAAGCCCCTGCGGCATCCCAAGCCTCAGCGATGATCTTGGTGTCTGCCAACATGGGATCCTCTGCAATCAAATCTACCAATGGCGGATGAGGCATGAGGTTTCCATATCGATCTCTTGAGAGAATGCTCGCCAAGTCGAATCGGAACCCGTCGACGTGGTAGTTGTGCACCCAATGTCGCAAGCAATGGAAAATGAGTTCGCGGCAAATGGGATGATTCCCATTGAACGTATTGCCGCAACCGGTGTAATTGCTGTAATGCGCTCCCCCGGAATTCAAAATATAATAAACTTGGTTCTCAAGTCCCTTAAAAGTAAGTACTGGCCCTCGTTCGTTTCCTTCGCAAGTATGGTTGAAAACCACGTCGAGGATGACTTCGATCCCTGCTTGGTGAAGGGCTTTCACCATTTGTTTGAACTCGACCACTTGAGCCCCAGGTTCGTTGGATGATGCATATCCACGGTGAGGAGCAAAGAAGGCCATCGGGTCATAACCCCAATAGTTGGGTCTTTCGGGTGAATTGCCATGCACGTCCAGAATGGGGAACTCGTGGACAGGCATCAACTCAACCGCTGTTACCCCCAAGCTTTTTAGATACGGGATCTTTTCAATGACCCCCAAATAAGTGCCCGGGTGTTTCACATTGGAAGTTTTACTTTGTGTGAATCCCTTTACGTGTAGCTCATAAATGATGCTGTCGCTTAACGACCGGCGAACATGTCGGTCACCTTCCCAATCGAACGCATCGTCGACGACTACGCATTTCGGTGGACGAATGACCCCATCTGTGGTTTGCTGGCAGCAACCAGCTAGAGCTTTCGTATATGGGTCGACCAAGCGAGCGTTGCTATCAAACCACTGCCCTGATTCAGGATCAAATGGCCCATTGGCTTGCAAATGATAAAGTTGGCCGGGTTGAAGTTGCGGTACGCAGATGCTCCAAACATCTCCCCACCGATCGTTCCTTCGATCGAACTCGATTACCTCCGACGGTTCGCGATCATCGACATGCTTGTACAGCAGAAGTCGCATCGCGGTCGCAGACCGACTGAAGATCGTAAACTGAACGCCCCGTTCGGTGACGTTCGCTCCGTAAGGCAATCGATAAGCAAATTGTAGTTCAGGTAGCGGATGCCGCATGAGCATATGACGATGAGTGTCCTTTCCAGTCCAGGATGGGCGGGTTAGTTGACTAGGCAAACCAACCTTAGCACGCTGAATTTCGAAAACTGGAATGGAAGACTAAGGAAAGACCAAGAATTGTAGCATAAGAGGTGCACATTGTTGGCCTAGCGAAGAAGTGACAGTCGCGTAGGACATTGTTGGTCAATCGGATCGTGTAATTTGGGACATCAATCCAATCGCTTTGCAAAGCACATTCAGAACAGACCGTTCCTTTGAGGCAGGGCGGATTGGTTGTCCGTTTCGCTTACGGCGCGTTGTGGGGAGCTCGGGATGCCCTACGGCTTGCGGCTTTACGCAAACGAGGTGACGGACTTCATTGCGGCAGTAAACGGAACGGCTGCTGCCGTCCCATACTAATGTTGAGGAGAATTCAACGTTTGCGTCTTTAGCATTTCACCCGCTTGCAGACGTCGGTAAGCGTCTCCATTTTGCGATTTGAACAAGAAGACGTTTCCGTCCCCTACGACACGCGCTTCCTCTCGATTTACCAACAAGGCAGTCGATTCATCAATCCCAATACCAATTCGATTTGGATACGCTTCGATTGCTTTGATAAGTCGACTTTGACGCTTGCGCTGCGAAAAGTGCTGATCGATGATCGTGCCGGGTAAAAACCGCAATCCATTGGCAAACTGCGGTTCGGAAATGCCATCTGCAATCATAGTTCCGGAAGCGATTGCAGCGCCAGCGCTAGTTCCACCAATAATTCCGCCTCGACCATAAAGTGCGTGCAATTCCTCTTCGATGGGAGTTCCGACATAGCGGTCGGATAAGCGTTGCTGTTCTCCACCGCTAACCCATACCGCAGTCCCACGGCGCATGATTGCTACCAGCGAAGCATCAAAAGCAGCGTCGCGATTCGCTGCATGGACAACCTCCACGTTCTTCCATCGAAAGGATGACCAATAGTCAATCCAAGTTGAGTAGTCGCCTGAGTCGGATCGGGGAGATGCGGTGGGGATTAAGACCAACGTTCCATCCTCCCCCTTACCCAACCGATGGAATTCGTCACGTATTGGCGACGGAATAACACCGCCACCGCATAGCAACAGTGTGCCTTGACTTCGTTCCGATGCATTCCAAGCCGATGAGGCTCGCGATGGCAAATCCGTCGATGCACGGGCCAACAACGGACTGAGCGTAGTCTGTCCGATCGCTGTGTCTTCGAAACCGAGCCCAAGCAGCATCAACGAGAAGGTACGCAAAAATGCGGTTCGAACCATCGGAGGGATCCGTTCAAGAACGGAATGGGAGGGGCTGGAGGTTTCGGAGGGAATTCCACCTGAGAGCAACGACGCGGAACTGTTGCGCCCAAGTGCTGAGGTAGTATAATGAAGTAGAATCGAAAATGGTATTTCGAAATTGCAAATTCCCTACGGCCAAACCTCTATCGCTGACGCAACCATGAAGCATTTCGTGAACCGCCGCAAGTTTGCATCCACCTCGCTTCAATCTGCGGCTCTATTAGCTGTGGGGACTGCCGCACCGAACGGTTGGATGACATCCTTGGCTGCATCGCTGACACAGCAACCGAGGAATCAAGAAAAAGTCCTAGTGGTGATACAGCTTTCCGGTGGCAATGATGGTTTGAACACTGTCATCCCGTACGAAAACGAACTGTACTACAAATCCCGTCCAAAGTTGGCAATTCCCAAGCGTGATGTCATCTCTTTGGATGCGCAAGTTGGGCTTCATCCGTCGATGCGAGGGATTTCCACACTGTTGGACGAGCGGAAATTTATGGTGATTCAAGGAGTTGGCTATTCTAATCCAAACCGTTCCCATTTTGAGTCCATGGATATTTGGCATTCGTGTCACCGAAAGGAATCGAGGTCAACTGAAGGGTGGTTAGGACGCTATTTTGCAAAATGCAATCAAACCAACAACTTGGAATCGTCGGACTCCGCTGGGCTGCATCTCGGCAGTGAGCAATTGCCGATGGCTCTAGTCGCACGCGGCGTTCAAACCCCATCGCTTGCTTCAATTGATCAATTGCGGTGGAAAGGCAGTTCGATTTCCAATCTACCGACCGAGGAGAACGGCGCGATGCAGCGACCCCCTGCGCTTGATAAAGCGGAAAACAGTTTGTTAGACTTTGTATCGGCTAGCACATCGGTTGCAATGAAAGCGAGTGAGCGATTGGAAAAAGCGCTTGCATCGCCAGACAAGTCAGGTGACTTCCCCAACTCGCAACTAGGGGACAAACTCAAGGTGATTTCTCGGTTGTTATTAGCTGGCATGAAGACCCGAGTGTATTATGTCACCTTGGATGGGTTTGATACACACGCGAATCAACCGGTGGCACATGCTGCTCTTATCCGGCAGTGGTCCGATGCTCTTCACGCTTTTCATACTCGGATGGATCAAGCCGGCTTAGGGGACAATGTCTTAGTCTTTTCCTTCAGCGAATTTGGACGTCGCGTCTCAGAAAACGCAAGCCAAGGAACAGACCACGGGGCTGCAGCCCCCGTCTTTTTGTCTGGATCCAATTTGAAGCAACCACTTATTGGAGTCCATCCCAGTTTGAGTGACCTGGATGATGGCGATATGAAATTTCATACCGACTTCCGACGCATTTATGCGACCTTAATCGAAGACTGGTTGGGGGTATCGAGCCAGGAAATATTGGGAGTTGACTATACGAAGCTGGCTGAACTAGGGCTACAATCGTAAAAAGTTCGGTCAGTAATCCACTTCGCGTTCGCCGATAGGGCAAAAAAGAGAGTCCGTCATGATGAGTTTCGAACATACAGTGAAACTTCAATACCTCGGGATCGCGTTGACGATTGGAGTATCAATGATTGGTTGCAATCCTTCGTCGGATATCGAATCTTCGGTAAGACCAAGCCGCCCCGCGTTGTCGGCTCCGCCGGGTAAATCAACTCCCCGCTTTTACACCGTGGACGTTTACGGAGAAGAACGCGACGTCGAAGAAGATCTAAAGATGACGACGGCCCGCGCGGCCTCCGAGAAAAAAAGGATCTTGTTGCAAGTTGGCGGAGATTGGTGCGGTTGGTGCAAACGCTTGACCGCCTTTATCGAAAGCGAAGCGCCAGTTCGTTCATCGCTTGAAAAAAACTACTTGCTCATGAAAGTAACTTGGACCCAAAAGCAACCCAACGAAGCTTTCCTATCGAAGTATCCAAAGATTGTTGGCTATCCGCATTTGTTTGTGCTTGATGCGGATGGCAACTTGCTGCACTCGCAAGACACGTCGTCTCTCGAGGAAGGCAGTGGATACAATCAAGAGCGGGTTCTTGCGTTCCTAGAGGACTGGAAGGCTAGAGAATAGGAGCTACGGAACCCCCGAGATAAACTCGGGGGCATTGGAAACAGGTCGAAACACTCCCTCTGAAGGTCGAGGGGAGGAAATGCCCGTGGTAATTGTGCGAATCGCTGCACCCTATCCGGCCGAAGGCCCACTCACCCAAAGGGAGAGTGGTTTTGGAGAAACCCTGCCGGCGGCAATATTGAATTCCAAGGCCTTGACCGGTGTTGGTTCTAGCTAGACGCGATTTATCTCATAGCCTTTGCGTTGTTCGCGAGCGAAGAACTTTGCAGCCTCTTCGTCTCCGACTATTTTCTCAGCTTTGGGATCCCATTTGATCACTCGGTTGAGTCGGGCTGCAATCGCGGAAAGGTGACAAGTTCCCATGGCCTGCACATGGGTAAAGACGTCGCTCATTGGGAGTCCACCTTCGCGAATGCATCGGAAGAAATTGCTCTTGTGACCTTCATGCGGCTTGCCTTTGTAGAGTCGCATAACGTCTTGGTCGGTGAATGCGTCCTTATCCCAATTTTCTTCGATTGGCTTTCCGGATATTTTTCCACGGCTAACGAAGATGCGTCCTTTGTCTCCCTCAAAGAGGATTCCATTTCCCACAGAGCGTGGTGTATCCGCGTCGGCTTCTTTGTTGCCGCCGCTGGTGACATTGAGAGTAACACCGCTTGCGTATTTGCATTTGACGACATAGTCATGCGCAGTGTTGTAACGTACGTCGCTCTTGGGGTAGCCGTGTGCATAGTCAACTGGGTGTTTGGCGTCGGTACCATCGATTTCGATAGGGCCGCTACCTTCTTTATCTTCATTGAGTGCCCAAGTGGCGATGTCGATGTGGTGAGCGCCCCAATCGGTAAACTTGCCGCCGCTGTATTCGTACCACCATCGGAATTGATAGTGAGCGCGTTCTTTGATGTAATCGACCTTGGGCGCTTGCCCTAGCCACATATCCCAATTGAGTGTTTCCGGGGGAGTAGTCTTTTTGAAGTCCTCTTTTGCAACATCGCCGCCGCCTATACTGCAAGTGACGGTGTGGATCTTGCCGAGCAGGCCCTTCTGAACCATGTTTACGGCCCGCAGGAACTTGTCCTTGGCATCGCGTTGTTGTGTACCAACCGTGAAGACGAGATTGGGGTATTTCTTGCAAGCGTTTCGAATCAGCTGATTCTCTTCGAGCGTGAGCGTCAGAGGTTTTTGGCAGAACACGTGCTTGCCTGCTTGTAGGGCTTCGACAGCAATCTTCACGTGCCAATGGTCACACGTCACAATGCTCACGACGTCGATGTCCTTGCGGTCAAGGATTTTTCGATAGTCTTCGTATGCGTCAGCGGTCCCTTTGCCGATCTTCGGGTCGTTTTTGGCTTTTTCCAGGTGGAGCTTTTCGACGTCGCATACAGCGAGGATATCGCCGAAGTTGCTATGACCAGCCGCATCGCCGCTCCCCATGCTGCCAACGCCGATGCAACCGATGCGAGGACGGTCGTTCTTGGCTTGGTTGGCGAATGCTTTTTCGGTCCAATTGAAATAGGGGATAGATGCGCCAACAGCAGAAGCGGTTGCTGTCGTCTTGAGGAAGTTACGACGCGATCGATTGGATTGAGTCATGGATCATTAGTCCTGGGAGGGAAAGAGATTGCGGAACGTAGAGGTCATGAATATAGCTTGGCTCCTTCGGGATTTCCAGCATTGGGGAGTTTTTTAGACTATTGAAAAGCCACATAATCTCTTTCAGGCGCGCTCACGCTGATGTTAGAGCGACCGAGCCCCATAACTCTCAAGTGCGGCAGACGGGGGACTAGCTGCCTTAGAATACCCCCAAGGTCCTCGGTCCGTGGCTTGGTTAACGGTATGCTGTGCGGCGCTGGTTAAACAACAGCACAACTCAGCAATATCAGTTACGATGGGCTTTTCTTTCATCGGAATTTCGTGGCGAAAGTCATTTCAAACACAGGATAATAGCACATGACCTGGCAAGTCATTTCGGCAACGAAAAATATTGGTTTTGTAACCCTTTCCGTATTGCTAAATTGGGCTTTGCTCCAATCGTGTAACGGCGATGAAAAACCGGACGGTGGCGGAACACGTCCAGCTTGGACGTCCTCGCAGTTCAAGGGCTCACCTGATACACCGCTGCCATTGGCGCTCGTACCCGCTTTTCCCGAGCTAAAGTTCCATGACCCAATGCATGTGCGTTGGCAAGCGGAATTGGAGCGGTACTTTGTGTGTGAGCTGGGGGGCAAAGTTTGGAGTTTTTCGCACAACAGCGATGTCAGTTCAGCCGATTTGGTGGTCGATCTCAAGGCGTCTCTTAAGTCATTCGATGCAGCTCGAAGCGGAGGGTGCGATAATCTTTTCTCGTTGATCTTTGATCCAGACTTTGCTCGCAATCGATTCGTTTACCTGTGCTTTGTTTTATCGAACAAGACAAAAGAACCGATGCTGGATGGTAGCCGCATTTCGCGTTTTCGCGTCACAGAAGAAACACCCCCCAAGATCGACATCGATAGCGAGCTTCCGATCATCACTTGGCTCGGTGGTGGGCACAACGGCTGCGACATGGCATTTGACCAAGAAGGCTACCTCTACTTTAGCACTGGAGACGCAACCGATCCAAGTCCGCCGGATCGACTCAAGACGGGGCAGGATGTAAGCGACCTGTTGGCCTCGGTATTGCGGATTGATGTTCGAGGTGCCAAGCCAGGTCAGCCCTATCAAATCCCGTCAGACAACCCCTTTCGTGACCTGCCCAATGCTCGGCCTGAGATTTGGGCGTTCGGTTTTCGAAACCCATGGCGTATTGCGATAGATCCACCTACGGGGCAAATGTGGTTGGGGGATGTTGGCTGGGAAAAATGGGAGCTGATTCATCGCGTGGAGCGAGGGGGTAATTACGGTTGGAGCGTTCGCGAAGGGCACGAGCTCCTTCAGCCAAATGCGCCGCTGGGACCAACCCCGATTCTGCCGACTCGCATTGCCATTTCACATGCCGATGCCGCGTCGATAACGGGCGGATTCGTTTACCGTGGAAATGCTTTACCTGCCATTCAAGGCCAATATCTGTTCGGCGATTGGATCACGGGCCGCGTTTGGTCTGTGCCACTCAATGAGTCTAGTCTGCATCGAGAGGTCGCAAGTGGACAGCTGCGTATCATCGCATTCTCACCCGATCGCGATGGTGAGCCTTTGGTCGTCAATCATTTTAATGGAACATCGCTATTCCGGCTTGTGGCGAACGCGGACTATGCGTCCGATCTTGCGAATATGCAGAGTTTCCCTCGCAATCTCAGTCAAACCGGCATCTTTCGCGACGTTCAGTCGCAAGAGGTTAGTGACGGTGTTAGAGGGTTTTCAATCAACCAACCTATGTGGCATGACGGAGCGACTGGGAAGCACTTTATAGCGCTACCACAAAAAGAAAAGGCAACGGTATTCAATGAACCGCAACCCGTCGGGTCGATGGCCATGTTCAATAGCCGACTGCACTACCCAAGCGGGACGGTTTTTGCAAAAACACTATCCATCCCAAGGCCAAATGGCAATGCTAGGTCCGAGTCGGAGCACAAAATCGAAACCCAGGTATTGCACTTCGACGGTCGTCTATGGCATGGATACAGTTACATTTGGAATCAAGAACAAACCGATGCGGAGTTAGCGCCAGCTGCTGGGCAAGAGCTGACTTTGCCTGTTCCATCGAAGCAACGATGGAGGGTGCATAGCCGAACGGAGTGTATGCAGTGTCACAATCCTTGGCCGGAAACGACTCTAGCGTTTACACCCGAGCAACTGCATCAGCCCGACAAAGGTTCGTCCTCCACTTTGCTTTCGCTGGTACGAGAGGGCTATGTCGAAACTCTAACTGGAGCACGCCAGCCCGTGGCTCCAGAAAAGTGTGTGAGCCGACCGTTGAGTTCTTCCAGAAGTGATCCCATCGAATCAAGAGCTCGTTCGTATCTGCACGCGAACTGTGCCCACTGCCACCAGAACGGAGCTGGCGCGGCAGTCGAGCTGTCCCTCAAAATCACCGATTCCGACAAAGCATTAAAGGCGATCGGGGTCGCACCAATCAAAGGGAGTCTCGGCTTGAAGGATGGGAAACTGATCAACCCGGGAGATCCGCTGAGCAGCATAGTATTGTTTCGCATGGCTTCCAGTTCCACGGGTCGTATGCCTCACATTGGTTCGCGTGAGGTGGATTTCAGCGCAGTCGCTTTGGTAAGCGATTGGATCAAAGGGATGGCATCGTCGAACATCGAGCCTTTGGAAATCAAGGCCGTTGACGCAAAGAAGTTGGCTGACGGAATTCTTGCTGGGGGGGCAGAGCCACAGGAGGTTCGATCTCGTTGGGGCTTGGAGCTCGCGGTTCATCTTGCTCGAACACAAGCACAAGAAAAATACTTGCCTCTCAGCGTTCTTCAAGGTCTCTCCAATGTTCCTGATCCGCTGGTGAGTAGTCTCTTTGAATCTTTTCTTCCGGCCGAACAACGACTGCGACGACTTGGACTAGGTGCTACTTACGCCGAGATTGCAGAGATCGTAGGCAGGGCTGATGCTGGTGAAGCATGGTTCTTTGATCGCAATCGATCGCAATGCGCCGCATGTCATCGTGTTGGGGAGCGAGGTGGACAAGTTGGCCCGGACTTGCTGCATATAGGCAAGAAGTATTCGCCTGCTCAATTGTTCGAGTCGTTGGTGGATCCTAGCCGCACGATTGAACCTAAGTACGAGAGCCACACGGTGCTATTGTCCGATGGCAAAGTTGTTACCGGTTTGCTTCATGAGTCAACTGCAACGCAGCTAACCCTGATCAATGCGCAAGGAGAGAAAATCTTGATTGACATGGCTGACATTGAATCTCGTAAGCTTGATTCCAAGTCGATAATGCCGTCCGGTTTAGCTAGCGAGTTGACCGCGCAGCAGGCTGCTGATTTGCTTTCTTATCTTTCAAGTTTGCATTGATTGAAATCGTTGGTCTCAATCGGTAGTGGCGGATAAGGTAACCAAGATGCGATATGCGGCGACTATATCGCACGCTCCCAACGTCATCGAGTCTGCGAGTTGTCAGTCAACATGATTGCTGATCTCGATAGGCATCGATAAGTTGACGCAATGAGTCGCAAGGATCACCTGCGAAGGTGGTCCGCTTAACTGGTAAGAAGGGAGCCGGACAAAATTCTTTGCGAACTGCCGATGACAAAAAACCGCTGCTCTCTACAATACTCGTAAATAGTTTGTGAAAATTTTCACAAAGTCATTGTTCGCAGGATTTGGTTGTGGCAAATTACTTACCGATTCTCATCTATTTAGTAGCCGTTGTTGGCTTTGCAGCAGTCTCGCTATTGCTTCCGCACCTGGTTGCCCCACGCAAGCGAACGCGGGTGAAGGGGTCTCCCTACGAGTCGGGGATGGATCCTATTGGGGACGCGAGGAAGCCGTTTGATATCAAGTTTTATTTGATTGCGATTCTGTTTTTGGTTTTCGATATAGAGCTCTTATTCGTCTATCCGTGGGCGGTGTCTTTGTTGGCAACAGATGGTGTGCCGATTGCTTTCCGCCCTGCAGTTTTGGCCGTGCTTCTCGTTTTGATGGCGACCTTGGCGCTTGCCTACGTGGTTGCCTATCGCAAAGGGGTCTTTGATTGGCGACGCAAGTAAACAAGCAATTAGGTGACAACATATTCATGACCCAGCTAGATGCGGCTGCGTCGTGGGCACGTGCGAATAGTCTTTGGCCGATGCCGTTCGCGACTGCTTGCTGCGGGATCGAATTGATGAGTACGGCCGCGAGCAAGCATGACTTGTCTCGATTCGGTAGCGAAGTCATGCGGTTTTCTCCCCGACAGTGCGATCTGATGATCGTTGCGGGGCGTGTCGTGATGAAGATGCTGCCGGTCTTGCAGCGAATTTGGTTGCAAATGCCCGAGCCGAAATGGTGTATTTCGATGGGCGCTTGTGCCTGCACGGGTGGAGTTTTTGATACGTATGCCGTGGTGCAAGGAATCGATCGGTTCATGCCGGTGGATGTTTATGTGCCAGGTTGTCCTCCACGGCCAGAGCAACTCATCCGGTCGATTATCGATTTGCAGGAGAAGATACAGAGTGGAGGTACGGTCAATGCGCGAGAGTTCAAGTTGCGTATCCTGCCTGAGGGACCTACGCGATTCGACGAGGACGAATTGATTCGCATCCGCGAACGCAATGGGTTCAAGCTCGATGACCAGAAATACAACCCTGTTCATTAGATTGTTGTGCTTTTTTTCCTTAGCATCCAGTTCGATTGATTTACGTCTGAATATGGCAAACGAAACAACTGAGTTCAAGTCAACTGAAGTCGAGGCCTTAAAAGTGCGGCTGGCGGAGTTGTTGCCGGGCGTTTTGCTGAAGTGGTCTGAGTTTAGAGATCAGATGCGTGTGGTGTGTCCGGCAGCGGAGCTTGGATCCTGCTTGAAGGCTTTCAAGGCTGCGGGTTTTGACCAGTTGACAGACTTAACGGCTGTCGATCTGCTGGAATATGGAAATGTGAACGATCGGTTTGAGGTGGTTTATTGCCTGCTCAATATAGATACGGGGCTTCGATTGATTGCCAAAATCCATTTGAATGAACCGGATTTGACGATTCCCTCTGCGACTTCGGTGTGGTTTGGGGCGGATTGGCTTGAGCGAGAAGTGTACGACATGTATGGCATCGTTTTCGAAGGTCACCCGAATTTCAAAAGGCTACTATTGCCCGAGGCGTTTCAGTCGTTTCCGTTGCGAAAAGACTACCCGGTTAAAGGCCGTGGCGAGCGTCACAATTTCCCAGTCATCACTCGGGCCGAAAGCTGATCGGAGAATAGCAACATGCCATTAGAGCTACTCGAAAGTCCTGATCTCGACGCCAGTAAACGCGAGGGACTTTGGACGTTAAATTTTGGGCCTCAGCATCCAGCGACCCACACAACGTTGCGGTTGGTACTGCAATTGGATGGTGAAATGGTTGTCGATGCAGAGCCGGACATTGGGTTTCTCCATAGCGGCTTTGAGAAGCTGGGTGAGGTGTTGGACTTCAATCAGTATGTAACGATAGTCGACCGGATGAATTACATATCACCATTGGCCAACGAAATCGCTTGGCATCATGCGGTGGAAAAGTTGCTTGGGATCGAGCTCACGCCTCGCTGCAAGTACATAAGAACCATTTTTGCCGAGTTGATGCGGTTGCATGATCACTTGCTTTGCCTAGGCGCTTGCGTATTGGATTTGGGGGGGGCGACTGCATTTATGTATGCGTTCAATGCACGCGAGGCGATCTATGAGATTTGCGAGCGTGCATCGGGTCAGCGTTTTCATACCTCCTACACACGTGTAGGTGGTTTGCTTTATGACGTGACCGACGACTGGGTTGCGATGGTAAAAGAATTTGTAAGGAGCTTCCCGAAGGTCTATTCCGACTTTAGCGGGTTGGTCATGAAGAATCGAATATTCGTCGAGCGAACGCGTGATGTTGGGGTTTTGAGTCGCGAAGAAGCGATCGCTGGCGGGGCAACCGGTCCGAACGCCCGTGCCAGCGGCGTGGTTCGCGATCTGCGTCGCGACGAGCCTTATTTGGCCTATGACGATCTTGATTTCGATGTGTGCGCAAGCCAAGGCGGAGACTGCTATGCGCGTTTCCAGGTGCGGATGATGGAGATGCTTGAGAGCATCAAGATAATTCAGCAAGCGCTTGAGAAGCTGCCTAATGGACCGATCTTCGCAGGAGAGACGGGCAAGGCGGGGATACCGGACAAAAAAGAAGTTTACCGGAGTATCGAGGGTTTGATTCATCACTTCGAGAGCATCATGCCGAATCGGCAGATGGCGGCACCGAAAGAATCGATTTACGCTGCAACGGAATCACCGAATGGCGAATTGGGTTACTACATTGTCGGTGACGGGACCTTTCGCGCGTATCGCGCTCGGACCCGTCCCCCTTCGTTGTTGCACTTTGCATTGTTTTCGAAATTGATTCGAGGTTGCATGCTGAGCGACGTGGTAGCCGTTTTGGGTAGTATAAATATCATCGCTGCGGAGTTGGATCGATGAGCGAATTGAGTAACCATGCAAAGAAGGTCATCGAGGATCATCTCGGTCGCTATCCGAGCAAACAAGCTGTAACACTCCCGGCATTGCACGTGGTGCAAGAGGAAACGGGTTGCGTCAGTCGCAAGGCGATCAAAGAGATCGCTGACATGTTGGAATTATCGCCTGCTCAGATCAACGACACCCTGTCGTTTTATGGATTCTTTCGCACCGAAGAAGATCCGCTGGGTAAGAAGCGTGTTTGGATTTGTCGTTCTCTGCCATGCATGCTGCGCGGTGGTGAAGAGTTGTTGGCTGAACTATGCGATCGATGGGGCATTCAGCCAGGGCAAACTACGCCGGATGGAGAGGTTACGCTGGAGTTGGCGGAATGCCTGGGCGCTTGCGATGGGGCTCCGTGTATGCTAATCGACGACGAGTTGAGTTTGTGCGTTACAGCGGATGACGTTGAGAAACAAGTACGAGGTAGAGCATGAACCAAGACGAATTCAAGCCGGTTTTGTTAGCGAGACAAGGCAAGCACAACAGCCATAAACTTGAAACCTATAAGGCTGATGGTGGCTATCTCGCACTTGCAAAAGCGCTGGCGATGAAGAACACCGAAGTCGTCGATGTGGTAAAAAACTCGGGCTTGCGAGGGCGCGGTGGGGCTGGGTTCCCAACCGGCCTCAAGTGGACATTTTTGCCGAAGGAAGTAAACGGTCCGGTTTACCTTTGCATCAATGGCGACGAGAGCGAACCTGGGACGTTCAACAATAGGGTCCTGATCGAACAAGACCCGCATCAAGTGCTCGAGGGGATTGTCATCAGTAGCTTCGCTACGCGAACAACTACAGCCTATTTTTACCTACGGTACGAATACGGACGATGCTATCGTGTGCTCAAGGACGCGATTGACGAAATGTACGATAATAACTTGCTCGGCAAGAATATTTTGGGTTCTGGCTATGATCTCGACATTCACTTGCACCGAGGCGCATGCGCGTACATTTGCGGCGAGGAAACGGGACTCATCGAGAGCTTGGAAGGCAAGCGGGCATGGCCTCGAATCAAGCCACCGTTTCCGGCTATAGAAGGCGCATTCCGACGCCCCACCGTTGTCAACAACGTCGAAACCATGGCGTGTATTCCGCACATCCTCAATCGAGGTGCAGAGTGGTTTATGACGATGGGAATTCCTAAGGATCCCAACAATCCTCGCGATGCGGGTTCCTATGGCCCGAAGCTGTATTGTACCAGCGGGCATGTTAACCAGCCGGGGCTTGTCGAACTGCCTATGGGCATTTCCGCTCGCGAGCTGATCGACAAACATGCCGGTGGCGTATGGAAGGGTCGCAAAGCCAAGGCGGTTGTGCCGGGTGGAATTAGCATGGGATTCATGAGTGAAAAGGAGCTCGACACTCCGCTCGATTTTGCGGGGCCAGGTCGAGTTGGATGTTTAGGACTCGGTACTGCAGCCGTTATCGTGATCGATGACCATACCAGTATGGTCGACGTGCTTTACAATGCTTGCCGTTTTTTTGCTCACGAGTCCTGCGGCCAATGCACCCCGTGTCGGGAAGGAACCGCCTGGTCAACGAAGATCCTTGAACGTATCCGCCAAGGGAGAGGAAAGCTTAGCGACATCGATGTTTTACTGGAGATTTCATCTTCTATTGGCACCATCCCTGGCACGACCATCTGTGGTTTAGCAGACGGTGCTGCATGGCCGATTAAGACAGCGATCAACAAATTCCGGCCGGAGTTCGAAGAATACATCAAGAGCGGTCGGAAAAGTGAAAGCCGAACATTGGCCGGTGCGCACTAGGAGCGGACCAGTAGAACAGTTGTCCCGACTGTTCTACAAACGACAGAGTAGAACAGTTGTCCCAACTGTTCCCGAAAAACAAACAGAACCGCGATCAGAATAATTGTTCTACACTCAATATCAAACCGGAAACGACACAAGTGGCAAAGGTTATCGTTAACGATATCGAAGTCGATGCAGATGCGAAGGACAATTGCATCCTTGCGGCTCGTAAGGCTGGAGTAGAGATCCCGCATTACTGTTGGCACGAAGCATTGTCCGTTGTCGCTTCATGCCGCATGTGCTTGGTTGAGGTGGGTGAAAAGAAGCAGGACGGTACGGTAGTGATGGGACCTAAGTTGGTGCCAGGTTGCCAAACCCCGATCAAAGAGGGGACGGTCATTCGAACGGATTCGGCGAAGGTCAAAACGGCTCAGCAAATGACGCTGGAGTTGTTGTTGCTGAATCACCCGCTCGATTGCTCGATTTGCGATCAAGCAGGGGAATGCTATTTGCAAGACTATACGTACAAGTACGGCAATCCAGTCAGTCGGCTGGACGAGCCAAAACTGCAGCGGCTGGACAAATACCATATTGGCGAGCAGATCGCTCTGTTTACGGATCGTTGTGTCATGTGCACGCGGTGCGTGCGGTTCACTCGTGAGATTAGCGGCACGTCGGAACTGCAGGTTACGAATCGAGGTAGCCACGAAGAGATCGATGTTTTTCCAGGCATGCCTTGCGACAACAAGCTCGCTGGCAACGTCGTAGATCTCTGTCCAGTAGGTGCGTTATGCAGTAAAGACTTCTTGTACAAAAAGCGGGTATGGTGGCTCAAAAGTGCCAATAGCGTTTGTACTGGATGCTCAACAGGATGCAGTATTCATGTCGATCAGAATGAAGATAAAGTTTATCGCCTAAGGCCTCGAGATAACCCTTTGGCTCAAGGGCACTTCATGTGCGACGAAGGTCGATTTGGATTCAAGTACATTCACGATGAACGACGGTTGCAGAGACCCAGAGTCTCCGACGCGTTTTCGGCGATGATTTCCGATGGGAAATCTCCAAAGCCAAATGGATCTGGTCCCGTGGATTTGAGTTTTGCGGATCCATGGGTTGATGTACTCTCGGTAGCGCGCACGAAGATCAAAGAAGCGATCAAGACCGATGCACGTGGATTTGTGGTTGTGCTGTCTCCATTCATGTCCGTCGAAGAAGCTTATCTGTTGTCGAGTTTCGTGAAGGGATTGGACAAAAGAGTCCGATTGGTTCTTGGGCGTATTCCGGTGGTTGGCACGGATGACAAGTATCCCAAAGGTGCAAAGGGTGAATCGCCTGCACCGAACAAAGTTAAGTTTACGATCCGTTCAGAGAAGTGTCCGAATCGCTTGGGGATTGAAGCTATCGTCCGGCATTTCGAAGGCGAGATCACGACGGTGGAACAGGCGGTAGCTCGCGCCGACGCTACGGCTTGGTATTTTGTCGGTGGATACAACGTGGGGTGGGTCACCGAAGCGATTGACCGTGCAGTTGGTAAGCCGTCTCTTCTAATCGTCCAAGACATTTTTGCTTCTCCGCTAAGCGAACGAGCGGATGTCGTTTTTGCATCCAGTTCTTTTGCCGAGCGGGATGGAACCTATGTCAATCATTCGGGACTAGCCCAAGCCGCTTGCGGGGTAGTGCGATGCCCGGGTGATGCACGCGGTGACGGTCGCATCTTGATGGAGTTAGCCGAACGCAAGGGTCTGTTCAACGCTATGACGCTGAGGAAAGAGATTGGCAAAACGATTCCGGCGCTATCGGCATTGTCGGTTGGCGACCTTGGAGAAAACGGGGTCAGAATTTATTCGGCAAGAGAACCTGTTTTTTCATGATTTTTTTGCTTTCCGCTGCGATTCAAAGCAGTTGCTCAATCCATCCAACACTAACCCTCAAACCGACCCATGTTCGAATATCTGAAGCAGATTTGGCCAACGCTTTGGCCAACCTTGGGCGCCATCGGCGTAATCCTTGCTTTTGTGCCTGTGATTGGACTGTACTCGACATTTATTGAACGCAAGTTGGCTGCTTATGTTCAAGACCGTGTTGGGCCTAATCGGGTAGGTCCTTTTGGGCTTTTTCAGGCGATTGCAGACGGGATCAAGATCTTTCTCAAAGAGCAGGTTATCCCAGACCATGTCTACACATTCTTGTATTTTATTGCGCCGACCTTTAGTTTGATGACGGCCATGTTTGCGTTAGTCGTAATGCCCTTCGGACCAGTTCCCACCGAATACAAGGAAGGGTTTCGATATATAGTCGCGCCAGGTATCGACATTGGAATCATGATGATGATCGCGATCAGTTCCCTTTCTGCGTACGGCATCATACTGGGTGGGTGGGCTTCGAATAACAAGTATTCGCTTTACGGAGCGATCCGATCTTGTGCCCAGTTCATTAGCTACGAAATCCCGTTGGGTCTCTCGATTATTGGGGTCATTGCGGCGACTGGATCGCTGAATATCGAGCAGATCGTTTCCGCACAAGGTGGCGCATTTTGGAATTGGAACGTCTTTTGGCAGCCGTTGGCTTTATTGGTTTTCTTTACAAGTGCACTGGCGGAGACCAATCGTTTGCCATTCGACTTGGCCGAATGCGAGCAAGAACTGGTCGGGGGGTTCCATACGGAGTACGGCGGGATCAAGTTTGTGCTGTTTTTCCTCGCAGAATACACGCACGTTGTTACCGTGAGTTTTCTTACTGCGCTGCTTTTTTTTGGTGGATGGCATTTTCCTGGTTTGACCGGTCCTGTCGATGCAAACTTGGTCGGTATGTTATTGAGAACGTTTGTTTTGGTGTCGAAAGTTGCACTGGTGGTCGGTTTTATCATGCTGTTGCGATGGTCGTTGCCGCGATTTCGATTTGACCAGTTGATGGGTTTGGCGTGGAAAGGTCTCATTCCACTTGCCCTTCTTAATTTTCTATGTGTTGCTATCGTTTTGACGTTTGAACTCCCCAAACATTACTTGATGTTTACTGCATTGTTTTTGGTCGCAGGATCGATGATCAGCGCACGCCAATTGCAGTCGACGATCAATAGGCCGCGATCCGAGGGGCGAGCAACGACCGACCTGAATTTGACAGAGAGTGCGATATGACAAACAAGAAGTCCAAAACAGTGAAGTGGGGTGAAGAACCAAAACTTGGCTGGGTGGAAGCTATGTATTTGCCCGCGATAGCATCGGGGCTCGCAACAGCTCTGAAGCATGCATTTTCTGGCAAAAACTCGACTCGACAGTATCCAGAAGTCGAACCTGTGATCCCGCCAAACTATCGCGGTGTCCATCGACTCAATCGGGATGAGGAGGGGCGGGTCAAGTGCGTGGCATGCTATATGTGCCAAACGGCCTGTCCGGCAAATTGCATCGAGATCATCGCTGCCCCCGCGCCCAAAGACGATCCACATTGGAAGGATCGCGACAAGTTCCCCCAGACCTTTACGATCGACGAACTGCGTTGCATCTATTGCGGGATGTGTGAAGAAGCCTGTCCCGTCGATGCGATCGAATTGACGAGTATCTACGACCTGACCGGTTTTACGCGTAAAGAACTCGTGTTCGATAAGGAGAAGCTGCTTTCCATTTACGACGAGACGTCCACAGCAGGAAAGGACCCCGTACGAACCAATCGTGGCGCGTTGGGGCCTGCCTCCGTTGAAGCGGCAACGGCATCGCAAGGTCCGCCACCGCCAGGTCGCGGAACACACGGTTAGTCCACTCATTTCACGAATCCAATATGAACCTACTCAACGACAATAATGCTTTGACGAGCTTGGCCGAATTAATTCCGACCTGCATGTTTATGGCACAGGCAGCAGCGGACGCCGTAGCTTCGAGTGAAGTGCTGACCGTTCGATCGGATAAATGGACCTTGTCCATGTTGATTCCGATCGTGTTAGGGGCCTTCGGATATTTGTTCATTCAGTATGGAGTTGTGAAGTCGTGGGCGGCGACGCTCGCTGGTGGGGTTGCATTTGGATTAGTCGCTGCGATTTCTTTCGCCTATACGCCAGGGACTTTTGAGTCTGCCATATTGATGATCTTTTGTGCCCTTGCGACGGGTGGCGGTGTTGGATTTTTAGTGGCTCGAGAACCTGTCTATGCCGCATTGGGATTCGCGACAGCAGTCCTTTCGGTGTGCGGTGTGTTGTTTATGCAATCGGCGTTGTTTGTCGCGGCCGCCACGATGATCGTTTACGCGGGAGCAACGATCATCATCTTTTTGTTTGTGTTGATGTTCGCTCAACAAACGGAATTGAGGAATTACGATGTGCAACTCAATAAACCCGCGTTCGCAGTCACGTTCGGTTCAATTCTTTTGGCAACGATCGCTATATGCGTCACCAGTGCAAATGCATTGCCTCTCACTCGGATCGATTCAACGCGAGCGATGAGTGCTGCCGATTTACCGGAGAACTTACGTTCCGAGGCGGGTAAGTTGGAAGCTCAAAAATGGGATGCCATCGATCCAAACTTGCGGCACATCCCGAATTTGACTGCGGGCCTTGGTCGATCCATGTATACCGACTACCTTATCGCCGTAGAACTTGCAGGCACCGTCTTGTTGGTTGCAACTATTGGAGCGATCGCACTCGCACAGCGAACCACGGAGACCCAGACGTGAGCGAATTAATTACTCAAAACTTACTTGTCTTTGGTGGCGTTTTATTTGCGATTGGGATGGTCGGGTTTCTAACCCGTAGATCCTTGATACTGATGTTCTTGTCGCTGGAAATGATGTTGTCTGGAGTGAGTGTGAATCTCATCGCCTTTTCCAGGCATCACCAAAACTATCAAGGACAAATCCTTGCGATTATGGTGTTGACCATCGCTGCATGTGAAGCCGCCATTGCGCTTGCTTTGGTTGTTTCGCTGTATCGACGCAAGGCAACGTTGGACATCGCAGTCTGGGATGAACTGAGTGAAACTCTGATTCCTAAAGTTGCGGAAGAGCCTCAATCTCTGAGCGAGCCAGAAATGGAATTTCCGAAATTAACACCTGCTGGATTGGATCCTTTGTCCCGTCCAATTTCGTCCAATTTCGATGCGCATTCGAATGAAAACGGTGAGAGTGTGAAAGCAAGTACATTGGAGGCCAGTATACATGCTTAGTCTCTTCGCTTGGATGGTTCCGTTGGCTCCGCTTGCTGGTTGCATTACGTGCGCGTTTATGGCGTTTCGCGGGGACCGCAAGATTGCGCACTTGCCTGCCATTATCTCGCTACTGTTTGCCGCCCTATTCACGATCTGTTTGATTGTGTTTGGTGCACAAGGGGACAAAGGGAGGATCTTTGAGGGGTATCGCTATTTCAATGTTGGTAACCTGACGTTGGATATTTCGCTTAAGGTCGACACGTTGTGTTTGTCGTTGCTTGCTGTGGTCACCTGTATCTCGGCGATGATTGCGATTTACTCTCGCGATTACATGCGCGACGACCCTGGGTACGCTCGATACTATGCCGTCTTTTGCGGTTTCGTTTTCTCAATGACAATGCTGGTCCTGTCGAACAACCTTCTGATGCTATATGCGTTTTGGGAAGGTGTGGGGACATGTTCTTACTTGTTGATCGGCTTTTGGTTTCGAAAACCCAGCGCGGCGAGAGCCGCGACGAAGGCATTTTTGGTCAATCGGATCGCAGACTGTGCTTTCCTAATGGGGATCCTATTACTTGCTTATGCCGTAGGGCATGTTGAGGGTTCTGACGCGAGTTTTTTTGCGAGATTGAATTTCGATAGCATCGTCAAAGCGGTTCCGTTTATTGCTCTTCAATATCCAGAGTTGCTTACCACAATCGGCTTCCTGTTGATGATAGGTGCGATTGGGAAATCGGCGCAGTTCCCTTTTCACGTTTGGTTACCCGATGCGATGGAAGGTCCGACACCGGTTTCGGCGTTGATCCACGCGGCGACGATGGTTACTGCAGGCGTTTACTTGATGGCCCGTTTGTCCCCCTTGTTGGAGTTGACACCCGCGGTTTTGAGTGCGGTCGCTTGGCTAGGTGGAATTACGGCATTTATCGGTGCGTGGATGGCGCTATTTCAAAGCGATCTGAAACGCGTGTTGGCATATTCGACAGTGAGTCAACTTGGATATTTGTTTATGGCGCTCGGTACAGGTGCGATCAAGGAATTGATGGTATTGGCTGTTGTTGCGGCTATGTTCCACTTGGTGACACACGCGTTTTTTAAGGCATTGCTGTTTCTCTCGGCGGGTAACGTGATGCATGCGATGGGGGATGTGATTGACATGCGGCGATTTGGTGGGCTTCGCAAGGTGCTCCCCATGACCAACATATTGTTTTTGATCGGTGCTCTGGCCCTTGCAGGGATGCCTCCCCTTGCAGGTTTCTTCAGCAAGGATGGGATCTTGGCTGTTTTGGCCGAAGCGAGCAAAGATGGAGAATACGGAGTTCAATTTACGATCTTGCTGTGGATCGGATTTGCAACCGCGTTGATGACGGCAGTTTACACATCGCGAGCCTACTTTAGCACTTTTCTTGGCCCTGAGAAACTGCCGGAAGAAGCCGGTCATCATGCACATGACGCAACGGTTGTGATGCTGGCACCGATGGCAGTCCTTGCGGTAGGTGCGGTTTTGGTAGGGCTTCTTCTAGGCCCGACACAGGGAATTGCAAATTACTTGCAACAAACACAAGAACTCAATACTGGGCATACCGAGCACCCTGAAGCGCAATGGGTTATGGTCGCTTCGGCAATCCTGGCCTTTGCGGGTATCGCAATCGGATACCTGCTTTCCAAGGCTGGGCCGAGCACGGCTACGTCTGGTCCAATGGTTGCGTTTGCCGATTTCGGTCGCAATCGACTCTACATAGATTGGCTATATAGCGTTTGCATTGTTGCGCCGCTGGAATGGTTTGCAAGTCTGTTGGGTTGGTTTGATGACAATGTTGTTGACAAGCTGGCAATGCAATTGGCATCGTTGCCGAGATTATTTGGCTTGGTTGGACAACGCGTTCAAAACGGGCGTGTACCTGGATACAGCTACATGACTGCCTTTGGAATTGCAGCCCTCGCTGTTTGGATCGCTACTCGTTAGATTCTTCGTAAACCATGACGTTACTCATCCCATTACTCATTCTGGTGCCCCTTTTCGTTGGGCTCGGGATTTTCCTTGCCGGTAACAAGGGCAATGCGTTCGTTGGTACGGCTGTCTGCACGGCCGCTCTTGTTTTAATCATGGGGCTTGTGCTAGTTGCGCAAGTCTATTCGTCTGGAGAAACGCAAGATGCCATGGGCAGCGCATCCATTGTGCCTCGTTTGGCCTATGCGCCAGATTGGTTGCAGGTTCGCCTGCCTATCTCGGTGGGTGGGCATAAAGTTCGATGGAAGCTGCAGTTCGGCGCAGATGGAATTGGGGCGCTGATGGTATTGCTGACGGGAATCGTTGGATTGGTCACCATGAGTCTTGCGACAATACAGATCAAGGAAAGACTACCGCAATACGTTGCGTTGATGTTGATTACACAGTCGATGTTGTTGGGCGTTTTCCTCTCGATGGATTTGCTTTCTTTTTACCTGTTCTTTGAAGCGGTTTTGTTACCTATCGTCTTGTTGATCAATGGATGGGGAAACCGGGCGCAGGCGCTCAATGCATCTCGCAAGTTTCTTCTTTACACATTGGTTGGGAGCGTTCCCATGGTGCTTGGCCTAATCGGTTTGGCACTGAATTCCGCAACACCTGAACGTGCTTCGACTGTTTCTTTACAGACGCTCTCGTCGATCGCTAGCGAGGGGCAGCTTTCCCTTGTTGCAAATGGGGCAAACGCCGCAGTTGCGATGAGCACGGTAGTTGCACCAGACCAATGGATTGTTTGGCTGTTGTTGTTGGGCTTTGGGATCAAGTTGGCGATACTGCCCTTGCACACGTGGTTGCCGACTACGTACGCTGTCTCGCATCCAAACACGACTGCTCTGATCGCCTCCGTCGTCGCAAAGCTCGGAGTGTTTGGCATCCTACGCATTGTCATTCCATTGGCACCGATCGCATTAAGTGCGTATGCCCAATTGCTCTTTGGCGGTCTTGGCGCTCTAGCCATTGTCTATGGAGCGCTTGTCGCACTTGTTCAGACAGATCTGAGGCGCGTCTTGGCCTACAGTTCACTAAGCCACGTAGGTTTTATTACCTTGGGTCTGATGTCGATGAACACCGAGGGCTTGACCGGCGCAGCGATTCAAATGTTTAATCATGGCATTATTACATGTGGCATGTTTCTTATGTTGGCGATGATCGAACAGAGACGCGGTGAGCTGTCGCTTTCCGTTCAAGACAGAGGATTAGCGGCCGTCTATCCAAAGCTTGGAGTGATGATGGTGTTTTTCACGTTAGCAGGCGCGGGGCTGCCAGGTTTAAACGGTTTTGTAGGAGAAGTCCTTGCGATGACGGGAATGCTGCGCGTTTCTGGTTTGTTCACCGGCATCGCCGTGCTAGGTACCGTCCTCGGGGCGTGGTACGGTCTGAGGATTGTTCAACGTATTTTGTTCGGGAGCGATGGCAATGTGGGAAGCAAAGTCGCAGTTGGGCTTACTGGTGATATCGGAGCTAAGGAGTTTTCGCCCTTACTGGCAATGGCGGCGGTCTGTTTGTTTATAGGCATTAGACCGCAGGACACCATCAAGCTCATCGAAAAAGATATTTCTAGAATCGCGCGCGTTTCTGAACCGAGTGTCAAAGCAAGCCATCCCGGGATGGATGAGCTTGTAGCACAAGCAAAACCTTAGTCCTCCCTATCGCAAACACATATCACGAGTCTAAACCAACTGTGGATACAATCGAAACTCTCAAATCATCGCTGACGCTCATGATGCCAGCGTTCACTTTGATCCTAGGCGGCTCTGTCGTGATGGCTGCGTCCTTGGTGCTCAAGCAAGGTCAAGCGAGGGATGTTCACGGACAGCGTACTGCAGTTGCGGTGATGTCGATTGTAATACTCGCGATTGCTGCAGCATTGGGGCAAATGCGTTCCATTCCGGCCGAGCTTGGCCAAGGGTTGTTTCGGTTTGATGGGATCGCATTGGCCTCCGAGCGACTCGCGTTTTTGGGTGGTTTGATTCTAGTGTTGATGTCTTGGTCAACCGCACCGCGTGCAAATCTTGGCGAGTATTATGGTTGTTTGCTGATCATTATTGGAGCGATACCGGTCGTGGGTGCTTCGAACGATTTGGTCTCCCTTTTTCTGGGATTGGAATTAATCAGCATTCCTACCTACATTTTGTTGGGGATTACCAAGGGGGACAATGCAGGCTCCGAGGCAACGATCAAGTATTTTTTGTTGAGTGCATTTGCATCCTGCTTCTTTCTGCTTGGTGTCAGTTACTTGTACGGATTTTCAGGCTCGACCAATCTGCAAGTGATTCAAAGTGGTTATTCTTCCGGTGGCAAACTTGTCTCGTTTGCTGTTGTTTTGGTGATGTGCGGACTAGCGTTTCGTATCACTGCAGTGCCGTTTCATTTCTACGCACCGGACGTATTTGAGGGTGCAAGTCTAACGTTGGCAGGCATCATGAGTTACTTGCCCAAGGTTGCCGGATTTGTTGCATTGATCCGAGTTTTAGGAACAGGGTTGGGGACCGAAGCGACTGCAATCGTAATACCCGTACTTTTCGTCTGCTCGGCGTTTACCATGTTGGTTGGTAACTTTATGGCGTCAGCACAGAGCAGCCTCCGACGCATGTTGGCTTACTCAAGTGTTGCGCATACGGGCTATTTATTGCTTGCGTTGACAGCATTGCTGCGGCAAAATGCGGAGCCGAATGTATTGTTCTCGTATTTGGCGGCTTACGCGGCAATGACCCTTGGATTCTTTGCCTGTCTTGGCGAGATCGAAGCAGCCGGAGGCAAGACGCAATTGATCGGTGATTTGTCCGGGATGTTTTATCGGCGGCCTGCAGCGTCCATCGGCATGACGGTTTGTCTGATCAGTTTGATTGGATTGCCGTTGACTGCCGGCTTTTGGGCCAAATTCCTGGTTTTCATGGGAACGATCGCAGCCGGGACCCAAGATCCTTGGTCGATCGCGATGGCGGTTCTTATGGCCTTTAACGCGGTGATTGCTGCGGGGTATTATTGGCGGGTGCTCAGTAAGTTGTTCGAGCGAAGTGATGCTTATGTTCCGCTTCGAGTGTTTCGTCCAAGTTTGTTCGTTGCTTACACGATTTGCGTTGTGTTGACGCTCGTCTGGTTCTTTGTGCCAGCCGTGATGTAACGTAGCTGTACCTTCCGTCTTTCGGCTCCTTGCAAAGTAATCCGCAAGCGATTCAGGGTTCAATGGCTCATTGCATAGGCAATGATGTTAATTCCCATGGGGTACGAAAACGGAACGGAAAAGGTTTCAAAGTAATCGGTTTGGGCCCCCTCGCGTTCCCATCCGTCACCCAGATCGTTGTTATGGCATAGGAGCGCGACGATTCGATCTTGGTCGTCGTAGTAGGCTTGGAAATGAGGGAGTTTATCGCCGTGAGGTAATGGGTGATTCGTTTCGAAGTACGAACCCTCTCGCCATGTCCGAATGTCTGGCACTTGAGGTTTTACCTTAAAGTCATACACGATGTGAAAGAGGTCGTGCGAAAGCGGGAGATCAACCGGTTCCTTTCCGGGAAAGACCAACTTCATTTGGTCCTTCATATCTTCCCATTCCCTTTCGCCCCAGAAGTCATCCACCATGAGAAACCCTCCATTAAGCAGGTGTCTGCGGAGCGCCAGGGCTTCATCCAAATCGAATTGCAATGACCCCACGCCATTCATAAACAAGAATGGATAGTTAAAGATATCCGGATCCGTAAGTTCTAGTACTCGCCCGTTCGGGTCTACTTTCAGGCTGGTTAGTTCCTGAATTCGGTAAGAAAAGTTCCAATCACTGTCTGGATAATCGTTGCTCCATCGATTGAAACGGCTTCGGTCGCTGGAGGTGTATTTGATTCGTACGAAAGTGAAGACGTCGGCTTGGAAAGGGACTTCCACCTTCCAGATTGGGAACTCGCTCCGATTCTTCATACGCGGTTCTCGGGGGCCCTGACCAGAAAAACCTTGGCCTGGGACCGACCTTTGCCACTTTGTCCCCTGCTGCCACGCTGCACACGATAGTGCGAGCCAAGCAAGTCCACCGATCAACCAAAGTGTGAGGAGGACTTTGTTGCGAATGAGCACATGTCACCTTGGCCTAAGCCGGAAATACTAGGTTTAAAACCGCTCCTCATTCTCACTTCCCACTGGTACAGCGTCAATCACAGGGTCGAATGAGAGACTAAAAATGCGGTGCTAAAGGGTTCTAGCCTCGGTGCTGCCGTTTTTCTCCTACAATCAATGACATGGCCCTTCAGCAGCCGAGTATCCTGGCTAGAAAAGGTTGCTATCTCTCCCTAGACCGTAAAGGAACTTGCCTTGTACAATCGATTGATTTTTCATTGCGTGCATTGCGCACGTTGTCTATTTTTGGCGATTTCGATTGCAATACCCTCAGTCGGTGGCGAATTGGAAATGCAAACGACCCGCCAAATTCCAGTGGCCGGTTTCCCTGGCCAGTTTCATCGTGTACGCACTACGGCCCCATGGCAGTCAGAATCAACTGCATTGATTCTGTGCGATGTTTGGGATTCGCATCACTGTGTCAACGCGGTCAGGCGTGTTCAAGAGATTGCTCCCAGGTTGGAAGCGATGGCTGAGATCATGCGTGCCAATGGGGCAACAATCATTCATGCGCCGAGTGATTGCATGACGTTTTATGCTTCGCATCCAGCTCGTTTGCGAGCGCAGTCGATTCCAAAGGCAGCCAATCTGCCAAAGGACATTTCAACGTGGTGTGATCAAATACCTAGCGAAAAAGCTTTCCCGTATCCAATCGATCAATCCGACGGCGGAGAGGACGATGATCCAATTGAGCATCAGCAATGGGCACTAAAACTGACTAGCGAAGGCCGCAACCCAAGAGCCCCTTGGCAGCAGCAGATCCCAATTATTCAAATCGATCGCGAGCGAGACTTTGTCAGCGATTCTGGCCCCGAGATTTGGAGTATTCTCGAATCCAAAGGCATCAAGCAAGTGTTATTGTGCGGCGTTCATACAAATATGTGTGTGCTGGGGAGACCGTTCGGTCTTCGACAACTTGCGAGTCACGGCAAGAACGTATGTTTGATTCGCGACTTGACTGACACCATGTACAACCCTGAAAGTTGGCCGTATGTCGATCATTTTTCTGGAACAGATCTGGTTATCGATCATGTAGAGCGGCATGTCTGTCACACCGTTACAAGTGATCAAGTATTCATTGCGTTGCAATCAAAAGTTCCTACAAATCGAGTTCCGTTCCGATTTTCAAAAGACCGACGACCCCACTTAGCGATTCTGATCGCCGAGGACGAATACGACACCGCGAACACCATTCCTCAGTTTGCATCAACACATCTTCAAACGCAGTTGAAGGTTAGTGTCATTCATGGCGACACTAAGAATCGAGACACCATTCCTGGCTTGCAAGCGATCGATGATGCAGACGCTTTGTTGGTCAGTGTGCGTCGCCATCCTCTTGGTGCGAAAGACCTGGAGAGGATACAAGGGTTTGTCAAAGCAGGTCGATCCGTCATCGGCATTCGAACTGCCAGTCACGCTTTCTCGCTACGTGATGGTAAGCAACTAGACGGGTTAGTTCAGTGGCCCGAGTTTGATGCGTATGCTTTCGGCGGCAACTACACGAATCACCATGGAAAAGACTTGTTTCCGACGGTGAGCCGAGTGGGTGAAACGGGTTCGCTCTTTTCAAGTAAAGGCTCGCTTTACAAAGTTTCACCATTGAAGCAGGGGGCTCGCGTTATACTCAATGGAAAGATAGAAGGGCAACCCGAGGAACCGATCGCGTGGACGATTGTGCGCGCCGATGGCGGATGGTCCTTTTATACTTCGCTGGGTCACTCGAGCGATTTTGCAGAACCGGTGTTTCAGGAACTGCTGGGTAATGCCGTATTTAAGGCTTGCGGCGTGCCAGGTTTAACGACGGATCGATATGCGGAGCAGCAATTGAGATACTCTGCGGGAAAGGGGCGGCAAAGGAAGTAGGTTGCGCAACGCGCGTAGTACTTTTCCGGTCAAGCCTGTAGTGTTTATTGCACCCTACCGGCTTGACCGGTGGCCTATTCGGTTTTCTTGCAAAAGAGGACGTTCGGTGGAGTGTAAGCCACAGCCTATCTGAGCCGGATTTCCTTATCCGCTTCACTATCGCGAATAGTCATTCTAAGCGAGCCGCCCTTGCGTGCAGCTTCGATTGCCTCTGAAAACTCGGCGGGAGTTGCTATTTTCTTACCATTGATCCGAAGGATGACGACTCCGGTAGGAATCAAGTTCGCTAAGGGGCTTCTGCGGTTCACGCCCTTTACTTCAACCCCTTCGCCTGGTTGCAGTCCGAATTCTTCTCGCGTCTCTGCTGAGACAATTCCGACCGATAGCCCCAGGTTGTCGGTGTTTTCGACGCTTGCTTTTGCAAGCGCGTCTTCATCCAATTCGTCGACAGTTAAGGTCACTTCGCCGCGTTTGCCCTGTCGCAGGTAAGCAACGCGCACTTGCGAACCTGGCTTCGTTTCACCGATAAATCTTCGCATGCCGGAATCGGAAGTGATTGGGACTCCATTGATAGACGTGATCACATCCCGCTCTTTCAAGCCAGCTTTGTCGGCAGGTAGACCTTTGGTGACCTCGGTTACCAAAGCTCCGCGGGTTTCTATTGGCAACGAGAGTTTCTCCGCCATTTCGGAGTCGAGAGTCGCAGGCCTGATACCGATTACACCTCGTGTGACTTTGCCTTTGCCAATCAAATCTCCAAGCACTCTTTTTGCGATATCGCTGGGCACGGCAAAGCAAATGCCATTGTAACCGCCACTGCGGGATGCGATGGCGGTATTTATTCCGATCACTTCACCGCGTAGATTGAGCAATGGGCCACCGCTATTGCCAGGATTGATAGCAGCATCGGTTTGGATAAAGCTGTCATACGGGGTAATCCCTTGATCGCTTCGGTTCGTTGCGCTGACTATTCCAGCCGTTACCGTTTGAGCTAAACCAAATGGACTTCCAATTGCTATGACCCAATCGCCGACCTCCATATTCTCGGAACTCCCAAGCGGAGCAGCCACTAACCCGTTCGCATCGATTTTCAATATTGCCAAGTCTGTGCGAGGGTCTGTGCCTATCACCTTTGCATTGAATTTGCGATCGTCGCTAAGAACAACTTCCAAAATACTGGCTCCCTCGACAACGTGATTGTTGGTGAGGATGTATCCATCGGTCCTTACGATTACGCCGGAACCAAGCCCGCTCTGAATACGCTCCTTGGGCATGTCTAAACCATTGTCACCGTCTAACCCCAAGCCGTCCAAAGGACCCAATTGACCCCCAAAAAACGAATCAATTTCTCCGCGTCGCATCGAGCGAGACTTGGATGCTGATCGTTCAATGACTCTGTTGATGCTAACAACGGATGGTCGAAGCGACTTGGAAACGTCTCGAAAGACTTTTGAAAGCTGATCGGCGCTTGCTACTCCGACCGGATTGCCAAGCCCTCCGCGGGCTTGTTGTGAATCCACAATCTGCTGTGCATAAACGACCGATGGCGGACTCGGAGGATTGGAAAAAAGCCAGTATCCAATGGGCACCCCAAGAACCATGGTCAAAATCAATGGCTTCCAAGATCCAAAAGATCGATTCATATGAATTGCTCCAACCAAATCAGTTAAGGTCAACGTAGCTTTTGCCAAAATGACTTACGTGCAAAAGTCGGTTATGGATCAACATCAAATCGCGTACCAATTCCGAATGAATTCTGCACCGCATATTTCCAATCGCTTCAATCTCAATTCAAATTTGTCGCAACAAACGTGAATCTCCCTGATGATTAGTGAATGGATTTCATGAGAAATCGAATGCAAAGTGAAATGGGCCGTGTGAAAGCCTGCAGATCGCAAAGACTTTGCGGATGGGATTCCACAACTTTGCGGAAAATGTTGAACGTAACTAGTGGCAGACTAACTCGCCTTGGATTAAATTAGCGACCGCTTGTGGTAGCATTCCGTAAACCCCCACTTTGTTTAAATTCCCTCCGTCTTCCGTATCTTTTTCACTCCAAGACAAAATTCTATGAGCAATCCTTCCACATCATCCGCTGCGGTTCCAAACGCATCCAGACTGCTTTGGGCTGGTTTTATGGCAATTCTAGCTGCGGGAGTCGGATTCGCATTGCGAAACGGAATTCTTGATAATTGGGGAAAAGAGTTCAATTTTACAGCGACGCAATTGGGGGCAATCGGTGGGGCAGGATTTTCGGGATTCTGCTTTGGAATCATCATTGGCGGCGTTATCGTCGACAAGATTGGTTATGGCAAGTTGGTAGCCCTAGCACTTCTGGGGCATATCATTTCCGCATTTGTCACTTTTGGAGCTTCAACCCCCGACAACGCTTACAATTTCTTGTTTTGGGGGATGTTTATTTTTGCGTATGCCAACGGAACGCTTGAAGCGGTCGCCAACCCGCTGGTCGCTACCATTTTTCCTCAAAACCGAACGCACTACTTGAACATACTGCACGCGAGCTGGCCAGCCGGTCTCATCCTCGGGACGGTTGCCGGATGGGTGTTAGATGATAAGTTGGAGTTGCATTGGAAATACCAATTGGCGTTGTATTTAGTGCCCACTGCGCTTTATGCAATCATGTTTTTTGGTCAGAAGTTTCCGAAATCGGAAGCTGCCTCCAAGGGCTCCAGCTTCGTTGAGATGTTCAAGCCGGTTGGAATCCTAGGATCGTTGGTAGCCTGTTACCTTTTGGCATTCTTCTTTGGCGACATCCTAAAATCCGTTCCAGCTTGGTTTCCTGGTGCGGAAACAATTACTAGCAACGCGGCGAGTATTGGTTATCTCATCGGCGGAGCGTTATGGATTGCAGCTTCGTTGCTGACCAGGGGCTCTATCGGCTCAGTCATTTTGTTCGTGTTGTTCGTCACTCACGCTTTGGTTGGGGCTGTCGAACTTGGAACGGATGGTTGGATCTCCAACATAACTGGGAATCTGTTTTCTTCGGAACAAGGGAAATTTCTTTTCATTTGGACCTCGGTAATCATGTTTAGCTTGCGATTTTGCGCACACTGGATTGAAAACACACTCAAGCTGTCGCCAATTGGGCTACTTTTGATTTGTGCAATTATCGCATGCATTGGCTTGAACTTGACCAGCATGATTCAGACCAGCACCGCAACCAGTTTCGCATTGGCGCTTGTGGCCTTAGGAATTTACTCAATTGGTAAAACTTTTTTCTGGCCAACGATGCTTGCGGTTGTTGGCGACCGATATCCACAATCCGGCGCGGTTGCCATGTCAATCATGGGCGGCATTGGGATGCTTTCAGCTGGATTGATTGGCGGACCTGGACTTGGTTACTGCAAAGACCGATTTGCGGGTGCCGAACTGCAACGCGTAAGCCCTGAACTCTTCCAAACATACAAAGCGGAAAAACCAAGTCGATTTTTGAACCTGCCTGCAACTGAGACTTTTGGCCTCAATGGGAAAATGCTCGGCGAAGCCCGGGATGCCAAGGACAATCGAACTCCTGAACAGACTACCGTCATCGCAGCAGATCAAACCGGCGATCGCCACACGCTCAAGGCGGATTCGCTGATTCCAGCCACGATGGCGATGATCTACCTTCTACTGTTGCTCTACTTCAAGTCAATAGGTGGTTACAAACCGCTAAAGGTTGAGTAACAGCCGTCAGTTCAACTCAGCGAAAACCAAGATGTTTCTCATTAATGAATTCAGCAAGCGTCGGGCCGTATGCCTGACGCTTGCGTTTTGTTTCACACCCAATTTATTCTTGAATTTGACTGCTCAAGAAAAGAGTGTCCGACCAGGAATCAATGACCCGTTTGAGAAGCCAACTCCGTCCGAGTTTCTAGAAAAGTTTGAAGTTGAGAGCCGCGAGATATTCGCCAAACGGAACGAAATCGTCGCAGCTTCCAAGGTGGCTCCCGGCTCTGTCATCGCCGACGTCGGAGCCGGCACTGGACTTTTCACGCGACTGTTTGCAAAAGCCACTGGACCAACCGGTGGTGTAGTTGCCGTCGACATCGCCCAGCCCTTTTTGGATCATATCACTCGAACCTGCCACGCCGAAAAGATCGGAAATGTAACCACGCAGCTTTGCAATCAAGAGTCCTGCTTGCTCGCTCCGAATAGTGTCGACATTGTTTTCATTTGCGACACCTACCATCATTTCGAATACCCGTTCAAGTCGGTAGCCTCGATTTCTAAGGCGCTTAAGCCGGATGGCAAACTTGTACTGGTCGATCTCCATCGCATTCCAGGCGTCAGTAGCGATTGGGCGATGAAGCATGTGCGTGCCGATCGAGAAACCGTTGAAAAGGAGATCGCATCGTGTGGCTTCGTCAAATCGGAAATACCGGACGTTGGACTCAAAGAGAATTACTTCCTCATTTTCAAGAAAGAGCGAGCAGAAGACAGCAACTCAGCGCAGTCGATCAAGCAAGCGATGGAAGGCTTTGTCTCAAAGGGCGAAATCGCTGGAGCTGTCACCATGGTTGTCACCCCAGAGAGCACGATCCTTTTAGAAGCAACTGGCCTCGCTAACATTGCTTCACAAGCCCCAATGAATACCGACTCGATCCACTGGATCGCTTCGATGTCCAAGCCAATAACGGCCGCTTGCATGATGATTCTCGTCGATGAAGCGAAGCTTTCACTTTCGGATCCGATTGCAAAGCATTTGCCTGAAATGGCAGGACTGCAAACAAGCAACGGTCAATCCGTGACGCTTACGATTGAACAACTGCTCAATCATACATCTGGAATGAGTGAAATCTCTGGCGGCCAAGCATATACATCGCCAACGCTGACCGTTGCAGCCGAAAAATACGCGAAACTGCCAGTACTTTTTGAACCGGGAAGCAAGTGGCAATACAGCCAGACGAGTATCAATACCGCTGCCAGAATCATCGAAGTTGTTTCGGGAAAGTCGTTTGATACTTTTGTGAACGACCGCATTTGTAAGCCACTGGGCATGAAGGATACAACATTTTATTTGGACGAATCACAAATGCGCCGATTGGCAACCAGTTACATGCGTGACCTGAACGGTTCATTAAAGGAGGCGCCAATTGGATTATTGTCCGGCAAGAAGCCGACCGATCGCGATCGCATGCCTGCTGCAAACGGTGGGTTGTTTTCGACGATAACCGATTACGCTCTCTTTTGCCAGATGTTGCTCAATGATGGCAAGTTTAACGGGCAACAGATCCTTACCAAAGAATCGGTCCTAAAACTCCGAACGCCGACGACCGGTAACTTGAAGACCGGATTCACGCCAGGAAATGCTTGGGGAATTGGTTGTTGCGTGGTTCGCGAGCCACAGGGCGTTTCTCAATATCTCTCGGTTGGTTCTTTTGGGCACGGCGGAGCATATGGAACTCAAGCCTGGATTGATCCTGAGCGAAAGCGGTGCTACTTGTTGATGGTCCAGCGAGCTAACTTCCCGAATGCTGATGACTCTGACATTCGAAAAGAGTTTCAGCGACTGGCCACTAAGCTTCCTTAGCCGAATGAATCCCGAGCATCGCAGTTACCAAGAGTACATCCGATTTCCAAACGGGGTCATGAGTGCTCGTTCCGCGGAATTCTTGTCGCACATGCAAACGCGGCGCACGATAAGAAGTTTCTCGAGCGAGCCGGTAGATTCAGCAATCGTAGATCGATGTTTACAAGTAGCAATGCTTGCACCAAGCGGAGCAAATCGCCAGCCATGGACGTTTGTCGTCGTAGAGAACGTTATGATTCGAAAGCAAATCAGGGGGGCGGCTGAGGCAGAGGAGCGAGAATTCTATTCAAGTCGGGCTCCAGATGAATGGTTAGATGCGTTAGCGCCACTCGGTACCGACGCATCGAAGCCTTTCTTGGAAACAGCTCCAGTGGTTATCTGTATCTTTGCTGAGAACTGGAAGCCACTCAGTGATGGTTCTTCGCAGAAGAATTACTATGTATCGGAGTCCGTTGGTATCGCGACTGGGTTCTTGATCGCAGCCCTGCATCATTCGGGCCTAGCAACACTTACACATACTCCAAGCCCAATGAAATTCCTCAACCGCGTTCTTGAGCGACCCCAGAATGAACGAGCATTCTTGATCTTGGTGGCTGGCTTTCCTGAATGCAATTGCGAAGTTCCGGTCATTACAAAACGCCCCTTTTAGGAGGTTGTGATTCGACGCTAGCCAATCCTTCAAACAAAACCAACGATCTCATTTGGAGGAGGGCGAATTCGTCATGTTAAAGAGCGGGGGGGCGCTTATTGCGGATATACTACAGCATCGCTTGTATTTTCATTCGCTGCCGCTCAGCATCCTGAAAGTCGGCGAAAGCATTGCAAACCTCCCCACCCTGACCGATTTTAATGGTATTCCTAGCGACACACCGAGGCGTACCGAACGGGTCGTCGAATCGTTCGCCAATCTCAGGACATTAGCAGGTAGCTGGAAAATAGATCGCCGCATAAAGGATTTGATTGAAATGTTGAACAATCCATGCACTTCCTGGTATCGCATCAAAAAACTCGCACTGTGGAACTTGGCGACTCTTGGTTGTTTTGGCAATTTACTTTCCGCAGACGAATCCATCGAATTTGAATCGCGGATTCGACCTATGTTGGAACAGAATTGCTACGGGTGCCATTCTCAATCTGAAAAGAGTGGCAACATTTCACTGGACTCGTTCTCGGGTGACGTACGCCAATCGCCAGAACTGTGGCACAAAGTCCTCCGCCAGCTTCGGGCCAAGTCGATGCCGCCATTGGGCGAATCAGGACCCACCGATGAGCAGCGTACTCTTGCGATGTCTTGGATCAAATCGGAGGTTTTTCGGCATGATCCCAAAAAGCCTGACCCGGGTTCCGTTATGGTCCGAAGATTGAATCGAACGGAGTATCGGAACACCGTGCGGGATCTTATCGGATTGGAATATGATACCAACAGCAACTTCCCAGCGGACGACACTGGATATGGCTTCGACAACATCGCAGAAGTGCTTACCATTTCGCCATTGCTTCTTGAGAAATATATTTCAGCAGCCAAAGAGATCGTTGCTCGAGCTGTGCCTACGGTCGCTCGCGTATCTCAGCGACGTGAGTTGTTGGGTGGCGACTTCCATAAAGAGGTACTTAACGATGGCGTAGAAAATCCAGATGCCGCGTCGTCTGCGAAAGACTCGCCGCCGAAAAACGCATTTGGAATGAAAGTAGCAGAACCTCCTAAAGACGATCCGCTCATGTTGACATTGTCGTATCGAGAGCATGCCACAGGGAAACTTACAACCCGTATTGCGACTGCAGGCCAGTACAAGATTGAGATCCAACTGAAGGCTGCAGAGCAGTATGTAGACAATGTCTTCGATTACAATCGATGCAAGTTCCAATTCAAAATCGACGACAACCTGCTGGTCGAGCGAGAATTTGTCCGTCAAGGCAACGAAGACATCTCCATCAAAATGGACATGGATCTCGATGTGGGTGATCGCAATCTTCTCTTTGAGGTTACACCAATAGCAGCGGAAAAACCCCAAGTTCGATTTCTTAGGCTTATCGTAAAGAGCGTCAACTTGGTTGGTCCACTAGGAGACGCGCATCTTGTGACTCCGGCTCATTACGGTCGCTTTTTTCCAAGGCCAGTGCCGGATACGGTTGCCGAACGAAAAGAGTACGCAAAAGAGCTTCTGCAACAATTCGCAACCAAAGCGTATCGAAGGCCTGTCGATGAGGATTCAGTCGCACGCTTACTGCGTCTTGCAGAAAGTGTCTCGGAAGCCAACGGGGGAACTTTCGAAAGCGGCATTGCTCAGGCTATGACGGCGATTCTCGCATCTCCACGATTTCTGTTCCGCGAGGAATTTGCTGGCGACGTTACCGAACTAGGGCATGCTTGGCTGGATGATTATGCAATGGCCACGCGACTGTCCTATTTTCTGTGGTCGACGATGCCGGACCACGAGTTGTTTCAGTTGGCCGATGAAGGATCGCTGCGAGCGAATTTAGACCAGCAAGTCGACCGCATGCTCAATGACCCCAGAAGCTCTGCGTTTTTTCAGAATTTCGTGGGACAGTGGCTCCAGTCTCGCGAGGTCGAAGGGGTTGCAATCGATCCCTTTGCCGTTGCTCGGCGCGAGAGTGGAGCGAGAGTTGCGCCTGATCCCGAAGTCGGGCGTAGGTTCGCCAGACGAAAGGAGTTGAACGACAAAGCAGAAAGCGATTTGACAGTGGCGGAGAAATTAGAAAAAGTGGAATTGAACAAACCACAGAACTTCAGGCCGGGTTTCAATCGCGGCGCTTTTGGCCCGAACTTTTCGAATTCCGTGAAGCGAGCAATGCGAGCTGAAACCGAAATGCTGTTCCAACATATCTTGAAGAACGATCTTCCACTTACCGAACTAATCGACTCTCGCTACACCTACCTAAACGAAGAACTTGCGAAATTCTACGAGATTCCGAATTTCGAAGCGATTCAGGGAGAAAAAATGAGAATCGTTGAGTTGCCCGAAGGAAGCCTGCGAGGGGGGATCCTCACACAGGGGACTTTTCTAGCGGTAACTTCAAATCCAAATCGCACTTCGCCGGTTAAGCGAGGATTGTTTATCCTTGAAAACATAATCGGATCGCCAGTAGCCGCCCCTCCGCCGAATGTCCCATCCTTGGAGGATGCGGTAGAAAAGAAGGATGGCAAGAAGCTATCGTTGCGAGACACGCTTGCGCTACATCGCGAGAATTCCGTCTGTAGTTCTTGTCACAATAAGATGGACCCTCTCGGATTAGCCTTCGAGAATTTCAATGCACTTGGTCGATTCCGTGAGAAAGAGTTTGGCGAGTTAGTCGACGTCGCAGGAACGCTTTCAAGCGGTGAAGAGTACAAAAACGTGAATGATCTGAAACAAGCGTTGGTGCGGAACCACAAGCAAGAAATTTACTATTGCATCGCCGAGAAGTTAATGACCTATGCACTTGGGCGTGGTCTTGACTATCGTGATAACTATGCACTGGACGATATCGTGGAGAGAATTGAATCGTCGGGTGGCAAAGCGCGTGCCCTGCTCGATGGCGTCGTCCACTCCGCTCAATTCTTGAAAAAACGAAGTGCCGAGGACGTTGTTCCATCCGCGTTGGCAAAGTAGCTTTTGAAGTCCACTGTAATTCAAATCCAAACTGATAGAGGATAAGATGAGACCGATCCGATCTGCGATGAAACGGCGACAGTTTCTTAGAGGGGTAGGCGTGTGCATGGCCCTGCCCGCTCTGGAGTCGATGCAGTCTGTAAGAGCGATGGCGGTCAGTGCGACGAGGGGGCTGGCAACGACAGCGTCCGGTGCTCCGCTTCGAACTGCCTTTATCTATTTCCCAAACGGCGCAATCCCAAGCGCATGGTGGCCAAGTGCGTCTTCCGATTCGGATTCTCAATTGCATTCGATGAGTCAAACACTCAAGCCGCTCGAGTCGCATCGCGGCTCCATTCAGGTGCTGAAGGGGCTCGACAATCTCTCAGCCAATGGTGGACCTGATGGTGGTGGAGATCATGCTCGCGGCAACGGAACGTTTCTAACTGGAGTACGACTCAAGAAAAGCGCCAGCGACATCCAAGCGGGGGTATCGATCGATCAAATTATTGCCAAAAAAGTTGGCGATACCACTCGTTTTGCGTCGTTGGAATTAACTTGTGATTCCAAGCGGCAAACAAGTGGATGCGATTCCGGTTATTCGTGCGCGTATCAATACAACATCTCATGGAGCTCTGCAACGACTCCGATGTCTCCGGAATCCAACCCAAGATCGGTCTTTGAGCGTTTGTTTGGTACGGGCAATCCAGGGGAGCGACGTGATAATTTGGCCCGACGCCGCGATGAGCAAAGGTCTTTGTTGGACTTCGTATTAGAGGACGCGCGCTCCATGCAGCGTCGATTGCCCAGCACGGACCGTGAAAAACTCGCGCAGTACCTGCACGGCATTCGCGAGATTGAAAAGCGGATTGAAAAAGCGGAACGATTTGGATCGGTGTCGGATCCGAGCGTTGCAACGCCCGAAGGAGTTCCGGACTCCTATGAGGAGTATATACAACTCACGTACGACCTTTTGTTCCTCGCTTTTCAAACCGACTCCACCAGAGTCGCGTCGTTATTGTTAGCACACGATGGCAGCAATCGGTCCTTTGATCACATCGGCATTGTCGAGGGGCATCACGACTTAACACACCATCAAAACAAAGCGGATCAGATCAAGAAGGTCGAAGAGATCGACCAATGGTACGTGCGAATGTTTGCTGGGTTCTTGGATAAACTCGCTTCGACTCAAGACGTAGACGGTAAGTCCCTTTTGCACAATTCAATGATTCTTTACGGAAGCGGTAACGCCGATGGGAATCGGCATACGCATTCGGACTTACCTATTGTCCTGGCGGGTAACGCTGGCGGCGCGATCACCCCCGGTCGATTCGTGGATCACAAATCGAAACCTTTGACCAATCTCTACTTAACGCTAGCGCAACAAATGGGTGTCCAAGACCTTGAACGATTCGGAGACTCAACGTCGCACTTATCCAACCTGTAGCAATAGATCGTAAGTTCCATTGGAAGTTAAGAGTGAGGTTCAATCAATGCGTTCAACATTTGCATGGAACAATGCAGCGTTTCTCTTCGTTCTTATTTGCGTTTCCGCAACGAGGGCTTTTGCTCAAGATGCAATAGCGGTCGTTATTCCACCACCGATGGGGATTCCATCACCCTGGGCCTCAACGGATAAACCCTATGTCCCACAACCGATCTTGCCGGGCGGCATCGTCGTACCTCTTTATCCGCCCGACTCCTCTGCATTGAAGCAGGATAGAGTAAAAGAAGCCGAAAAGTACAACATGTCTGGCACGGTGCCAGGGCGTATCTCATCCATCGTCAATATTCACAATCCATCCATCGAAGTGCACATGGTCGATCGTGGGATCAATACAGGGGCTGCCGTCATTGTCGCAGCGGGTGGCGGCCATCGAACACTGAACGTGGGGGGCGAGAGTGCCGACTTTGTACCTTATTTTTATAACTATGGAGTCAGCACCATCATTTTGCGAAATCGACTGAGAAGCGACGGATACATTGCGGAAACAGATGCTGTGAACGACGCGTTTCAAGCGATTCGCATGGTTCGTAAGCATGCGGAACTTTGGCGACTTGATCCAAATAAGATTGGCATTATGGGGTTCTCTGCGGGGGCTGAATTGTCCTCACCAACAGCGATCTCCTTTGAGGCTTTTGATGCAGCAAACAACAGCTCAGAGGATCCATTGGCTGGTACCACATCGCGACCAGACTTTGTTGGAGTCGTTTACCCTGGTCCGACCCCTTTTGCACGCGATCCGAAAACACAGATTCCACGCAATGCGCCACCGGCCTTCATCACTTGTTCGGGAGCGGGTGACCGTGTCCATGCGATTTGGGCCAACGAGTATTTTACGGCCATGCTACAAGCGGGGATTCCAAACGTGGAAATGCATATTTATGGCAATGGATATCATCCGGGCTCCAATGGGGCATCAGGCGGCTTAACACACCGCGGCGGGATCCCGTATGGGACTTGGCAGAATCGGTTCATCGATTGGTTCGATGATCTTGGTTTCTTGCAAAAACCAGGGGTTGAGACAAAGGCGGCAACCGATATCAAATCATTTGTAAGTCAGGCGGTTCGTCCCGAAGCTGGGCGACGTGGAGAGGGCGCCCGGAATCGTCAACCGAGTGCGGACCCCATTGCTCCACCAGTTAAGCCAAATGAATCACCTCGCTAAAATGAAACTCAAGCCGATGAAATCAGACTCTTTTTGCCTGCAGGGTTATGCCCGCGTATACACCACCGGCGTTTCTACTCGTGGCCATGGGCGCCGAAGAACCATCCAAGCATGCATGCTTACGTTTCTTCGTGAAGATTGATTTGCCTTTGAGCGTGATTCAACCTCGCGTAAGTCCCGCCCAAATTGAGTAGTTCATCATGGTTGCCAACTTCGGTTATTCGTCCTTTTTCGAGCACGATGATGCGGTCTGCTTTGCGAAGGGTACTGATTCGGTGGGCGATCGCTATTGTCGTTCGCCCTTGAACGAGCACGTCGAGAGCTTCTTGGATCTCACGTTCCGTCTCGGTGTCCACGGCCGAAGTCGCTTCGTCGAGTATGAGAATTCTTGGGTCTGTGAGCAAAGCCCGTGCAATCGAAATGCGTTGCCGTTCACCACCTGAGAGAGATTGCCCACGTTCACCGACGAGAGAGTCGTATCCGTCGGCTAACCGCAAAATAAAATCGTGCGCTTTGGCTGCTCTCGCGGCTGCGATTACTTGTTCACGACTCGCTTCCGGACGTCCATAGGCGATATTCTCGGCGATCGAACCGAAGAACAAGAAAGGCTCTTGCAGCACGATGCCGATATTGCTTCGGTACTCGGTGATTGGGAAAGAACGGATGTCGATTCCATCGACCATAATCGAGCCCCCGCTAACATCGTAAAAGCGGCAAACTAAGTTGACAAGTGTGCTTTTTCCCGCACCGCTCGGTCCCACCAACCCGATCATTTCACCGGGCTTGATGTCTAAACTGACATTGTGAATCACTTGTCGCGAGCCATAGCGAAAAGTGAGGTCGTTGAGCGTCACTCGGCCTTTTACACGACCAGGATGTATTGGCTTTTGCGGTTCGGAAACGCTCGGTACGCGATCAAGGATTTCAAAAATGCGGTTCGTTGCGGCCGCAGTTCTTTGGGCGTTGGCAAGAAGTCGGCTCATGTCGTCCAGTCGCCCATATAGAACGCCGATTCTGTTTACAAAGAAGAAAAGAACGCCTAGCGTAATCGCACCTTGTGAGACTTGATACGCGCTAAATCCCCACACCACGAGTAGGCCAACGTCTGTTAGGAGTGTGATGATTGGAGAGAATGCGGCCCAAAGCCGATTGACTCGATTGTTTGCGCCAAGAACGTGATCGTTGCTTTGCTTAAACCGATCGATTTCACGATTCTCTTGAGCAAACGCTTTCACAACGCGGATTCCCGGGATGGTGTCAGCGAGCACGTTGACCATCTCGGCCCAAGCTGCACTTCCCCGGGCGAACCCCATTCGTATTTTTCCTTGAACGCGAGAAACGGTCCACGCGATAAACGGAAACGGAAGCAGACCCACAATGGCAAGCATCGGATCAATTGTGAATAGTACAATTCCCGTAAAGGCGATCATCAGAAGGTCTGTTGCAAAGTCGACCAGACTGATGGAGAGGAAATCGCAGATACGTTGCGTATCGCTGCTGATCCGAGAAATCAAATCACCCGTCCGCTTGCCTCCAAAAAACTCGAGCGATAGCCTTTGAAGGTGAGAGTACGTTGCGTTGCGAAGGTCGGCGCTGATTTGTTCGCTTACCGATGCCAATGCATAAGTCTTAGCCCATGAAAGCCCCCAGCTAAGCAACGCAGACAAGAGCATACCTGCGAGTATCCAAGGAACGAGTCGAAAGTCAGCTGATCCTACTACGGCATTGCCAGCTTTCTGAGCGGCAGTCCGGGCTACCTCATGCGGAGTCAAAACGTCGTCTACAAGGATCTTCGTCAACAAGGGTGGTAGAAACGTTGCTGCAGTGCTGAGCAATGTCAATGCAAACCCGATCAGGATAATCCCAGCGCGTGGCTTTGCAAATCGTGTCAAGCGCCAAAGCGAGCGATTGGTATCGGGAGCTGGTGTCGGAGCGCAGTTGTTACAAACCATCTGCCCAACAAGCATCGATCCGCCACACGATGGACAAATGGATGCAGAAAGCTCTGTCTCTTCGGATTTTCCTGCCTTCATCAGTTTTAGCTTTGCGGACAACGCCGCTGCCGAACTCGAATTCCCAGCAGTGAACAACCAAGCTTGGAGTAAATGCTTGTCGCCAAGCAACTCGAGAATGCCCAAACCTGCCCGATCCTGTTTCTTGATCTCGACGATGTTGGCGAGGTCCCAGCGTATCCACTCACAACTGGCTTCGCCGGGCGGACTCGGCTGACGCGCGATCACACCCAAATTCGTTAGCACCACTAGACCGCTGCCAAATTTCAAGTTGGAGTCTAGGTTCGGTTCAAACCAGACGATCACGTCTTCGTTAGAACGTAACTGCGACGCCAATTCTCTTTGGAAGTTAGCAGGGATTACAGCCGGCGGGTTTACCCGCGAAGAAGTGGCGTTAGTGGTTGGTTCGTTCACGAATCGATTGGGATAGGACCAGAGTGGGGGAGCAGATAATTGCAGTCAATAGAATAGCGGCTAAGTAGCCTGTGGTGAACGTGTCGTTTTGACAATATCGAAAAGGATTCCGTGGGGCCGACAACTCGAAGAGGTGCACCGCGTCTACGCGTGGTAAACATGAAAAGTACTGACACGGGAGGTTGAAGTTGTTAGAATGCCTTCGTTAGCGCAAAGGAAACTGCAATCATTCTTGTGGAGAATTAATTTTGGCTCGAGACACTCTCTTTATGCTCAAAGAAGACTTCCCAGATGGAGCGGGATTGCCCTATTTTTGTCCAGACTGCGCAATGGTCACCGGAGTTCTGAGCTATTTCCCAAAACTGAAGCATGGGCTCGATATTCGGTATGTGGACTTTCCCGCACCACGCACCGAGATTGTGAGCCTAATCGGCAAGGACAATCAGAATTGCCCGGTCCTTATTTTAGAGAAAGCTCCATCGTTGGATGCTTTAGGATTCCTTACGGGCCAGACCGATGGCCACTGCTTCATCTCCGGGGCCAAAGCGATTGCGCAGTATTGGTCTCACGTTTACGGAGTTTCTCGCCCTCATTAAGCCTAGATTGAACATGCAATGACAACGCCCGACGAACCTGCAAGTAGTGGATTCCTCTTTGACCTCAATCCGTTAATTGACGATGCAGCCAACGCAGTTGAGGACCAGGAGTCGATGGACTATCTGGCGGATGGGGCAAGTTCGGATTGGGTACCGCCAATTCGGTCGGTACCGACGGCAGATCGCGAAGCGTTTATACGACTTGCGCTGGTCAATGGAGTGGGCCCAAAGCTGTTGGCAGGGCTCATCGATCATTTTGGATCAGCGACGTCAGTCCTGCAGGCGACACTTTCTCAATTGGGGCAAGTAGCTCGAATCGGTCCCAAGCTATCGACTCTGATCAGGGATTCGAGTTCCAGCGATCTAGTTGAGCGTGTACGTCAGCACTGTGGTGATCATGGGGTCGATATTATCTTGGCAGGTGATCCCGAATTCCCAAGGCTCTTGGCTGAACTGCCGGATCCGCCGGTCATGCTATTCGTCCGCGGATCATTTCATAAAGCGGATCAGCTATCTATCGCGATGGTCGGGACGCGGCATTGCACTAGCTATGGTCGTACCATGGCTGAACGCATATCGAAAGCGTTGGCAAGATATGGGATTACGATCGTCAGTGGTTTGGCTCGTGGCATCGATGCGATATGCCATCGTGGAGCGATCGAATCGCAGGGCAGGACAATTGCCGTACTCGGTAGTAGTGTGACCGAAATATATCCACCGGAACATTCGGAGCTGGCCAAACAAGTCGTTGAGCACGGAGCATTGATCAGCGAAACGCACCCCTTTTCGAAACCCAGGGCGGGCGTATTCCCGCAACGAAACCGTATTATCAGCGGCTTGAGTCTTGGTACCATCGTGGTCGAAGCGGCCGATCGATCTGGTTCTCTCATTACAGCGCGGCATGCGGGGGAGCAAGGGCGTGATCTCTTCGCGATTCCTGGTCTCGCAACCTCTAGAATGTCGCGAGGTTGCAATCAGCTAATTCGGGACGGGGCAATTCTGATCCAGGATGCAGAAGACGTCATTGAGCATCTCGGTCCTCTGGTCGAGAAAGCGACGATGAGCGACGGCAATACGGTTCACCATGCCGCCGAACTGCAGCTCAATGAGATTGAAAATGCCGTGTTGCAATCGATCGAAGCAATGCCCACGGATATCGATCAAGTGATTTCGTCCTCCAAACTCCCCGTACCGCGCGTGTTAAGTACTTTGAGCGTCTTGGAGATGCGTGGTCTTATTCATCGCTTGTCTGGAAGAACAGTCGTGCGACGTTAAGAAAAGTTTGAAAGAAAGTTTCATTGCTGGTACATGACAAAATTTGCAATAGTAGGCACAGGGGCCCTTGGTGGGTTTTATGGTGGACTTCTTGCTCGAGCGGGAAACGACGTGCATTTCTTGATGCGATCCGATGCCGATTACGTGAAGGCTCATGGTCTGCGTGTCGACAGCAAGAACGGCGATTTTCATGTCGCCAATATCAACGTCTATTCAAGTGTTTTGGAAATGCCGAAGTGCGACTGCGTTCTCTTGGGACTGAAGAGCACTGAAAATCAGCTATTGCCCAAGCTATTGCCCCCTTTGATGCACCAAGATTCGATGGTTCTAGTGCTGCAAAATGGTTTGCATGTTGAGCAAGCGACTCGCGAGGTTGTAGGCCCAGGAAGAGTTGCAGGCGGCTGTTGTTTTCTTTGTTCCAACAAGGTTGGGCCGGGCCATATTCGACATCTCGATTACGGCAATATACTCATGGGCCCATATCGCGGTTTGGAAGATAAGGAGCGAGGCGTTTCGATGGAACGCTTAGAGGTTCTCCAAAAGGAGTTGATTGCTGCTGGGATCGATTGTCACACGACCGAATCACTTGCATGGGCGAGGTGGCGAAAATTGATGTGGAATATCCCCTTCAATGGTTTGTCCGTAATCCTAGACTCGAGTACGGATCGCATAATGGCCTTTCCTGCCTCTCGTGCGTTGGCGGAGTCCATTATTCGCGAAGTGCGTCAGACCGCATGCGATTGTGGGTATGCAATTGAACCCGAGTTCGTTCAATTCATGATGGATCAAACAGATGAAATGGTTCCTTATGACAGCAGCATGCGACTTGATTATTTGGCAGGTCGTCCGATGGAGGTGGAAGCCATTTATGGCAATGCACTGCGTGCAGCAGAACGAGCCAACGTTCAATCACCGATCCTGCGAGTGCTCTACCAACAGCTCCAGTTTTTAACGGAACGACGAAAGGTATTCGCAAATAAATTTGACGATAAAGATCGATAAACATTTGAAGTCAAAAACCACAACTGAGAAACACCAAACATTATTTTGCCTCGCAGGCTATTCCGGCTTTGCGAAGCCTTGGTAGTGTGTATGATGGGCTTGCATATGCATGCCTGGCTCGTTCATCCAGGTAGATGGTTTTCAATTGTAGGACGTTTGCAATTTTCCTCAACAAGGATTCCTTATCATGAGCGGTGTTATAATCGGTTTGCTGGTCATGGGCACGATGGTGCTTATGTTTTTCTTTTACTTGGTATCGTTGTACAACAACCTAGTCACACTGAAGAATCGCTTTAACAATGCGTATGCGCAAATCGATGTTCAATTGAAACGTCGTTATGAGTTGATCCCCAACCTCGTCGAGACTGCCAAAGGGTACATGAAGCATGAGACAGAAACGCTCGAAGCAGTGATTCGAGCACGGAATACAGCGTTTTCGGCCGGCCAACAAGCGGCTTCGAACCCTGGTGACGCAAATGCAATCCAAAATCTATCCACCGCGGAAGTGGCGTTGGCTGGATCGCTTACTAAATTCATCGGTCTTGCTGAATCCTATCCGGATTTGAAGGCCAATCAAAATATGTTAGCCCTTCAAGAGGAATTGACGAGTACCGAAAACAAAGTTTCCTATGCGCGTCAATCGTTCAATGATGCGGTGGCATCGTATAACATTGCATGCGAAAGTTTTCCAGGGAACTTGGTGGCAGGTTTTGGTCGATTCGTTCCTGCTAAAATGTTTGAGATTACTGCGCCTGCGGAACGTGAAGCGGTCAAAGTCCAATTTTAGACGAGTTACACGACCGTGGATTTCTTTGAGCATCAAGACCGAGCTCGCCGCAACAGCAGGCTCCTGGTTCTTTATTTTGTCGTGACCGTAATCCTGGTCATCACATCTGTTTATTTTGCATTGATCGGAATCCTTGCTTTATTATCGCGCGAGACAGAGAATCCGGTGCATGTACTGGACTGGAATCCGCTGCTGCTCGCATCGGTGGTTGGAGCTGTCCTTACTCTGATTGCAACGGGCAGCATTTACAAAACTTGGATGCTCGGAAGTGGAGGTGAACATGTTGCGGTTGCGTTGGGTGGAAGCAAGGTTCCGGCAAACTCAAAGAACCTTGACGAGCGAATCCTTCTCAACGTGGTGGAAGAAATGGCTTTGGCCGCGGGCACCCCTGTACCTCCCGTTTATCTTTTAGGAAATGAACTTGGCATCAATGCTTTCGCCGCCGGAACAACGCCGCAGAACGCGGTGATCGGAATCACTCGCGGTGCTATTCAGACATTGACTCGCGATGAGCTACAAGGGGTCATTGCACATGAATTCAGTCACATCCTCAATGGGGACATGCGATTGAATCTCCGGTTGATTGGATTGCTGCACGGAATCTTGATCATCGCATTGCTTGGGTACATGCTGCTGCGCATTTTGATCGAATTCCCGAGGCGATCGTCCAGAAGTGACGACGAAGGCAAAGGAACCATTGGGATTATCGCCGCACTTTTCTTGGTTGGGGGATCTTTGGTCGCGATCGGTTACCTCGGAGTGTTTTTTGCAAACATGATCAAGGCTGCGGTTTCGCGACAACGCGAATTCTTGGCGGATGCGTCTGCAGTGCAATTCACCCGCAATCCAAGCGGGATCGCTGGCGCACTCAAGAAGATTGGCGGGTGGTCCAAGCACGCAAAGCTTAACTCGGCGAGGGCTACCGAAGCAAGCCATATGTTCTTTGGAAATGGTGTGGCGAACTTGATGTTTGCGACCCATCCGCCACTTCAGGTTCGGGTCAAGAGGCTTGACCCGCGGTTCGATGGCCAATTTGAGGTCACTTCCGAAGTGACTCACTCATTGTCGGAGTTGAAAGACCCAAGATCATTGTCCATGCAGTTTGCTTCCAACAACGCCACGCATCAATCGGCGCTGTCAGGCGCGGGGCGAATGGAATCCAATCCGCATAGCGCCGTAGAAGTGATCGGCGAGCCCTCGCGGGCGCACATCCAACATGCGCATGGAATGATCGAGGAGCTCGATGCTCGGATTGCTCAAAATGTACGCGACCCGCTTGGTGCCGTCGCAGTCATTTACTGTTTGCTTCTCGCGCCTCATGGGGAAGAGACCAGACGATTGCAATGGCTTGAGCTTGAACATTCCTGCGACCCACGCGCTTTCGCGGAGCTACAGCGAGTTTTACAGTCCATTGATCGTCTGGAAGTGGAGCAAAGGTTGCCTATTGTTTGCTTAGCATTGCCCGCCCTACACCAAATGTCCCCACCGCAATTTAATGAGTTTCGATTGACGGTTCGCAAGCTGATCGAGGCGGACCGACAGTGGACCTTATTCGAGTTTGCAGTTCAACGATTTGTCACCAAACGTTTGGTACACCGGTTGAGTCAAGATCGGATGAAAGTACCTCCGCAGCTCAACCTGGCCGAGACGAAGGATGCTTTTCGCGTCGTCTTGTCGTCGTTGGCGTATGTGGGAGGAAAATCAAGTGACCCGAAAAGTGCATTTCGAAAGGGCGTGTCAGTGGTGGAGCAAGACTTGGGATTGATGGAATTGCTCCCTCAGGACAAATGCAAGTTGCGAGAATTGGGTTTGGCCCTGGACTCGCTCGCAAATGTAGCGCCCAAGATTCGCAGGCAGCTGCTCGATGCCTTTGCTGAGTGCATCGCAGCAGATCATCATGTCTCCCTTGACGAGACGGAGCTTTTGCGAGTCATTTCCGATGCGTTAGGCTGTCCCATGCCACCTATTATCGCGAGCAACTCAAATCGGGCCAAGGATGAATAAACTCTACCGACGCACGTAGCGCTCTCTGCGTTTGAGTTTTCGCATCCCGATATCTTTACCAGGGTGTACCTCGGACAACCGTCAAATAAAAATTTGACATTTGAATGCTGTGCGTTTAGAACTTCAACCTGACGATCTGTCTTCTCGAGATCAAAACAGGATTTGCTCCGCTGAGAGCGCACACTATTTTGGAGTTAGCATGCCAGAGATCGCGCCCGAGTTGAAGAGTGCATTGGATCAATTTCGAGTGGATTTCGAGAGTCTTCGAAACGAAATCGGGAAGGTCATTGTGGGCCAACAACCGATCGTTGATGGTGTGCTGCTTGCTTTAGTTGCTGGCGGTCACGTGTTGCTGGAAGGAGTACCGGGCTTGGGTAAGACGATGCTCGTTCGAACACTCGCAAGCGCATTGGAAGCCAAGTTTAGCCGCATACAGTTCACACCCGATCTAATGCCCGCCGACTTGGTCGGAACGACAATCATGGTGGAAGGTGAGGGGGGGAGTCGAAATTTCCGATTCGAACGAGGGCCCATTTTCGCTAACGTCGTACTTGCTGACGAAATCAATCGCGCCACGCCCAAGACTCAGTCGGCCATGCTGGAGGCAATGCAAGAACGCAGCGTAACGGTAGCTGGTATTACCCACCAGTTGGATCGCATGTTTTTTGTTTTGGCGACGCAAAACCCTTTGGAGATGGAGGGGACCTATCCATTGCCGGAAGCACAGCTCGATCGATTCTTGTTCAAGCTGATTGTCCCATTTCCAACGGCTCTTGAAATTGAGAGCATTCTCGATCGCACAACCGAATCGAGCACACCAGAAGCTCAGCCTTTGTTCGATCCAAAACGCATCCTTGAAATGTCATCGTTGTCGCGTCGTATTCCGATTAGTGACGAGGTACGGAGGCATGCTATACAAATTGTTATGGCCACTCACCCAGAGCATGCGCATGCGGCGTCGATGACGAAGCGTTTTGTTCGTTTTGGTAGCAGTCCGCGAGGTGCGCAGTCCATCATTCTGTCTGCAAAAATCAATGCGATCCTAGATTACCGCTATCATGTTTCGCGAGCAGACATCGACGCAGTTGCAATCAATTGCCTTCGGCACCGAGTGCTCCTCAATTTTGAAGGGCAAGCGGAAGACATCAAAACCGACGATGTCATCACCGACATCCTCAAAAATCTCGGTAAAATGCAAGCCGCATGAGCCTATTCGACTCAGAGTTCTTGAAAAAACTCGAATACTTGTCACTGGTCTCACGCCGTGTCTTTCGCGGGAGGCTTTTGGCTCAAAGGCGAACCAAGCAACTCGGTGGAGGGATCGAGTTCGCCGACCACCGCGAGTACACTCCAGGTGACGACTTGCGATATCTGGATTGGAATGTGTATGCGCGCTATGGCGATCTCCTTTTAAAAAGGTTTCAAGAAGAAGAGGATCTTCATGTCTATCTCTTGCTCGATATCTCTAGGAGCATGGACTCCGGCTCACCCAATAAATTTGACTACGCGCGTCGTATCGCAGCTGCGTTGGCTTATATTGCGCTCGCGGATCTCGATCGAGTATGCATTATGGCTTATGCGGACAGACCGTTAGAGGTACTACCTCTTACACGGGGCAAAGATAGAGTCCTAAGCATTCTCAATTTTTTAGAGAATTTGAAGCCAGCTGGGACAGCGACCGATCTTGCTACTGTGTCCAAGTCGTTGGTCAACCGAGCGCAGCGAACCGGGCTCGTTGTTATTATTAGCGACCTTTACGATCAACAAGGGTTCCGGGGTGGGGTGGACATTCTGCGCCACCGTCGATTTGAACCACACGTGATCCAGATTCACACCCTCGAAGAAGCAAATCCATCGTTACTTGGTGATGTTGAATTGGACGAAATGGAGACGGGGCAGCGTCGAAAGATCACAGTTACAGAGAGAAAAATAAAGCAATACCGTCAGCTTTTTGTTGAGTTCCTTTCGTCGATCGAAACCTATTGCAAAACGTATTCACTTTCCTGCACAAGATCGACTACGGACTTGCCGTTTGACGAGTTGATCATGCGAATGATGCGAGCCTCGGGAATTCAGAGCTAGAGAAAACGCCCATGTTTGAGTTTGCCAGTCCGATGCTTGCTTGGTGGGCCGCGCTCGTCGTGCCAATCATTTTGATCTATATCATCAAAGTGCGATTGCGACGTCAACCTGTTTCGACGCTATTGTTTTGGAATCAGTTGTTTGACGAGAAGAAGCCGAGAGCGTGGTGGCAACAGCTTAGACATTGGCTGTCGTTGCTGCTGCAATTGGCTTTTGTATTGCTGTTGGTCGGTGCGCTTGTGGATCCGCTTTGGAGTTGGCAAAAGAACTCGCAACGTCGTATCGTTCTCCTCCTGGACAACTCAGCCAGCATGAAAGCCACGGATGCGGGCGGACAGACGCGATTGCATTTGGCAAAAGAAGTGGCGAAAGGGCTAGCTCGCTCATTGCGTCCAGGCGACGAAATGTCACTTGTTTCCACGGGTGGGCAGTCGGTGGTACATGTGGGTTTGACGAACCATGCACGTCTACTCATCGATGGGATCGCAGATTGCCCCGCGACAGACGCTCCATCGGCACTTCTTGAAGCTATCGCAACAGCGGAACGACTCCTAAAGGATCGCGTCGAGAAGTCGGAGATCATTCTCCTGACCGACGGATGTATTGAAGACTTCGAGCGCATTCGAAGCAATCCTTTGATCAAAATTTATGGAATTGGAAAGGCACTGGAGAATATCGCCATCACTCGGTATCAAGTGAGACGCAGTGTTATGGATTCGATCGGCTATCAGGTGCTGGTCGAGGTAACCAATAACGGCCTCGACGAAGCGAAGACAAAACTTGAAATTAGCCTAGAGGAAAGGCTGGTCGATGTGGTTCCTATGTCGCTGAAAGCCGGTGAAAGCCAAACGCGGATTCTCGATCACACGTCTGCGACTGGTGGACGGTTAGTTGCCAAAATCGATTCGAACGATGCGCTGAGCACGGATGACTACGCAGTATCGATCTTACCTCAACGTGCACCGCTACCTGTCACGTTGGTATCCAAGGGCAGTCTATTCCTAAAGAGCGTCCTAGAGTCGATGCCGTTGGTTGCTTTGACCATTACCGATCAAGCACCAGAGTCTGCCCCAAAAGGGGGCTTGCTCGTGTTAGATCGCGAGATCCCGAGTTCATTGCCTCGCGGACGTGTTCTCGTACTGGATCCTCAGAACAGCACCGACTACTGGACAGTTGGCGAAAACCTCGAACAACCGCTGGTTGCTCGGGTTGAAAAGGACTCCCCCTTGACGCAGCATATTCGCTTGGACAACGTTCTTTTCCCGGGTGCAAAGCAATTGACGTTTTCTAAGCCGATAGAAGCTCTGATACGGGATCCGTTCGATTCTCCGATGCTTGCTAAAATGAAACGGACTGGGGGCGATGTTTGGATTCTTACTTGCAGTCTGGAACAGAGCGATTTGCCCCTCCGGATTGCATTCCCTGTTTTGATTAAAAATGCGGTGGAGTGGTTTCAAGGGAACGAAGGGCAATTGCGTCCTGTTGTGCCAACTGGATCTCTGGCTTCGTTCTTAATCCCAACAGAGGAGCTTGATAGTTTTTCGACCTTTGCCACCTCCTTTCCACCAACGCAGACCGAAGTCGACGAAAAGAAGGTCGGTTTGAATTCCAATGACGACGCCAAGGAATCGGCGGAAGCTGTCGAATCAGACTCTACCGTACCGCAACGTCGCGATTTACGGGTCAACAGCCCATCGGGTCGGAACAGTGCGATCAGTGTACAGGGTGATCTAGCGATGATTGGCCCTATTTTGGAATGTGGGATTTGGACAGTCGCACCCGATATCGACATAAAAAGCAAACGGGCAGAGACAGCCGATTCGACGTCGAAGAAAGAGGATGTCACTCGAGTTGATGCGCAGATCGGAAAAGTGGATTACCGCTGGGCTTTTGCTTCCAATTTAACCAACCATAGCGAGAGCGATCTCAAGCCTAGAGGTGAATTGCTGCCTGCTGATTCCCTTTCTGTTGTGTCTCTTGGCGGCCGCGCAATCTGGTTCTATCTATCGTTGATTGGTTTATGGTTACTGGTAATAGAATGGTGGCTTTACCAGCGAAGGGTGGTCGGCTAGTGAACCCTACAAACCTATCGAGTCGTTGGTCGCTTGCGATCTCGCAACCTGGTATGCTCTGGCTGCTCGTATTGCTTGTTCCCATTTTTTGGTACTTCCTTCGATCGCTCAGCGATTTCCCGATGTGGCAACGCCGGTTCTCGTTATTGTTTAGAACCGTAATCTTGTTGCAACTGGTTTTGGCGATTGCCGGTCTATCTCTTCTCACGCCAACGGCTCGGAAATTCATTGCAATTGCGATCGACCGATCGTTGAGTATCGATAGTCGAGGGCAGGAAGAAGTTGAGGAGTTCGTCGCAGAAATGGAGAGGAACCGAGGTGATAGTCAGTTAGCCTTCATGAATGTAGCGACGACACCCTCCGCACTTGTATCCAAGTATGAACAATTAGTTGCGCCGGATGAAAAAGAGCGAAGAGGATCCAATTTGGCTTCGGCGATACAGACCGCCGCAGCCGCTTCGCCGCCTGGATACGTCGCTCAAATGGTGATGCTGACAGATGGTCGCCAAACTTTCGGGGATGCAGTCCAAGCTGCCGCAGTCAGCAAAATGCCGATAAGCATGATTCCGTTGCCTGTCCGATCGGAGCCCGAAGTGCAAGTCGCCGACGCGGTCGCGCCAGCCGAAGTTCGGCAGGGTGAACCGTTTTACATTGAGACGGTGGTTTCTTCCAATCACGAAGACGAGGGGTTTATCGATGTGTTTCGAGGCGACATTCGTGTAAGCAATTCCGAGAAGCCGATCAAGATTCGCGAGGGAGAGAACCGTTTTCGATTCAGGCAATCGATTGAACAGGAAAGCCAAACCGATTATGTCGTTCGAATCCGCGGTTTTAAGGATACCTTGCTGGACAACAATGCTGCTTCTGCGGTTGTGTTTGCTGCTGGCAAACCGATCGTTTTGATTGTCGATTCCAATGTTCAAGAGACAAGCCAATTGCGATGGGCGCTGGAGGAGCAAGATCTCATTGTGCAAGTACGACCGGCCGAAGGATTGCCTCGCACCTTGAGCGAATTGCAGAAATTTGATTGTGTTGTTCTTTCCAATATTCCGGCAACATCCATGACGCTGCAGCAAATGGAGATTCTGCGAACGTATGTCGAGGATCTGGGTGGAGGAGTTGTCATGATTGGTGGAGACCAATCGTTTGGCTTGGGAGGTTACTACAAAACGACACTAGAAGAGATTCTGCCGGTACGGAGCAATTTTGATAAAGAGAAAGAGAAACCCAGTTTGGCAATGGTGTTGGTCATCGACAAGTCGGGGTCCATGGGTGGCGAAAAGATGGAGATGGCCAAGGACGCAGCCAAAGGGGCTGCTGAACTGCTTGGCCCTAAAGACCAACTCGGCGTAGTTGCGTTCGATGGGCAGAGCTACTGGGTCAGCGAACTCCATTCGGCATCCGACAAGGTGTACATCATCGATCGGATCAGTACCATAGAGGCTAGCGGTGGCACTAGCATTTATCCAGGACTAGCCGACGCTTACGAAGCGCTCGTTGGGGCATCCGCAAAACTCAAGCACGTCATTTTGCTGACCGACGGACATAGCTCGCCAGGTGACTTTGATGGAATCGCAAATGACATGGCGGCTGCGAGAATTACCTTGAGCAGCGTCGCTGTGGGTGATGGTGCGGACCAGGCGTTGTTACAGCGATTGGCAGAGTCGGGGAGCGGCCGATTCTACTTGTGTGAAAATGCGAATAGCATTCCACAAATCTTTGCAAAGGAAACGGTCGAAGCTTCGAAATCAGCCATTAATGAGCTTCCATTTATTCCGATTTTAGTGCGTCCGACTCAAGTACTTGCGGGAATTGACCTCGATACGGCGCCTTTTTTGTTGGGCTATGTGATCACGAAACCCAAACCGACCAGCGAGTTCATCTTGGCAAGCGAAGTGGGTGATCCTGTCCTAGTTTGGTGGCGATATGGACTTGGAATGACTGCTGCGTTTACTTCAGATGCAAAGAGCCAGTGGGCGGCCGAATGGTTAACTTGGCCGAACTTCGGTCCATTTTGGGCTCAGGTCATCCGACACTGTATGCGTAAAAGCGAATCAAAGGGCGTATTTGTTGAGGTTCAGAGGCAAGGAAGTACGTCTCGTGTAATCGTGGACTCCGTCGATGCAACAGGGGAATTCATCAATCAAGCGACGACCAAGATGACCGTCATCGGGCCGCGACTAGAACGATCAAGTGTCCTATTGGAACAGGTTGCTCCAGGTCGCTATCAAGCCGACATCCCTACGGACACAACCGGCGCCTACCATTTGGAACTTTCTCAAAGTGTAGGCAATGTGCCGACGTTCAGGCAGACTCGCAGCATCGTCGTTGGCTACCCGGATGAATTGAGACTAGGACCACTGGACGAAAATTTGATGAAGAAGGTTGCTGACGTGTCCGGCGGAAAATACTGTCCCACTGCCAAGGAGTTGTTTGCGAACAACGATCGTGTGGCTCAAAACGTTGTTCCGCTCTGGCCCTATCTAATCATCATGGCACTCTGTCTCTTTCTTCTCGATGTATTGTTTCGAAGAATAGATGTTTCACTTTGGGTGTGAGCCGTCCAATATTTTGGATTAGCAGGCTAGGCTTGCTAGCAAATGCTTCATGATTGATCCCGGGTACTGAAGCGTGTTATATTCTCGTCCTCACGATTCGATTGGATTCAAAAGGAGAAGTAGGATGCCGCTGAGTGCTAAAAAACTGCGAGAAGTGATGAAGGAAAAACGCAGACGCGATAAGCTCCCACCAAAACCCATCATCGTTGAATTGACCCCTCTGACACTCAAACCTCGGGAGCGAAATCAAATAACGGATCGATGTTCGCAGGTCCTTTTGGCAATCGAGACGGTCTTGGTGCAATCTGCTCGCGAAAATGAGATGGTCGATGACGAGATTGTCAGACAAGGCCTAGTTTGTATGATTCGACAAACTCCGCGCGAACTTGGTGTCGTATCGTTTGTTGCTTCCCAATTGGACCAAATTAGGCCAGGCTTGTCAGTTAGTGACGAAGACTGGCTTTTGGCGCTTCGAGCGATTTGTACCTCCGTCATTGACCATCGAAATAGCAAGAGGGGGTCGTTTAGTTACCTCACCCAAGCACGTGCGTTTCTCGCCAAGGCGAATACGATAAAATAAGGCGAGCGACAGAGTGAAAACTACGTGCCAAGGGATTTCATTGGAGAGCGAGGTCCGGCCGAGCTTGGCTTTGATTCGGCAGGAGCCTCTCCCGCCTCTCCCTCCCGGTAGTTCCATTGTTGCCAACTCGCCTAACAGCGTTTCATCCTATAGCAGGCCTATGAAACCGTTAAACGGAATCCTCTGTTTCGAGTGATCGAAAACCGATGCACTTTTACGTGGGTCTTGTGAGCGCATTGGCTAAATCATTTAGAACATGGCGTTCGCTGTCAGAGATCTTTTCCCCCAGACCAAAGATCCCTCCGGACGATTCCGCCATGCGACGTGCACGACCCAATGTGGCGTTGCGAAATGCAGCCAGACTCTCATCATCCAATTCTCTGGCTAAGGCTTGGGCGTATTTCCACCAAGCGTCCAACATCACTTCTGTTGGTCGCTCTTCCAGCCAGCGATTTAGCAAGCGATACGCAGGCGTACCGTATTTGATCCCATCGTCCTCGGCTGCTTTTAGCAACGATTCGAATTCTCCGTTTTGCAGTTTGGAATCCGCCCAGGCAAGTCGGACTAGGGGTAGTAACATGAATGCAGTCATCGACGCGGAAGTGACTCCTGCTCGCTTGAGGGCCTCTTGGACTTTAGGATCATGGCTTCCAGCTATCTCGAGCAATTGACCACTACCGTCCTGAGCAAGCGAGTCCGCTTCGAATTGAAGAAAGTCCAAGAGTTCCTGGTCTCTGTCTAGAAAAAATGCGTCGTGCAGTTCTTGCCGATGCTTGGAAATGGAGTCGTTGCTCATTGCTAAAATTCTTGGGGAGGTGAATGGTTGCTCGCAGAATACTCTATACAGCTTAACTTCAGTTTCGTTGGCATTGCCAATAGCGTGTTATAAACTGCGTAGAAAAAGCGAAAGGTAGGCAATTTCGTCTTGGGTCATTGGACGTTTTGCTTCGGGATGGAATCGGAGTACCTCTTCAATGCTACGATACCTCCCGTCATGAAAAAACGCCTTACGATAGGCTAATCCTTCGAGCGACGGCGGATTGAATTTGCGTTCACCTGCTTCATCGACGACACCCACGTCAAACGTGTCGGACGATGTGTAATGCGATTCAGGTTGGTGGCAGTGGTTGCACCTCCGTTTTTCAAACAGATTCTGTCCGCGTATCCGATGCGGAGATTCCATCCGATCGCTATTTGGCAGTCGCTGCTTCGAAAGGAAGGCCGCGATATTCTTGGCAACCGATGAGTTGTCTTCTGTGGTTTGGGGATTCTGGTCGCGATGCATGGTCGTTGAAAGGGTCTTTGCGATTTGCCCTTCCAAACTGGCTTCGCTCCCATTCCAGGTCCATGGCCCCGTTTTTGCAACGTTGAACAATGATGGAATGCGTTTTGGGTTGTCATATCGACGGTCACCCATTGTGTCAGCGAGTAGATCCGGTGAGTGAACGTTGGTATGGCAACTGCTGCAGGACATCCAGCCATCATGAGAAAGTTGACCCGAGTAGAAGGCAACTTCGCCTCGATCCTCGGGAGTGGATAGCGTTCTCGCGGAACCAAAGTGGCCACGTTTCTCGAACCGACGGCCCACTCGCTCAAGGATGCCTGCTGTATCCCCCAAGGTGCTAATCCAAAGTACTTTGGATTCCCCTAGCCGGATTAGTCGAGCAGGAGGTTGTTCCAATGGTAAATATTGGAAGCGGCCTGTGATGCTATCAAGAAAAGCAAATTGATTTGTTCCCGTAATGGCAACACACAACCAGTCGTCCCAACTTACAATCCCACAAGGGTCTGCAGCACCGTTGCCCACTTCCCCAAGCGGTAGTTTCTTCATGAACTTTGCGGTATCTGCGTTGGGGACAATCAATTGCGACTCTGGGATCGCGGTAACAAGATTTTGCATCAATGCTCCCCAGTGAATGTCGTCGCGATTCGTTTGCGCAATGGAGCTCAGTCTCTGATGCGTTATTGCAATCGTTTTTGATAAGTCATTTCGAGCTAAGCCGCCAATGTGGTGCCCGAGTATTTTTTGAGTTGCGGTCACTTTCGCAGACTCGGCATCAATCACAGCCAAATGTCCACCGAAAGCATCGGCAACCAAGAACAATTCGTTATCGAGTGCCAAGACATGTCCAGGTTGAAAGTCAAGAGAGAGTACCTTGCCCAAGTTGTTCTTAGCCAATCGTCCCTCTTGCAACTCCATTACGAAAACAGCGTGGTTCCAGGTCAATGTGATACAAACGAAACGCCCGTCCAGGGAAATCGCTATGTGCGCTGGGATTCCAGGAATCGAGTAGGAACGCATTTCTGATGCGTCTGTCGGCCTCGCATCCACTTCATGAATCTGCGGAGGACTACTTGCAATCGCAAGTAGAAGGTTACTCTTCGAGCTCCAAATCAAGTCCACCAATCCATTCCATTTTCCGCGAACCGAGCGCGTCTGCTCAGTCACGGTGTCGATTACAGTCATCCAAGAACCATGCTTGTTGGCAATGAAGGCGTGTGCACCGTCTGAGGAAACGGCGATGGCTGCAGGTCTCGCAAAAAGAGGTTCATCGCCAAAAACGTACTGGCAGATAGAACTGGTGGCAATCAAAACCAGTGCGATCGTAAGTGTAGGTTGTCGTAGCTTTGTAACCATTGCTTCATCGACCCATTCGAAACGGACCTAGGGAATTTATGGCGCTAATTCAAGGAGAATGCAATCCAAAATGGATCCCTGTTGTTTGAGCAGAGGTGTTCCATGTAAGCGTCCTTTGGCCTCATCTTGTTTACCGTCTATTGGAGGACCATGCGATACCCTCTTGCCGTTCTTGTCCAACAATCGACTGGTCGGGAATTTGATAAAGTAATCAGTTCCCTTGACTTCAAACGATTCTCGATTCGGGAGGATGATTGCATCGGTCCTCTCGCGGGCTTTTTCTAGGTTTGGAAACCAATAGTAAACGGCAATACCGGCTTCAACGCATGCTTGAGCAATCAAATCCAGAGCCTCCGAATACCCTAATTGATATAGTATGACGACTCTTCGCTCATCGAGCGCCTTTCCCTCCTCTGTTTTGAGTGTACGAATACCTTTGCGAGTTTGCACCTTGCAAAATGTCGTCTCGTCCAAAAGGCCATCTGCGAAAAGATGGAAATTGTGCAGATTATCCGTAACGGTATTTTGGATGTTCAACACAATTGTGTTTAATCTGTCGCCCCCTTCTTCGGCCTTAGAGACGATATTCCTCAATTCACTGAGGCTGCTTGCAGAAAAACGGTCGACCCGAATGTGCAACGCTCTTTCTCTAACGTTCTTTTCTATGACCTCAAGCGACTTGAGCGGAACAATACGACGCACGAGGGTCAAATCTCGCGAGGGTTGTTTTTCCGTTCTCACCGTGAGTTTTACCGAGGACTCCGCTGGACCACGCAAAAGTTGAATCACCTCGACCAACGGCATGTCCTTGGTAGATTTGCCATCCACAGCGTCCAAGAGATCGTTAACCAGGATGCCAGCATTTGCTGCTGGCCCATCCTCGAAGACATTATTAAACTGGGATCCATGTCCTTTGCCTAGACTCGAGATAACAACCCCAATTCCGACATATCGATTCGCTGCAATCTGTTCTTCCGCTTGAACGGCCGAGCGAGTGTCGCATTCGAACCCTCCCAACAAGACTCTGTCGATCGCCGTCTGGACGGTCCCGAGTATTGTGGTGCTAGGCGCATCGGAGCCAACCAATTTTCTTGCTTCCGTTTCGAAAAAATCATATAGTTCCTCGCGGTGTCGCGCATCAGAGATTACCGATGCCAATTCCAATGAAACTTGCTTATCGAGCCTGAAAGTAAGTTCTCGAAGTACTTCGAGAACCAATTGCTGTCGCGTTGGCGGGTCAATATGCTCCTTGAGAATTGTGTCAATCACGGATTGAACCAGCGTCTTAATTTGGACCGTTGACAATCGTTCATTCGCTTTTGCCGCCAATGTGTCATGGACACAAGCGCAAACCGTACCGTTTCCAACTGCGCACAATAGAACTGCAGCGATAAATCGAAACATAACATGTACCCTTTCGGTGGCGATCATTCAGGTTCCTCCAAGGGAGGTTTCTCGAAGTTGAGTCGTAGTTGCTCTGGGCTAACTTCGTTTTCCCAACGGCTGATTGCGACAGTGGCGACCCCATTTCCGATGAAATTGGTCAGGGCGCGACACTCACTCATAAATCGATCGATACCCAATAGTAGACCCAGCGAAGCAATCGGTATGCTTGGTACGGACTGTATTGTGGCAGCGAGAGTGATGAACCCAGCTCCGGTCACGCCGCTTGCGCCCTTGGATGTAAGCATGGCGACAAAGAGCAGGCTTAGCTGCTGTGACAGATTCAAGGGCGTATTGGTCGCTTGAGCCAAGAAGACAGCAGCCATCGTCATGTAGATGTTTGTGCCGTCGAGGTTGAAACTATAACCTGTAGGGACAACCAATCCGACGGTCGACTTAGAGCAACCTAATCGTTCCATTTTTTTGATTAAGCCCGGCAGTGCGGTTTCGGAGGAGCTTGTCCCAAGTACGAGCAACATTTCATCTTTAATGTAGGCAAGAAACCGGAACACGGAAAAACCACAAAGCAAACAGATTCCCCCGAGAACGAAGGTTACGAAAATTGCAGACGTGAGGTAAAAGCCTGCCATAAGCCAAAGCAGGCTGCCCAACGTGATGAGCCCGTGCGCTGCAACGGTGTACGCCATGGCACCCAACGCACCCATCGGCGCCAACTTGACAACGATGTTCATGACGCCAAAAAAAACAGCGCCGATCTGGTCGATGATTGCAATTACAGGTCGGCCTCGCTCGCCCATCGAAACGATTGCGAAGGCGACGAGAATCGAAACAAATAAAACCTGGAGGAGTTCGCCCGAGACGAAGGCACCCAAAAAGGAGCTCGGGATGATATTGAGAATAAAGTCGACTTCACTGAGCGATTTGGCTTTCTCGCTGTAGTTATTGCTCGATGCTGTGGTGTCCGCATGGGTTGCGTCGATATGAGACTGGTACTGCTGGCCGTCAGGCGTGATTCCCTTGCCCGGCTGAAGTACATTGACGACCACTAAGCCGATTAACAGTGCAAGGGTAGAAACGACTTCAAAGTAGACCAGTGATTTGATCCCAACGCGTCCCAGTTTGCGCAGATCACCGACCGATGCGATACCGTGGACGACGGTACAAAAGATAATTGGCGCAATCATCATCTTGACCATTTTTATGAAGCCGTCTCCAAGCGGTTTCAACAATTTGCCGAGTTGAGGATAAAGAAAACCTATTGCAATTCCCAATGCGACCGCAAGGATAACTTGGATGTAGAGAACTCGATACCAAGGGGGCGTAAATGCGGAAGGCATGCTGGGTTTGTTGTAGGACGCCAATGAGGGAACTCAAACGATCAAATACACGTAGGGACTAGGGATTCCACTTGTCCATTCTTTTCTCAAGAATATCGAGAGGCATTCCTCCGTTTCTAAGTACTTGATCATGAAATTGAGGCAACAAGAATTGGGCTCCGAGTCGCTTTTCCGTTCGGCCTCGAAGTTCGCTGATCTTCAACTGGCCAATTTTGTACGACAATGCTTGAGCTGTATATGCCATATAGCGCTCGATTTCTGCGATCGCGCCCTCTTCAGAGATCGGCTCGTTGGCCATCATGTATTCGATGGCTTGTTCGCGAGTCCAGCCCCTCCAATGCATTCCGACATCGACCACCAATCGGACGGCGCGGTGCATCTCATCTCCCAGGGCGCCGATCCGTTGCCTTGGATCCGTGTAGAGTCCAAGCTCTCTGCCGATCGACTCGCAGTACAACGCCCAGCCTTCGCCATAGGCGCCGTACCAGAGGAACCTCGCGAATTTTGGCAATTGCTCATTTTCTTGCTGTAACGAAATCTGATAATGATGTCCTGGAATCGCTTCGTGCAAAAAGAGGGACTCCATACCACCTGTAATGTTAAACTGAGTTGCGTCTGGAATGGGCGTATAAAAGATTCCTGGTCTCGATCCGTCCGCTGAGCCTGGCATGTATTCAGCGCTAGCTGTCGCTTCGCGGAATGCTTCGGTCCGCCGTATTTCAAATGCGGTCTTCGGCCGGGTTAGGAATGCTTTGTCGAGTTGGGGCTCCAGCTTGGATTGGATCGCGGCGAAGAAAGAGATGACTTCGTTAGGCGTTTTAAAGGGTTTGTATTTCGGATCTACGCGGAGATGCTCAAAGAACTCATTGAGCGTTCCATCAAAGCCCATCTGGGACCGAACTGACTCCATTTCCTTGCGGATGCGGGCCACCTCTATCTCACCGATGTTAAAAATCTCATCGGGCGTAAGCGATGTTGTGGTCCAACGCCTTACCCAATACTGGTACTGCTCGCGCCCCCCTTTCAAATCCGAAATGCCCGTGGAGGAGCGCGATTTCGGGAGATATTCGTCACGCAGGAATTTGCCAAGTCCCATATACGACGGGGCAATTTTTTCGACAATCGCAGCCTTGTACGCAGCTGTGAGTCTGTCTTTGTCTCCAACGGAAAAGTGTGAGGGAAGCAACGTGATCGGGCCGAAGAAGAGATTTTTATCGGGATCCTCGCTCACCAGCGTCTCGTCGAGCATCTGCTTGATCATGCGCTCGACAAGGATTTTGGGAAGGACGTAGTTGTCCTTCATTCCGTCGCGAAATCGCTCGATCGCTGTTCTCGACCAAATGGCAAATGCATCGATCCTTTTTAACCAATCCTCGTAGTCCTTTACCGTCTTGAATGGATGACTACCGGTTCCGCTCCCCATTTGACCAAAACTCAATGGGAGTCCATCGAACTGATGGAAAGGTATTCGATCAAAGTCGAATGCCATGCCCTCCAATCGCATACTGAGTTCGTAGTCCAGAATCTCAGCAGCCAGTTTCCTGGTTTCGCTGGCAGCAGTCCGATCGATTGCTCGCAGTCGACTAAGTGTCTGCTTATAAAACTGTGACTCCTTGGCTGCAAACCCTTGGTCGATATCGATTGGCAACAAGTCGTTGTATCTCGAATCACCAAAAGCGGTAGCTTCCAGTGGGAAAAGAATCAAGAACTGCTCGTGGTAGTCGTCAAAGACTTGTTGTAACGCGGAGTCTGGCTGTTGACTTTGCGCCACGCTTGAACAGTAGAAGCAAATTGCTAGGAAAACGAGCCTACAAACCATATGCACACCACTTGGCTTTCTGAATACCGCAACAAAGTCGAAAACTTGGAAAGAGGATTTTGAGAAAGGATGTCTAAATAAGTACTCCATAGGCCTGCTATTTGCAAGGTGCCGAGCCTTTGCGGAACATTCAAGAACACGTCCATACAATCGGCAAGTTTCTGCAAAGCCTGACAAGCCGGAGGTGCGCCTGCCATGAACAATTGCGCTAATTGTTTCGCTATGGAGTTTGCAGTTGGGCCCGCAATGATCATAATCTCTACCTTCAGTGCCTGCCGCTCTAAAATCCTTCCAGGAGTCCCATTCGATGCGATGCTTTGCCTTTACATTAGCCCTGTTTGTCTGTGCCTTTGCTTACGCCAAGGACGGACCTGTCGCTGCTCCGAAAGAGTCCGACATGCGGATCCTCTTCAATGGAAAGGACCTTGACGGTTGGGAGGGTGACCCACGATTGTGGCAAGTGCGTGACGGTGTTATTCACGGAGAGACAACCGCAGAGAAAAAAGCCGATGGAAACACCTTCTTAATTTGGAAAAAGGGGACGACAAAGGATTTCGAGTTGCGATTGTCGTTTCGGTGTAACGCCACCAACAACTCAGGAATACAGTATCGATCAAAACATATTACCGACGGTCAAGTAAAAAATGCTTGGGTCGTACGTGGGTACCAACATGAACTTCGAAACGAAGTGAAGTTCCCTAATACCTCTGGCTTTATCTACGATGAAGGTGGAAAGCGAGGACGTATCTGTTTAGTCGGCGAAGTTGCATCTTGGGGCACCGACGGTAAGAAAGTAGAGTCGACAAAATTGATCGATGAATTGGGGTTCAGCAAGCTGATGAAGCTGGACGATTGGAATGAAGTGGTGATCCTCGGCAAAGGCCCGCGGGTCCAACACTATTTGAACAATCAGTTGATCCTTGATTTCACGGACAATGAACCCAACCTAGCGTTGAAAGAGGGTGTATTGGCTTTGCAACTTCACGCGGGTGCTCCGATGTGGGCCGAATTCAAGAATATCCGCATTAAAGACATCAAGTAGACTGACTTTTGTTAACGCATAAAAAAAGTCCAGTTGCAAGATCATCCAATGGCACAAGCCTTTCCCATCATTTTCATTGGAGGACCTTTCGTAAATTGTGCGAATCACCTCCAAACATCAAAGCCAGGTGGAAACCGTTATGCAAAGTTCTTAACGCAATTCCGCGAGAATTTTCTCGCGACTTGCTCGCAAGCGGAAATGATCGTGCTCGCCGGTGTCAATTGTGCAAATCAGTTCACTCTCTTTGGCCGAAGGCCGACTTTCACAAAAGGGAGAGTGACTTATTGTGAAAAGTCCTGATGAACAAAACGGTGAGTTGCTGATCGCAACTCACCAGCCACGGTTTTGATTCGAAGCCTTAGCGTCTCAAGTTTACCGCTTTTTCCTCAGCAAGGTTTTCTTGTGGCACGTAACCGATAAAGCACAATAGGTCTCGAATCTCAGAAGGCGTCAATGTATCCAAGAGACCTGCGGGCATGGCGGAGACCTTGCTCGGAAGTACCTCTTCGATCTCATACTTTGGAACGACCACTTCCTTGTTTTCCTGGGTTCGAACGGTTAGACCTTGCTTGGTTTGAATCGCGATGCCGCTAATCGTTTGACCGCTTGAGGTAAGCACTTTCTTTGTTGCGTATTGATCGCTGATGACATGTGATGGGTATAAGACAGATTCTAAGAACTCCGTTCTCGTAAATCGTCGTGTCACACTGGTAAGATCTGGACCAAAACCATTTCCAATGTTGTCCTTCTTGTGACAAGCACTGCACTGGGCCTTTGCAAAAGTCTGAGCGCCATTTTTGACTTCGCCAAACCGTCCCTGATCGCCCGATAGAAATTGCTCTAGGAAACCGAGAGACCAACGTGGCTGTTCGGTTGCAGTTGCAGGCAGGGCTGGTGGCAGGTCCGGAAACTTCATTTCATACCATTTTTGCCAAGGAACCATTGCAGACTGCTTTCTGTCCGTAGGCTTTGGCATCGATTCGCCAGTCCAATATTCCAAGAGTTGGATCGTCGGTTTTGGATCGACACCAGCCTCAACGAGTTTGCAACCTTGAAGAATCGTTTGTCGCAAAGCCTCTGGATCCTCGGTTGCAACGTCGATTTTTCTCAAACAATCACAGACATCCGACACAGCGAAGGAATCCAAGAGTGAAATCGATCGAACGAGATAGTCCCAATTCTGTTCATCCGGTCGTTGAGCCAATGCCATTGCGATTGAGGCTCGTCGATCGGGGCTTTTTCTCCACCGCTCTCGCAAATGTTCGATTGCGGACTCATCCTGCTGGCTCGACAAGACTGCTGTTATACCCGTCTTAAGTCGTTTGAAAACGTCGTCCTCTAGTCCACCTTTGTCAATTGTGTTGTCCAATTGGACAAGCGACTTTATCTGGTCCGGAGTCATGTGTTCAGGAGCTTTGAATAGCGCTGTCAAGGCGGCATTAGGATACTGTTCACCAAGTTCAAGAATCCTGAGTGCTTCGGCCTCGGTTAGGAAATTCGCCAAGGCCTGGGAGGTCTTCATCACATAGAGTTGGTACGAACTACCGCTCTTTGCCTTTTGGGCTGTCTCAAGGAATTGTAGAACCGTCATCCGTTCAACGGACGTCCATGGGTGCTGTATCAGCGGCAGGTGCATAGAAATAAGCATCCGCTCTGGCATGGCTACGTCCGACTGCAGAAACTTAATCGCTTCTGGCACAATGTCGCATTGCATGTAGGTCGCCAATCGAACTAGCTCGCAGTTGATTGCTGAGTTGCCAGCAGGGAACTCTTTCTCAACCAACGCCTTTAAAGCGGGCAAATTGGATGGCTCAATCGCACTCAAATGAAGAGAAATCTGCAGAACACGAAGCAGATCAACAAAGTCAGCGTCGCTGACAAAGCCTTGCGACAGTCGCATCAAGTTCTCGACCACAAGTTCAGTATTGGACGCGGTGGGTTCTGTTGAGATTAACGTTAATCCTGCGTTGATTACCAATCGACTCGAAGCAGTCGTTAGGAAACTATCCCGCCATTTGTCGTTTGGAATCAGAGCCAACACTCGCCGAGCTGCAAATCGCTCTTCTCGCGAAGAACCCTGCAGTAGTGGTTTCAGTTCGGAAGGCTCACACATCGCCCCGAGTCTGAGAAGAGACTCGCATGCTGCGATGCGAACCGTCAAGTCTTCATCTCTCAACAGCTTTCGAAGCTGCGTCTCGGCCGCAGTGTCACCGGTATGCAATGCAAGCATGCGAACGCATTTTACTTGCACTTGTTCGCTCGAACTATTGCTTAGTTCTATCAGCATATCTGTAGTTGGAATCGGACCGAGCAATTGCATTAGATCCAACGCTTGCATTCGATAGCGAGCTGGGTTTTCACTGCTATATGCGACGCCTGCGATTTGTTCGGCCCATTCGCTTCCAAGTTCTTTCTTGAGTACGGCTGCCGCTTGACGGCCATACGCTGAATAGATTTGCGGCTGACGGATGACTCTTGAAATCCCTTTGCCTAGATCGGTAGCCTGCGCTGGAATTTCACCGACCCAGCGAACTCTAAAGATGCCACCATCGGTTCCACGGCCACCTGTGCTGAAATAGAGCCATCCATCGGGCCCAACCTCTAAGTCCGTAACGTTCATGGGTGTTCCAGAAACGAATTCCTCTATTTTGCCTTTGGATTTGTCCGTGGATTCCACGTTCATCGAGAGGATTCGGCCCTCGGACCAGTCCGCCATAAACAGTGCACGATGGTACTTGGCGGGAAATCGATTATGTGCGTAAACCGTCATACCTGTCGGTGAGCCGCGACCTGCTGAGCCAAGCGAAGGGAGGCGATCAAGATAATACTCTGGCCAGTTCGCCCAGCCGCTTCGCCATCCATACTCGCCACCCTCTGAGATACGGAAGAGCCCGGTTGGTCGATGCCAGATCGAACCGATATCCGCTTCCATATCGCTATCATGAACGTACAAAGCGCCGCTTGGATGAAAAGCTAAATCGTAGGCATTGCGTAGTCCTCCTGCGACGACTTGCACTCTTTTGCTCGTCAGTTCAAATCGAACAACCGTTCCACCCGGTGCCTTTACTCCTTCGGCGTGTCCACCCGGATCTTCGAACCTGGGTTGAACAAGATCTCCCTCGTAAGTCAGTCGATAGGGACTGCTATCGTCGATTGGGGTGCTGAGTTTTGCGTGATTTCCCACGACGATGTAGATGCAACCATCGGGTCCAAAGACCAATTGGTGGGGACCATGCTCTCCCGGTGTACCATCAAACTTAAGCATCAAATCGGATTTTTCCAGTTCGCCATTTCGATCTTCGTCTACGAGTCGGTATAGGCCTGATCCTTCCGGTCCATCACCGGTTACATAAACGTCGCCGTTTAGCGGGAGGATCCCCTGAATATTCTTTACCAATTCACAGTAGATTCGGCTCTTTTCTGGTTTGCCATCTTTATCCGAATCATAAATGAGAAGCAGTGGTCCGCCCTCTTGGGAAGCCACAATGTGTCCGAACTCATTGAAAGCCATTGCAACAACAGAGCCAATGGTTGCGCTTTCGATCACTTCGTCCACCACAAAGCCCGGCTTGGTTGTAAATCGATCAACGGGAGGCGGACCTTTTTTCGAGTCGTAGTCGCCGAGTGAAACAACGACGGGGGTTGTCTTGATGGCAGCGGTTTCAGCAACGGATTTTGTAACCGACCTGTTATTGTTGTCGATGGAGTTTGCCGGAGCCCATTTGCTGTCATCAAATCGTTGCAGCTGCCAGTTCTGCGCTGCCGTCTTATTCGATACCCATTCCGCGTCACTGACCACGATTCGCCATTTTGCGTCGACAGGTTTGAACATGAAACCTACTTTGAGGCCGGCGCCATCGCTTTGACGATTACTCGCGCGGATTGCTATGATGTTTTTGCCAGGGCGGATAGCGGTGGTGACATCGATACGTTCGACTGTTCGAGGAGCCTTGCTTGTCCCTACTCTGCGTCCATTAACAAAGACTTCGCAGGAGTCGCCGGCTTCGAATTCGACAAAGGCTTTTTCGATCTCTGGCAAGTCCATGGTCCGCCGGAAGTAGGCGTCGCCACTGCGCGATTCATTTCTATCGTCGGCACACCAAATCCACTCGCGTTCCGTCTTTGCCGTAGCTGACGGTGGAATGCTCGCTTTTGATATTTTGGATTGAGCCAGCACGATCGATGGTGATTGCATCAACGCAACCGACAATAGAATCAGGCCGAGCAAACGCGTATCGATACCGAAGAAATAATTCGATACAGACCATTTCCATTTATAGTTCATTGTCGTTTTCCATCCTTGGAAAATGAGCGATTCTCGATTGGCTTAAAGGTGCACGCATTCGAATTGCTGTCTTGGCGCACGCTCTCTCAAGTACGAAGGATAGGAGAATACCGTGTAAGGAATCAATAGCAACCCATTCACCGGAGCTAGCATTGTTCAGCCGACCCGTTCTGGCTGGGAGGAAGGAAGACTTGGATGAACGCTATCGTAAATGCTTCGCAGGCCGATGGAGTCGATCTGAAATGATTGAAGCAGGCTGCTTGAAAGCCAAAGCAGATGCGGGGCCAGGGGGCCATCAAGTTCTAGGACGACCTTGCCCGCTTCGATCGAAATGATTCGAAACGGCTCAGGTACGAATAGCTCTTCTCGTCCGTCGGCAATCGTCGCGCGAACGCGATGCACGCAACGAAGCGCGGTCAAGTCAATCGTCCGAACGACCTGCCCTTGCTTTAAGATTGCCGCTCGGTCGCAAATTTCCTCGATTTCGCTCATTACGTGTGAGCAAAATGCGATCGTCGTACCACTTCGGTTTGCCTCGCGAACAAGCTTTAAGACCTCTGCGCGAACGGTTGGGTCAAGGTTGGCAGTGGGCTCGTCCAAGATCATAAGCCGACACTGGCAGCTCATTACGCATGCGATCGCAAGTTTTTGTCGCATTCCAGTGGACATGAATCCCACGCGGCGAGCAAGATCTAATTCGAGACGTCTAGCGATCTCAAGTGCTTTTGACTTACTTCCCCGGGGGTGAATCGAGGAAAAGAAATCGATGCAGTCTCGCCCCCTCATCATTCGAAATAGCTTGGTTTCGGCCGGTAGGTAGCTAACGCGTTGTCGGACTTTCAAGCTGTCTCGTTCACAATCCAATCCATCCGCTTTGGCCATGCCAGCGCTCGGTCGCAGGTAGCCCATCAAGCAGCGAATGAGGGTCGTTTTTCCGGCTCCGTTGGGTCCAAGTAATCCAAAAATGGAACCTTCTGGAATTAATAGCGAACAATCATTCAAGGCGGTAAAGTTGCGATACTTTTTGGATAATCCAATAACTTCTACTATGTTTGGCATGTTTTCGTGGCTTGGAAATGTTCCTCTGATTGTCCCAATTTCTTATCCATTCCCAACTTGAGGGTGACAGCAAGTTGGGAAATGCAGCATCCCTTCGACGGAGTTTGCTGATACCGATGGCTAAAACCATGGCCAAGGTCGCTTACCAGTTTGAAAGCTTGAAACGAAGAAACGAATGGAAGTAAAGTTATGGCTTGGTATTCTGGATGGCTGTCAACTTGAGTTTCGCGGAGGCAACCAATTCCCGTGCCCAAATTTTGTCCTCAAATAGCTCGATGAGTCCTTTTAGCCAATCCGCTCTGGTTGCTGGCGTTAGGTTTGCGTCAGCCCAAATCATTTGATCTTCCAGGGACTGAATAGCGGGATGACGGGCTGGTTTTACTTCGTTTGAGATTTCGGCAGCCATTCGTTTTGCTTGGTTTACGATTTGCACTTGGCGAGGTGTCAATTTTTCACTCGCTGCGAAAACGGTAGCTAGTGCGTTCAGTTTGCGATGTGCAATCACAGAGTCAATAGACTGAGCCTTGATACACTCCAAAAATGCTTGCTCAACCGCATCTAACTGGTCTGTTCCGCCACGGTGTGCTTTTCGTTGCATTTGTCGAATCGAGTGGATCGCGTCAATTTCGCGCAACAGAGCGTCCACATCATCGCAGCGAGGGTCTTGAGGATAAAGCGCCATGAATCTCTCTGCAGTTGGTTCGATAGCCAACAATTGCTCATCCTCCGTAGCGTTCATCGCGATCGAAATATCCTGAAACATACGATTGGCCGAAGGAGCCCGAGAGAACCAAAAGATTCCAAACCCGCAAGCAACCAGGGTTGCGAACAAACCGCCGATACTAATCCATTGAGTCCATGGTGAAGTCTGGTCTTGTTCTCCAAACGTGATGGTAGATCTGCGACGGTCATCCTCTTGGACTTCGGTAAAGTTTGTCTTTCCCATGTGCTCGATGCCGCTCGGTTGTTCACTCAACTCAAATCCAGATTGAGAAGGCGCGACCCGTGTGCTTTCATTTGGTCCGGCAACGGACATCAAGGACTCGTCCCGAGAATCGTCGCGGTTGGATTGCGAGTGCTGTGTAGCCCCAAGGACCGTGCCTGCGTTGGGCGAGATCGACTTTACTTCATGCAGGAGCGACGCATCATCATTCATATCGATGCTAGTCATCTCCTTGAGATTTCGGACCTCCGTCTTTTCAGACAATTTCTCTTTGGCTCGCATGGCCAACCCGACTCGCAAAGCCTGCAGCCGATTTCCAACCACAAGTCCTGTGGGTGGGCGCATCGATGGCTCTCGCCGAAGCAACTCATCAATGAGGTCACACAGTTCCTTTGGCACCGTTGGTTCAAGGCTAGCAAGCGGCTTCAAAGCGCCATATCGAACGTTGAAGAGAATTTCCGGGATGTTCTTCCCGCCAAAGGGAGCCCTACCGGAAATTGCAGCGTAACACATGCTGCCCAGCGAATAGAGATCGCTACGAACCGTAACCACTTTTCCTTCTGCTTGCTCAGGAGGCATGAAGTCCGCTGTTCCCAATACGGCGCCTTCGATTGTTGAATCCATAGCTCCAAAAAGCTTTGCGATGCCAAAATCCGTCAGCTTTACCTTTCCCTGGGAATTGATCATCAAGTTTGCGGGTTTAAGATCACGGTGTATGACTCCAAAATCATGCGCGTGCTTGAGCGCAGAACACACCTCGATAGCAATATCGACGACTCGCTCCCATCCGAGTTTCTTTTCGCGACGAAGCTGCTGCTGCAAATTCTCTCCGTCGACATACTCCATGGAATAAAACAACAATCCCTTCTCTTCTCCGAACCCAACTAGCTGTACGATGTTTGCATGTTTTAATTTAAGCAGAGTTTGAATCTCGGCGTCAAAGCGTCGGCGGAAACGTTGATGTTTCGCCATATTGGCTCCAATTACCTTGATCGCATAGGGGTCGTTCGTTTTATTGTGAATGCCATGGTAGACCGTCCCCATACCACCTTGACCAAGCACACGGACGATCTTGTAAGGGCCAATGACTTCGAATTCGAGCGACACGTTGATTTAACTCAGCAATAAACAGCGGGGTAAAAATGCAATACTCGGAAACCATTCTAACCAGGATTGACTTAAAATGGATCGAATGACCATTCATCGATTGCCAAGCGCGCGATAGTAAGCATGAATTGCTTCTTCGAATTCAGGGTCGTATTCGTCTCGACGCCCTTCGACTGCATCTTGCGTCCGTTGATCTCTCAGTTTTCCCCAATCGCGATTGGGGACACGGGTCATTCCCGGTAAAACGAATTCTCCTCCACTTTCGATGCTGGTGAGATCGGGTTCGGCTTGGGTACCTCTCAATGGTGTCTGCAATGAACTGTTCCGGGCGTTCCTTGGCGATAGGCTAGCGGCACGTTGGGTTATCCGACGTTGCCCCATTGCCCCTGCGAGCCTTTCCGAACTGGATTTCAGCGAGTCCTTAAATGCGCTTGCGTTGCGAGCGCCATTTCTGTCGTCATCAGATTGCGTTGAGCTAGGTGTTTGATCGGTTGAGCGTTTAGAATCGGACGAAGTATCCCCTGGAGACGATTCTGCATCCGCAGAACTTGGCGAACTAGACCGCTTCGCATCATTGCTAACGCTCTCCGCGTTGAGTTGTCGATCCAATAGGTCCAGCATCCTGGCCATGTCTCGGGCCTCCAGCTGTCTGGTATCGCGTCCTTGTTCGACGCTTGTCTGAGGCTTTGCGGTCTTATCAAGACTAGTCCTTTGAGCAGCCATACCCCCAATTTGTTCTCGGAGTTTTTCCGATTCTGCCGACAGCTCTCGAGAAGCAGTCATGAATCCTTGTTGTGTTGCCGATGAATCCGAACGCGTGAATGAATCCGCGATTTCATCATGCGTCTTTGCATCAGCTTGTTTTTGTTCCTGTTGTTCGGCAAGATTCACATTGAGACTTAGCTCTTTTGCGGCTTGAGCGACCGATCCCGTTGCCAACTGCCTAACACTCTGTACTTGAAAACGAAGTCGCTCTGCCGCTGCTGCATTGTCTAGTCGCTCTTCGTGGCGAGCACTGCGAGCCAATTGCTGTGATACATCCCAAACCGAGTCCACAATTTGTCGTTGCTTGGTCAAATCGCTCCTTAATGTCGCGAACGGTGCGTGTGGCTTTGGCAATTTCTTGATCGCCTCGTCAATTGCAACAACGTCCCGTTTCAGTTGCGTCAGTTGTTCCATTGCTCTGTCTAAATGTTCGACAGCCAAGGCAGCATGTGGGCTCGGACGGTCTAACTCCGTTTTTTCTTTGCGTTCCAATAAACTTAGCTGTTCCTTTGCATTGAGAATAGCTTGTGCCGCCTGCAACTGAATGCTCTCTTCCCATTTGCGTTTTACAAAAGCCTGCTCAACGCTATTAGTCATTCGACGCAAATGATTCGCAAAATACTCATTCGCGGGCTCCATCGTTCGCTTCTCTTGTGCTGCTCGGCGATCTTGCGTTGCGCTCTCAAGCTCCGACTGGGATTTCTGCAAACGTTTGGTTGCAGCTTCCAGTTGCCTTTGCGAATGAGCCACGAACTCCCGTGCTTGATGGAGGAATTCATTTTGACTCTGGATTTGCAAATTCTGTGCTTCTGTACGAGCGTTTTGTCGGCTTCGCTCGTCCTTGTGCGTTTTTTGCTCTTTTGAGGCATTCAGATTTCGGCTCGACGCCAACGATTTCCCAAGCGTCGTTTCCATCTGTTCCAAAAGTTGCTTCGATGTAGATTCGATATCGATGCGAAGTGTATCGTCACTAAGACTACGAACACGTTGCGTCACTCCTCGCAGGTCTTTGCCGGCCTGTTCGAGCGCGAAGGCCTCCTCTTTCGCTGTTGCTCTTTTTGCTGCCTGTTGCGAGTGGTCCAGCATTTTGGACGCTAGCCGATCTATCTGTTCAGTTACGGTTTTTAACCGATCCAATTTCATTCTCTTTTCACCAAAAAGCTGTCCATCGGAATTCTCCAACTCGCTGGATAACGAGATCTCCATTTCTGCTGCTATCTGAAGTTCCGTTGCAAGCGATTCCGCAATAGCTTGGGAGATTTCAGACAGCTCACTCTTCATTAGCGGATTGCTTTGCAATTCACCTTCCAGTTTTTCCAGAAGGCTCTTAGCGTCACTGCTGGCTAGCGCAGCCAAATCCTCCGCCCGCTTGTAGTCTTCTTCCTCGTCCCGCTGCGGCGAATTGCCATTGCTCGAACTAGCACCCTCTTCTATTTTTGACCGCAATTCCTCTCTGGATTCCTCTAGACCTTGTGGACGATTACTCACCCTTGCCAATTCCTCCAGGATCAGGAAGTGGTCGGATATTTTGTTTAGCACTTCCGCCGTACCCGACATTGCATTCACCGCTTCGCGCGTCACCTCGCTGTTTATCTGCATTTGTGTATTTACTGAGGCAATCAAATCGTTCGTTTTATTGTCCATAGCAGGCAAAGCTTGATTCAACAATTTCAGGGAATTGTCGCTGTCTCGAGCCGTGTCCAGTTCCACCTTGTTCAAGATGTTCTGTTTGTTCGCAAGCTCGATCAACGCATCTTGCAATTGTGCGATTTGCTGCTTATTTTTTACGCGTTCCATCTGCAACTGTTGAAGAGGCGGATTGGAGTGATGCTCATTGCCTTGTGATTTGGACAGCTCCGAAGTCGTGGTCGGATTCACTTGCACGGCAGTCGCCTGCATTCGCTCGGTCGATTCGGCCGCTTGCTTTGCCAATTGAGAAACGGCGGGAGAGTACTTTGCAAGCGTAGCTCTCGCTGACTCAACTAAGGGCTTTGCTGCGAGGTCGGCTTCGGACCACAACAATAAAAGCGACCGCATTTCGTCTGCGATAGAAACCATATTCGTGCTATTGGCATCTCGTCGCGGATTGAGTTTGCTAGTGATTCTCCTCGAAGCGTCGGACCCTCTTAGTTGATTGTATTTGTCGGCGATTGAGTTGGCAAAGCCAGCTTCCCGCATCCACAGCTGCGCAACTTCTAATTGAAGATTAATGGTGTCCCATTGTTTGGGGCTCCATAGTCGAGCCTCAAGCGTCCTCCATTCGTATTGCTCGATTGGCAACAGCGATTGAAGAACGAGACGGGCTTCGACAGTTTCGTGTGCCGATTCCAGCACGCGATAGGCTTCGGCGATCGATTGCGATTCAAGCGAGAAACGGTCTGCATTGGCTGGTTCCAATGCCCACCGTTCGATCAGATTTGTCCAAGCTCGGTATGCCATCCCCATATCACTTGCAAATTGCGGGTCGGTATGAGTTCTCTGCTGATGAATGTCTCTTCGGTCAATCATTTGACTCAAAGCAGATAGGATTGGTCCTGTCGCTTCATCGAGGATTGCATTGGTCCTTTTTATCAACAAATTTGTTGACTGTGTTCGCTCCTTGGAAAAGGCGATCAGCGAAGCCTGCCGTTCCAGGAATCGCGAAAAACTAGACCAAAGTGAGCCGCTTCGAATGAGCAATTCCTTTCTGCCCGTGGTTGCTTCCAAACCCAGACCACTGTGCAGGTTATACGCCCACCGAACCCGCTTTAATTCCTCGCTCGTTCTTTCAATGCGATTCCTGACTTCCAACGATGATTTTTCATTCCCTTCCGATTTGTTCAAGTCGCTAAAATCTGCTCGAGTCTGGTCGATCCATTGGTGCATTTCACCTAGCCTTCTTTGCAATTCTGGTGGCAGATTGGGCTCAATCGCCAATGTGAGTTTTGTGATGGAGTCCAAATATTGAATGGTTACCTCGCACGTCCTGCTTAGCTCCGTAGAATCATCAAGGGAATTGCGATGCAAGTCGCTTTGCTGATAGTCGCGTAGTTCCGTTAGATCCTGCGTCAAGGCTGCCTGAAGCTCAAGGCCAATGAACTGGCGAAAAATACTTGCGGCCCGCTTCGCGTTTTCACATGCTAGGTCGTATGCTTTTCGCATGCGGTCGATTTTCGATTGGTGTTCCTCAATATGCCATTCAGTAGACTTTGCATCCAGGTTCGTGGAGCTTGGGGGTACGAAGGAGTTGATGCAAAATTTTATCTCGGCCAACCATTCCTTTTCCACTCTGCCGACAAGTCGAGAAACGAGTTCCACCTCATTCTGATCGACGCAACGCGGCAACTCTCGGACCAATTTTCTTGCTGTAGTGCGCAATTCCTGACACGCCTTGACGCTTAAATCTATCATCGTTCGAAACTCCGATTGCGTCGCCTGGAGTTCTTCTTCGGACAGAGCGATGTTCTTTAGTCGGTCTGCGTTGGATTGCAGTGCTTCCTTCGATTGGTTTAGAGAAACCGAAATGGACTCGAGCAGTGGAACGAGCGAAGATCGGAACAACAGACTGTTGTGTCGATTGCGATCGAACCCCGTTGCAACCAAACTGAATTGGACCGTTTGGGAATGGGTCGTATTTCCTTTGCGATCAGTAGCCGCGACGCGCGTAGCAACGGAATCGCCATTACGAACCTGCAATTTAGCTAGATCCAATGTCCAATGCAGATCCGAAGTCCAGGTTTGGGTATAGGGATTCGTCGTATTCGCTTGCGCCTTGTTTGTCCATTCCGATGTGATGAGGCGGTTAGGTGTTGTCAGCCATGGACCACGATTAATGGACGCTTCCTGAGTAAGTTGCTCCACTGGCAAATTGTCGGAAACACGCATTGAAAGGTCTAAGCTGGCATCATATGCAACAAGGAACTTCTGATCGGGCAATGGTAAATCGCGCCAAACAGTGGCGTCGGTTGTAAGCCATGCCAAGTTAGGGGGGGAATCCTTCATCGCGTCAATTCGATATCGCGGGCTATAGATGTTTTCTAAACGCTTGCCATTGATCTTCCGATCGGTTGCTAAGCGAATTTCATATAGCCCATCTTCATCGACGAGGAATTCAGTCGAGAATCGTTGAACGGCATCGGGCACCAATGGTGTCGATCCGAGGTTTCGAACCTGTTCGATCGATAAACTTTGCTTTCTACCTGAGTCGGAAAAGTCCATTGAAATGTTGGCATTTGCAATAGTTTGATCGACATCAATTTCTAGTTTGACGCGACTTCCTTTCAAGACCTTAAGGTCACCTCGAGCCGTCGTGGTCTTTTGGTTTGGTAAGCCCGCATAGTCTGGCGGCACTACTTCGGTATGAAAAGCGAGCACTCTTGGCGGCTTTGCTGCTGGATTCTTGTTAGTCTTGCCAGCGGACTCATCGAACGAAACAAACGGGATAATTGCCTTTGCGAATCGTAATCCGAAATTGCTGTTTGGGATAAAGCATGCGACGAAAATACCCCAAAGCATGGCGGCCAATAGGAACATGGAACGATAAACCTGCTTCCATGGTAGAAGCGACTTGACGTCAATGTAACTTAGCTCTTTTGCAACATTGCGTTCAATCGCCTCCAAGAATAGAGGCGATGCGCAACGAGTCGACCCATCGGGCCAACGCAATTCCACACAGGCCATAAGTCCCTCACGCAATGAAGGATGCGATTGCTCAATTGACCAAGCTATTTGGTCGATCGAAGGCGGAAAAAAAAGGTGGCTAAGTCCAAGCTTCCAGGCCACAAAAAGGGTTCCAAGATAAAGAACGCAGGTCAAAATCCATCTCCATGTCTCCTCAAATTGAATCATCCAGTCGAAAGCGATAACAATACAGCCACCAAAAAGCAAAGCAGCGATCGCTATTGCAAGGGCTCGAACCGAGAGCAAAAGCGATTGCCGACTCGTGAAATTTGCGACAAACCCCGATACTATTTTCCAAGGTGGTTGCGCGAGGCATGCAATACCGACGGCCGGATACTCTATGGATTGCGTCATTAGATAAGACCCGCCCTTTTCCTCAGATACCATTCTATCGATAGGAGCCCAACGATTGTCGCAAACCAAGGATAGCTTTGCCACAGTTGTGTTTGAGACTCCGAAATCGAACCTGTTCGGAATCGATTCAGTTCTTCGGAAAGCGGAGTAGAACTGTCAATCATCATGAACTTACCTCCAGTCATCTCTGCCACTTGTCGCAGCATTCCCTTGTTACATGCGAGGGTTTGCAACTCCATAACGGCCAAAGGTTGGACCATGAACTGCGTCTCAACTTCCAATGCATCGGAAGGAACTCCGGCCACCTCCAATCGAACGCGATATCGTCCGTCCGGCATCGGTCCAAGGGTTGCCTGATAGAAACCGCGTGCATCATGATCTTGATCGAGCGGCAATGAAAAGTAGCGTTGGCCGTCACGCTCCAAAACAACGTTCGCTGAAGCATCCACGAGCGGGCGTGAGTCCCCTCTTTTTAGTCGGGCCCGTATCGAGATCGAATCCGATGGAGAATAGACCCTAGCCCCTGAGTCCAACGAAGCAAATGAATCATTCACGGCAAACGGCATTCGCATGGTCCAGGTTGCAATTTGACTCCAGAAGCGTTGGTGATAGCGATCCGCTACCTCATATCTCCATCGCCACGTTTCATCGGTTGCGAAATAGAGCACGCGTCCTTGGCCGAATAACTTTGTGGCAATGAAAGGCTGAATTGGTTTGGAATTGTCTGACAGGATGTCTACCATCGACTCGGACCCCGGGGCAAGCGTGATCGGACGATAGGACCTTGGCGATGGCAAAAGAGACCATAATATGGCGTTCGACTCATCATGAGAGCCGATTTGGAATGCAGGTTGATTTTCGGCCAAAGCATTCAAACGCAAGGATTTGCTAGGGATATTGGGCGGTGCATTGTTGAATCGAATCGGCATGAATGCCGAAAGCTCAGCCTCCATGGCGTGAAACGCTCGCTCACGCTTGCTATCGACCACAATTAGGCCACCGCCCGTCAAGCTAACAAAGTCCGAGATCCAGGTGTGCTGTTCGCTTCCTAAGCTTCGAAGTGTATCAAAGTTCGCCAAGATCAAATCGAACTCAAACAGGGCCGCTCTGGTGCTAGGGAATAAACCGTGCCCAGGCTCGCTACGACCGACTGCCGTCACTGTGTCCCACGCAGAATCCCTTTCGAACGCGTTCTTGATGTAACGCGTTTCCCAGCCCCCTCGACGATCCAGTATCAGTATCTTGTTCTTTCTTTCAACTCCCCAAAGTGAAGTGGAGTACGAATTGTTCGCCATGCTAATCTCGTTGGCCGTGCTATTCACCGAAAACTTGAGGTCAATTGGAAGAGCGGAATACACGACACCTTCGGGCAAGTTTCCCCGAGCGAGCTCGACCAAGCGGTCTGCAGGAATGTCGAATTCAATCCGCCGCATTCCTTGATCCAAAGACTGCATGGTCTTGGAAAAGACAGTTTTACCCAAATGCTGTACGTCGATACTGTAATGCGATCCAGATTTTAATCGTTCCTTCAACTGGAGCGTGCCTCGAAGTCGATCGAATCGATAGACTTGCTGGGAATGTTCGACTTGAACGATGCCAAGATCTTCTGGTTCAGCAGTGCCACCCACACCGATCGTAAAGATTGGTACCTTTTCATTCATGTAGCCCGAAGCGGCATCGGTCATGCTCAAGCCAGCGTTGTTTTGTCCATCTGAGATGAACACTACCGCTGCAATTTCATTCGAGGATCCTTCGGGTTTCGATTTGACACCCGCAAGAAGTGCACTCGACAGGAATTCTCCCAACGCAGAATCTGCACCATGCGTCGCAATCATTTCGGCATCGGGAAGTGGGGAGCTAAGTTGCGAATCCCAGATTGCAAGGCCATCGTTCGCATGGTTAGATAACAAAAGTTCAACCCGATGATGACGTCGCAACTCAGTTAGCCAGCCCTCAGACGCCCCCCCCTTTTTTTCTCCAAGCATCCACAGCAGCGCGCCATCGAGTCGAGTCGAGGCGTTAGGTAAAGCATCGGCAGTTAACATGCTGGATGAAGTATCCAACAGCACACGAATTCTGCTCAACTCTCCCAGGATCCTTTGATGATAGAGTGTAGGACCAGCGAGCATGAATAGGATTAAGAAAAACGCTGTGCCGCGACACGCCGGCAGGACCCATCGCAAGCGAGTACTAAGCTGCTCCGTCTCTCGCCAGTACCAACGAGCAACTAGAATCGCGCAAACGACTGCAAATGGTAGAATGAGCCACCAAGGCAATGTTCCTGAAAAGCGAAGAGTCGTCATGCGGCGTTTCCTTTCGGGAAATGCCGAACTAACTTGGCTGGACTCCTCTTCAATCGGGGCGAGAGTTTCTGTTCCAGTGCCATTTCAGCAAGAAAACAAATAATCAGAGCGATCCAAAGCCATGTCCACGCTTCTCGCCCGTGCCAATCGGACCGTGTTTGACTCAGAAACTCTTTGACGCTGTACGAAACGGTTGCTTTGCCGTAATTGGCTAGTTTTTTCAATTCATCGCGGGTTAGCGTGCTCAGAGTGGACTCGTCGCCTGAGTATGCCGATTCGCTTCGAATACAAATAGCGAATTGGTCCATGGATGAAACCGTTGGGGCATCCACCTTCGGTGCTCCTGAAATTGCGCTTGCTTGCCTGGCAACATATGTCCCTAAAAGCCGCGTATCGTTAAATCGCAATTGCCCGTCTTCTGATACTTGGACGGTTACTGCCACGCCATCCGGCTTCGTAATCCTCAGTTCCTGCATCGGTGCCAACGATTTCGCGTTCGAATCGCTTGAAGATCGTAGCCAGTGTCCGTTTGCAACCGAATGTCTATTGGGAGCATCCACATTGCAAACATAGGCGGCGAGTTTCTGTACAAGCGGTACAAAGATGGAGCGAGTTGGCAAATTGGAATCGTCGTCGTCGCAAGAGACACTCATCCATAGGCACCTTCCTTTCCCGATCCGAGCTTCCAACATCAACGGTTGACCGTCTTCGAATCGCAATGCCACGGATGCGTCAGCGAGATTGGATAACGAATCTGCATCCAATTGCATTGGATTTCGATGTGCGAAACGAACGCTTGCTAGCGAGTTTAGACTCGCAGAGGACATCTCGCGAAGGGGCGTGAATTCGATTTGCTGCATGTGTGCTCGACTACTCGGGTTCGATTCGACTTCGGACATGCCATGTTCCGACTGGGGTGTCCGAATGTCGACTGAGGTTATTTCTCGAGGTGAGAACGTGGATATCCTGAGTCCAGCGTTGCCCAACGTCCGCCATCGTTGGTACCGCTCTGTTTTCACTTGATCACCAAGGAAGACCAATAGACCGCCCCCTTTTTCGATGAAGTCATGTAAGCTAATTTGCTGCGACTCGCTCAGGTCGCTTACGTTACACAGGCAAACGGCTCGAAAGCCTTTGAGGCTCGCTTCATTCAGTTGCTCGGGCGAGATGGTCGACGATGAGAATGCATCCCCTTTTTGGCCTCCGAGCAAAGCAAAAGGGGACAGACCAAGGCGCAGGAAATCGGCCTCACTTTGCATGGGTTCCTTTTTCATGTCCCCGTCAACGAGCAGGATTGGGATAGGATTCTGAACGATCGCTACCGTGGAAAGTGCATTGTCCGCGTTAAGCACATCATCGCTAAGGATTTTAGCTTGGACAATATACTCACCCATTTGCTTAGGGGACCAGTGAACTCGGAATTGAGTTGTCGAATTCGCGTCGATGACAACTTGCTGACGTTCGATTTCGACTTCATTTATGAGAAATGCAACTGGAACGCTGTCGCTCTTTGTAACTCCATGGTTTCCGATGGTGACGCAAATAGTGGACTCGCGTTCAATGGCTAAGAGACCGGGCGAAACTTCGATCGAGTGGATTGAGAGATTGACTGGGTCCGGTGTGTTCGATTCCCGGTTCTGTCCGATTCGAAGGAATGAAAGTACGGGTGGAACCGCTTGGCTGGATACGAGTTTCGCCACGTCCGACAATTGTCCACCACGCATCTCGGACCATTCGTGCTTCTGGAAGTCCGAAATCAGTACGAGTTGCCTCCTGGAGTTCAAACTCGTAGACAACCATTGGAGGGACGGACGAATGGCTTCATCCAAAATAAAATCTCCAGCCGGAACAAGTCGTTTTCCAATCTCCCGAATCTTGATGGCGAGCAAATCGGGAGCTTGTTCTCGAATCGATTCAGGCATCGAGCCACCGAGAATAAGCGTGGCGTTGCTACCGGCCGGGAGCTGATCAAGCAGTTCTGATGCAGACTGGCAAGCGAGCGCAAAGCGAGTTGCGGAAACAGCTCCGTCTTGGTTTGGCTCGGAGACGAACATCGATAGCGAATCGTCCAGTACGATGGCAAGTGAAAGAGCTGACTGCCCGTCCGCGGAAAGAAATGAGTGAAGAAGCGGGCGAGCCATGGCTAAAGCGAGTAACACGGGCAACGCACATCGGAGGACCAGAAGCAATAGTTGCTTCCATTGCATGCGTCGCGAGTTGAGATTGCGAGATGACTGCAGCAGTTGCATAGCACCCCAGTCGACAATCTGGAATCTATTTCGATTCAACAAATGGATGAACAACGGGATAACAAAGGCTGTTGCTCCGAATGCGAGCAGCCCGTTTAGAAGCGTCATGCTTGTCCTCGACGCGAAGCGACGTAGTTTGCAAGGACGCTGCTATAGGATTCCGACGTGCGAACCGATACGAAATCGATTTGGTTTTCGCGGCAGCCTTGTTGCCACGCGCTTTGCAACGCTCGCAGATTTTCTAAATAGCTCGAGCGCAGTGCCACTGGGTCCACTAGGATCTGATGACTATCACGTTCCATGGAACGAAATTGGGTGCGAGTTTGAAAAGGGAAATCGATTTCATCGTCGTCTAGGATTTGAACTACGACGATTTCCTGGCGGTTGCGTTTGAGCAACGCCAAGGATTTTAAGATAGACGGAACGTCACCAAAGCAATCCGTCAGTAGAAAGACAAGGCCCCTTCTTCTGCAATGATTGAGCAAGGCATGCACCACCACACTTAGTTCGGTTTCATTTCCAGGCTTGGAAGCGGCCAAGATTTCAAAAAGCGATTGCAAATGATTCGGGCGGCTCCTGGGCGGGAGCGAGCTTCGAATGTTTGTATCGAACGTAATCAATCCAACCGCGTCTTGCTGATTGATAAACATATACGCCAGGCAAGCAGCGAGACGAATCGCAAATTCATGTTTAGAGATACCAGCGGAACGGGATCCGCAATACTTCATCGAGCCACTCTGATCGACAGCAATGGTGCAACGCAGACTGGTCTCGTCTTCAAATTGTCGGATGTAGAGTCGATCCGTTTTTCCGAAAAGCTTCCAATCAATGGAACGTGTTTCGTCTCCAGGAACATACGGTCGGTGTTCTTTAAACTCAATGCTAGAGCCGATGTGATGAGAACGGTGCAATCCGCCGCTCACTCCTTCGACAACCCCCTTTGCCAGTAAATGCAGACGTGAAACTCGCGCAAGATCGGGTGCAGACAGCCAACGCAACAATGGAACTTTCACGCTGAATCGATCTATGCAGAGGTGGTTTTGGATAAGGTGGATTTACGTCGAGGAAGTTCGCTTAAGAGGCGAGTAATGATCGAATCAGCGTCGATCCCCTCTGCTTGCGCACTAAACGTCGGCACAATGCGATGCCGAAGGACGGGAGCGGCCAACGCATCGATATCTTCGAGTGTCACGTGCAGTCGACCGCAAAGCAAAGAACGCGCTTTGCTCGCCATCACGATTTGTTGGCATGCTCGGGGGCCAGGGCCCCATTGCACACATTGCGGTACCCATTTTGGAGCATCGGTCTCTTTTGGTCTCAAAGCTCGAACAACATCCAAAACGTATTGTTTGACATACTCTGGGAGCGGGACAAGCCGTACTATCTGTTGAAAGCGAAGGATTTCAGGACCGGTGACGACGGGTGTAATGTGCCCTACGCCAGAGCCTGTTGTTCGTTCGATGATTTCTCCTTCTTGTTCCCGCGTTGGATAGTCAACGATGGTTTGAAATAAAAATCTATCACGCTGTGCCTCGGGCAATGAGTAGGTACCCTCTTGTTCGATTGGGTTCTGTGTTGCGAGAACAAAGAAAGGCTCTGCCAGTTTATAGGTCTTACCACCAACCGTCACGGAGTGCTCTTGCATGGCTTCTAACAGTGCAGCTTGAGTCTTTGGCGGCGTTCGATTGATTTCGTCAGCAAGCAGAATTTGTGTGAAAACGGGCCCTTTTGCGAATGCAAGCTGTCGACTACCCGTTTCCGATTGTTGAATAATGTCGGTGCCCGTGATGTCTGCCGGCATCAGATCTGGCGTGAACTGTATGCGATGAAATTGGAGATCCATCGCTTGCGCGAGCGAACGCACCATCAGAGTCTTTGCTAGCCCAGGCACTCCCTCCAGCAGACAGTGACCACCCGCAAGCATCGCTATGAGCAGCTGTTCGACCGTCTTGTCTTGACCAACGATTACTTGCTTGATTTGCACTCGTATTTTGGCAAAGGTTTCTTGGAGCTTTTTTGCTTGATACAGGTCGTCTTGGCTCGTTTGTGCAACCGGCTGATTCATGAAAACCAAGTTCGTAGCAAAGGTAATTGTCTGTCGGGGAAATGCGGAGATCCGTCTATTGTACTCTTCGCATTGAATTGGCTCGATTGGCTGCAGAGGAAGGGGGAAAGGATTTTCCAATATCGGGCAACGCGGAACGAATAGCAGTCGGTAAATGGGTGTTGCCAGGGTGGAAGAATGCAGGAGAAACCAAATGGTCGGCCAAGGCTCGACAGGAAACGTCATTTCAGCGATTGCAAGTTTCATCTATCCTGGGCTGGGTCAATTATGCCAGGGACGAATCTTGGCTGCGGCTGTCTTTTTCTTCGCAGCCACTCTGCTTTGGTGCGTCTTGCTAGGATGGATTATGCATATTTGGGCAACAGTGGATGCGGCTCGCTATCAGTCACCCTACATGGCTTAGCATCCAGCCATTATTTTGCAGCAGCGTCCCTTGCCCTAGCTGAAGCAAGCAAATCTGTTTCGTTTTCTTTCCACCATTTTTCAGCCAGCTGTTCGCTCCATGGAAAACGGGATGCAAGTCCGGATAGCTCGTTCTCGACGTCGGACATCGAATTCGGCCTGTCGTTAGCATCGGGAGAAATACAACGCGCTAAAAGGCGAATAAACTCGTTGAATTTTTTGTCACCGCAAAGATCTGCAAACCGCCCTAAATGGAGCAAACTGATTAGCGAGTCGTGCGTCACACCCAAGATCGGTACTTTACCGGTTAGAAGGTAAACTCCCAGGACCCCGAAGGCAAAGATATCGATGCGTGGGTCAGCAATCCAAGGGGTTTCTAAGCGTTCCGGTGCAATAAAGCCTGGTGTTCCGATAAGCACTCTCGTAGCCGTTACATCGCGTGCAACATTATCTGCCATTGTTTTGGCTAACCCAAAGTCGACGACCTTGATCAAGTCCATGAGTTGCCCTTTGCGGCAAATCATGATGTTTTGCGGTTTGATGTCGCGATGGATCAAGCCAATTGCGTGAGCTTCTTCGATGGCGCCGCACGTTTGCCTCAGGATCCAAATGCACCGATCTACCGATATTGTTGGGTCATAGGAGATAAAGTGGGCGAGATTGACCCCATCGACCAACTCCATGGCGCAAAACAAGAGTCCTTCACGAGACATCCCGAAGTCATAAATGCTTACGGTGTTCGGGTGACTCAATTTCGACGCCATCCGGACCTCGCGCTCAAATCTTTTTAGCGTAGCCGAACTTACCATCGGCTCCTTGATTAGTTTGATCGCGGCTGCTCGTCCAAGTAGCTTGTGCTCAGCTCGATAAACAATTCCAAGTCCTCCCTCTCCAATTTTCTCACGAAGTATGTAGGAACCAAGCGACTTGTTCGCCAATTCGACACCACGAAAAGCGCGACGCAACGATAGGCCGGCAATTACCAAAGATATGAGTATCGGAACTCCATAGAGAAATCGAAAAGTTCGCTCAATGAATAAATGGTTTTTAAACGCCTCCTCTTTGGGAATCTCCAAAACCAAAAGTCGATTGAGCTTTTCTATCCATTGCCAGGCCCCAACCACTTCTCGACCTCGGTAATCCCGGTATCCATTCACATCCACACCACTGGACAGTTGCGAAATGGTTTTGCCAGGCTTTGTCCAAGCCCAATCGCTATACTGTTCCGTAGGCCGAAAACCTGATAGGAGGCCACCACCAGGATCTCTCGCTTCAACAATCGATGCGCCACGAATCTTCCTAAGTGAGGCAAAACTAGGCAACTCCAGTATTTTCTCCAGGTCACGCGCTTTGGTAGCGATCGCACCGCGATCATCCAACAGATATGTGTTGCTTTCACGCAGAACCGAATTCGACAACTTTTCATCGAGTTCGTCCAAAAAGACGGGGCTTCGAATCATCATTGCTCCTATCACGTTCTCTTTGTCCTCAGGCGAGAAGACGGGAACTATAAACATCACATATTGTTCGTCAGATTCCATGGGATAGTTTTCTGAGATCGTGTTTGCCGTGGGTCTGGGCAACTCTACCGTGGTTCCGCTCCCATCAAAGACTCGCTTGAGTATGGTCGAGCCGATGGACGATGTTAGGCCACCTAGGCCAGCTTTAGGATTGGTAAATTGCCAGTCGGCAATCAGCACCGAATCGCGATTCCAAATGGCATATTTAAGCATTGTCCGTTCATTGGCAATTTCCGTTTCGATTTTAGTGTCTGTCTCCAATTTGGCCGGAACCGCAATCAGATTTTCAAAGACACACTTGATCCTGGGTTGTTCCGGTGCTTCGATAAGGATTTCCGCACGTGCCGCCTCTCTAAGTGAAGTGGATTGAATCCTCTCGTTGAGACTCTTGACGAGCAGTTGAAGCTCCCTCTGACGGCCCCAGTCTCGAACGCGAAGCTCGTGTCCTTGGGCCCACTGCAATATCAATTGACTCTGCTGCCCTGCCATGGATGCAAGAACTGTTGCATATTCAATCTTCGACCGACGAATCATCTCCGCTTGCAGGAACCACCCAACGGCAACAAGAAACGCGGCCGCAGTGAGCGCGGAGGCAAGCGGGAGGACACCGCCCACCAAATTGTGGCCAATTCGTTTTAGGCCTAACGTTGAGAACGAGCGGCTTTGAACAGTCGTCTTAGATATTTTGCCCGTCGGAACCATGATGGTCCGACTGAAGTGACGAGCTAAAAGTCCTCGAACCTCTTGTACTACCTCAGGATCCGATGAACCTAACTGCGATAATCGGGATTCTCGATCCCGCATCGATTTGTTCACAAGGTCAATAAATAGCTCTTTGGCGCGAGAATACTGCTCAGGGTTCACAGTGAAGCTTCTGCCTCCAACCGTTTGCGAAGCCAAGCGCGACACATCATCCACTCGTTTTCAATTGTTCGAGTGGAGAGCGTCAATACTTGCGCAACTTCGGGCACGCTCATCCCTCCAAAAAAACGCATCTCGACGATCTGAGCCTGTCGCGGATCCAATTGCTGCAATTCTTTGAGTACCTCGTCAAGCGCCAGAACATCGTTGTCTCGCGAGGGTGCGAGCGTTGAATCTTCATCAAAAACCACTCGCACATACTCGCCCCCTCGCTTAAGTCGTTTTCGAGATCGCGCATGGTCGACCAAGATTCGTCTCATCATCGTGGCAGCAATCGCCAAAAAATGACCTCGACTTTGGTATTTGTCTGAGACTTGCTTTGACAACTTTACATAAGCTTCATGAACCAAGACTGTTGGGGAAAGCGAAACCGTCGACGATTCTAACTGCAGATAGTTTGCGGCCAAACGGCGCATGTGCTCATAGGTCTCCTCTGACAATAAGTCGGTTTGCCGCTCGCTCATGGTTGAATGCTGCCTCGAAATTCCTGCGAACCAATTTGTTCGCAAAGAACCATCATACCAAAATGAGCTATATTGTGGAAATCCGCATAGCAATTCGCGTAAGGCAATTTGGACCCAATAGCGGGCCATTGAGAGTCACTCAGCTCCGGTTTTTATATCGCTTTTGTCGTTTTCGTGGCGATCAAATCCGGTTCTCCGTTCGAAATCGTTGAGACCACGGTCTGCCTACTCTCTCAGGTTTTGCCACACTGTGATTCCCAACCAAAAAAAAAGGCTCGGGCGAAACCCGAGCCTTATACGACTTGATGGTAGGATGACTTTCTATTCGCGGGGGCGAATCGCGCCCGTCAATCCGCTATAATCCACTCGATCATCGTTGTGCCACAGAGGTTGGCCGAGTTCGACTCGTTTTCTTAAGACCTCGATCTTTTCTTGCGAACCGGCTGGAGCATCCGTTGGTAGAAATTTCATGTCCACAACCGGATCGAAATCTTCGTCATGACCATACTTCAAAATCGCTTCAAAAACGTTCTTGCAAAGATTGCTCATTAAATCAAGGCCCTCCAATTTGTGTATTCATCGTGCAAGTGACGCCAAACACTTGCCAAAATTCAATTGGGGAATAACTGCGATGCTTCTCGAATCTTCCAGGTGTGGCTTTACCTTTTTCCGCGTCTCGCGACCCAATCACCCGCAAAAATTCTCTCAAAATTCCCAATGACGTGTGATTATTGGCAATTAGAGAGCAAAGTCAAGAAAATTCACCAAAGAAGGTTGCAGTCACCCCTTGCGGGAATGCGCAAAAGTCGCAACACAGAAACAGTGCTCGATGTAACGATACGACATACAGCTAGGTATCACCAAACCTTTCCATGTAACCGTAAACAATCCAATCTCCCATCTTGTCGCCTTATGCAGCTGTCTACGCGAATTCCGACGCCACAAAACGGTTAAACTCGTATCCTATCCAGTCATCGCTTGGTTACAAACTTCAATCCAGCGTGTAAGCAGACACAAGCCTTTCACCATAACGACTCAGTCGAAAAAATGATGAACACCCAACAATTTTTTTTACCATCGTCCTGTGCACTATCTACCCGAATAGGTTTCTGGTGCGTATTCGAATTGCATTTGTTGACCTCGGGAATGACGTTCGCGCAGGAAAAAAGCGCTGCAATATTGCCTATCGACACGCCGGTAACGGTCGTGACCCCTACAGGCCAAAGTATTGAGCTGGCAGGAATGCGCCCCCAAGTGCTTGCTCTTTCGCCAGACGGAAAATCACTCATCACTTCGGGCAAGACAAACAAGCTCGTCGTCATCAATCCAGACACAAATGAAGTCAGTCAAACCATCGATTTCCCATCAAAAGACCAAACAGCGGAACCCGAAGTCGCTTCGCCAAACATCCTCAAGCCAGACGGCACTGCGCTTGTTAGCTATACGGGGCTAATCTATAGCAACGATGGAAAACGAGTCTACATGAGCAATGTTGGCGGCTCCATCAAGGTCTTTTCGGTTGATGCCGATGGCAAGCATTCTCCTTCGCATTCGATCCCATTGCCCGATGCCAAGGCTCCGCGCCGAGCCCAAGAGATTCCAAGCGGTTTAGCGCTCAACGATGCGTCGAACTTGCTCTACGTCTGCGGGAACCTTTCCAATACGCTGCTCGAAATCAGCACATTGGACGGAAGCGTGGTTCGACAATTCCCTGTAGGCGTTGCGCCTTATGACGTTGTGATTCATGGTGGCAAAGCGTACGTTAGCAATTGGGGGGGACGTATTCCAGCACAAGGGGACTTAACAGGCCCTGCTGGACGTGGAACAACGGTCCGTGTCGATTCTGTTCGACATATTGCAAACGAAGGAACGGTCTCCATCGTTGATTTAAATTCCGGCCGAACCGAAACTACCATGGTTGGGCTAAGCCCAAGCGACCTGGCCATTTCCCCCGATGGCCAGTACCTTGTCTGCGCCAATTCGAACAGCGATTCCCTGTCGATCTTATCTACCGCGACGGGCAAAGTCGTTGAGACCGCTTGGGTCAACGCAAAGCAGTCGGATCTCTACGGTGCAGCCCCAAACGCGTTAGCATTCAACGCTACCGGCGATACGCTCTTTGTCGCCAATGGTTCTCAAAACGCTATCGCCGTTATGTCCTTTGACCCAGAAGACAAAGGCGATACGCGACTAAAGGGATTAGTTCCCGTAGGCTGGTATCCAGGTGCCCTCCTAATTGATCCTGTACGCAATAAAATTAATGTGGCCAACCTCAAGGGGCTACCGAGAAACCCATCAAAAAAAGAACGTAGCGCCGGTTTCAATTCGCATCAACACAACGGGTCGATCTCAATAGTCCCTATCCCAAATGTGGAACAACTCGCGATCCTATCCGAACAGGTTTCTAAGAACATGCGTCGCAACGCAATCAATGAGGCAGCACTCCCGCCACGCGAAAATCAATCGCCGCGACCCATACCTCAACGTATCGGCGAACCCAGCACGATTCAACATGTCGTCTATTTCATCAAGGAGAACCGTACCTACGATCAAGTTCTCGGGGATATCGATCGAGGCAATGGCGATCCGGGGCTATGTATCTTTGGCCGCAATATTACTCCTAACCAGCATCGCGTTGCAGAACAATTTGTTCTGCTCGACAACACCTATTGCTGCGGTATCTTAAGCGCCGACGGTCATCAATGGAGCACTTCAGCCCTGTCTACTGCCTATCTCGAAAAAAGCTTTGCGGGTTTTCCTCGCAGCTACCCGGACGGTATGGGTGACGACGAAGCGGACGCACTAGCCTATTCGCCCGCTGGGTTCATATGGGACAACGCGGTGCTGCATGGTAAATCGATCCGAAACTACGGCGAGTTCATGAAGCCCATGCTACGCTTTCGAGACAAGTCGAAAGCCGGTAAGCCCGACTTTATGTCCTGCTTTCGAACCTGGAAAGGAGCAGACGAAGTCGTTTTCGAAAGTGCGCCCAGTATTGAAAGCATCCGAAGCTTTTCGCCCCAGGACTATGTCGGTTGGGCAATGGAGGTCCCCGATCAAGTGCGAGCAGATTTTATTCTAAAGGAATTGGTGGAATTTGAAAAGAAAGGCAGCTTCCCAAACCTAACGCTCATCTGTCTACCGAATGATCATACGAGTGGTACTTCCGCAAAATTCCCAACTCCCGCCGCAAGCATGGCAGATAACGATCTTGCCTTTGCCCGGATCGTCGAAGGCCTTAGCCATTCGAAGTTCTGGCCGAAAATGGCTATCTTCGGAATTGAAGACGATCCGCAAAATGGCTGGGATCACGTAAGCGGGTACCGTACGACGGCTTACTGTATTAGCCCCTATGCGAAAAGAGAACTCACGGTAAGCACTCGATATAATACGAACAGCGTGTTGCGTACGATGGAACAGATTTTAGGATTGCCACCTATGAATCAATTCGATGCGGGCGCGACCCCTATGTTCGATTGCTTCCAGGAGTCGCCCAACTTCACGCCCTACGATGCAGTGGCTTCCAATATTCCACTCGATCAGTTGAACTCGCCACCAACTGCGATCGCCGACCCGGCACGTCGCAAGTTTGCTGAACGATCGGCAATGATCAACTTCGCCGAAGTCGACAAGGCCCCAGAAGACGTTTTGAACCGAATTCTATGGAATGCAATGCGAGGCGATCAGCCTTATCCTGAATGGGCCATCACGGTAACTGAGGACGATGAACAGGAGGAAAACGAGGCTGGGAATGCTAAATAACTGGGGAGTTCCGGAGCTGGAATCGACAACCTCAGTTATTCGCATTTCGCCCGACATCAATGTACCGGTGACGGACCGCGTCAAACGTCTGATCGACACTCCGGCTTTTCGCCGATTGTCACGAGTTAGTCAACTCGGTTTGGTTGCGTTTGTTTATCCCGGTGCAACGCATACGCGTCAGGAACATTCCTTAGGTGTCTATCGCAATGCAATCGAATTCTTGCAGCGTCTTTCAGGAGCGGATGCACTGGGCAACATCCTGCAGGACTACGAGGTAAAGCTGTTCCTAGTAGCGGCTCTGCTCCACGATATTGGTCATTGGCCATTTTGCCACGTCATAGAAGATATGCATCTCGCTGGAATCCCCAGGCACGAGTCTTTGGCGCGTCGCTTAATCACTCAGGGCGAAATCGCTGCAACATTGGAGCAAGACTGGCTCTTGGTCCCAAGCGATGTTGCGGATTTGTTAGCTCCAGATTCAACCACTCAGGAGTACTCCGGCACGAAGCGATTGACAATAGCGTTGTTGCAATCGATGCTCTCGGGACCGATTGACATCGACAAGCTGGACTACCTCGAACGCGATTCGTTGCATGCAGGGGTCCCCTACGGCCGAAACTTCGACCGCAATCGATTGGTGAACGCGTTGTGCATCGATACCACACGCAATCGGCTCGCAATTACGGACAAGGGTCGCACCGCAGCCGAAATGATGGTGTTTGCGAGATACGTTATGTTTAGTGAAGTCTATTGGCATCACGCGGTCCGCAGCGCTACTGCCATGTTGCAACGCGCCGCGTACGAAGTTCGAGAGAATACCGAACTTACGCAGAGTTGGATCGACATGAATGAGGCCGAGATGATCGGCTCTCTGCTATCGGCTTGCAAAGACAAAGAGTGGGCACACTGCATCGACGGACTCTTTGGACCTCGCAGAGAACTTTACAAACGGGTCGCCCAATTCGACTCTATCAATAACCCCGACGAGCATCGGTCGCTAGCTAGAAAGCCTTACGCCGACATTGTCCAACTTTCCGCAAGGATCGCTGATCATTTGCAACAAAGGGCCGGTATTCCAGTCGGTCCTCACGACGTTTTGATCGACGCCCCGTCGGTCACTCTTGAAGTTCAATTTCAACTGGACGTCAAGCAACGAGACGGCAGCTATCGATCGCTTGGCGAGTTGTCACCAGTGGTCCATGCACTCGCTACCAAACAGTTTGATGACATCGTCAAAAGGGTCCGTATCTTTGTGCGACCCGAGCTTCGAACGATTGCCGAGTCAGTCGATTTTGCATCCATTTTGACGGATTGATAATAAGCCGCATGAGAGCAGAGGACAGCAACCAAGTCTCTGCAGGTGGTGTAAACCGGTGTACACCACTTGTGTCAAGTGACTGACAATGATCCTTACGGAAATAGTGACTTTCGAAACTGATCGATTTCTTCGATTTCGGATTTCGTCATTCGAAACTCTAGAGCACCACGGACGCCATCGACTTGCTGTGAAGTTCGAATCCCTACAATAGCCGCCGTGATCGCGGGATGATTTAGCACCCAGGCCAATGCGACCTCACCCGCCAATCGGCCATGTCGACCACCTATTTCGCCGAGCTTGTCGGCGATTCTCAGATTGCGCGTCAGCATCGGCTCTTGAAACGTCGCGTTTCGAGTTCGCCAGTCGTCCGCTGGCAGGTTTGCAATTCGTTCCTCGCTCATCGCGCCCGTCAATAATCCGGAACCCATCGGTGAATAAGCGAGCACGCCAATCTGCTGTTGAGCGGCGTAGGGCAAAATCTCCGACGCGACCTCAGGCCGTACTAGCGAATAGGGTGGCTGTAACGAGGTGACTGCCGCGATCTTTTGCGTCCGCTTTAGTTGATCGATATTGAAATTCGAGACGCCAATCCAACGAACCTTTCCCTCTTTTTGGAGCGCAGCCAACGTTCCCCACCCTTCTTCAATCGATTCGTCGGGTTCTGGCCAATGGATCTGATAAAGATCGATCGTCTCAACATGCAGTCGCCGAAGGCTATCTTCGCATTCCTGTCGAATAGAGGCAGCGCGAAGGTCTTTTTGAATCTGTCGCTCTTGATTCCAGTTCCTTCCGCACTTCGTAAACACATAAGGTTTCTTTCCCGAGTAGCTTTTGAGTGCTTCGGCAACCACTTCTTCGGAGTGGCCAAGTCCATAGACGGCGGCTGTGTCGATCCAATTCATACCGGCATCCAACGCAGCGTGAATCGCTTTTATCGAATCGCGATCATCCTGCGAACTCCAGGAAAAAGCCCATCCTGCTCCTCCTATTGCCCAAGCACCAATACCCAATGGGGACAAAAAAAGATCGGAATTGCCTAATCGTCTGTTTTGCATAGTGGGATGGTCAGTAGTTTGAAAGGTAACTCAGCTCACATCGGACTCAAGTTGAATCGAAAGGACACAGCAGTCCTAGCGAGTTTTCAACAATCTGAGAATGGACCCGCAACATTCTAGTGTGATAACGACTCCAAGTCATCAGGCACTGAAGCCGACGATAATGATTGGGAGCTCGGTCTGTCCCCTACCTTGGATTTTGTGAGGCAGGGGGTGGAAGGCTAAGAGAAACTCTAGCAGCTTGGTTCCCAATTCAAAAAGAAAGCCAGGCAATCGGGATTTGCAAGTGCACCAGAGTTCCCAAGATCGCTTCCATTGATTGCGCTTCGAACCGCAATTTCCGAAATTTTGCCACTAATCGTGCGGGGGAAATCCGGCGCCTCCGCAATGAATTTGGGTACGTGTCGTGGTGAACATCGTTCCTTGAGTCTTTGCCGTACCGATGCTGCAAGTTCTTGAGTGAACTTAGCTCCGCTCTTCATCTTGAAAAACAAAACAATTTGCTCGTCGCCGTCCTGTCGCAGCACAGTAGCGAGACTATCGATGATGTCTGAAAATGCTTCGACCTGCTGATAGATCTCCGCAGTGCCGATTCGAACGCCACTTGGATTCAATGTGGCATCCGATCGACCGAAAATGACGAACCCTCCATTTGCCTCTTCTTTAGCCCAATCACCGTGGCACCAAACACCTTCAAATCTTTCAAAATAGGCGGAACGATACTTCTTGCCATCAAGGTCATTCCAAAAGCAAATTGGCCTGCTTGGAAACGGGGACGCGCAAACCAATTCCCCTGCGACGCCAACCACCCTAGTCCCCCGTTCATCGAACACTTGAACGTCCATGCCAAGGCCTTTGCATTGGATCTGGCCACGAACAACAGGCAGCGTTGGATTGCCTAGGACAAAACAGGAAAGAATATCGGTACCACCCGAAATCGATGCAAGAAGGATCGTAGGACTGATCGCTTGGTAAATCCAGTCGAAGGACTCAGGCAACAAGGGTGAGCCGGTAGATAGGACGCAACGCAAGCGATCGAGCCCACCTTCTCTCGATGGTTCGTAGCCTTCTTTTTCAAGTGTCATGTAATATCGAGGACTTGCACCGAAGTGGGTAACGCCCTCTTCCTTCGCCATGTTCCATAGGGTTTCTGGACCTGAGGCAAATGGAGAACCATCAAACAAAAGGATTGTAGCGCCCGATGCGATCGCACTTACGAGCCAGTTCCACATCATCCAGCCAGTTGTTGTGTAATAAAAAAGTTCATCCCCAGGCTTGAGGTCGCAGTGAAGCATATGTTCTTTGGCATGTTGCAATAGCGTTCCTCCAATTCCATGTACGATGCACTTCGGGATGCCGGTCGTACCTGATGAATAAAGGATGCAAAGTGGATGGTCGAAAGGGAATCGTTCGAAGCAGATTAATTCAGTTTGCGATTTCGTGAGTTCACTCCATGCAAATCGATTGGCCGAATAAGACGCGGCAGGTGAACCACCAAGACGAATGTCGCCGACAATAACAAGTGACTTGATCGAAGGAATGCGTTGTAGTGTTCTTTCGACTTTTGCAAGCAGCGGAATCGTTTTGCCAGCATACTGGGACTGGACTGTCGTGATCATGACTTTGGGTTTGATTTGCCCAAACCGATCGCAAATGGCATCCTCTCCGAACTCGGGTGAACAGGAGGACCATACCGCACCGATCGCCGCTGTTGCCAAATGCGAAATGACAGCTTCTGCAATGTTGGGGATGACTGCAACGACACGATCACCTGGCAAGACCCCGAGTGACTTCAGAAATACGGCAACTTTGCACACTTGTTCGTGCAATTGAAAGCGAGTCAGTTCCGTTCTCACCCCTGCTTCATTCGTTGCGACCAATGCAATGGAATTGGCAAATTGCGGCTCGATGAGGCGAGCTGGTTTAAGCAATGCTTCCGCAAAATTGATTCGTGCATCTGGGAACCACTCGCCGTCCAAGATGCCTGTTCCCGGCAAATACGATCGATGTCCTATTTCGCCTCCTAAGTCGCTAAATTCCCAAATCGCCTTCCAGAAGTCGCCAGGTCGGCCCAAACTCTCAGCATGCAGGTCCACATAATTGACTCCAAGATGCGGCACGTAACGTTGGCGGAAGAAATCTGCGAAGCGCTTCATATTGGCTATCGATGCCACCTTTTCATCGGGTTTCCAGAGCACGATTGGTTCGGATGAATGGAGGGAAGGATTGCATGGCATCGTGGAACGCGCTCCCATTTCGAGACGAATGTTGACAAGAAAATCATGGACAAGAAAATTTGTTTACGGAAATCGTCCTGGCACCAATTCATCCTGTCCTAAAACAATGCTACGCTTGGTCGAACTGCGTGCGTACAATAACCTATTGGAATTGTTTCGATTTGAGAAGCGAAACGATTAGGTATTCGTGGCTGAGCGATTGCCTAGGTTGAATAGAAATGGTTGGCAAAATGACAAACGTTTGGATCACTCCTGGCGCCAGAACTCCCATTGGCAGGTTTCTTGGTGAGCTATCGCATCTCACTGCGCCGCAGCTTGCAAGTCATGCCATAAGAGCGGCGTTGGCTTCCCCAAAAATTCAAATAGACCAAATTGATGAAGTGATTCTGGGCGAAGTCCTAACGTCAGGAGTTGGGCAGGCTCCAGCCAGGCAAGCTTCGATTTTGGCTGGCATCCCCGATTCGATTGCGTGCGCAACTGTCGGAAAAGTATGCGGGTCCGGACTTTACGCGATCATGCTAGCGGACCGATCCATTCGCGCTGGAGACAATTCGATTGTCATTGCGGGCGGGATGGAGAGCATGAGTCAATCGCCGCACTTGCTGCGCAACTCGCGAGCGGGGTGGAAGTATGGTCAGCAGCCCCTGTTGGACGCCATCGAATGCGATGGGCTACTATGCCCGCACGGGTCCGCGCTGATGGGTGTGTACGCAGAGAACGTTGCCCGTTCTCACGGCATCGATCGAAGAACGCAGGATGAATGGGCCATGCGAAGCCATCAGCGAGCGATTGCTACTCAGCTTGCTAACGGTTTTTCCCTGGAAATTGCACCTGTACCTTCCGTCAAAGGTGATTTGGTGATGGTGGATGGCGGGCCTCGCGCGGATTCCTCACTGGAAAGACTAGCAAAACTTAGACCGGCCTTTGATCCGAATGGTACGGTAACCGCTGGTAATGCGTCCACATTGAGCGACGGCGCCGCTGCCGTGGTGGTTATGAGCGACGACGCGCACCAAAGGCATGGTAGCCCGAAAGCGTTTCGAATTATTGGCAGTGCCGTTTACGCAAGGAAGCCACAGGATCTTTTCTTGGCACCTGTTGGGGCGGTTGAGAAGCTGCTTGCGAAGACCCATCGGAAGATTTCCGATATCGACCTCTTTGAGATAAACGAAGCGTTTGCTTCACAAACAATCGCTTGCATGCACGAACTTGGGATCTCGCCGGAGTGCCTCAACGTCAATGGCGGCGCTCTAGCCCTGGGGCACCCGATTGGGTGCAGCGGTGCTCGCGTGCTGGTCACGTTGATGCATGCATTGCAAGCTCGCGAATTGTCGCTAGGTGTCGCAACACTGTGTTTAGGGGGCGGTGAAGCGGTCGCCATGATGATTGAGTCGAACACTTAAGGATGAGTATGGATGAGTTACAAATGTCGATTATTGCACGCCGCCACGGGATCGACTTGGCGGCCGTAAAACCGTTGACAGATGCAGAACGAATAGAAGAGCTGCGGCAATGCTTGACCCGGCAAGATGTTCCCTATCCGATTGAGAAAGCAAAAGCGACTCTGTATTTGGCGGCGGCAATCCAAGGAGTTCCATTCCACGTCGGCACTCTATCCGAGGATATTGTGGATTTAGGGACCTTTCGAAACGCGCAGCACTACGATCGCTATAGTCGCGAAGAGCACTTGAGTTGGGCTTGCCTCATTGCTGAGCAGCAGAAAACCAAACATCAATTTGCATGTCAAGAATATCTCGATGGCGAGTCCATTTTTGAAATCGGTGGAACGGTTATTCCTGATTTTTATTTGCTCAATGCTCGCATCTATCAGCAGACTAGTTGGCAGCTTGCCACAGTCAGCATGATCATCCCTGCTGAGCTTTTTTTCACCTGCCATAGTCAGCGATTTTTTCCAGTCACCACTTTCATGCGTGCGATTGAGCAGGACTATTTGACGGAACCCGACATCGGGCATGATGTCGCGGGGCATGTTGCGACCTTCACGATCCCGGTTGTCGCAGACGTTATGCGAAATCACGGAATGGCACGCAATCTCATCTATGAAGAGCGCGACCGCCGGTACCAATTTGCAGACTCGGACGAAGCTCGATTGACTATCCAGAAAAAGGCGGATGAGTTGCTGCTCTATGCAGAACGTATCTACTGGTTCACTGTCGAGTTCGGATTGGTAATGCAAAGCGGTGAGGTTCGAGCGTTTGGCGCGGGCATCCTGTCATCGCCAGGTGAAACCGTCTACAGTGTTAAATCGCCAAGTCCAACGCGACTGATGATCGATCCATCGCTAGACACGGATCTGCTCCGGCTTGCAACGACAGACTATTTAATAAGCGAGTTTCAGAAGACGTACTTTGTCACAGAGAGATTCGAACTTTTGGAATCGATCACTCCAGAAAGGATTGTCAGGATTGCAAATCTGGCTTCGAAGTTGCCGCACTTTTCCTGGCGCGATATTGCACCTGGGGACCGAGTACTCAATGTAGGTGAATCCGCCATTTCGACCAACGAAAAGTATTTGAGGTTGATGAGCAATCAACTATGCGACGATTGCCTGACCCGTTGTGCAATCCGCAATTTGCGACTCATTGTGCACGGCCTGGATCCATCGATTCAATTGCAATCGGTTTGGCGCGGGCCGATCGCTTCGATCCCCGAAAATCTGATCGGTTGGTTCCAACGCGAAGACTCCGAGCACAAATTTCAGCAAGTGACGCGTCCTTTGAGTTATTAACTGCAGCGCAGTAGGGTCCTGGCGCGAGGTTTTCTGCACTTTGGACCTCTTTTTTTTGGGGACTCGTGTTAAATTAGTAGGAGTTAGGAAGTCTCTTTGAGCATGCTTGGGTGTTTTCAAGGTTGTTATCTTCAGCATTTTCGATAGTCGGCTGACTTTTCATCTTGTACTGAAAGATTTGGCGACCGCCACTGCTTCGGTGTTGTTGCCGGCCGTGATGAGTACCAGAGCGAAAGATTCGTACGCTAGCACATCCTTTTTAATGAGATTCCACTTGTTCCAGAAGCAGCACGATTTTGAAAGCACCTAAGAGGATTCAGCCGCTCATTGATGACGGACTGGTTGATGAAGTCCTTTGTTCGCTGATGAGTGGAAAGGAGGCGCAAGTCTTTCTTGTACGATGTGGCGAGGAAACCCGTTGCGCCAAGGTGTATAAGGATGTGGCCGATCGCAGTTTCAAGAAAGCGGTGCAATATCAGGAAGGTCGGAAAATCCGTAATAGCCGCCGACAAAGAGCTATGGAAAAACGATCAAAATTTGGACGTGATCAGCAAGAGGTAGTTTGGCAAAGGGCGGAAGTGGATGCACTATTTCTTCTCGCAACAGCTGGAGTGCGCGTCCCAAAGGCCTATGGTCTATTTGATGGTGTTTTGTTGATGGAGCTGATCACTGGCGCAGATGGCCAAGTTGCCCGACGTCTTAACGACATAACGATGTCGGCAGAGCAAGCGGTAAAGGATCACGCGACAGTCATGAATTTTGTTTTGCGGATGATGTGTGTTGGACTGGTGCACGGCGATTTGTCTGAATTCAATGTCCTACAGGATGCAGAAGGCCCCGTCATCATTGACTTGCCCCAAGTGGTCAATGCCGCAGCGAATAATAGCGCAAAGAGTATGCTCCAACGTGATGTCGACAACATCACGCAGTACTATGCGCGATATGCCCCACAGCTGGCGGATACCCACTTTGCAGAAGAAATCTGGGATTTGCACGAAAGGGGTGAACTTCGACCCGACTTCAGGCTAACCGGCAATTTTGAATTCTCGACGGAAGCGGCCGATGTCGATGCGGTATTGCACCTCATTGATGTAGCCTATGAGGAAGAGCAAGAACGCAAGGAACGCATTCGCAGCAATTGACACTGCTCTGAATCAAATAGAGGGGGCAACCGCGGTGCCTAGGTTAGGCAATCTCGGACATGTTCAATTGGTTTATACCGTGCATGTATTCTCCGACCCCAGGCGGGGCAAAACCTGTACGATATTTGCTAGGCTCCTGTCGGGTCGAATCGCACCCAACCGAGACCCATTTGAAAACCAATCGGTGATACACTTGATGTTAAGACTCGACATTCCCACCCACCTCAATCGTATCCGTATGTGTTCCCGACTCTCTGGCAATCGTCCGTCGATTGCAATTACGTTCGGTTATCTTTGGATTGCATTTCAGCAGTCGCTTTGTGCTCAGAACGCCATCGACTTTGCTCATGAGATCGTTCCGATTCTTCGTCGGCACTGTGCGGAATGCCATACTAGTGATCATCGCAAAGGTGGCTTTTCGTTCAACACGAGAACGGAACTCATGAGAGGAAGCGAGAATGGACCTGTTTTCGAAGTGGGTAGTTCACGATCCAGCAAATTGATCGAAGCCATCACTTCGGAAACGGAAGGTGAGCGAATGCCTCCCGATGGCCCACGGCTCTCGAAAACGGAAATAGACTTGTTGAGTCGCTGGATTGATAGTGGCGCCCATTGGGATCAAGGGTTTGCATTCAAAGCGCCTGCATACGAACCACCCCTTAGACCCCGCAAACCGGCATTGCCGCCTGCTCGAAACCATCGAAACCATCCTATCGATCGAATCATTGACAATTACTTGGCCCATTCCAAGCAGCCCTACTCGAACACCGACTCCTCGATCTCGGATGCAAGTTTTGCACGCCGCGCGTCGTTGGATCTCACTGGCTTGCTTCTCGATACCGACAAACTCGACGTGTACCTGGCTGATGACGCAGCCAATCGACGCGCTTCGCTTATCGACCGTTTGCTTGCCGACGATGAATCGTATGCAGAACATTGGCTTACCTTTTGGAACGACCTGCTTCGCAATGATTACGGGGGTACAGGCTTCATTACCAGCGGTCGCAAGCAGATTAGCAAATGGCTCTACGACTCGCTTATCAACAATAAGCCATACGATCAATTCGTTCGTGAATTGATAGCGCCACCCAATGATGAGAGTCGAGGGTTCATTGATGGGATCAAATGGCGAGGTGAAGTGAGCGCAGGCCAGACGATTGAGATACAGTTTGCGCAGAGCGTTTCACAATCGTTGCTGGGGATCAACCTCAAGTGTGCGTCTTGTCATGACAGTTTCATCGATCGATGGAAATTGGATGAAGCCTATGGATTGGCCGCGATCTACTCCACGAAGAATCTTGAAATCCATCGTTGCGACAAGCCAATCGGAAAGACTGCGAAGGCAAAGTGGTTATTTCCTGAATTGGGTGATATCGATGCTTCCGCGATTCCCGAGATTAGGCTCTCGCAGTTAGCATCGCTCATGACCCATCCGGAAAATGGGCGGTTTTCGCGAACGATTGTCAATCGCTTATGGCATCGACTGATGGGTCGTGGTATTGTCCACCCAACCGATTCGATGCAAACCGAGCCTTGGAACTCGGATTTACTTGACCTGCTCGCAAGTGATTTCACGGAACATGGCTACGACCTTAAGCATACGCTTCGTTTCATTGCCAACTCAGCCGCCTATCAAAGCCAAATCGAAATGCTCGAAGCGGACTCAGAAACTCGCGAATTTTTTTATCGCGGTCCAAGAGCCAAGCGAATGACTGCCGAGCAGTTTGCAGATACGGTTTGGCAACTCACCGATACGGCTCCGGAAAAAATGGATGCAACCTTTGTGCGAGGCAAAGTCAGTCCGAAAATCGCCTCTTCCATGATGCTCAACGGAAAATGGATTTGGTCAAGCGATGGAAACGACAAACCGCACCAAGCGGGCGAGAAGCGAACTTTCCGCAAAAGGTTTGAGTTGCAGAAAGGGTTTGGCCCATTCGGAGCTGTCGTAGCATGCGACAATCGCTTTACCCTTTATGTCAATGGAAAGCGAACTGCAAGCGGTGACAATTGGGAGGTACCTAACGCTGTGCGATTGACCGGACTGGTTGAAGGCGCAAATGAACTGCTTGTGGTAGCGGAGAATCAAGGATCCTCGCCCAATCCGGCCGGACTATTTTTTGAAGGAAAAATTTGGGCCGATGGCGAATTCGATAAGGGGCAACCACCCATGCTTTCCATTGAATCCGATTCCACCTGGCAATGGACGGAAAAAATTCCGAACGATAAGGGGAAGTTTGCCAAGGATGCGATAGATTGGCAGAGTGCAGTGCCCGTGACGCCCCAATCCACTTGGGCGGCTGTGGTACCGAATCTTCAGATGGAACTCGCGAGAGTTGCCCAATCCAACGCTTCTATGATTAGGGCATCGCTCCTCAAGAGCGACCCAATGATGCGTGCGCTTGGTCGCCCCAATCGCGATCAAATTGTTAGCATGCGACCTAATGACCTGACTACCTTGGAAGCGATGGAGCTTGCCAACGGATCTATTCTTGCAAAGACACTTGCAAAGGGTGCTGAGAACTTGCTGAGACGTTCCTGGGCGAGTAGGGACTCGCTCACCCGATGGCTGTATCGTTATTCGTTTTCGAGATTGCCTACTAGCGATGAGCTTGCGATCGCAAACGATTTGCTTGGCGATGAGCTTTCCGCCCGGGGCATCGAAGACTTGTTGTGGGTGACGATTATGCAGCCCGAATTCCAATTGATTAGGTGAACAATGTTTGCGAACGAGATTGATGGGAACCGTTTTGAGATTCGCCGGGACTTTTTAAAGAAACTGGCTGCTGCCGGAACAGCGGCATTGATGACGGGCCAACCACAATTGGTAAGTGCCAACGAAGATGGCTCGCAACATCCCATTGCAAAAGCAGACGCGTGCATCTTGCTTTGGATGGCCGGCGGGATGGCTGCGCCGGATACTTTCGATCCGAAACGCTACTCGCCATACAAGGAAGGGCTCGAGATCAAATCGATGTTGAGCACATTCCCTGCCATCGAAACAGTCGTCGATACGATTGAGATTTGCAAAGGGCTTGAAAACATCGCAAGTGTGATGGATCGAGCGACGCTCATACGCAGCGCAGTGCAACCCGATCTTGGCAGTATTCTGCATTCGCGACATCAGTACCATTGGCACACGGGATACGTTCCACCGCAAACCGTCGCATGTCCGCATCTTGGAGCGTGGATGGCGAAAGTTCTTGGTCCCCGCAATCCAGTTATCCCCGCGTTCATCAATATTGGCCAGAGGCTCGAGGGGGTCGGTGAAGTCGAGGAGTTGAAGGCGTTCACAACGGCAGGCTTTTTCGGTAGCGAATTTGGGCCGATGAATCTCCCCTTTCCTGAGGAAGCGGCTCAAGCCGTTCGGCCGCCAAAAGGGATGGACGCGGTGCGGTTTGCCAATCGCGATCGGCTTTTTCGGCGGATGCTCGACAAAAATCCGAATCGTCAACTGATGAGTGACTACCAGCAAGAATCGATGTTGCGCAGTTTTGATAACGCCTATCGGCTACTTAGTTCCAAAGAGAGGGAGGCATTTGACATTTCCCAGGAGCCAAAAGAAGTCCTCGAGAAGTATGACACAGGGCGATTCGGTCGTGGTTGCCTGTTGGCACGCAGATTGATTGAGGCTGGTGCACGCTTTGTTGAAGTGACCACCGAGTATGTCCCCTTTTTGTACTGGGATACTCATGCCAACGGACATGAGACCTTGTCTGGACTACACAAGGAAATAGATATGCCTATTGCGACGCTTGTGCGTGATCTTGAAGAGCGAGGGCTGCTTGATAGAACCCTCATCATAGTTGCCAGCGAGTTTAGTCGCGATGCTATTGTGGAGGGGAGGCCTGGGTCGAATGCGAACGACCAAGCGACATTCAAAGTCGACACCGTTTCAGAAATGAAGCATTATGGTTTGCACCGTCACTTTACGGGTGGAACAAGCGTGCTCCTGTTTGGTGGTGGCACCAAGAAAGGGTTTCTCTATGGCGAAACGGCAGAGGAACGACCACTGCTTGCAATCAAGGACCCGGTCAGCGTAATGGACTTGCACGCAACCATCATGACAGCAATGGGTATCAGTCCAAAGACACAGTTCTTGATCGAGAATCGACCGTTTTACGTCACCGAAGATGGAAAAGGAAAAGCAGTTGAGGGAGTATTTGCGTAGGAAGTGCGATTCAGTCACCCTCCCTCCCTCGCGGGGCTTTCGGTATAGGGGTTGCGTGTAAGCGGAACGGGATGCGGCTACTGTTTTTGCGGCTTCCATATGTTTATCATAGGAACTCCGGTCAATTTACCAATTTCGTAAAATCTTCGTTTGGATCTCTCCTATGAACGTACCGATGGACATTTCTCGTCGCGATTTCGTTGAACGCGCAATTCTAGCCGCAACAACCGCACTCGCAGCTGGGGCTGCCACGAGTCACTTGATCGCAGCCGAGCCCGCGCCGATTCGTCGCGTTGGCCCAAATGACAAACTTAGAGTCGCAACGATTGGAGTCAATGGACAAGGGGGTTCGCACCTTTCCGAGTGGCTCAAATTGCCTGACGTTGAAGTGGTAGCGATCTGCGACTGCGACCCTGCGGCCTACCAAAAAGTGATTGGCAAGTTCAAGGACGCGACTTTGCAACCAAGATACGAATCCGATGTAAGGAAGTTGCTCGAAGACAAGACGATTGATGCCGTTTCGATTGCGACACCGAATCACTGGCACGCTTTGATGTCGGTTTGGGCCATGCAAGCCGGAAAAGATGTCTATATTGAAAAGCCCTGTAGCCACAACGTTCATGAAGGGCGAGTGATGACCCAGTGGGCTCGCAAGCTTGGACGAATATGTCAAATGGGGGTGCAAAGCCGCAGTATGACCGGTATGCGTCAGACGCTCGAATTTGTTCAAAGTGGCAAAATCGGTAAGGTAAGTGTTGCCAAAGCGATTTGCTTCCGACGCCGCGGGAGTATTGGGATGGTAGATACACCTGCTCCTATTCCATCCGGGATGGATTTTGATCTATGGTGCGGACCCGCACCCAAGTCGGTCCCTATTCGCAAAAAACTGCACTACGATTGGCATTGGGTGAGCGCGACCGGAAACGGCGATCTCGGAAATCAAAACCCCCACGAGCTCGACAAGGCGCGTTGGGGACTCGGTAAACAAGAATTACCTAAACGAGTCCTTAGTATCGGTGGTCGCCTCGGATACATCGACAACGGCGATGTTGCAAATAGCCAAGTAACATTCTATCAATGGGATGATGCTTTGCTGATCTCTGACGTGCGCGGACTCGATATCAAATCGGCGGTCACGTTTGGACTCAAGGGTGTCAAGCCTTTCGACGGTGCGTCCAATCTTTGGTACGGAACGGATGGATATGTAGTTGCTCCCAACTATACGTCTGGCGTTGCATTTGACAAAGATGGGAACGAACTCGGCAAATGGAGCGGTGGCGAATACAAAGCCCACTTCGCTAATTTTGTAAAAGCGATTCGCAGCCGCAATCACAAAGACCTCCATTTGGACATCGAGGACGGGCATTTGTCGAGCGCATTGGCCCACTTAGGAAACGTTTCTTGGCAATTGGGCAAGGAAATGGCCGTCGAAAACCGACCCAGCCAGCAATGGTCCGACAACAAGTACATTGCCGAAACTCTCTCCAGTTTTGAGAGTTATTGCAAAGAGAACAATGTCGACTTTACGAAGACCAAACTAGCGATGGGCCAAGAGCTAACCATCGATCCAAAAACAGAACTCTCGACGAGCGAAGCGGCTAATAAACTGTTCACTCGTGAGTATCGCAAGGGTTACGTGCTGCCGGAAGTCAGTTGATCGAATCGACAGAGTCCCCTTCGTGACATCGCTTATGTGTTTAAGCGGTGTCATTCGAGTGAAAACATGGTTGCTCTCGTACATCATTGCTTGTTTGCATTTACGCTGTTGACAGTATTTTGCAGCGACGCAAGTTGCCAGGAATCCCAAACGGCTACTCTCACAGCTATCGACATTGCGGGGTTGCAGGCTGAGACGGGGTCAAAAAGTTCTCGCTAGCCGAAATAGAACGGGAACCTCGAACGGGCAGCAAATGGTATGGCAACTGGCCCGAATCGCTACTGGCCGAATACCCTACTTGGAGAAGATCGCAACATTAGACTGTAAAATCCACTTGCAAAATGATGTGTCGCAGGGATGTTACAATCGAGCCCATGTTCCCGCGAATGCTTTGCAAATCAACAAATGCAGTTAGGTCAAAGACCAATGGGCCAGTCGAATTGCCGTTTTCTGCGAAAAAATCCTGTCTAGGCTTCATACCCGGATGGGCGTATACTTGTGGGGAATCATGGACATTCTGGGGCGTGGTGTAATGGTAGCACAACAGACTCTGACTCTGTTTGTTAAGGTTCGAGTCCTTACGCCCCAGCTATTGCGTTTCAAGTGATCGTGCGACGTATGACGTATCAAGCGCTGGAGAAAGCGACTTGCGAGCTCTTGTTTTGATCATCGCTATTTTGTCTAACTCACCTGCTTTGGGTCAGCAGCTAAAATCGATTACCAATAGCATTGGGATGAAATTGGTTTTGATTCATAGAGGCTCGTATGCGATGGGGTCGCCGGCGATAGAAGCGGGTAGGGAACCCACTGAAACCCAGCATGAAGTGACGATCACCAATTCTTATTATCTGGGCGCATTCGAGGTGAACCAGGACCAGTATGAAAAAGTGATGGGAGACAATCCGAGCCACTTCAAGGGAGGGAAGAACCCGGTTGACCACGTTTATTGGCAAGAAGCGGTTTATTTCTGCAAGACGCTATCGAAATTACCTGAAGAGAAAGCGGCAGGACGGGTTTATCGATTGCCAACAGAAGCAGAGTGGGAATACGCTTGCCGTGCTGGTAGCACCACCGCATATAGTTTTGGAGACAATGCGCAGCGGCTTTCGGAGTATGCATGGTTTGGTGATGTGCCGGGAGGAAAGACACATCCAGTTGGTGAGAAAAAGCCTAATCGATGGGGCTTGTACGATATGCATGGGAATGTCTTTGAGTGGTGCCGCGACTGGTATGGGCCGTACGCATCATTCGCCGAAACCAATCCGGATTCTCCTGATTTGGGCGTCGCGAGGAAGGTGCCAGGCAAGGATGCGCCGGGGTGGGTACCAGGCAGTGCGGGCGGCCGTTTGGTCGATGGGGATGGCTTCGATTTCTCCAGTTGGGTAACCGATCCGAAGGGGCCTCGAGATGGCTTCACGCGGGTCCTCCGGGGCGGCAGTCAGCAAAGCGTTGCAGCGTCTTGCCGGTCGTCTTCCCGCGAAAATCGCAGTTTAGTTGAAACCAGCGACGCAATCGGCTTTCGCGTTGTCTTGATTCCATAGTTTTAGCAGCTCATCGCTCTCTAAGTGGAATTGAATCGCACAATCAAGACCCGACGTCTGCTTTAGGCTAACGAGATGAGCTTATCTTTGGGCGACTAGCGCCATGGGCTCAATAAATCGCATGGGCTTTTTAAACGACTTGCACATGGGTATGCTTTGCTTTTGCCCGGTTGTCGTTTCACGAGACAGAATCAACTTGCAAATCAAAAGCGGAATCCATCAAAACGGGTCTTTCGCTCATTCACTCACTCGGAGTTCCAAGTTTATGGTGTCCGCGATTCCACCAGTTGCCAATGCACCGCGTCGCATTTTGATGGGGCCAGGGCCAAGCGATACACATCCTCGTGTCCTTGCATCTTTGGCTCAGCCGACGGTCGGGCACTTGGACCCCTACTTCTTAAAGATCATGAACGAAGTGCAAGCGATGCTTCGCGAAGTCTTTCAGACCACCAATCAATTGACGTTGGCTGTGAGCGGTACGGGATCCGCGGGGATGGAAACATGCGTCGATAATTTAGTCTCCCCCGGCGATCGAATGGTTGTTGGCGTGAATGGCGTGTTTGGTGGACGTATGAAAGATGTGGCTGAACGGGCGGGGGCAAACGTCTATGCTATGGAACGCCCGTTCGGTGAAGTGTTCACGCTTGAAGAAATCGAAAAGGCGGTCAAAACGCACCAACCGCAAGTCGTCGGTATCGTGCATGCCGAGACATCGACAGGTGCTTGCCAGCCGATGGAAGGAATCGCCAAGATTTGTCACGATGCGGGCGCCGTTTTGGTCATGGACTGTGTGACGTCGCTCGGAGGCCGACCGGTTTGTATCGACCAATGGGGTATCGATGCCGCATACAGCGGCACGCAAAAATGTTTGAGTTGCCCACCAGGTCTTTCCCCTTTGACATTTGGACCACGGGCATTGGAAAAACTGGATGCAAGAAAAACCAAAGTGCAATCGTGGTACCTCGACCTCAGCATGGTCCGCAACTACTGGGCAGAGTCATCGCGCGTTTATCACCATACGGCCCCAATCAACATGAATTATGGGCTTCATGAAGCGCTTCGAATCGTGCTCGAGGAAGGGCTCGATGTACGTTTTGCTAGACACCTAAAAAACCACTTCGCATTGCGAGCAGGCCTGACTGCTCTAGGTATCCAGTTTGCGGTCGCCGAAGAGCATCGTTTGCCGATGCTCAACGCCGTATTCATCCCGCAAGGAATCGATGATGCAGTCGTTCGAGCCCGATTGCTTAACGAGTTTGGAATTGAGATTGGAGCTGGACTTGGACCGATGAAGGGAAAGACCTGGCGCATAGGTTTGATGGGCGAAACCTCGCAACCTCGCAACGTACTCAATTTCTTGGCAGCGCTTGAAAACTGCTTGTCCGCTCAAAAGTTCTCATTCCAAGCTGGTTCTAGCATCTCCGCGGCCAATGCGCTGTACTCCTGATGAGTTCGCAATTCCTATCCAAGCTCAATACGATTTATCCAGGCTCGCGTTTGTTAACTCATGACGCGGGCTTGGTTCCATATGAGAGCGATGGATTGACGGCATTTCGTGAGAAGCCTATTGCGGTGGTTTTGCCCGAGACGGCGGACGAAGTCATACGTACCGTCCGGTGTTGTTTCGAATCGAACATTCCTTTTGTCGCAAGAGGAAATGGTACTAGTCTTTCCGGCGGTTCCTTGCCGGTGAAGAACGGAATCGTCATCAGCATGAACCGGATGAATCGCATCCTCCGATTGGATCCGATCGAACGTTTGGCTGTAGTGGAACCTGGCGTGATCAATTTAAACGTTACCAAGGCGGCTGCGCCGTTCGGACTTTTGTACGCTCCGGATCCATCGAGTCAAACCGTATGCACAATTGGTGGCAACGTCGCCTTCAATAGCGGGGGCGCACATTGCCTAAAGTATGGAATGACAAGCAACCATGTGCTTGGACTCAAGGTTGTGCTACCGGATGGAAGCATTGACGAATTGGGTGGCTGCAGCCTTGAGTCCATTCAGCCCGACTATGTAGGGATGTTTGTGGGCTCCGAGGGTCTGTTCGGTATTGCTTTGGAGATCACCTTGCGATTGATCCCAAAGCCCGAAGTTTATCGAACGGTGATGTGCGCCTATCGATCCATCAAAGCTGCTGGGGACGCCGTCAGCCAAATCATCGCCTCTGGACTGCTCCCTGGCGCGATGGAGATCATGGACAACCTGAGCATTCAAGCGGCCGAGGCGGCAGTCCATCCAGGTTATCCGCTCGACGCGGCTGGCTTGTTGATCGTTGAGCTAGAAGGAGAAGCGTCGCAAGTCGAAGCAGAGTTCGGACGACTATTGCCTTTGATTCACGCCTCGCAACCCTACTTGATTAAAGAAGCCAAGGATACATATGAACGTCAACAGATTTGGAAGGGTCGCAAGAGCGCGTTTTCTGCAGTTGGGAGATTGAGCCCGGATTTCATCGTACAGGACGGGGTTGTCCCACGCGGTCGACTGGGTGAGGCGCTTGAAGAAATCCATCGCTTGAGCGAGTTGCACGGCATTCGAGTTGCCAACGTATTCCACGCAGGCGATGGAAATTTGCATCCCCTCATGCTGTACGACGGCAAGCAGGCGGGGGCCTTGCACCGCGCAGAACAACTAGCCGCCGAGATCATTTCGCTATGCATCCGATTCGGCGGTTCGATCACTGGGGAACATGGAGTTGGAATGGAGAAACGCACGTTCCTACCCATGATGTACCAGCCCAACGATATGGAGTCGATGCACCAAATTCGACGAGAAATCGACCCGAAAAATATCGCCAATCCGGGCAAGATGCTCATGGATGGAGAGGCACCTGCCTTAACGACATCGGGAATGCATCCACTCGAGAAAGCGGGAGTCATCTCGCGTGAGTAGCGACCGCATCCTTGAAATACAAGACATTGTACGCCGATCCACGAGGGTGCACGTGGTGGGATCACAGACCAAGACCGGGTTCCATCAAGAAGTCGACGGTGCTGTCCAGATTTCTACTGGGATGCTTCAGGGCGTAGTCGCGTATGATCCGCAAGAATTTGTGATCACGGTTCTATCTGGGACGCGGGTGTCCGAAGTCGTTGACGTCTTGGCCGAGCAAGGCCAGTATCTTCCTTTTGACCCCTTGTTAAGCCGGGGGCAAGCTACGATTGGGGGGACTGTTGCGAGCAATGCAGCCGGCCCAGGCCGCTTTCGTTTCGGTGGCATTCGCGATTTTTTGTTGGGTGTCCGTTTTGTAGATGGGCGAGGGAATTGCATTCGAGGTGGCGGACAAGTGGTGAAGAATGCTGCGGGCTTCGACTACCCCAAGCTCATGGTGGGTAGCCAAGGCAAGCTTGGGTTGATTTACGAATTGACTTTCAAGGTTTTTCCTCGTCCAGAGTCCTTTGCGACGATGGTCAGCCGTTTTGTAGATCTGAACCAGGCGTTAACCTGTATGAACCAGATCGCATCCTCTGCGATGGATGTGGAAGCGATCGACTTAATACCCGACATAGGTGTCGGGGCTGGATACGAACTCGCGATTCGAATCGGCGGAATTGCGACCGCCATTCCAAACCGATTGGCGAGGTTGCAAAAACTAGCTCCGGACTCGCGTGTTATGCTCGATCGCGAAGACGCTTCGTATTGGCTCGATGTTTCCAGCTTCGTTTGGGCACCGAGTGCATCGATGCTCAAGTTGCCGATCACTGCAAAAGTTATCCCAGAACTGGAGCAGACACTTTCAGATTCGCAAGTACTTAGGCGATACAGCGTAGCGGGAAATGTTGTATGGATTGCAAGCCCGCAGTGCGAATCAGGGTGGAGTAAGTTCGGAACACCGCAGGTTTTTTTGGGATGCTCCAAGGAGAGCATCGGTTCACCCAGGACTGGTCCGTTTGGCTTAGCGCTCAAGCGAGCCATTGATCCTGAGATGAAATGGAGTTAGCGACCGGTTAATCGAGAGCAGGTAATGGAATACACTGGGCAGCTTGCGCCGCCCCGTGAAAGAGAGTGCCTGCGGCAAAGAATTTAACATCATTTACGGCACTATTATGGAACACAAAATAGATCTCAGTTCGATAGGCTTGCCGCAGGCAGACGCGATGTCGCATGCGATAAGCTCGTGTGTTCATTGCGGTTTCTGCTTGCCAGCCTGCCCAACCTACCAAGTGCTCGGCGAAGAAATGGATTCACCTCGGGGGCGAATCGTGCTGATGCGTGGAGTATTGGAGAAAAGCCTGCCATTGGATGCAGCCACCCCCTATCTCGATCGGTGTTTAGGCTGCCTTGGTTGTGTCACCGCGTGCCCATCCGGAGTTCAGTATGGAGAATTGCTTTCAAGCTTTCGGGCTTATGCGGAGAATAAACGTAGTCGTCCTGTCGTCGATCGAATTGCCAGGCTGATGGTTAGTCAAGCACTCCCATTTCCGAAAAGGTTTCGATGGGCAGCCATGTTCGGGAAGCTAGCCAAGCCGTTTGCGAAGATTTTTCCTACTCCATTGCGTGCCATGTTGGGACTGATTCCGAACCGACTGCCGACTTCGATTCGACTCCCGGAATTCACTCCAGCTCAAGGGGTTGGTCGAGGCAAGGTTGGACTTTTGGCTGGTTGCGTTCAACAAGCCATTGCACCGGAGATCAACGCGGCAACCATTCGCGTTCTGGCTGCGAATGGTTTTGATGTTGTGGTACCTCGCGGCCAGGGTTGTTGCGGTTCGTTGAGCATGCATTCCGGCGATGCCAAAGCCGCACGATCTTTTGCTGCGGCCAATATAGATCTGTTCCCGCAAGATTTGGTAGCAATCATCACCAATGCTGCAGGTTGCGGTAGTGGAATAAAAGAATACGAGCTTTTATTTCGCGGTGAGCCGATCGAAGAAAAAGCAACTCGATTTTCCGACCGAGTTCAAGACATCAGTCAATTTCTCAGTTCGATTGCATTGGTGCCGATAAAGCCGCTCGCTAAGCCGCTGCGCGTTGCATATCACGACGCTTGTCATTTGGCCCATGCTCAAGGTATCACCTTAGCGCCGCGGAATATACTCAGTCAGATTCCTGGACTCGAAATATGTGAGATCCCTGATGGAGAAATATGTTGTGGTTCTGCCGGCACCTACAATATTGAGCAACCGGAAATCGCTAACAAGTTGGGAGCGGCCAAGGCAAGGAACGTTGCGAATATGCAGGTCGATGTGGTCGCAATGGGAAACATTGGCTGCATGGTGCAAATCGAGACGCATCTCAAGCGGCTTCGATTCACGGAACGGGCAATTCCGGTTTTGCACACCATCGAATTGTTGGATCGAGCTTATCGTTCAGCACCGATCGCCCCAGCCAACCCGAAACGCGGGTGAGACAATTGGGAGCAATACCAATGTTTTGCAAACGATGGTAAACCCAACTGGAAGTCACCGGTCGCGGCGTTAGCTAATCCACACTCATCGGATGGGGATCATCTGCGGAAGCACATATGCTTGCGTTGCAACCAAAAAACCAACGAGAATAGCCAGAACGATACTGTGGACAAAAACATAACGTAGGATGGTCCCTTCCTGTCCGTGCTGTCCGGTTGCTACGCCCGCTACGACGATGGATTGAGCGTCGATCATTTTGCCCATTACGCCGCCCGAACTATTGGCGGCAGTCGCTAAGATTGGGGAGATGCCTAGCCTTTCGGCAGTGATCTGCTGCAGATTTCCAAACAGAACATTTGACGAAGTGTCGCTCCCTGTAAGAGCAACGCCGAGCCATCCGAGCAAAGGAGAGAAAAATGGGAAAAGAAGGCCGGTGCTTGCAAAGGCTAAGCCCATCGACGCATCGAGTCCGCTGTATTTCGTGGTGTAACCGAGCGCCAACATAACGGCTATAGTAACTAACGAAATAGCTGTGCGGCGAAACGTCTCCACAAACAAAGCAGCAAGTTTGCGTGGCGATAGCCCTAGCACCGTTCCCGATATAACGGATGCCAAAAACAACGCAGTCCCCGTTGCAGAAAGCCAGTTGAATTCGAAGATCGCTTTCTCAGGTGTTGGATTTGCAACAACCGGCGTGGTTCGAATAACGTTGAGATGCAGTCCGGGTACGTGAAGCTCCGGTTTAGACCAAGCGTTCAACTGATTCTTGGCTTGAGGAAGCCCCCACACGAATACGACAACAGAGAGCACAAGCCATGGGATCCAAGCGACACATGCTTGGCGAAATGTGGGTGCACGTTCGACCGCTGCAGCGGGTTCTTCTGCGAAGCGCCAAGTTGTTTTAGGCTGCCAGAATTGGAGTAAGCCGACTAAGGTGGCAATCGAGACGATAGAGCTAATGACATCGACAAGCCATGGGCCATGGTAGTTGCTCACCAGGAACTGCATGATTCCAAAACTTAGCCCAGTTGCTAGGCATGCAGGCCATACTTCCATCATTCCTCGCCAGCCAGCCATTACCCAAATCAACCAAAATGGGACGATGAGTGAAAACAGTGGCAATTGTCTTCCGACCATCATGCTCAGCGACTCTAACGGCAGTTCCGTAACGCGGGCCAAGGCAATGAGAGGTGTGCCCAAAGCTCCGAACGCCACGGGCGCCGTGTTTCCGATAAGCGATAGACCTGCGGCTGGAAGCGGTTTGAATCCGAGTCCGATTAGCATGGCTGCCGAGATAGCTACGGGCGTTCCGAACCCAGCAGCTCCCTCGATGAACGCTCCGAAACAAAACGCAATCAAGAGCACTTGAATACGTCGGTCGTCTGCGAGCGATGCAATCGAACGTTTTAAAACATCGAATTGTCCTGTAGCAACCGAGATGTCGTATGTGAATATCGCTGTTAGGACGATCCATCCGATGGGAAAAAGACCGTAAGCAGCTCCATTTGCGGCTGCAGTCAGCGCAAGGACTGGCGGCATCTTGAAGGCAACGGTAGCGACCATCAGCGATGCAAGGAGCCCAGCCATCGCAGCGATGTGAGCTCGGACATGAAATCCTGCCAACAAGCCCAGCAAAACAAAGATGGGAAGAGCAGCAAGGAGTGCGGAAATAAAGATATTCCCACAGGGGTCATATTGCTGTGTCCACGCATTCATTTTTGGTTCACGAAGCAGCGACTACGCTAATTTCCAAGCTTGAATAAGCTGATCGGCGCCGGGGCTCAGGCGACGAAGCTTGTGCACGATCGCTGCCTTTTCGGTCTTGTTCGCCTTTTCACATTTTTTGTGCAATTTTTCTAGCTTCTTGGTTCGGTGTCTGCGTTTGCGAAGTTCACGTTGTCGTTCGGTTCCGGCCATATCAATTCTCTCGTATCGATCTAAATGAGGGAGCGAAAAGCGCTTGTTGAAGTTTTAGTGTGAGAGAACAGTAACGAAATTTGCTAAATTCGTCAATGTTGGGGCTTCTGAGCCCGAGTGCCCTGGATGGCTTGCAAGAACTTTGGCAAGATGTGGAGCACGTTGCTGGTTTTGTTTACCAATGGGTTCGAAATCAGCGCATTCGATCTGGTCGATGAATTTTGGAGTAGTAAATGACTGAAACTTCAGCTGTCGTTCTGGCGGCGGGCAAAGGGACTCGGATGAAGAGCGAGCTCCCCAAGGTTCTGTTCCCTGTTTTGGGGCGTGCGATGATCCACTGGGTCTTGGACGCGTTACAGACGGCTGGAATACGCCAAATCATCGTAGTCGTCGGATATCGTGCCGAACTAGTTCGGCATGAGTTATCCGGTCGCGGAGTCGATTTCGTCGTTCAGACCGAGCAGTTGGGGACGGGCCATGCGGTTCAAATGTGTAAGCCTCAACTCGAAAAGGGGAACAATCCGGTGCTCATCGTCGCCGGCGATTCGCCGATGATTCAGGCAAGTTCGGTTCGGGAACTTGTCGAGGAATTTGGAGATGGGGGGTTCGATTGCTTGCTCGGGACCCTCCTAAAGGAAAATCCATCCGGGCTTGGCCGAATTGTGAGGAATGCCGAAAATGGCTTTCTTCGCATCGTAGAGCATAAGGACGCTACGCTCGAACAACGCCAAATCAACGAAGTGAATATGAGTACCTATTTGTTTGACCGGCCTAGTTTGTTGTGGGCTTTAGAAAATCTCAAGAACAATAATTCCCAAGCCGAGTACTATCTAACTGATTGCCCTGAATTGTTATTGCAAAATGGGAGGAAAGTGGACGCGAGACCCGTCCTAAAAGCGTGTGAATCCTTGAGTATAAATACGATTGACGAGCTTGCAATGGTAGAATCAAAAATGCGAGAGATGGGTTACCAATGCGCGAGCTAAAGATCTTCAGTGGCCGGGCTAATCCAAAATTAGCCAAAGATATATGTACTTTTTTGCATTTGGAACTTGGGTCTATTACGCTCAATAAATTCCCTGACGGCGAAAATAACTGCAAGGTCGAAGACGATGTGCGTGGTCGCGATGTTTATTTGATTCAGCCGACGTGTCCGCCAGTCAACGACAATTTAATGGAATTGCTCATCATGATTGATTCGTGCAAGCGGGCCAGCGCTGCTCGAATTACGGCGGTGATGCCCTACTACGGTTATGCAAGGCAAGACCGAAAGGATGAGGGGCGAACTCCGATTACCGCAAAACTCGTTGCAAACGTAATCACGCGAGCCGGAGCCGACCGAGTTCTTGCGATGGATTTGCATGCCCCGCAGATCCAAGGATTTTTCGATGTGCCAGTAGATCACCTTTATGCCGCTCCGGTTTTTACGACGTATTTCCAGAGTCGCATGCTCGACCCAGCAGAAATCGTGGTTGTGAGCCCCGACGAAGGAAGTATCAAGCGAGCGATCGGACATGCAAAGAGACTTGGCGGCAAGCTTGCGATCATCGATAAGCAACGAGATAGCGCACTAAAAACCCAGCAAAAGTACATCATCGGAGGGCCTGTGGAAGGTAAGATTTGCCTGATGTTTGACGACATGATCAGCACAGCTGGCTCGATATGCGGAGCTGCCAATCTGGTTCATAAGGCGGGTGCCAAGGAAATCCACTTAGCTGCGACGCACGGAGTTCTTTGCGAAAACGCAATCGAAAACCTCCGCAAAGCACCTATCAACAGCTTGGTCATCACCGATACAATTCCTTTACCGGAAGAAAAGCGTTTGGAAACGATCCATGTGTTGACTGTGGCGCCGCTGTTGGCGGAGGCGATCCGACGAATCCACTCCAACAAGTCCATCAGCCAAATGTTCACGTCGTAGCATTGGATCATTTGAACGGTTCATCGCGAACGGTTAGACTGGTGGTTCGAAGACTGGTTCGGCGATATGCCATTCGGTGTTTTCATTTACATTTACTTAAAGGTCGCGGTTTCGAGGTTGGCATGCTGCAGAATATTCGCAAGCTTCAATTGACCGAAGTGCAACGGGACGGGATGCGAACTGCTGGGCGATTCAACGCCCAACTCATGGATTACTTGCGTCAATACATTGCGACAGGAATCACGACGGAGGAAATCGATCGGCTGGTGACCGACTATACGCATCAGCACAAACATACTCCCGCGACGTTGGGTTATCTTGGTTATACCAAGAGTTGCTGTACGAGCGTAAATGAGGTCATCTGTCACGGCATTCCCTGTGATTATGCGCTCAAGGATGGAGACATTGTCAATGTCGACGTCACCTCAATCGTCGACGGGTGGCACGGCGATCAATCGGAAACGTTTTTGATTGGCAATGTTTCCGATGAGGCTCGAAAAGTAACCCAATGCGCGTTTGATGCAATGCACCGGGCGATTTCTGCATTGGAGCCTGGCTGTCCTGTGAGCGTGATCGGCGATAATGTTGTTGAAGAAGCAACTTTGCGAGGATTCACGGTCGTAAGAGAATACGTAGGACATGGCCTCGGCCGGCGATTCCACCAGTACCCCAATATTCCCCATGTCCCTGATCGAAAAAGCAAACAAGAACGGTTGCTACCGGGAATGTGTTTTACTGTTGAGCCAATGATCAATGCTGGAACCCGTTTTACCAAATTGGATACCAAAGATAATTGGACGGTCCGTACCCGCGATGGGAAGCTTTCCGCTCAGTTCGAACATACGGTTCTGATGCGAGAAGATGGTCCTGAAATCCTAACACAGTGCGTCAACGGTCCGCGACGCGGCCACAAGTTTTGACTATCGGTTCAACATCATCCTAACAGGGAACCAGCATGTACCGCTCCGCCTCGGTTCTAGCCGCTTTTTTGGTTTTTTCGGTTTTTGTTTTCACCACGCAATCGAAGGCACAGCAAGCGGTCGAAAAAGAAGCCTTTGTCAAGAAGTCGCAGAAGGTGCAAGCCATCGACGTCGATGTAGTCCTCAAGAAGGCCGAATCGCCTTGATGAAATGGAGACCTGCTACACGCGTTGGTTCATTACTCTAGTTCGCTCGCTGTTTGCCCCGAGGCATTTAAATAGCAGCCCCATGCCACAAACAACGCGCTCGTTGCAAAGTACCCGGTTGCGAGTTGCCACATGGAGGACATCATTTCCGCGGGCAGAACCCAGGATTCGGAGATTCCCGGAATTGCTATCGGAAGGAACAGTGCGTTGTTCGACAGGGGCGAATGAATTAGCCCGCACAGAGTGAACATGCCGGCCAATGCAGCGAAGAGCGCCGCTTGATTCATGCGTCGATCGATGGCCATCGCTAGCAGGGAGGCCCACAGCAAGCTGGTAAGGATAAATCCTTGTTTCAGGAAATGGACTGTGTGAAGATCCGAAAGCAGATCCGGACGAATCTGAAACGACGATCGAACCGTCTTTATCTGATCTGTCAATTGAGGGTTACCCGCAGCGTTGGATGCCAATCCATCGATAGCTTGCTGGAGATCGGGACGCAGAACGCCCGGCTGGGTCAACGACTGGATACCAAAACCACCCAGCAATTGGTCTGCAAAAAGATAAGCGAGAAAGGCAAGAGCAGGGACACACGCGAGAACCAACGCTGGATAGTGACGTTTCGGAGTTGCCAAAAAACTTTGAGCGGAGATCTCTAGTCCGACGAAAATCAAAATGGGATACACGGCCGCCTTTGGGATCAGCAAATAGAAATAACTGAATCCACCTAAGATGCCGACCATCCCAATGGTTACAGCTGTTCCGAGTACGTATGCTGCTCTCCCACCCATTGCCTTATAAGCAGGATGTCCAATATAGGGGGTTGTCTGTGTTACACCGCCAAAAAGCCCCGCAACGAATGTCGCGAATGCTTCGACGCCGAGGATTTGGCCCGTGGAATACTCGTCGCCCGCCGCGCTTGCGGACTCGGTGCAATCGATGCCACCCACTACGGTACAAAGCGCGAATGGAATTGCGACAGGCAGGTAGTTAACGGCGGCCCCCATTTGATTCCACCATTCAAAACTGAGAGCAGACATCCATTCTGTCGGTGGCATTCCCGGAGTTAATGAGCTCAAGGGAGCAATCGGTTGCCCCGAGATCACCAATTGAATGTAGTGAATAATTCCCCCAACGATCAGGGCAGCCAACGTTCCCGGTATCTTAAAAGGTAACGGAACGCGTCCGACCAGGCTAGTTAGAACGATGGCGAGCGCAACAAGACCGACAATGGGTTCGCGAAAAACGTCAATGAGTGGTACGAAACTAATAATAACCAGGGCTATTGATGCCAGTGAACCAAACAGCCCAGCACGCGGAATGACTTTTCTAACCCACGAACCGGCGAAGGCACATACGGATTTGAAGATGCCTGCGTAGACCATGCAGCAGATTCCAATATGCCAGGCGTAGGTTGCTGCGGCTTCTGGAGATGAGCCCGATTTCATCGCCGAGGTATAGGCGGCTCCAACAACAAAAATTGAAAGTCCAAAAATGCTTGGCGTATCGAGCCCTAAAGGCATCGCCGTAACGTCTTGACGCCCCGATTTTTTTGCCAAACGGAGGGCCATGAGGAAGTAAAGGAAATCCCCCACGAAAACCCCGATTGCAGTACCTGGAATCATGCGACTGAGAACGAAGTCGGCTGGGATGCCAAATCCGCCTACCAACAATCCGACCATCAGCACCAAGCCGGCAACATTGTCCAAAAGCAAGCCAAAGTATGCGTTGATGTCACCTGACGCCGCCCATCGATACCCGTGATTCATTCGGAAACTCCGCCCGTATATGAGAAAACTCGACGAGTTGAGAGCCTATCATTGCCGAAAATGCTGTCAATCAATTTTGAAGATTCGTCTCTACGTCATGTAGATCTCTTTGACTTGGGGAGAGAAAGTCGACTAGAATAGTGCGGACTTGGCTTGTGATTGTCGGCGTCGTACCTGCCCCAAGCCGGCACGTTTGCGCATCCGAATAACTTTTTCGTCGTGGTAATATGGGATCGAGTTCATCGATGAAACCGAAAATAACGGAAGCTGAGCAGGAGGTGGACTTTCTCGGGCTTAACCCACGCACGGTCGAGGTTACAGACGAGGAAATCGTCAACACCTATCTGCAGACTAGAGATGCTCGCGATTTTGAGCGGCTGGTTCACCGTTATGAGAGAGAACTTTACACATTTTTGCGTAGGTTTCTTGCGGACGTTCAGCAAGCAGAAGACGTCTTTCAAGCGACTTTTTTGAGTGTGCATCTGAGAATTGATCAGTTTGAGCCAGGCCGACGATTTCGACCATGGCTTTATGCGATTGCGAGCAATAAGGCCATCGATTATATGCGTCGCAACCGGCGTCATCAGGTGGCTAGCCTCGACGCAAAAATGTCGTACGGTGATTCCGAGGATTCCATTATAAATCATTTGTCTGGAAACGCTGAACCTCCGGATGAAAAGGCAATTGCTAATGAGACCGCTTCGCGAGTCCGAGCCGCGGTTCAAGAACTCAACGAACCGACACAACGCTTGATTCAACTAGCGTTTTATCAAGGTATGAAATATTCAGACATCGCTGATGTTCTGCAGATTCCACTTGGGACAGTGAAAAGCAGAGTTTTTACAGCAATACGCAAACTGAATCAGATTTGGTTGCGTATGAATGATGCTCCCAAGTCCAGTAAAAGCTGACTAAGTGTTTTTCTGTGCTGGACGCTGCTTGATTTTAATCCTGATTCGATTGCACAATTGACGAAGATTCAATGAGTCGCGATAGCAACATCTCCGACGAAACACTTCTTGGGTATCTGCTTTTAGCATTACCCGATGCCGAGCAATGGCGGATCGAATGTTTGGAGAATTCGAATCCCGAACTCCGGCAACGCATTCAGGATTTGCGAGATCTGCTAGCGCCGATGAACGCAACTTTGCAAACTCCTGAGCCCAGTGGCAAATTGACCGAATCGACAATGGCGTTTATTAATCGATCCATACAGGAGTCGAATCAGTCAGTAGGATCTGTAGGATCAACTGTTCCGCAAATGACTCAACCGATCTTCGAATGCAATCGATCAACTCGGTTGGCTTGGATTGATAGTCTCGTGACGTTGGCGGCAGGAGTTGTGATTTTATCGATTCTGATTCCAAGTGTATGGCGTTCGCGCGAGTCGGCAAGAAGGATTTCGTGCGCATCGAATTTGCGGGAGCTAGGTCATGCACTTTCATTGTTTGCATACGGAAATGAGGAAAATCGACTACCCGGAATCGAAAAAAGCGGACCACTTTCGTTCGCTGGCGTTTACGCGTTCCGACTTAAAGATGCGGGCTTGCTCGATTCCTCTAATTGGATGTGGTGTCCGGCAGTCGGCGGGATGGATCTAGGTGAGGAGATCCCTACCCTCTACACCTACCTAGCCGGAACACCAAGGCAGCAACGCAGCTGGATCTACGCTGCGGCGGGTAACTACTCTTACAATCTCGGCAACATGGTCGACGGCGAATACGCAACTCCGTGTATAAACGGTCGGAGTCACTTTGCGGTGCTTGGCGATTCGCTCGTTCCCAACAGCCAAAACGTCGAATCTGGAGCGGTGCATGGCGCAAATCTAGCAAATGTCTTGTACGAGGATGGACGAATCCAGACGGTCCAGCTTCATCAGAAAAATTCTGCTATCATGCTGGATAATCCCTATCTGAACCGAGATATGCAGCAAGCCGTTGGACGCGACTTGAACGATGCGTGCCTCGGTCCGAGTTTCCAGAATCCATTCAAGCCGGTTGTACTGGAATAGCCAGCCAAGCAGCTGACTCGCCTCCTTCCACATCGATTGGAATTCTTATGTCAGAACTGCCAGCTTCGCCACAACCGGATCCTGCTGCGAGAAAAGAAGAGCTTCGGCTTGCTATGAAAGCTTTTCGAAAGAGGCTCAAATTGACCAAGTTGGATGACGAATCACGCATTGGGCATGGGCCTATGTCCGGTGGCGGAAAGTCTGGAGTTGTCGCAATCACGCCTCCAAATCAATTTGGCAAAGACGTTTGGGAGGAACTAGCCGAACAGGGAAAGCTCAAGCGTGCTGGACGTGGGATCTATGAGCTTGTTGACCCATGATTTTCGAGTCGGTCGGCTTGGTTTCTTGGCTCGTTGTTTCTCTTTTGGCACAAGAAGCCGATTTCGAATGGAAGAAACTCGTTGACCTGCCAGACCCAATTGGAGTCGCGAGCCCTTTCGCAGGTACGGTTGGGGGGACGTTGCTGGTTGCTGGAGGAGCGAATTTTCCAAATCAAACACCGTGGGTGGGTGGCAAAAAGCAATGGCATGATCACGTTTGGGCATTAGACACTCTGGAGTCCACTTGGCGCGACATCGGTAAATTGCCTGGTAAGTTGGCGTACGGCGTTTCGATTAGTGCTGATGACGGGTTGGTGTGTATCGGGGGGAGCGATCAAGACCGGCATTATCACCAAGTCTTTTTATTGCAATTGCGCAACGGTCTTCTTGTCACCAAGTTCCTCCCTTCGCTGCCTCACGCCATAGCCAATGCCTGTGGTGGATCGATTGGGAAAACGATATACGTTGCCGGAGGGACCGAATCACCGAATGCAACAGCCACTCTCAATACTTTCCTGTCCCTAGATCTAGAAAACCTTTCACGCGGATGGACTGAACTGCCAACTTGGCCTGGCCCTGGACGGATGTTGTCGGTTTCAGCAGTCGTTGAAGATAGCTTTTTTCTAGTGAGTGGTACCGATTTGTCATCCGATGAAAACGGAAAGCCAGTGCGTCGATATTTGTCCGACGCGTATCGATTTCGGTCTCAATCGGGCTGGGAACGCATCGCCGATATAGCACGGCCCTGTGTTGCCTGCCCATCACCGGCCCCAACATTGGGTGCTGCTTCCTTTATAATTCTGGGTGGAGACGATGGATCCAAGGTTGGTTTTCAACCGGTCGAAGAACATCCGGGATTTGTCAAGAGTATTCAGGGGTTCGATACACTCCAAAACAAATGGCTGCAATTGGGTTATACTCCTGCTCCTCGGGTTACCGCACCGGTAGTCAAATGGGATGATCGCTGGCTAATCATCAGCGGGGAAGAACGTCCTGGAGTTCGCTCTCCGCAAGTATGGTCCTTCAAATCCACCCTTTGGAAATAGCGAAGCTACAGTGCTTTGGTAACAGCACATCGCCGTTCGCTCGCTCCTGATTTCCTTTGAATCCTCCCATCCATTTTTGATCGATAGGTACTAATTTCCAATGGACGAATCCCGAGTCGATTCATCACAATCGTCCATGACAATGGCATGGATCGTTGTTGCACTATTGGTCCCCGTGGCATTGCTCAATTATTTAGATCGACAAATGTTGGCAGCCATGAAGGGGTCGATGATGGGGGACATTCCTGACATTGCTACCAAAGCGAATTGGGGAATTGTTCTCGGTTGCTTCAAATGGGTTTACGCTGGCTTGAGCCCCGTGGGTGGCTATGTTGCGGACCGAACAAGTCGCAGGCATGTCATTGCTGCAAGTCTATTCGTTTGGTCGGCTGTTACTCTTGCAACCGCCTTCGTTACAACATTTCCGCAATTGGTCGCGGCCAGAGCAATCATGGGGGTAAGTGAAGCGTTTTACATCCCAGCCGCCTTGTCGATGATCTCTGAGTATCATGCGAGCCAGACTCGATCTAGAGCGGTAGGCTTGCACCAAATGGGGATCTATTTAGGGATTATCTTGGGTGGCTTCTCAGGCTATGTGGCAGATGAGCCTTCGCTCGGGTGGCGTTCCGCTTTCGCATTTTGCGGACTTGTAGGGGTTGTCTACGCGATCCCCCTGTTTGCTTTGCTCCGAAATCCCATTCGAAACGTAACAAGAACGAATTCAGCGTCACCCATCGCGTCTGGTTATGAGCTATTAAGCAATACTAACTTTCTACTCTTGGTAATGTACTTTACATTGCCTGCGATGGCAGGCTGGGTGGTCAAGGACTGGATGCCTGACATCCTCAAGGAACAGTTTGGCTTGGGGCAAGGCAAAGCGGGTATGTCCGCGGTATTGTATGTTCAAGTAGCGTCGTTGATTGGCGTTGTCCTAGGTGGATGGCTTGCGGACTGGTGGATGAATCGCACCTCACGTGGGCGAATCTTTGTGAGCGCCATTGGAATGAGTTTCTTCTTGCCCTCGCTTTTCGGTATTGGCAATGCTGAAACACTAAGCATTGCGATTGGATTCTTGATTTTGTTTGGAATTGGATGGGGGTTCTTTGATTGCAACAATATGCCAATCTTATGTCAGATCGTTCGTCCGGAATTGCGAGCGACAGGCTACGGCATAATGAACCTAGTTAGCATTGGTTGCGGAGGGTTTGCCGATTGGGGATTTGGCGAGTTGCGAGATAGAAACGTTCCACTGAATCTAATCTTTGGAGTGTTCGCAGGGACCGCATTGCTCTCCATCCTGCTTGTATTGCTCATCAAGCCAAATGAGAAGGTGACATAACAAGACCATTGCGTTCGCTTTATTCCTGCGCCTGCACACGGGGAGTCAAGCTGGTGCTATGAAGTTCGTGCCTTTCGCTCCAATGCAGTGCGCTCGATCCGCCAACCACATAAGCGGAGCCAAAGTCCGACGATCAAGATATGAATGACCAGATACAAGCTTGAAATACAGCTGCTAGCGATGACAGAAGTCGCAATCGGCGTCTTTAGGAAAGCGGCCCAACTGGCATATGCGAATCGACCATACATAAAGACCAGAATACTGTTTGCGCTGAGCACAGCCCACATCACTAGCCACAAAAACGCCAGCAGTGCTATGTGCCTAGGTCGCCAGGCCCGCATTCTTACATAACAGGTCATGCTCAAAAGAACGCAAGCGACCCCCAACGCGGACGCTTGGGCAAAGTACAACAAGAGTCCCGCGTAGGTGGATTCCGACCAGTACATAACGGAGGCACACGCGAGTCCAGATACGGCCATAAGCTCCAGCAGTGTGCGACTTGATGTTCTTTCTAGTTGCTCGGACATCGCGGCCGATTCAAACATCGCAACTCTCCCCCAATTCCGACGCAGCAACGCATAAACAAAGGCCGAACCAAAGACTGCTTCCCAATACAAAAGTTCAAGGCTTCGGCGCAAATGCGTCATGTTGAGAATGCTGACGCAGAACGTCAAAACAAGCAAACACGACGCAACGATGAGTCTCAAGCGACGTGTGCGAATCGGTGTCATCAGAAACAGGACCGGGAACATAGCCCAACAGCCCGCAATGGCAAGCAAGCCGCGTAGTTGAGCAAAAGAAAAGTTATCCCAGATGGAAAGCGAAATCGAACTATTCATCGCGACAAGCACAAAAACGCCAGATAACGCGAACCGTTGAGCGAGTCCGCCCCTCCAATAGAGTACAGGTACAATGGTTGCTATGACAATGCAAGGAAGTAATGACTCCGCGGAAACGGAATTCACTGACATGATTGCGTCCCAGTGCCACGAGCGGAAACGAGTTTTCTGTGCATCCTCCCTTAGCCAATATGCTACATACCTCGTGGCCAGTAATTCAATACAAATAGTGACATGCGTCAGCACGGCCAATCCTGCGAAGCCTATCCAGAAGCTTTTGATGGATTCCCGTGTGGGCGGCTCGGTGGATCTCGGCAAATTGTCGCGGAATGGATCGACGTCGCTGAGAGGGTCAGGAGCGGGGAGTTTCACTTCTATCGAACTCATGTTTTTCCCTCCAATTCGTGTCGGTCAGGTGTCCGCCAACCGCACCAACGTAGCCAAATACCAACGGCACAAATATGCCCAACGGTTGCCAGGCTCGCGATGCTGGACGCAATAAATATGGCAAGAAAAGAATCGACTGTCCCGGTCCTGAAAATACGCCAGTTACCCGTCCCCCAAGGATCGTCGATCGCAAAATACACGGCGCTGTTTACGCCAAACAGTAGCCATATCAATAGCCAGAGAGCGAACAACCGCCAAGACTTGGATGCCTTCCAACTCAGAACGGTACAGATGCCGGCCATACTAACCAGGATGCACCCAATTCCCAACACAATGGCTTGAACCAATTGAAGAACGGCACCGATGTGAAGCGATGTGGACCAGTACATCGATGCTGCGCATGCGAGCCCGCAAACGGCCATAAGCTCCAAAAGTGTTCGGCTCGACGTGCGTTCAATCTGTTCGCACTTCGTCCCCGCTTCTAGAATCGCCACGCGCCCCCAATTTCGTCGCAGCAGCGCATAACAAAAAGATGCGCCATATAACGCCTCCCAGTAAAGCAAGTTGATATTGTGAGGGGCACTAAACATATGCAGTATGCTCAAGCAAAGCGACAAGAGCATGAGGACGCTTGCTACGATAAGGCGAAGGGGCCGCGTATTGATTGGTGTCCACAAAAAGAGTATTGGCATCGCAAGCCAACACAGCAAAATTGCGATCAGTTGGAGGACTGGAACTTTCGCGTTCCACGCCCCCTGGGAGACCTCTATGGTCAAGTTCATAGTCGTTACGGCGAGAACAAAAGAAATTGCAAATCGCTGCAATAGCCCCCCTCGCCAATACAATACTGGGACCAATGCGCCCAAGACCAGACCCGGAATCAATGATGCCGCAATGACGACCTTTATCCCGTAACATGCGTTCCAAAAACCTTGACCATATGCAGTATACAGAAATGAAACTAACCAATTATCTAGTTGTGCGAGGGCAAAAGCGCCGATGCTCGCAACAATCGCCAGTACAGCAAGCCCCGAACTGCCTATCCAAAAGCTCTTGATCGATTCGCGCGAGGGTGATGACAGCCTCACATTCTCATCATCGGAGAGTGGATCCAGTTCATGATGCATTTTTGGCCGTGTTGCAATTGGGATAGGCGATTCGTCTGTCGATTGAATTCAGTTGGTTTTCCCACGAACATCTTACCCGCTCGCATTCACCACAGGGGAACGGCTGACCTGATTTTCAATCAATGCAACGGCACCTATCGTCAGCTTCGTTACAACAGTCGCAAAGACATTCCGCTTGAAGACAAATCCTGTACTCCGCGGAGAATGCAGCACGAGTACCAATTTATAGAGCAGAGGCAAGAATGAAATTATGTATGGTAAATCCGAACCCAGCAGGCGCGACACACGATTGAAAAGGTATATTATTTTCAGGCCCTTCCTTTTGATTCCCTCGGATGCACTGCCATGACCACGTTGGAACCCAACCGCCGTTCGTTTTTGAAAACCTCGGCTTGGATCGCCGGTACGACTTCCATCGCATCGAGTTCGATCGGAGCTCAAGGGAGTAAAGGTGGCGGGCCCCTCATCGCTTATGTGGGGACTTTTAGTTCTCCGCTTCGAGATATGCTGCCAACGCAAGTGGATTTGCCCCCGGGTAACGGTCGCGGTATCCACCTTTTTAGTGTGCATCGAGAAACTGGGGCGATGATCGCAATTGGCGTGTATGAAATGGGGACAAGTCCCAGTTGCCTCGTCATAAATCCAGCGGGCGACCGGCTGTATTCCGCCAATGAAACAGACCGAGTCGGTCAGGCCAAGGAAGGAACCATTAGCGCTTTCTCTATCAATAGACTCGATGGAAGCTTGACGCTGCTCAATACAGTACCTTCAGGCGGAGTAGGTCCGACTTACGTCAGTCTCCATCCTTCAGGTAAGTTCTTGTTCGTCGCCAACTACTTCGGTGGTTCGATCTCCGTACTGCCGATAGTGCAAGATGGCAAAGTAGGGACGGCGGTGGATATCAAGCAAGACGCAGGTAAGCTTGGTCCCACTCATGCCACCAATGCACCTGCCGGAAGCTTTGCCTTTAGCGGCCACGATAGCACTCATGCGCACATGATCCAATCGGATCTGTCCGGACGTTTTGTGCTACATGCCGATTTGGGATTGGACCAAATCTATGTTTGGAAGCTGGATGCCAAAACGGGCAAACTGACGCCGAACGACCCGCCGGGTGTTTCATTGCCACCAGGTGACGGCCCACGTCATTTTCATTTCCATCCCAATGGTCGTTGGTTTTATTCAATTCAAGAAGAGGGGTCGACGGTGGCATTCTTTGAGTACGATTCCACAGTCGGCAAGTTGACTGTGAAACAATCGATCTCGTCGCTACCACCTGGATTCGCAGGTAGCAATTTCTGCTCCGAGATTTTGGTCTCACCCGATGGCAAGTTCGTTTACGCGGGCAATCGATTGCACGATAGCATCGGGATTTTCTCCATCGGCACCGGCGGTGAACTGAAATTTGTCGCCGAGGAATGGACACGCGGAAACTATCCTCGCAGTTTCAATTTCGATCCAACAGGAAAATTTCTTTATTGCTGCAATCAGCGAGGGGATAATATTGCTGTCTTTGCCGTTAACCGTACCAATGGCGAATTGAAATTTACTGGGCACTATGCCCCGGTTGGCAACCCATCCATCATTGTGTTCCTGGACTTAGGTAATTGACCAATGGTGTCCCGAAGCGCTTATTTGGATTCTGTCGAGTGACGCGAGGAATGGTCATTCTGGTTTTAGCATTTCCTGAATACGTCGATAGTAGTCCGACACGCGTTGCCGATATTGCGTCGGGATACTTTGCTGCGATTGACCAGCGGCGTCGCTAGATTGGGATGCATTGGCACCGCTTTGTCCAGTCCCTTGTTTGGAAATATCGGATTGGGTCGCAGCTCCTTGGCTGACTTTGTCCGAGCGACCTCGGCTTGACGGCGAGGGTGTTGGCATTGACCCATACATACCCATATTCTGTTGACGTGGCGGACGGGTCGAGAAACCGCTGTTGGCCCCGCCCGATTCGCTCGGTTGCGTTCCACTCTGGCCGTCTCCAGAATTTCTGCCTTTCTGATTCATCCGCTGCTTCAGTTGCTCCAGTGTACGCCCCATCTTCGAAGCGCCTGACTTGCCCGGCTTCTGGAAGGCACCCTGCATTTTCTTGTCCGCGGATTCGCCCAGAGACTCGTTTTCGGGTAACAGGGCATCTAGAGAATCCGCTGCAGCTTTGGCATTTTCCGATGCCTGTTTGAATTTAGATTTCAACAATGACTTCTGAGCGTCATTCATCAACTCAGGTGCACCGCTTTGTTTTATGCCATCCGCCAGCTGCTGCGCTGACTCTTTCAATTCGGCAAATGCCTCCGAATCAGGTAATTGTTCTGCATGCTCTTGCATGCTCTCCGCGAGGTCGTTCAGTTCTTGCCGAATCGCTTCCTGCGCTGCTTCCATTTCCATCATGCGGCGTTCATTCGATGGATCGTTCGGGTCCGCGTCGGCCAGCGACTGCATACGCTCGGCAATCGCTTTTTGACGTTCAACGATTTCGTCAAATCGTTCCTTGTCCTGCATTAAGGGTAGCGTCTTACTCAGTTCATTTAATGGATCGATTGCATCCTCCTGCAACTCGTCTCGATCCGACTTTGTTTTTTTTCGGAGTTCGCTAAGGGATTCCTTTTGAGGCTCCGTCAACGGTTGTTTCCCGGCTTGCTCCTGAGCCATCTGCTCCAATTGCTCAGCGGACTGCATTGTGTCCGCAGCCAATTCACTCAGCATCTGTGAAAGTTCGCGATCGATGTCGATATCCATTGGGTTCTGAGCAAGCTTATTAATCTCTTTTGCCGCATCCACAGCCGCTTTTTCGGCTGCTCTCAGTTTTTCCTGCAATGCTTGCTGTAAGGCTTCATTTTCTGGTTCCGCCGCGGCAAGCTCCGAAGCCGCTAGCGCTTCCGCGATTGCGGTTGAAACATTTTCAAGTTGACGTTGAGCCGCTTCGTACTTCGCGGACAGTGCTTCTGCTCCTCTTTGCTCCAACATCCGTTCCTGAAAATCCGCGATCGAAATGATTCGAATTGTAGTCTTCGGCGATTCCGCACCCTTGGGACCATTGGGATCGTTATCCTCGGTACGCGCAAATAATTCGATCTCATCACCAGGCACGAGTCCAAATCGTTTTAGCGGAAGTGGCCATATTGCATTCGCTCTTGCTGACTCGTCGATGGGTAAGTCGATCGAGCGAGATGCAGAGCCATTGAGGCTTCGGTAAAGTCGCAACTGAGTGATGCCAAAATCGTCTTCTGCTGAGATGGAAATGGGCAAATCAATATCCGGTGTGGCTAATGAAAATGGACGCGGTTCCAGTATGCGAACAATCGGTCGCTGGTCTGTGAGGATTTCAATTTTGCCCCGCACACTGTCCATCGAGGTTAAGCCATCGACGTCGATGACTGTGATCTCAAATTTGCCCTCTTGTTTTAAGATAAAGCTCCCCGCCACGGAATTAGTCCGCATTTCCTCAGTTTGAGTAGCAGCCAATTCTACGGACTGGTCGTTTTTGTCATCGAACTGTATATGCATATGCCCTCGTTTGAGCGGACGATTGCTCGCGAGGAAAAGTTCGACTTGAGTTCCTACTAGTCCCGCTATTCCCGTGTCGGGAATCTTACCTTCATATACTGCCTGACGCGTGTAGGGCAACGGAGTAATTCTGACGATCGTTTCAAGGATCTTTGGGGTCAGCTGGACGTCGAGTGTCCCCGTCTCCGAGCGGGTGCGGCCCGAGCGAGCAAAGAACTGAACAGGCTCTTTGACATCTGTAAGCAAGGCCTGCCAATTCAACTCGCCACGGGGCAGCATCGGCAGAACCCGTTCGCGTCCGTCTTTGGAAATGGTGACCAGTTCAAGTCGTTCCTGAGTCTTGCGCGTAACGGTTGCCATAATCTTGACGTCATCGCCATATCGAAGATTGTGTTGCGCCTTATCCAGCGTGATTGCGATGCCAGTAAACGGAGGTGTCTCGCTCGATGGAAATGCAAAACGTTTGAACTGTGTGAGGGCAAGCAGCGGGGACAGGATTGCAATCAACGCCATCGCAGCGAGAACTCCTATGCAAGCAAAAGCGGGTCGCTTAAGAGAATCGATCGGCAACACCGTCGATGGCTTAATGCCTGTTAGTCTTTGGCTGGAATTGCGAATCGCTTCCCTTACGAAGCGCTTGGTGAGCGGAGAATCGTATTCGTCTAGTCTGTTTACCAAATCCCAACCCGTTGTGATTTGTCCCCCAGTCGATAGGCATCGATCGATTCGTAGGGCCAAATGTCCTGTGGACGTCCTCCGGATCACCGCATAACAAAAGGAACCAACGGCAGCGAGAGAAGCTGCAAGACTACCACGGCTGCTCCACCAGCGGGCGCTGGAAGGCATTTCGGAAAGATAGTCCCCCACCATTAATGCGAACAGGAACCCAAGCCACGCAGCGAATCCGCTCAAAACGAAACGGCCGACCGCAATGAGGTTGGCTCGCCGCACAAAACGTCCGAGTCGGATCAGTAAGTCCGCGTTATCCACGCCATCTTGCACTGTGATGTTGGTCGCGGACACAAACGGATTCCGATGAAGAGTAATGACTAGATTTGGCCTATTGCCTACGCGAGCACTGGCCCCTTACGATGGGAGGGAAGCGATCGCTTTTTTTGCAGTTGCGACGCAATGCCGAATGTCTTCGATCGGGTTATCAGGGTTCTCTTCGTATTCTAACGAAAGCGCTCCATCGGCTGGAAATTTTGCTTGGATCATCGCATCGAAAACCGCATCGCATTGCAAATGCCCTTGCCCCAGGAGAACTCCTTTGGCCTTTTCCTCCATCGTTGCAAAGTCCTTCAAGTGGACGCCGAATAGTCTTCCTTTCAAGGACCGGATGACCTCGACAGGCTTTTCGCCAGATCGAATGTAATGACCCAAGTCAGCGCATGCACCTATGCGATCGTCGCGCCCCTCAATGGCTCTAAGCAAATCGGCCACTTTGTTGAATCGATCTTTGGGTCCATGATTGTGGATCGCAATGCGGATATCGAACTCCTTGACCAATTCGTTTAGGTTGTCCAACGACTCAGGCGATGGGCCCGCCGTAATCGTTTTCAGCCCGACCTTTTTTGCAAATTCAAAGATGCGTCGATTCGCAACAAAGTCCTTGCCGAAACCGTTGACTCCGTGAGCGGAAATAGTCAGGCCATGTGCTTTTACCTTGCCTACAACCTCTGCGATTTTCTCATCGCTGGAATCCACCGGAAACATGCCTCCGTAAAATTCGACCTGCTCAAATCCTAGGTCTTTTGCATGCTGCAGTGCGGCTTCCACAGAGTACTTTCGAAGGGAATACAGCTGCAGTCCTAGTTTAAGCTTGCCGTTAATTGCAGTGAATGCAGCTTTGCTGTTTTGCAGGGGCAGCCCACTCAAGGCCAACGCACTCGCGAATACAGCACCGTTTCGCAGTAGGGTTCGCCGATCGAGATTTGGGAGCGAAACTAAATCTGAAGCCGCAATTTTGAAGAAAGTTCGTGAAATCATTGGGAATTGTTCTCGGAGAGGTCGAATTTCGGGTACCAACAGTTCGCCCCTATTATTACACTCGCTTTCCACGCTGCGAGCGTTGCGGCGAAAAAAAATATTTTTCCTCGTTTTCCTTAATCTGAATCAGCAGTCCTTTGTATTTGATATGGCCAGCAAAGACCTCGACATCGATCAATTAGCACTCTATTTGCACATCACGCCTACGGAAGTGAGCAAAATGGCAGTTCGTGGAAAACTGCCAGGCCGCAGAGTCAATAATGAATGGCGATTTTCTGAATCTGAGATCCACCACTGGCTTGAAGATCGGATCGGCGTTGGCGATGCGTCAGAATTGGAACGTGTCGAGAAAGTACTCGTTCGAAACATCGACGTTACATCAGATGAAAGGGCAATGCTCTCGGACTTCCTGGCCCCGCTCGCCATCGCCGTCCCATTGGACGCTCGAACGCGAGGCTCTGTGATCCGGGAGATGTGCAACCTGGCAGGCCAAACAGGTTTGCTTTGGGATCCCGCAGCGATGGCTGAAGCGGTAGCCGCTCGAGAAGCGCTCCACCCCACCGCCCTTGAAAACGGGGTGGCATTGCTGCACCCTCGCAGGCCTCAATCTTCGATATTGTCCGAACCATTGGTCGCGCTCGGTATCTCGACTCAGCCCATCCCGTTCGGAAATGTGTCAGGGCACATGACGGATGTTTTTTTCCTAATCTGCTCAACCGATGACTGTGTGCATCTGAGGATTTTGGCGAGACTAGCCCGACTGGTAACTGACGAAGTTTTTTTAACCATGCTTCGATCTGCGACATCGACGAATGAGGCGATCGAGATCATTCGCAGCGCAGAAATGGAACTTATTGAGTCCGCGATGAGTGAATGAACGAAACGATTGCAATAGGCTGGTTGGGACCAACCAATAGCTATTGGGCTTGGATTCTTGGTCATTTTCGTGACGTCTCATTGTTGTCCGATTGCAACCTAGAAGATTGGCGCGGTTCACAATCGCAATCTACATCGGACAAGAAATGTCAGTCTGTTTTGCTGGTCGCTGTCGAGTCGAGATATAGCAAAACGATGGATTGGTTGCGAAAGCAATCGCAAGAAGATGTGCCGGAGCAACGTGTTACGAGTGAAGTGCCTTTCTGCGGTTTGCTTGGGGATGATTGGGTCGGTCACCGTCGCACTTTTCCGTTGAGTGAGAGCCTGCAGTCGTTCTATTGGTACGAACTGCACGATCGTGTCTTGCCATGGCTGATTAGTTTTTCGCAGTCGCCACAAGCAGTGTCCATGAGCACGACGATGAACTCTGGCGGCCTACGGCGGACCAGTCCTCGCGTTCAACGTTGGATTGATACGAGTCTCGCGATAGAGCGAAGGGCAAATAGCCGCTCAAATATTTCGAGGTCATGTCAATTGGCGTTGATCGTCACCGAAACTGCGACCACCAGGGAACTTTGGTGCGACGCGTTCACGCGTCAAAACGTTCAGTGCCTTGCCACGACACCCTGCAACCTCAAGATTTGGGCAACGCCCGATGTCATCGTCGTCGATTTGGAGTCCGAACCTTTGGCTCTTCGTAGTGTTTCCGGTAGTAAAGACTCTGGCGAGCCGGCAGAAACCTTGATTCGCCAACTCGTGGTTCAGTTTCCGCAAGCCATCATCCTAGTCGCAGTGTCTTTTCCCAGATGGGTGGAATGGGAATCGCTTTGCAAGTGCGGGGCTGACCTCATCGTCGCCAAGCCATTTCAACTTACTGGAATCTTCGACACACTTGCAAATGTTGTCTTCCGGTAGTTAGTCGTGACTAGCTCCAAGTAGCCGTGACTGGCTCCAGACGAAAAGTTGAACCCACAACGGTTCATCTCTCTCGCTTGACGGAATCGCCACACAGTTGAGCATGCCACACGGGCGTCACGTGTCGAGCAAAAGTAGGGACTGCACGGCTTGCTGGATCTTGGATTTTTGCAAATCGTCTAATTCGCCTAGCAGAGGCTGCATGGGACCGGTATCTGCGATTCCTGCAGCGGCAACAGCATGATGCAGGACCCGAATGGGTTGGATTGAATTTCGCAGGTCCTCAAGAGGCATGAAAGTATTTCGAATCGTTTCCGCTTTGGCGTAGTCTTCACTTCGGATGGCTCGCAGCATTGCCATAGATCTACCGGGCGAAACGCAAACGCAACCGCTGGTAAAACCGCCAACTCCAAAGTCTCGCAAGTGAATGATTGCGGGTTGCTCGCCAATACCGCTTACAACAATGTTGGAAGGAACCAGCGAAAGAATTTCTTTTAGATAAGGATCAACGCTTGGATTCTCGCGTACCACCGCGTATTTGATCCAACTCACCAAACCATCGTGAACCAGCGATTCAACTAACGATGGAGCGAGCCAGCGATCGTGTTTGATGTACAACACGATCGGCTTTCCGTACTGTTCCGCAAACAGTCGAATCCCAGTCGCGATACCAGCTTCGTCGGCTATCTCCTTCTGCGGTAAGATCATAACCGTTGGAAAGTCGAAGTCCTTTAGAGCTTCCGCTTGATCCATCATGATGCCATAGGTCGGCCCGACCGATGGAACTATCCAAGAACTGGGTGCGGCAGCGTTAGCGAGCATCGACAATGCGTCGGCGTACTCCGCAAGCCGAAGGTGATAGAAGACAGCATTGCCACCATAAAGAAGTGTGGACACCCCTCCCGCCTCGATCGACCGAATGATCTTGGTGTTTTCCACGGTAGATATTTTTCGCAGCGAGTCTCTAGCAAGCGGCGGGACCGCAATCACACTGTTTGCGATCAACTCGGGGGAAATAGCAGAGGTCCACATTAGTAAATATCCGGTTCTCGATTTGACGAATGGCCATGCAAAAAATCAAAATCACAGCCTTCGTGTGCTTGAGTCACGTGGCTAGCAAAAATACGATGATAACCTCGTGTCCAAGATGCGGTAGGAGGTGTCCATTTTTCGCGACGTTGATCCATGATTGCGTCATCAACCAATAGCATCAGGCTCCGATTGGCGACATCGAGTTCGATCATGTCCCCGTTCTCCACAAAGGCGAGTGGTCCACCTACGTGGGACTCCGGCGATATGTGGAGGATGCAGGTACCATAACTTGTTCCGCTCATCCTGGCATCCGAGATCCTCACCATATCGCGAACTCCCTGCTTGAGAAGTTTTTCCGGAATGGGCAACATGCCCCATTCCGGAAACCCTGGAGCACCGATTGGCCCTGCGCTGCGTAGCACAATGACAGTTTCCGCAGTCACGTCAAGATTAGGGTCGTTGATCGCTTTCTTTAGCTCGCTATAGTTGTCGAAGACTAACGCGGGTCCAACATGCTTTTGCAGTCTTGGTTCCGCAGCGACGGTCTTGATAACACAGCCATTGGGCGCCAAGTTACCACGCAATACACACGTTCCGCCTGTAGCCCAAACGGGATTCTCCCTCGTGCGAATGACAGATTCGTCAATGACTTCTGCGGATGCGATCTGTTGGCCCAAGGTCATTCCGTTGACTGTGTTTGCTTCTAGTTTCAAGAGATCGCGCATTCTTGACAGCAAGCCTGGTAAGCCGCCAGCGTCATAGAAATCTTCCATCAAGAACTTGCCGCTCGGCCGCACATCTGCCAACACTGGGACGATCCTCGACATGGCATCGTAGTCGTCCAGGGTCAGTTTGATCTCAGCCCGGCCGGCCATCGCAATCATATGTACAATCGCGTTGGTGGACCCGCTTATTGCCAACTGCGTGGCCATCGCATTTTCGAAACTTGCCCGGGTCAACAAACTCCGTGGGGTCTTGTTTTGCCATGCCAGTTCAACGGCCCTTCTTCCGGTTGCGACGGCCATTCGGCTATGCTCGGCAACCACGGCAGGAATACTGGCTGCATTGGGCAACGTTAACCCCAATGATTCCGCGATGCATGCCATGGTCGACGCCGTGCCCATCGTCATACAGGTTCCTGCGGATCGAGCGATGCAATTCTCGATCCCTTTCCAATCGTTGTCGCAAAGGTTTCCAGCACACCGTTCGGCCCAGTACTTCCATGCATCGGTCCCGCTACCGAGCGTCTGGTCCTTCCATCGAGCTTTGAGCATTGGGCCCGCTGGAAAAAATACGGATGGGATGTCTGCTGAGATTGCTCCCATGATGAGCGCAGGAACCGTTTTGTCGCACCCGCCCATCAACACCGCGGAGTCGATAGGATGGCACCTGAGTACCTCTTCGGTCTCCATGGCCAACAGATTTCGATAGAGCATCGTCGTCGGCTTCATCAACATCTCGCCGAGACTCATCACGGGCACCTCCACAGGAAACCCACCCGCTTGCAAGACTCCTCGCTTTACCTCCTCAACACGCTGCTTGAAATGGGAATGGCACGTATTCAAATCGCTCCAGGTATTCAAAATCGCGACGATGGGCTTTCCTTGATAGTCCGCATCGTCGATCCCCATCCCCTTCAAACGAGAGCGATGTCCAAAGCTACGCAAATCATCTGGGCCAAACCAGCGGTTGGAACGGAGCTTGGCTGGGTCTTTGGTTCCAATCGCATGGTTTGTTTCGTTCATCAATTGCTGCTGATTTGAGTGTGTCTACGGCTTCAAGAAATTGCCGTTGAACTAATAATCACATTGTCGTCTATCGCTTCTTGTTCCGCTTAGGATCGAGATTTTGATAGTAGTCGTCGACGGAAAGCATCGACGTTGCCATGGATTCCTGGGATTTGCGAACCCTCAAAATGGAGTCTAAATCTGGAGATGCAAATGCGAGATCGACTTCATTCGCAACGGTTGCTTCGCCCTCGCCACTTAGGCTGCTCTTGGAATTGATGAAGTTGACAATTTCCAAAACATCCAGCGGATCTACTTTACCGTTTCCGTTGACATCCAGAAAAGGGGCTGTACTTGGAGGACCGTTCGGCAAATCTCGCAGTCCGTTTGTATTGATGTCATTGACGAGGGTTAGAACATCCAATGGAGTGATGGATCCGTCGGCATCAACATCCAGCTTATTCAACTGGTTCTGGAATGCCGCAAATACAATCACGTTCACAAAGGCAGTGTTGCTGACCACCTCGTCATTGTCTTTGACTGTGTAGGTAAACGACGTAGTCAAACGCAAATCTGCCGGTGGAGTGAATTCGATCCGACCATCGGAAAGAACTTTCGCGGTGCCACCGGTCGGGGCTGAAACAATCGTTACCGTCGTTGGGTCAATCACGCCATCGGTGTCGCGGTCGTTCGCGAGAACATCGATCACAACAATCCGATTCGTAGTCGTCCGTGCGGAGTCTGTATTCGCAACCGGCGCTGCTTCGTTGACATCCGTCACTGAAACCGTGAACGGAACTTCGACAAATAAGCCAGTAGAATCCGTGCTGCGAATTCGCAATTGATGCGAGCTTTGAACTTCGAAATTGAGCTTGCGGTTGGTTCGTAGCTCATTGCCCACGATCGTAAAGCGAATGTTGTCCCCTGCGGTTGGTGTCGGAACTAAACTATAGGTATACGTCTCACCTACATCGGAGTCCGTAGTTGAGAGTACGGAAACCACCGTTCCTGCAGGTTGGTTTTCGGCGACCGATTTATTCGGCGCAGTGATGTTCGTCGGCGTTTCGTTCCTGTTGTCTACCACAATAACAAAGAAATCCTCAAAGGCTTGTTGTGTGGAGTCGGTGACTTTGAGACGAATGAATAGATTCGGCGTTGTCTCGAAATCGAATGCGTTTTTCGCGATGAGATTTCCATTAACAATCTGGAACAAATCGTTGTTGGTCGAACCAAATCCGGTAACAAAGGAATAGGAAGTCGTATCTCCGGCATCGGGATCGGTCGCGCTCAATGCGCCCACCACAGTCGCGATACCTTGGTTTTCATTGATCCGGAAGTTGCTTAATGCGATTGCGGTCGGGGCCTCCGGAAGATCGCGGACGCTTGTGACGAAGTTCTTCACGAATGAAAGTCCTCCGCGATCGGTACCGCGTACCCGAATAGCATAACTGGATTTTGCCTCGAAGTTTGGCGATTCAACAATTCGAAGCTCATTTCCGACGATCGTGAATTTGCTGTTGTCGCTAGCACCGATTCCATCCACCAAGGCGAACTGATGTGAGTCACCCGTGTCCGGATCGACTGCGTTCAGAAGACCGACGAGGCTGCCTGCGGCAATGTTCTCATCCAAAGTCGAACTGGATAGATTCACGTTGGTGACAGCTTCGTTGATGTCATTGATCGTAATCACAAACGATAGAGTCGGACCACTCGACGACTTATCGATCACTTGGATATCCAATCGATAACTAAATTTGGCTTCGAAGTTGAACTCCTCAGCCGAGAGAAGTTGGTTTCCCGTCAGCCTGAATTTCGCGTTATCGTTGATGCCGGTTGCGAAGCGGAAAGTCAAGCTGTCTCCAGAGTCGGGGTCCACAGCGCTCAGCAAACCAATCAACGTATCTACAGGAAGGTTTTCATTGAGGTTGCTATTCGAGAGTTGCAAATTGGCTGGCAATTCATTGGCGTCGACGACGGCAATGGAAAACGGCGACTCGGTGGTTAGACCACCACGGTCAGTACTTCGAATGCGAACACTGTACGATTGCTTAGCTTCAAAATCAAAAGCGGAAACGGATTGCAGTTGATTGTTGACGATTGCAAAACTACTGTTATCCGTCGAACCAACTCCGGCGACGAGGGTGTACACAAAGGAATCACCAGCATCGACATCCGTAGTGGAAAGCGAACCAACCACTGTATTTGCAGCCGCGTTTTCCAGGATGGACGAATTCGTGAGGGTTACGGATGTTGGCGCTTCGTTCACATCGACAATGGTTATCACAAAGGACTCCTCCACGAACAACCCGCCAGTGTCGGCAGATCGTACTCGGATCGTGTAGGAATTTTTGGTTTCGAAGTCAAAGCTAGCGAGCGCACGAAGTGCGTTTCCATCGACGGAAAAGCGAGCGTTGTCATCGGCTCCCTCGCCGCTGACTAGGCTGTAGGTAAACGTTCCGGCGCCATCTTGATCGACGGTAGAAAAACTCCCTACCGCTGCATTTGGACCAGCGTTTTCATTCAGGCTGCTCGCGGTTAACGCGATCGACGAGGGAGCGTCATTCTGATTGACTACCGCAACGGTAAACGCCCGCTCCACGGATAGTCCACCCACATCGGTCGCTTTCACACGGAGGGAGTAAGAGGACTGCGATTCGAAATCCACAGGTGCTACCGCGCGGATTCCGCCATTTGCGGCAATTGCAAATTTTGTGTTATCGTCCGAACCAAGTCCCGAGACGAACGAGTAGGTCAATACGTCACCCGCATCGAGATCTGAGGCCGATGCTGTTAGAACTACGACATTCAGCGGAGTGTTCTCGAGTAAGGTTCCGGCTAGGGTAAGGTTGAATGGTGCCTCGTTCACATTGGTAACGGAGATCACCAACACTGTTTCCGCGCTAAGCCCGCCTGCGTCCACGCTTTTTACCCGAACGGAATGCGTTGGCTTGGTTTCAAAGTCAAACGAAGTATTCGAACGCAATGCACTACCTACAATTGTGAATTGTGCATTGTCTTGCGCCCCAATTCCAGAAACGAGTGTGTAGGTAAACGTATCCGCTGCGTCAGGGTCCTGTGTCAGTAACGAACCGACTACGGTGCCCGAAACGCTATTCTCGGGGATGGTCGCCGAGGAAAGCGTCAGTCCCGTCGGTGTCTCATTGACATTGGTTACGTTGATGGTGAACACCTTTTGAATGATCACGCCAGCAGAGTCTCGGCTTTGAACGCGAATCGAATAGTCTGCTTTGGTTTCGAAGTCGAAAACCGCATTCGTCAAAAGCTGATTACCAACGATCGCAAAACTCCCGTTGTTCAATGCTCCATTACCTGCAACAAGGCTATAGGTAAAGCTATCAGTCCCATCTGGATCCGTTGTCGTGAAAGCTCCGACCAAACTTGCCAACGGCAAATTTTCGGCGATGCTACGATTGAGCAGGCCGATATCGGATGGAGGAGAGTTCACATTTTTGATCGCTACTGTGAGGACTTTTTCTACGAAAAGTCCACCCTCATCCGAGGATCGAACCAAAAGCGAATAGGAGTTCCTTACGTCAAAATTAAAGACGGCTCCAGTTCTTAGCTCTTGGCCGACAATTAGGAACTTCTGATTATCAGGGTAGGCCGTATTGTTGACCAACTCATATTGATGCTTGTCACCGACATCGACATCCGTGGTCGAAAAAACACCCACGGTGGTTCCGATGGCCAAACCTTCGTCTACTTCAGCGGGAGAAAGTCCAATGGCGGTTGGGGCTTCGTTTCTGTTTAGTACGGATAAATTGAATTGTTTTTCAATAAGCAATCCATTGGCGTCCGTTGCACGGACACGGATGGAATAAAGTCGCTGGCTTTCGAAATCCAAACTCTGCTTGCTTTGTAGCTTGCTTCCCGCAATTTCGAATTTTCCGTTGTCATCTGAACCAATTCCATTGACCAACGTGAGCGTATGTGAATCATTGGAGTCTGCATCGACGACCAAAAAGTTTCCAATGAATGTGGGAACTGGATCGTTTTCGAAAAGCTCAGTCCCACTCAACAAAATATTTGTCGGCTTGTCATTGACGTCGAGCACATTGATCACGAAGTTGGATTCGATAAACAACCCCGCTAGATCCGTCGCTCGAATGCGCACGATGTAACTATTTCGAGCCTCGAAATCGAAAGTGACCGCCGATTGAAGCATGTCGCCTTGGATTTTGAAGAGGAAATTATCATCGGACCCAGCTCCGCTGACGAATTGAAAGAGGATCGGATCATTCGTATCCGGATCGTCCGTTGCCAAAAGACCAATGAGGGTTCCTGGCAATTCATTCTCAAGGATTGTATCGCTGGATAGGGTGATCGAACCTGCCCCTTCGTTTACATTAAGAATGTTGATGGTGAAAACTCTTTCAAACGAAAGTCCGGCACGGTCTACAACTCGCACACGAATGGAGTACGAATTTTGAGTTTCGAAGTCGAAGTTCACCGCGGATCGCAATTGGTTCCCAGCAATGGCAAAACTACCATTGCCACTTGAACCTGTTCCACTTACCAATGAGTAAGTAAACGCATCGCCGGCATCTGGATCGTTGTTTGAAAACAGACCGACGAGGAAGTTTGCGCCTTTATTTTCATCCACGGTATTTTTGGACAACGTGATCGAGGTTGCTGCTTCATTTACATTCACGATCGTTACAACGAACACTTCTTCAAATGAAGCTCCTATTTGGTCCTGTGTTCTAACCCGAATCGAGTAACTGCTTTTCGTTTCAAAATCAAAACTTGGGGAAGCAACTAGTGTTTTTCCGGAGATGGAAAACGACGCATTGTTGGTCGACCCGGTGCCTGCTACCAAGGAATAAGTATGCGTATCCGCTACATCCTCGTCCGTCGTTGAGAATAATCCGACGGTCGAAGCTGCAGGTAGGTTTTCAGCAATCGATTGAGGCGTGAGGCTCAAAGCGGTTGGGGTATCATTGACGTTTCGAACTTTGATGACCAGATCCTTTTCAAAGAACTTGCCGCCAGCATCGGTGGTGCGAATTCGCACTACGTACGAGTTCTTTACCTCAAAGTTGAAGACAGCATTGGTTTGAAGCACGTCCCCAATGAGCTGAAACTGTGCATTGTCATTTGCGGTTGACCCTGTCACAAACGTATAGGTGAAGGTATTGCCGAATCGATTGGGATCAATTGAGGTGAGGATTCCAATGGTAGAACCAACGGCAAGGTTTTCATCGACGTTGCTGTTTGAAATGAGCAGGTCGGTGGGAGCCACATTGCTGTAGAAAACGCCATAGGGTCGATTGTAAACAGGCGTCCCAGTGCTGGTGATGATGTAAGTACCGGTGGCAGGTCTGGAAAAGAGCCAATCTGGTTGCAATTCAACCCCAACTGTATTTGTCCCAGACGGGAGATCGACCAATGCCCATCCGTTGGCGTCTGAAATTCCAAAATACCGTCGTTGGAATTCAAGCGACCAGTTTCGCAAGACGCCCGAGTCAAAGTCCTTGTTGTCCTCGATCGACAATGTCCATGCACCAACAAGACTCATTGCGTTGAGGGTCGATAGTGCCTGTTGAGGGCGGAATGCACCGGTAAAGGGAGCCGTCCCCGTGCCGATTGGATTTGCAGCAGCATCTCCGAATCGGGTATTAGTGAAGTTGTCACCGCTACCGCCAACTGCCTGTGCGAGGATGACGGACCTTCCATCTGGAGCCGTCAGTGTGAGCGTCAAGTCGCTATCCCAGGTATGGTCAATGTTGACCAATACCACCAAACTTGCGACGGTTCCAGGTTCGGTCACGTTGATTGTCGAAACGATAGTTCCGCGAACGGGAATGGGTATTGCAGTAGTGTTGGTTACATTAAATGCGGTTACACCGGACACGGCGAATCCAGGCAGGCCGGGCTCGCCTGGGTTGATCACCCCGTCTTGGTTAATTTCTTCGTAGACGTAGGAATACAGACGGTCGTTCTTCGATCTGCCGAAATTGATGCCTGTGATGGCGGCAAGATCGGTCGGCACATTCACCAAGTGCCGGTTCTTGTCCGGGAACGTCGTCGCAAAGCCCGGTGTTTCCGAGCGAAGTATGTACGTCCCCTGGGACAACCCATCTAACAGATAGGCTCCATTGATGATATTCGCGCGCCGCTCGGTGGTTTCCCATACTCCATTGTCATTGTTATCGACGTATACGAATGCGGACGAATGCTGCATCAGTCTTTCAAAGGAATCGTAGATGCCGTCTCCATTGAAATCCTCGAAGGCGTTGCCGATAATCGATGCGTTCAAGTCTGGCAGGTCGTTAATGGCTATGTCGAAGGCACGTTCAAAGAACTTGCCACCTGAATCCGTTGTGCGGACACGCACCGAATAGGTGTTCTTTGCTTCGAAATTGAATACAGCAGCCGAAACAAGCGTGTTTCCAGAAATAGCAAAGGAAGCATTATCCGTGGAGCCAGTCCCGCTCACCAACGTGTAAGTAAATGTGTCGGTCGTATCATCGTCGACGGTTGCAAACACACCGACCAAGGAACCAATAGCTTTATTCTCATCGATCGATTGCGGCGTTAGGCTCAGCCCCGTGGGATTATCGACTACATTTTCGATCGTTATGGTAAACTCTTTTTCAAAGAACTTGCCGCCGGCATCCGTCGTTCGAATGCGGACAACATAGGAGCTCTTTGTCTCAAAATTGAAAACAGCGTTCGATTGAAGCACGTTGCCAACAATGCGAAATTGCACGTTGTCATTAGCTGTTGGCCCAGCAACCAATGTGTATGTGAATGTGTTCCCAAAACGATTTGGGTCTACTGAGCTCAAGTCGCCAACCGGAGTTCCGATGGGTTGGTTTTCTTCCACTTTGTTATTCGATAGAAGAATGTTCGTTGGGGCAACATTTCCGTAGAAGATCCCGAACGGGCGGTTGTAAATAGGGGTATTTGCGCTCGTTATGGAATAGTTGCCACTTGCAGGTCTAGAGAAGAGCCAATCCGGTTGGAGTTCGATCCCAACGGTATTGGTCCCCGACGGCAGATCGAGCAGCGCCCAACCATTTGCGTCTGAGACGGTGGAGTATCGGCGTTGGAATTCCAATTGCCAATTCCTCAATAGCCCCGAATCAAAATCTTTGTTGTCATCGATCGACAACGTCCAGGTGCCTGCCAAATTCATGGTGTTCAGTGGCGACAATGCTTGCTGGGGACGAAACGTTCCGGTGAACGGAGGGGACCCAGCGCCGATCAAAGTCGCTCCCGAGTCAGCAAATCTCGTGTTGGTAAAGTTGTCGCCGTTTCCGCCCACCGCTTGCGCGAGCAAAAACGTTCGTCCATCCGGTGCGGTTAAAGTCAATGTCAAGTCGCTATCCCATGTGTGGTCGATGTTGACCAACACTGCCAAGCTTACGATGGTCCCCGTATCGACAACATTGAGTGACGAGGTAATCGATCCACGCGCTGGGATCGGAGTTGCAATCGAGTTTACTACGGTGACCGCATTGACCCCGGAAATCGCAAATCCTGGCAAAGCGGGTTCCCCCGCGTTGAGGATCCCATCTTGGTTGATTTCTTCGTAGACATACGAGTACAACCGATCATTCTTCGATCGTCCGAAATTGATCCCCGTTGCCGTTGAAAGGTCCGTCGCGTGAGTGACTAGATGCCTGTTCTTGTCTGGAAACGTAGCCGCGTGGCCAGGAACTTCTGTGCGGACAACAAAACTGCCAGCCGCCAATCCATCAATTAAGTAGCTCCCATTGACTACCGAGGCTCGTTTTTCCGTACTCTCCCAGATGCCATTGTCATTGGTGTCGATGTAAGCGAACGCAGTGGTAGTTTGTACCAGTCTTTCAAAGGGATCGTAAACGCCATCTCCGTTGTAGTCTTCGAACACACCTCCAGCAATGGTGGCCGTCGGATCCGGGATATCATTGATCGTGATGGCGAAAGCCCGCTCGAAGAATCTGCCGCCTGCGTCCGTGGTTCGAACCCGAACCGAATATGCACTCCTCGCTTCGAAGTTGAACAATGCTGCCGTGACAAGTGTGTTGCTATTCAAGGCAAAAGACGCGTTGTCTGCCGAACCGGTACCGGTCACTAATGAGTAAGTGTGCGTGTCGCCAGCATCATCGTCGGTCGTTGTGAAAGTTCCAATCAATGACCCAACGGGCTTGTTTTCGTCAATGGATTGCGGAGACAGATTGATCGTCGACGGCGAATCGTTTACGTTGTTGATCGAGATCGTAAATTCTTTTTCGAAGAACTTGCCACCGGCATCCGTCGTACGAATTCGAACCAAGTAAGAGCTTTTTACCTCAAAGTTGAACGATGCATTGGTTTGAAGTGCATTGCCGACAATTCGAAACTGAGCGTTGTCATTCGGCCGCACTCCCGCAACGAGTGTGTACGAAAAAGTGTTTCCGAATCGATTGGGGTCAATCGAACTCAAGTCTCCAATTGGGGTACCGACGGGCTGGTTCTCATCCACGCTGTTATTGGACAACAAGACGTTTGTCGGGGCAACGTTGTCGTAAAAAATGCCAAATGGTCGGTCATAGACGGGAGCAGCGGCGCTCACGATGGAGTAAGTTCCTGCAGCGGGCCTCGAAAAGAGCCAATCCGGTTGCAGTTCGATTCCAACAGTATTAGTGCCTGTCGGTAAATCCACCAGTGCCCAACCATTCTGATCCGAAACACCGAAGAACCGTCGCTGAAATTCTAAGGACCAATTGACGAGTTGCCCTGCATCAAAGTCCTTAACGTCGTTGATCGTCAACTTCCATGCACCCAACATGCTGACGTCCCGAAACAAAGAAAGTGCCTGCTGCGGACGGAAGATACCGGTAAATGGTGCCGTGCCAGCGCTGATTGGTGTTGCCCCAGCATCGCTGAATCGAGTCGTTGTAAAGTTGTCGCCACTACCGCCAACTCCTTGTGCAAGGAGAACCGTCGTTCCATCCGGTGCCGTGAGCGTCAAAGTCAGGTCACTAATGAATGGGTGAGTCACGTTGAGCAACACAACTACGCTGACAACCGTGCCCGGATCCGGCACATTGATCGTCGATGTGATGGCGCCACGAGCCGGAATCGCTACGGCTGTTGTGTTGGTTTGAGTGTAGGCGTGCGATCCAGAAACTGTGAAACCCGGCAACGCCGGTTCACCTGGATTGATCGCCCCGTCACGATTGATTTCTTCGTAGACATAAGAGTACAAACGATCGTTTTTCGAGTAACCAAAGTTGGTTCCAGTCACGGAGTCGCTAGCTCCGACTAATGTCACAAGATATCCATTCTTGCCAGGTTGAGTTACCGTCCAACCCGCGACTTCGGTTCGGACAGTATAGGTTCCAGCCGCTAAGCTTTCAAAAGCATAGCCGCCGTTCGCAATCGGAACGGAGGTCTCATTCGCCTCGCGCGTTCCGTTGTTGTTTGCATCGATGTAAGCGAAATCATTTGGTAGCTCTAGGAATCGTTCAAAAGAGTCGAATACAGAGTCCCCGTCATAGTCTTCGTAGACCGTTCCTGCAATCGACGTCTGCGCAACGGACCCGAACAAATTCAATTCAAATGCACCTTCGTCTGCATCGTTCGAGTTGATTACGGCACGCCCCAAAAACGAACCCGCTGCGGACGGTAAGAATCGCAATGTCAGCGTCGTCGATTCCCCGACATTCAAACGGTTTGAGCCTAGGTTTTCCACCGCAAAAGGGCCGGTCATATCGACTGAACTAATAGTCAACGGCTGAGTCCCTTGGTTCCGAATTCGGAGTACCACCTCACTGTAAAGTCCGACAGCAATTGGAGAGAAACCAACGTTTCCGCGATTCACAATATCGGTGGTAGAACTTACTACGGAAATTTCTGGTCGATTCACCCCTGCCACGGCTGTCGCGGCATTCACTCTGCCAAAACCATATTCGTTGTTCTTGCCTGTACTGACGTCGTAGGTTGCACCGCCGATCAAATCCGTAGAATTTCGCAGCAGACTACGCAAGGCAGTCGGAGACAGCGTTACTCCTTGAACGCTTGCTTGCGCTAGAACCAGCGCCCCAATCCCTGCGGCAAGTGCTGATGCCGATGAGGTCTGTCCAAATCCTGTGCCACCGATACCGGTATAATCCCCCGTTGCAAAGCCAGGTGCACCAACGCGGTCGGTCGTATCAATCGATAAAAACCCTGCCCTGTTGTCGCTGCTCGGCGCAACCAGATCGAGCGATGCTCCATAATTGCTGTAATCCGATCGACCGCCAAGATTGTTCGTGGCACCCACCGCAATAACGCCTGGAATGTTGTTGGACTCTGCTGCCGGACCGGTGACCGTACTTGCTGCATCATTTCCAGAAGCAAAAAAATACGCCGCTCCAACCCCTTGACGACCACTTGTTGTCCCCCAACTGAGCGCTGCATTGATCAATGTGCTAGACGCACCTCCACCCCATGAACTATTGACTAGGTCAGCCGACTTCCATGTTCCCAAACCGTCTCGAGTTCGGCCACCTGCATAGTAAATTGCGCTGGCAATGCTCGCGTCGCTGGCTACCGCTGCCGCATCGAATATCTTGATAGACATGACTCGCGATCTGTAAGCAGCACCCGCTACGCCAATTGCATTGTCGCCGCGTGCTGCAGCCACACCAGCTACCGCTGTACCGTGCCTGTCTGTACCGACTGGCTCAGTCTGATTCGTGTCCGTTACAAAATTCCAGCCGCGGATGTCGTCAACCCAACCGTTACCGTCGTTATCAATTCCGTCGAAATTGGTCTCACCTGGGTTGGTCCACACATTCAAATCAGGATGCGTTGAATCGACACCATCATCGATGATACCGATAACAACGTTGGCAGAACCACCTTGATTCACATCCCATGCTTCGGGAAGATCCGAGTCCGCGTCGTTGAGTCCACCGCTCTGACCAAAGTTGTTAAGGTGCCATTGGTTAGGATACCTGGGATCGTTGGGTGTGAAATACTTTTCTCTCGCTTGATAGAAATTTGGGGACATCCATGAGACGCCAGGCTCATCGGACACATCGATGCCCACTTCCAATGCGGTTGGACCATACCCATTCTTTACCGTTGCAATAAACTGATCGGGGGTTCCATCCAATGGGCGAAAGGAGGAGAACTCATCGCGTTGCGCGAAAAAGCTTTCCGGCGTTATCGTCGGATTCAACGCAATGATGATTTCGTTTAGCAACACTGCTTCGCTCGAAGAACCATCATGAACAAAGACCGTTGTGGTGAACGCGACGTTGCTTAGTGCATTGATGGAAGAAACAAAATCTTTGGTAAGTGGGGCACTCGACTCGTACTCCTTGACATTCGCGGTAATGTCTCTAACGAAGGTTAGCTCAGGCGGTACATCAATCACAGAACCAACCTGCGAGCCAATTACCAATCGGTGTTCATGAATGCTCAGACCCACTTCGTCTTGGTCCTGAACGAACTGAAAGCGTTGGCCTTGGTCCCAGGCCAAGTCGGCTGCCAACATCCGCCTCAACTCGAGTTGCTCAATCCTTGGCTTTAGGGACGGATTCGAAGTTTTTCGTCGATTTCGCATGGAAGAGGGACCTTTTGATTCGAGACGTAAGTCATGTGGTGGGAACTCGGAGAGTGCGGATCATAGCAAAATTTGGAGGAAATTTGTTGTGATATGGAATGTCAACACACCACAAAAAGGCATTTTCTAGTTGAGGGGCTTTTGTTTTTGACCAAACTGATTTTGCGGCAAAGGGGAACTGCCGAAAATTTAGGACTTCCTCACAATCTCCAAGTGCCGACGCCAGTCGCGGTTGTCCACAGTTGGGTAGTCCGTCCTAAAATGCACGCCGCGTGATTCCGTTCTTGCCAATGCCGCGACGGCCATTTGGAGGCTGACCGTTAGAATGTTCTGCAGTTCCCACCCATCGGAACTCGTCAGATCCTGTGCTAAGACGTAGCTGCAATACTGCTGAAGCGCATGCACCGCTTCGGATAGCCTTTCCTCTTTTCGTTGTACGCCAACGTTTCTCCACATCAACGCCCTCACCGCATTGCGGATGTCCGCCAAATCAATCGGTTGGCTAGGCGAACGTTTGGCCATATTCGCCACCGGCAATACTCGAAGCTCTTTGTCGGTGTGGTTCATGGCGGATTGCGACGCGTTTCGTCCCGCGATGGCGCCGTAGACAAGCCCCTCTAGAAGACTATTTGAAGCGAGCCGATTGGCACCATGTAATCCGGTACTGGTCACTTCTCCTGCTGCCCAAAGGCTGGGAAGCGTCGTTTGGGCGTTCCCATCGACTGCACATCCACCAATCATATAGTGCGCGCCGGGGCGCACTGGAATGGAATCCGTCGCAATATCCAGTCCAAAGCCGGAACAGACTCTTGCGATACCGGGGAATCGAGAACGCACATGATCGGAGTCCAAATGCTTCATCGTGAGAAAAACACATGGCGATTGTGTCTTCTCCATTTGATTGACAATAGCTTTGCTCACCACGTCTCGAGGCGCTAACTCCAAGCGAGGATCGTATTCACCCATGAAGCGATGTCCGGTCGCATCAACAAGGTACGCTCCATCACCTCGTACCGCTTCGGTAATGAGCGTTCTCGAACTACCGGCAATGTAAAGTACAGTTGGGTGAAATTGCATGAACTCCATGTCTCTCATGACCGCCCCTGCCCGAAAAGCGATCGCATGGCCGTCTCCCGTCGCGACTCTCGGGTTGGTCGATTCGCGGAAAACCTGACCACAACCTCCGGTGCACAAGATTGTTTCCTTGGCCCAAATCAAATAGGGCTTTTCGCCGCGAGTTGAAGCCACCGCTCCGCGACATCGTCCTTCGTAGGTCAACAAGTCGATGGTAAACGTTTCTTCGTAGATTTCTGTATGCTGCCGCGCTCGCGTGTGCGCGATCATTGCTCGCATGATTTCTTTGCCAGTCGCGTCTCCCAACGCGTGAATAATCCTTTGATGTGAGTGACCACCTTCGCGCCCCAACACAAGTTGACCATCGTGTTGATCGAAACGCGTCCCCCATTTGATTAGTTCCGCTACGCGTTGGGGCGCTTCACGAACGACTAGTTCTACAACCTTCGGGTCACAGAGGTTACCCCCTGCCATTAACGTGTCCTGAACATGGTTGTCGAATCGATCTTCGGGGTCCCATACGCTTGCGATGCCCCCTTGCGCGTAAGTGCTATTGGATTCTTCAAGTCTGTCCTTGGTCAGAATAATAGTCCGCAGCGATGGGTCGACTTCATGTGCAGCACGAAGACCAGCCAATCCCCCACCGATGATCAATACATCGGTAAAAAAATGTCCACATCGTTTGGGTTCGATGGGGACGAGATACCGAGATGTCATCTGCGACCAAGGTTGATCAAGTGGCAAACTGAGCACTTTTTCTAGCATTGTTTCTGGACTGGACATATATTCTTTTCTTGAAACTATGTTTTTGGAAACGTCGCCGCGTCGTACCGTCGCGTGGCACAGGATGTGATTTTCGTTTGTATACCCTATCATAGCGGATAGGGGTTAAACCGAGTCTTTGAAAGGTCCTAGCGACAGGGATCGCCGAAAACTTGAGATCGCTAAATTGGAGTTTCATTTCGTTCTGGAGCCTTTGCGGCGGTTCCACTAACGTCGCTGTCTACGACGCACACAAACCGACGGAGCAAACCATTGGAATTGTTTCGTTCCTGCCATCGACGGGACCCTTTGATCGATTTGATTGAGGATCTAGCCGCTACTTGGTTCCGTAGCCCTTAGCGCGTTCGCTTTGTTGCCGTCCAAGCCCTACAAGGCAAGCTGGAGATGGCGAAGAAAACAGGTCGAATTGTCGCAAAATGTCAAAATGGACCGGTCTCCGTCCGCGGAAAAACGCATTCCTGTTTGCAAACCGCGTTGATCTTGATTTTACTGAGGGGGCACCCAAATTGCGTCCCTTTCAAAGTTAGTGAGGCCGACTTCATGATCATCCAAATTTTTCGCAGTTTTGCATTCGCACTACCGCTCGTTCTCTGCCCAATCGCGAAATGTGATTTTTGGGTAAACGAACTGAATTACGAGTCCGAACCCAACGTTGAAATCGTCGTGTCGCCTTCGTCATCCGCCGTCAACCTCGCGACGGTGACTTGGTCTCTTTACGATGGATCAACAGGCTCTGTGTACGCCTCGCACCTGTTGAGTTCCTTTTCCTTCGGATCAACCCTGAACGGTTATTCCCTGTATAGGCTTTCCGGTTTCACGATTCAGAACGGTGGCCCGTCTGGTGGACCAAACATACCAGACGGTTGGGCGATCTCTGTTGGAGGGTCCGTGGCTGAATTCAAATCCTATGAAGGGACCTTTACTGCAACCAGTGGAGTCGCTGCGGGTCTAACGTCTACCGATATTGGGGTCCGTCAAGAACAAGGGACACCCACGCAATCTTCCATGCAGTTGCAAGGGATTGGGAGCGTTGCGTCGCAATTCAACTGGATTTCGGGACAGGGTCCAAGCTATGGGCAACAAAATTTGGGGCAAACACTCCAAGCAGTACCAGAGCCCAGCACAATCCTGCTTGCCGGCGTAGGCTTGTCTCTGTTTGCCTTCCGTCGCAAGTTAATCATCAAAAACAAAGCCTAGTGCTTTGTCGAATCCGTTTGGAGAAATCATCCTGTACATCTTGTCCATCCATGTTCATTCATTTCGAGTTATGCTTTTGTAGCATGAGTACAACTCGCCGAAAGTCTTGACGATTTTCGCTATCCGCAGATTCAATTGTGCGGAAGCGCTAGGATTCTTTGCGTTTGTTTTTGGGTTTCGGATTAGAACTTGTCGATGTTTTTTGCTCGGTAGTTTTTGCGGTTCCAGTGTCTGCCGTCGTTGGAGACGCAGTACTACCTTCCGATTTGGATTCGGTTTTTGAGTCCGACTTGCTTTCGGTCTTCGCCTCTGAAGTATTCTTGGAATCGGAGGCTGCCGATTTTTTGTACGACTCGCTTCGGTAGTCCGTTTGATAAAAACCTGTTCCCTTGAAGACTACCGCAGCGCCGGTGCCAAGCAATCGCCGAAGCTTCAGTTTTTTGCAATTAGGGCACTTCTTCTCAGGGTCTGCCATGATAGATTGAAACAGTTCAAACTTGTGATCGCAGGCGTCGCATTCGTAGTCATAGGTTGGCATAGATAGTCGGTTGCTCTCTCGATATTAAGTTGCTGGACCAGTGGAGACAATCACCATGCTCGGCCGCACGACGCGGTCATACAACATGTAACCTACGGACGTCTCGTACATCACAATCCCGGCCGGAAACTCCGTGCTTGGCTGCTGCGAAATCGCTTGGTGCTGATTAGGATCAAACGACTGACCTACGGACTGTATCGGCATGCAATTGTGCTTGTTTAGCACGGTTGCCAATTGGCTTTGAACCAATTTGACACCCGACACCAAGCTATCTTTACTGCCACTCGCAGTAGCCGCATCGGTTGCTCGGTTCAAATTGTCGACCACTTCGAGCAGGTCCCTCACGAATGGTACGAGTGCGTACTTGATCTGCTGCTCTGTGTCTCGCAATAGTCGTTTCCTGAAATTCTCAAGTTCGGCTTGAGCCTTTAGCTCGCGATCCCGAAACTCGGCGACTTGTTGCTCGAGCAAGTCCACGATCTGTTCCGGGGATTCATTGCCGATGGAATCACTTTCCAGCGATTCAAAAATAGAATCGTTGGCTGAGCCTTTTGCGTCCTGGTTGATCTCGTTGGTTGGTTCGGTAGTCATCTTGCAAGGTTGGTTGGAGGTTATTAAAGGAAATCGATCCTTAGTTTTTTGACTTTGCAGCGGCGCTTTCTGTCGCATCGCCTTGAAAATAAGCCACGATGCGATCCATGAACCCCTTGCGTTCTGGGGTGATCTCTTTCTCATCTAAGTCTGCCAATTCGCGCAACAATTCTTGTTGTCGTTTGTTTAGTTTTTTGGGGACTTCGATGATCGTTTCGACAAGCATGTCACCTCGAGCGCCGGTGTGTGGGTCTGGCATTCCAAGCCCTCGCAAGCGGAACACAGTTCCACTTTGGGTGCCAGCAGCCAAATCGAGGGACTTCTTTCCGTCAAGAGTTGGGACAGTTACCGTTGCACCCAACGCCGCTTGGCTAAATGCAATCGGCAGTTGAAAGACAAGGTTGTGGCCATCTCGATGGAAAATGGAATGTTGCTTGAGGTGAATGAAGCAGTATGCGTCTCCGCGTGGGCCGCCATCGGGGCTAGGTTGGCCTTCTCCGGGCAATCGCACCCGCATACCGTCATCGACCCCGGCAGGAATTTTGACTTCGAGTTTGACCTCATGAGGCTTCAACCCTTGACCATCACATGTTTTGCATGGTTTGCTGATCGTCTTGCCACTCCCGCGACAAATCGGACATGTCGTTTGAACACGCAGGATGCCGGAAGCCTGAACAACCTGACCACGACCTTGGCACTTTCGACAAGTTTCCGGTTGTGAACCGGCCGCCGCACCTGAGCCTGAACAGGTGTCACATGCGGCATGACGGGTAAGCGAAACCGTCTTGGAAACACCTCTGGCTGCCTCTTCAAGATCCAGTGTTACATCGCATCGCAGGTCGGCACCGCGTCGCACTCTGCCTCGAGAACGACCCCCACCACCCCCTCCTCCAAAAAAATCTTCAAAAATAGTCCCTCCAAAAACGTCGCCAAACGCTTCGAAGATATCACCCACGTCACGAAATCCACCACCGCCGCCAGCCGCTTCGACTCCAGCATGTCCATGCTGATCGTATCGGCCACGTTTTTGTTGGTCGCTCAACACCTCGTAGGCTTCTGCCGCTTCCTTGAACTTGTGAATGGCGTCGGTATCGCCCTGATTGGAATCAGGATGGTACTTGAGTGCGAGCCTACGGTACGCTTTCGCGATTTCTTCCTGAGTCGCGGACTGCTGCACCGTTAGGACTTCGTAGTAACATCGTTTCGTGGCCACGGTCAAGCTCGTGATGAGGGAGCGGAGCGAACAGAGCTCCGGAATGGGTTTCAATCAGAAAAAAAGGGGCACTCGCGGAGTGTTGAACACTATCGCAAGTGACCCCTGAACTTCAAGCGAACGAAGTCATTGGCTATCAACCATTAGTTGATAGAGCCTTCGACCTTTCGTTTCTTCTTATCGTCTTTATCGTAGGTTGTCACGAGGGAATCGGTTGTGAGCAGCAAACCGGAAATGCTCGCAGCATTTGCCAACGCTGTTCGAACGACTTTCACTGGATCGATAATACCGGACTTCAACATGTCGACATAAACGCCTTTGTTGGCGTCATATCCCATATTCAGCGGCTTCTGAGCAACTTCGTCTGCAACAACGCTGCCATCGATGCCCGCATTGTCAGCGATTTGGCGAAGCGGTGCTTCCAAAGCGCGTAAGATGATCTCAGCTCCAGTCTTTTCGTCACCGCTTAGGCTCTTCGCCAGAGCGATCACGGTGTCACGGCAGCGCAGCAATGCGACCCCGCCACCAGGAAGGATTCCTTCTTCCACCGCAGCACGTGTAGCATGCAAGGCATCTTCGACGCGTGCCTTCTTTTGCTTCATGTCCGCTTCGGTCTCGGCACCAACACTGATCACGGCAACACCGCCAGCGAGTTTAGCGAGTCTCTCCTGGAACTTCTCCTTGTCGTACTCGCTATCGGTTTGTTCGATTTGGGCACGGATTTGCGCGACACGTTGAGCGACTGCTTTGCGATCTCCGCTCCCTTCGACGAGCGTCGTGTTGTTCTTGTCAACAACTGCTTTCTTTACTCGCCCGAGGTGTTCCAAGGAGACTTTCTCAAGTTGGATGCCAAGGTCTTCACTGATAAATGTACCACCAGTTAAGACCGCGATATCACCGAGCATTGCTTTGCGTCGATCGCCAAAGCCAGGAGCTTTGACCGCACAAACGTTGAGGGTGCCACGCAGTTTGTTGACAACCAATAGGGTCAACGCTTCAGCATCGACGTCTTCCGAGATGATCAAGAACGGTTGGCCAGCAGCACTGACCTTCTCAAGCAACGGAACCAAGTCTCTGATGTTGCTGATCTTCTTGTCGTACAACAGAACGAGTGCATTCTCAAACGTGCAGCTCATGGTGGCTGGTGTATTGATGAAATACGGCGAGACAAAACCTTTGTCGAATTGCATACCGTCCACGTATTCGACTGTTGTATCGGCCGTCTTGCCTTCTTCGACGGTGATCACGCCGTCTTTTCCGACGCGCTCAAGTGCTTCGGCAAGCAACGTACCAATCGACATGTCATTGTTCGCGGAGATGGAACCAACGGCAGCGACTTCTTGTCGGTTGCTTACTGGCTTAGCCATTTCTTGTAGTTTGGCCACAACAACCTCGACGGATTTATCAATTCCTCGCCGAATGGCCGACGGATTGCTACCGGCAGCAACGTTTCGAAGTCCTTCCTTGAAAATTGCTCGGGCGAGAACTGTAGCGGTGGTGGTTCCGTCACCTGCCAAATCACTAGTCTTCTGAGCCACTTCGACCACGAGCTTCGCGCCCATGTTTTCAAACCGGTCTTCGAGTTCGATTTCCTTGGCGACAGTGACACCGTCTTTCGTTACCGTCGGTCCACCGAAACTCTTGTCGATGATTACGTTGCGACCAGTCGGACCCATGGTCACGGCTACCGCATTTGCTAATTTATCTACACCCTGGAGCATTCTCGCTCGGGCTTGGTCGTCAAATAATAGTTGCTTCGCCACGCTTAGCAGTCCTTATGGATTTGGAAGAAGTTCGTTTGGTTGGCCATCGCTTCGGAGAAGCGATGGATCGGAGGTGAAAAAGAGTGAGTCAACTATGCGAGTTTAGCTAAGACATCGCTCTCGCGAAGAATCTTGTACTCAACGCCATCGATTTCGACTTCGCTTCCGCCGTACTTGCCGAAGATCACTTCGTCACCAACGGTTACGCTCAAAGCACCACGCACGCCACTATCGAGTAGCTTGCCCGGTCCAACCGCAACAACCTTGCCTCGTTGTGGCTTTTCCTTGGCCGAGTCCGGCAAAACGATCCCGCCAGCAGTGGTTTCTTCTGCTTCGAGCGGCTGCACAACGACACGGTCATCGAGAGGACGAATGTTTATCTTTGCCATTTGAAAATTTCCTTTTATTGAAAGTTTGATTTAGTTTGATCGAATTGAAATAGCTTTGATGAGCCGCCAGAACCAAGGAGGAACTACATCATTCCGCCCATGCCGCCGCCCATACCACCCATACCGCCCATGCCGCCCATACCGCCCATGCCGCCCATACCTTGGTCGTGGTCATGATGGCCGCCGGCTGCTTCTTCTTCTTCCTTGGGAATTTCGGTGATTAAGGATTCGGTGGTTAACAACAGAGAAGCGACAGAGGCCGCGTTGCCCAAAGCCGTCTTCACCACTTTGGCTGGATCGATGATACCGGCTTTGATCATGTCGACGTACTTGTCTGTGTTCGCATCGTAGCCTTCGGTTCGTTCCTTTTGTTGACGAACGCGATTGACGACAACAGCACCGTCAACGCCAGCATTATTGGCGATTGCGCGAAGCGGATAATCGAGAACGTTGGAGATGATCTTCGCTCCGTGCTTTTCGTCTCCTTCAAGTTTCAGTTTATTCAAGGCAGCTTCGCAGCGAATCAATGCAACGCCTCCGCCCGGAACGATCCCTTCAGCTAGCGCTGCTTGAGTAGCCGCTTTGGCGTCGTCGATGAGCGCCTTGCGTTCCTTCATTTCGGTTTCTGTTGCAGCACCAACATTGATCTGCGCCACGCCACCGGCAAGCTTTGCAAGTCGCTCTTGGAGCTTCTCGCGGTCGTAGTCACTGTCGGTATTCTCGATTTCGCGACGAAGTTGAACCACGCGCGCTTCGATAATGTCCTTCTTGCCCGCTCCACCAATAACAACAGTGTTTTCGCTGGTGATGTGAATCTTTTTGGCTCGTCCAAGATCGCTGAGCTTGACCGATTCCAAATCGATACCAAGATCCTTGAAGATCGCCTTGGCGTTGGTCAAAGAAGCGATGTCGCCTAGGATTGCCTTGCGGCGATCGCCGTATCCGGGTGCTTTGACGGCGGCTACATTGAGAATGCCACGCATCTTGTTGATGACCAGAGTTGCCAATGCGTCGCCATCGATATCTTCGGCGATAATGAGCAATGGCTTCTTGGCCTTGCTAATTGCTTCGAGCAAAGGAATTAACTTCTTGTTGTTGCTGATCTTCTCTTCGTGGATCAAGATGTAACAGTCTTCTAACTCGACGGATACTTCGTCTTGATTGGTCACGAAGTGCGGAGAAAGGAACCCGCGATCAAATTGCATCCCCTCTACGACTTCGACCGTCGTTTCGTTGCCACGGCCTTCTTCAACTGAAATAACGCCGTCTTTGCCAACCTTCAAGAAAGCTTCAGCCAAGACATCGCCAATTGCCGGGTCGTTATTGCCCGCAATCGTTGCAACTTGTTTGATTTCTTTTTTGTTCTTGGCATCGATCGGGATCGCGACTTTGTCGATTTCCGCTTTGACGCACTCAACTGCTTTAGCGATTCCTCGAGCCAGCGCCATTGGGTCGGCGCCCGCAGCAATCATTTTCAGGCCTTCACGGAAGATGGCTTCGGCCAAAACCGTGGCTGTCGTCGTTCCGTCACCAGCAACATCATTTGTTTTGCTCGCAGCTTCTTTGACTAGCTGGGCTCCCAAATTTTCATAAGGATCGTCCAATTCGATCTCTTCTGCCACCGTGACTCCGTCCTTGGTGATCTTCGGAGATCCCCAACCCTTGTCGAGAACAGCGTTGCGTCCCCTAGGGCCCAAGGTGCTGCGAACTGCTCGTGCGAGCTTGGAAACGCCAGCCAATAAAGGCTGTCTCGCTTCGTCATCAAAAACCATTTGTTTTGCCACGGTGAACTCCTTGCGATGAGTCGGTAACAACCAACGAACATTAGTATGTGTATTACGAAGTGCAGACTTCCCGCACCCAATGACCTGATAAACAAAATTCCACCAGAAAACGACATCAGCCAGTTTTGGCAGTCGGCTATAGGTGTCCCAAGGCGAGAGCAAGCGGCGTGCCATTGTCTCGTGGTTTTTCTTAAGTTGTTTTTGGCAAAGGGTTTGCGAACGAAAATAGTTTTCGACTTGGAAACTGCCTGTCAAAACGTACAACTGACAGGATGCTCTAAGAAATGGGAACAAGGCCGAACTGATTGGCCCGCAAAACGGCGTCGTAGATGAGGGGAGACGGCAACGATGCGTAACGAACAGGCTCGTAAAATGACGCTGCATTCGCTGCGAATGCGAGGGCGCAGGTTCACTTACTCTTTAACTCGAAGAGCACTGGCCCCTTGGATGGTACCTCTTGAGTTAGCGGTGTTTTGTCCAGTCGAGTGTATTGTTCAGGAAACTGCGAACCCTTGGCTTTTGGTTTTTTGGCGGCAGCCGCAGCGTCCGCCGCCATCGCTTCATCAGCACTCATCCCGTCTTGGGCTTCGTCAACCCGGGTGTTTGGAGCAATCACCACTTTGTACTTGCCGGGCATTGCACCGTCACGAGGATCCACGGTTGAAAGCACAAATTTGCCTGATGCGTCTGTCGTGCCAGTTGCTTGTTGGCCCCCCTCGCTTTGTGGAATAAACGAAACGGAGGCATCGACGACTGGCTGGCCATCCATCTTTACGATCCCAGAAACGGGGATCGTACCGTTACCCTCCCCACAGCCAACAATCAATAAAAAAAAGCCGACCAAGCACAACTTACGCATAATTCAGCCTGTGGAAAGATGAGTTTGGTTTGGTTGCGAAATCAGCCACCAGCATTGACCTGCTAATGGCTGGAACGACGTGACTATTCAGGTGCGGAAACCGGTTGGCCGTCAAATCGACATCCCAAGTATTGGTAAGTGCGATGGTCGATGGATTGCCCGATGAATCGAACCGAGCCGTCAGCCAACGCAAAATTTGCACCGCCGACATGATTGGATTTAAATCCCCAGGTGACGGCCCAATTCATAATGCATCGGCTCTTATCGCCCGAAGGGTTCGTTGTAGTGTCGCAAACGCAGGATCCAAAGGAACCACGAGGCGGATTCATTTTGTCGATTTTCCAATTGATTGGCTGAATCGTTTGCCCCTGAGCAATGTAATTGCCACCAGCCCAACCGGGACCGCCACCGTTATAGCGTTGAAATTCGCAAAACTCTGGAAGTGTCTCACCGAGCAACAAAGTGTTGGAGGTTCCGTCGGTGATATCGCCATGTTTGATGGTTACCCCACCGCGAGAGAACATCCCCCGAGTTAAGCTGGACACGGAGGTCGAACCGTAACTAAAACTGGCGTCGTATCCTGGATGTGTTAACGGGCTCAACGTTGCGGGGGTGTTGGCTCCCGAACCGACAACCCCGTTGCAGTGGAGTTGAAACGGTGATGGGCAACCTCCAGGTGGGTTGTTGCAAGTGGGGCCAGTGCTTGCAATGTAACTGCAAAGTCGCAAGTCGTTGGGGGCGCTGCTCAATCCAAAGTCATCGCTAGGGCATCGCACCAACGGGTGCCGAAAAGGCAAAATTCCGGCAGTCACCGCTGCTCCTAGACTTCCGGTACCGACGATCTGGTCGTATGCCGCACCTTGCTCGATATAACCTAACGATACAAACAACCAACTTGTATTGCCCCCTTCAGGGAATACGGCACCAGGTTGCGCATTATTGCCCCTAGGGAAAAACTTTCGGGCTGATTCGTGATTGTGACATCCCAACGCTAGTTGTTTGAGGCTGTTTGTGCACTGCATACGTCTAGCCGCTTCACGTGCCGACTGGACTGCAGGTAACAAGAGTCCTACAAGAATGCCGATAATGGCGATGACTACAAGCAATTCAACAAGAGTAAAACCGGGTCGCTTTTTTAAGAAAGACATTTCGGTCATGATAGAAATTCCCCATCTAACAGAAATAAAACTACAGAAAGTGCTTCCTCGAAACATCCATCGCACCCTTATTGGGCACCGGCCCAGAAGCAAACAATGTCAGCCACAAGGAGAAGAACTGTCGCAAATCTAACTGGGATTCTGTCTTTTTGTCAATTGCTACAGAGGGGTAATGGGGGGCTTTCTCTCGTTTTTTTAATTCTTCGTAATAATTTCCAGCTTAGGTGAGGAATGTCGGGCATTGGCGACCGTGTACGGCACTCTAGTAAACCTGAAGTCTGAAGTCTGAAGTCTGAAGTCTGAAGTCTGAAGTCTGAAATCTGAAGTCTGAAATCTGAAGTCTGAAATCTGAAATCTGAAGTCTGAAGTCTGAAGTCTGATGCCTGAAGCTATTCCCGCCGCATGCTGAAAGTGGTGTAATGCAGACCATCTTCCTCTTCGACTACGAAGCCGCCGGAGGGGGCTAAGTACTTGGCGATGACCTCAAATGGAGGGAGGCTTTTGCCTTCGAGAGCTGAAACCAATGCCCCGAAAAAGGGATTGCTTTCCGAAACCGATTTCAATCGATCGATGTTGGTAGGGTCGCTGGCCAGATCGTAAAACAAACGCAATGATTCCTCCGGACGCTGGTATTGCATAATCGACGTTTCTTTGTCCTTCAGTTGAGCCTTGATACGGTCGCGTATGATCTTATACTCAATGGCGTCAGACAACAGGTCGTCACCGCTGGACAATGTAGAGATTGCCTGTTCAATGGACTCAATCGAGTCGCTCGCAAGCAAATCATCCCCAACAATTCCGAAGGCGGGTTGTTGTATGCGAATGTTTGGGTTGTCATTCTTGATGTCCAAGTAATAAATCGTGGTGTCACCAACGAACTTCGAGTTCCAACGTGCCTCATTCGATTTCAGTTTGGAAAAAAACTTGGGTAGCACATCCGATTTCACACGTTGTGTGTCTTTGATATGAATGCCGATTAAATTGCTTTGGCTATTGATGCGTTTGGACGGGAGGATCAGTTGCGTCATGGTCAATCGGTCGTTCAATAAATCTAGGAAGTCTTTTCGCAGATCGATTCCAATCTGGCGACTGCCTGTTCCAATCACATTGTTTTCAAAAGTGTTCTCACCGCCGAAAGAATCTACAATTTCCGCAACGGCTTTGATTGTTTTTGCGAAATCCCAGTTCATGGTGCTGTAGCTAGCAACTTTGTCGTGGACCCAAGATTCAGGCTCAGTCGAGCCGCTTTTAGGTCGAACCGCGCGAAGAGCTCCGCGGCGATTGGTGTCCATCAGCATGTGTGCATGCACGATGGAATCGAAGTCATTCGGAGCGAAAATGGCGCTCCCCCCAATCCCTTTAATCCCATCGATACCGAGCGACTTTAAAGTTGCCAAGACGATCAAACTGGATGAATTTCCTTTAGAAAACTCTCGATAGACAGCCAATGGGTTTGCATAAAACGAAGCTTGAGGGCGTTCGCCAGCTGTGCCAACGCAACGGCTCATGATGGTCGTAAAATCACGATTGTCGGCCAATGACTTGTGGTCGATGCCGCTTCCTTGCCAAATTTGAGCGAGAGTTTCGGCGTATTCGGCGTTGTTGCAAACCACCAATACGCCAGAATTGAGAAAGAATCCCAACTGCCGATCTTCGCGCGTACCGTTTCGGATTTGATTAACGGTGATTTTGCCAACGTCCTTGGAGGTCTTGACTCCGCCGCTGGACGCGATTCTGCTTTCCAGTCGTCCAATCATCAGCTCCACAGCAGGCAGTTCCTCGCCTGCCTCCAGCAAAGCGCAAAATACTGGAGTGTTTTTGGTCGGAACCAGCGCGATAGCGAGCTCGCCGTTGGGGATGGAAAGCAATTCATCCAAATTTACTCCTACCGCTTCTTGCATTCCTTGAACGAGGCTTGAGAAGGTGGAATAGAAAGAGCCTATGATTGGTTTCAATTGCCGGTCTTCAGATAGTTTGCCCATCGAAGTCTGAGACATTTTTGCTTTCAGCTCGCGGGTGTCATCGACTCTCGCGTAGATCAGCGTTTTTTGCGAAAACAGCTTAGGCGCTGAGGGACGTTGCCCCCAAGCCAATGAAGGCGAAAGAGAAGCAAATACCAGCAGGGTCGCAATAAAGATATTTTTAAGCATGATCCGATAGATTCGATGGGCTTGGACAGTTCTTGGAGACAGGTGGCCATTATATTTAGAAAATGGATTGGATGATCATTTTAACTCCAATCTTGAGCGGCATCCCGCCCCAATTCGACCAAAGCGATGTACTGATCATCGCAAAAACGATCCGTCATTCCTGCCAAATAAATAGCCACAGTGTGCTCGATACCCGAATCCGACGCCCACTTTTGAAAGCGTTCAGGAAGTCTTTGTGGATAGGACTTTAGCAGTCGATATAGCTGATTGAGCCTTGTTGCAGCGCGCATTCTCACTTCCACTAGCTTTGGATGGCGATACACGTGTTCAAACAAAAATGCTTCGAGCTCTTCTTTGTCCGATTGCATATCCGGCGACATTTGCAATTGGATCCCGACCTCTTGAGCCGCTTGAGAGTCGAGTTGCGAGGCCTCGGACAGCAGCCCTATTGAGTTCTGAAGGAAGTTGTCCATTTGGATATCGATTAGCGCGTGGACCAGCATTTGACGCCGGTTTTGGGAATTGCTTTGATCGATTGGGGAAGCCCGACTGGCGCGTTGAACCAATCCTAGCCCGCCAAGTTGCGACCAACTAAGCAATCCCAGCTTCAACGCATCGTCCAAGTCATGCGCATCGTAGGCGATGCTGTCGGCCGAATCGACAACTTGAATTTCCAGCATAGGCACTATGCCCGAATCTTTGTTCGAACGAAACTGCTGGCCGGCGAGAACTTCTCGGGTCAAATTTAGACCGGGATATGTCGTATAGCGTTGCTCGATACGCGTGGCTAACTCCAACGCGAAGGCATTGTGCGAAAAACCCCCGAAATCCTTGACGCAGGATTGCAGTGCGTCCTCACCGCAGTGGCCAAAGGGTGGGTGGCCGATGTCGTGCAGCAATGCCATTGCCTCGATCAGATCTTCATTCAGGCGGAGCGTTCGGCCAATCGTCCTGGCGAGAGACGCAACCTCGTTGGTGTGGGTAAGGCGTGTGCGGTGGTAGTCCCCCATATCGCCAGTGAAGACTTGCATCTTGCCGCTTAAACGCCGAAATGCAGAGCTGTGCAAAATGCGATCGCGATCGCGTTGATACGGCCCCCGATAATCGTGTTGCGCCTCCGCGTGCTCACGTCCCGCGGAATGGGCTGAAAATTTGGCGTAGGATGCCAGAAGAAGACGTTCGCGCGCTTGCCATGACAAGGATGACTCGATGTTTCGAATGGCCGAAGACCGTGTTGGAAGCGACATGAAAGGTAGGGGGGATTTCAATTTAGGGCTGACAAATCCTTTCGCGAACCCAGTTTACTGGCAACTGGTGCATCGATTCGATAGCAGTACCGTATATTTTTGGAAATGTTAATCGTTTTCGTTTAGGCAAGATCGGCGCAATCCATTTGGCTGGAACATGTTCTGCTTTAAGGTTAGACTCTTCGAAGTCCCTTTCAGCTTGTTACTTCCGTGCACCCGTAGGTCACTTTTGCCCGAAGGGGACTTAGCGCTTCAATCGCTCCCTGACAATCACTATTCCCGTATCTCTCGAAACCAGAATTTAGCCAACATGGCCAACTTTCAGTATTCCGACCTCTCGAAAATGATCGACCATTCGCTGTTGAATCCAACGATGACAGTGCAACAACTCGAAGCGGGAATCCAATTGGCCATTGCTTACGATGTCGGCAGTGTGTGCATCCTGCCTTACTACCACAAACGTTGCGTCGCACTACTGGCCGGTAGCACGGTGGCACCGAGTAGCACGGTAGGCTTTCCGCACGGTGGACATACCATGCGGACGAAACTGTTCGAAGCCGAACAATTGATTGAGGAAGGCTGCCTGGAACTCGATATGGTGTCCAACATCAGCGCCGTACTTAGCGGAAATTGGAAACTGGTCGAAAGCGAAATCGAAGCTATTGTCAAAATTTCACATGCTGCAAAACGCCGCGTCAAAGTCATCTTTGAGAATTGCTATCTAAAGGACGATCAAAAAATTCAATTGTGTAAGATGTGCTGCAACCTCGGGGCGGACTGGGTGAAGACAAGCACTGGGTACGGAACCGGGGGCGCCACGATGGAAGATCTGCAATTGATGCTCGACAACGTCCAATCGCCAGTACAAGTTAAAGCTGCAGGAGGGATACGCGATTGCGATTCGCTCATCAAAGTCCGAGCCATGGGGGTCACTCGCGTTGGCTCCTCGCGAACAGCCGAAATGTTAGACGAGGCTCGGCGGCGGTTAGGAGCACCTCCCATTGAGCCGATCCAAGCGGCTCCGATTGGATCCAATTACTAGTGCGCGCGCTCAACCTTGCCCGCAGTTGGCTCCAAGACCAACAAGACCAAATGGCCCAGGATTTGGAGGAATTGTGCAATCTGAACTCGGGGTCGGATTCAATAGACGGTCTCCACGCCGTTGCCGAATGGCTCGTGGATTACTTTGCTCCGCTCGAACTGGTCTGCGAAAGAATCGCGCTCCCCTCATTCCAAAAGGTGGACGATCATGGTTTGCTTAGGACTCACCATACCGGTCCGGCGTTGCGATGGGATATGCTGGGAACAGTCGCTGAAAAACGCAAACGACTTCTGCTGACTATACATTACGACACGGTCTACGGGCCAACGAGCAACTTTCAAAAGTGTCATCGGTTTGTTGCATGTGGCGCCAAGGGCGAGAACGAATTGAGAATGCGAGGGCCAGGCGTTATCGACGCAAAGGGGGGGATCGTCGTGTTGCGATGGGCTGCGATGGCGGCAAAACGATTTCTGGACCTTTCTAGTTTGAACCTGTCGATCATTCTGACGCCAGACGAGGAGATAGGTTCGCCGGCCACAATGGATCTCTGGAAAGAGATCGCGGGCACGTTCGATTTTGCGATGCTATACGAACCCGCACTGGCCGATGGATCGTTGGTATCTCAGCGTAAAGGGACGGGGACCTTCATCGTTGTCGTTCGAGGTAAATCCGCTCATGCCGGGCGCAATTTTCATGATGGGCGAAATGCTATCGCGCTTGCATGCAAGATTGCGCTCGCCCTAGACGCTCTGAACGGTCTACGTCCCGATGTGACTATCAATGTAGGGCGGATTCGTGGTGGAGATGCCGTCAACGTAGTCCCCGATTTGGCGGTCCTGAGGGCAAACATCCGCGTCTCCTCCCTTGCAGATCAGGAGTGGATCGAATCCCAGGTGCAACATATTGTTCATATGTACTGCGTTGCGGACAGCGGCTACCAAGTCGAGTTGCACGGAGGCATCCATGCCGCACCGAAGACGATCGATACGAGGACAGCCAATTGGATGGAGTTGACCGAGCGAGTTGGAGCAAGCATCGGGGAATCCATTGCATGGAAACCCTCTGGTGGAGCAAGCGACGGCAACAAGCTCGCAGGCTTAGGCCTCTCTAATATCGATACCTTTGGCCCAGAAGGAAACCTATTGCACAGCGATCAAGAATGGGTTCGCATCAGCAGTTTACCTCGAAAAGCGGCGTTGAGCGTGGCTGTCATTGAGGCCATGCTATCGTAGGAATAGACACCTTTTGTAGTGCGCATTCATCAACCATACTCGAGGGCGCCGGGCCGTGCCGCAGTCGCGATTTGCCCTTGGTTCAACGGAATGAAAAAGCGGTTGACAACGGCTCGGTCACTTCCTAGAATCCCGCTTACGTTTACGGTGACAATTCCTTGTTTGATTCAAGGGTTTGTGGAACAGGGAACTCCGGTGTAACTCCGGGACGGTCCAGCCGCTGTGAGCCACCCGCAAGCCGCGTTCGCGTTTTGCAAGATTGAACTCCTTCTTTGGAAGTGCCATTGCTCGATGCAGTCGAGTGAGAAGGCTTTGAGGTCAGATCGGTGGCGAGTCAGAAGACCTACCCTAAACGAGACGAACAAGTGCCTTCTTGGATTGGGGCGTTCGTTGCAACGCCTTCTCGCCGCGCTCCCTTTCAGTTGCTTGGTTAGACGTTGGATTGCCTTGTATTTCATTGCTATCAACCATCGCAAAACGCAGCTCGTTACCCGTGTCTTGGTTTCAGCCATCAGGAAAACGGGTGCGATTGAGGGTTCGGCCCGATGGGGATCGGCAAACATCGCGACGCGGGAACTAAACCTTGTTTTCTTCGCACCGTTTGATTTTACGGTTCCATGACGCCAAGGCTGCGGCCAAGGGCATGACGTTAGTTGAGCTTTTGGTGGTAATAGCCATCGCCGGTGCGCTAGTCTCGTTGCTTCTGCCTGCAGTGCAGGTGGCACGAGAAGCCGCACGACAAGTATCATGCAAAAACAACTTGCGTCAAATTGGGATCGCTTTGCATACGTATCAAGATGCGCATCGAACGCTACCGACTGGCTGCCTTGAATGGCGTTCGTGGCGATCGCCCCCGACACATCGACAATTTGCTTGGTCTGCTTTAGTTCTGCCTTATCTCGAACAGCAAGCGTTGCATGCATCCATCGACTTCGCGCACCCTTTCGATTCGCATCGCAATTCGGTCGCTGCTCGAACGCGATTGAGCGTCTACGAGTGTCCAACTGCAGACAATCGGAACCTCGTTCGTGCACAGACGGACTATGGCGGACTGTACGGGGAATTGATGGTGGACCGAGAGCAAGACGACGGCGTTTTTCTTTATGAACGTTCGATTAGGTTCACGGAAATCACCGACGGACTTACCCATACGCTCGCCGTATCTGAAGACGTCGGCGGTCCAGACAGCGAATGGATCAATGGTAACAACGTCTTTGTTCAGTCCGGCAGAATCAACGACCCGAATGCTTGGATCGGCGACAATGAAATCCGGAGTCGGCATGGTCCGGGTGCAATGGTTCTCTTCGTCGATGGACGAACCCATTGGATGGCTCAGTCCATCGACACGATCACGCTAGGCCAGTTGATCACTCGCTCGAAAGGCGAAGTGATCTCTGAAGGTCGTTTCTAGTGTTCTTATGTTTTGTAAACTCATTTCAGCAGTCGAAACGATTGCATTCTCACACCTTGGATATAGCAACATGATTTTCAAAATTTTGCCCGCATTTCTGTTCATCGCAGTGTCATCCTATACATGCGCAGACGTGATGGTTACCTTCGAAGAGCTAACCAATTTCACAGGAGCCAATCCCGCAGGTGGTGGCTCTTTTTACAACGGGAACAACGGTACGAACACAACGAACAGCAATGGATGGAGCAGTCAAGGCGTATTCTTTAACAATACCTACAATAGTAACTTTGGTGGGTTTTGGAACGGTTGGAGCTACAGCAATGTTGTCAACACGACGACAGTGGGATTCACTAACCAATACGCTGCTTTTCCAGGGGGTGGTTCCAATGGCGTTGGCGGTATAGCTGCCGGTCAAAAGTACGCGATGGCATCAGGATCGGGAGCGTATTTTAATTTGCCTACGAACATGCGGCTCCTTTCGGTCGATTTGACCAACGCTACCTACGCGGCGCTGTCCATGCAGAACGGGGATAGTTTCGCCAAGAAGTTCGGCGGTGCTACCGGCAACGATCCGGACCTATTTGGCGTTTCGCTCCGAGGCTTTGACAACGTGGGCGGCACAGGTAATGCGATTGGCTCAGTGAACGTAAATCTTGGCGACTTTCGATTTGCCAACAATAGTCAAGACTACATCCTGAACAGTTGGATCAATGTGGATCTAGCAAGTATTGCCGATGCCCGGTCGGTGAGCCTCAGTTTCTTCTCGACCGATACAGGTGCGTTTGGAATCAATACACCCACCTACCTCGCACTTGACAATCTTAGAATTACCGCGGTCCCCGAACCGTCGAGCCTAGCCATGTTGGTGTTGATTGCGGCAACAGTGGTTGTCGCTTCTGCGAGGAGTTTTCATGGACAATGGAAACGCTTCGCCTCAGGCGTTCTTCGCTGAGACGGTTACTGTCCGTGGGGACATGGAGATCAAGCAGGATGCTATACTGGTCTGGGCAATCGCCATCTCCTTGAATTCGAAGGTGACACTCCATGCACTCCAAAGATGAAATGCCGCTACGAAAGATCGATCACGTTCGATTCTTCGTCGGGAATGCTCGACAGTCAGCATACTTTTATCGAAACGCCTACGGATTCGACGTCGTCGCATATGCGGGCTTAGAGACCAAGGTCAAGCATGAAGCTGGGTATGTAGTCCAACAAGGGGGCATCACCTTCGTGATTATGTCACCCCTGCGTGCAAGTCACCCGGACTCCTCGCGACTGGTCTTGCATGGAGATGGTGTATCGGACATTGCATTGCAAGTGGATGACGTCCGGCACGCTTATAACTTGGCAGTCGAGCGCGGCGCGATTGGAGTCGTGGGGCCACGTGTCATCGAGGATAAATATGGAGTGTACGAATATGCTACTATCCGCGCCTATGGCGATACGACGCATACGTTTGTGAATCGAGATCGATACCACGGCGCGTTTGCTCCGGGCTTTGATCCGATCGATCCTACCCGCTACAACCCGGCCACGTACCAAACGACGGGACTACTGGGGATCGATCACATCGTTGGAAATGTGGAAGAAGGGCGAATGAATGAGTGGGTCGAATTCTATCGCAAGGTGCTAGGCTTTGAGCAATTGGTCTCGTTTGACGATTCTGATATCTCAACCGAATATTCTGCGCTCATGTCCAAAGTCGTTCAGAGTGGACGAGGCAAGATCAAGTTCCCGATCAACGAACCCGCACAGGGACGCAAGAAAAGCCAAATCGAGGAGTACATCGATTTTTATGGCGGCGCTGGGGTTCAGCATATTGCGATGGCAACCAATAACATCGTGAAAACGGTGCGGGCCCTGAAGGCGAATGATGTATCCTTTTTGCGAGTACCCAAGACGTATTACGAAGGCTTGGGAAATAGGATCGGTGGAATCAAGGAAGACGTCAATGAACTCGCCGAACTGGGAATACTTGTGGATCGCGACGACGAAGGGTACATGTTGCAAATCTTTACAAAACCGGTTCAGGACCGTCCCACGCTTTTCTTTGAAATCATCCAGCGCGAAGGCTCGAAGAGTTTTGGAAAAGGGAACTTTAAAGCTCTCTTTGAAGCCATCGAACGCGAACAAGAGACGCGTGGGACTTTATAACCCATGCCGTCACCTCTGCCCCCTATTCGCAGCATCCGAGATTTTTACGCTTTCGAACAGCATGTAAAAACGTGTCGGGCACAACGTGGGCTCGACATGGTCGATCAGTGGTACAAAATCCCAGTTTTCTATTTTTCGAATCCTGCATCCGTCATTCAGAATGGAGACCCTGTCTTCGGGCCAAGAAACTCGGTTGAATTGGACTTTGAATTGGAGATCGCAGCCATTATCGGAGTCGAAGCAAGTGATCTGCCTGACGACGATTCCGCGATGGAATGCATCGCAGGGTTTACCATTTACAACGATTGGTCGGCTCGCGATTTACAACGCAATGAAATGGCTGTTGGGCTTGGACCTAGCAAAGGTAAGGACTTTGCAAATGCGCTAGGGCCGTATCTGGTCCCCTTTTCGGAATTGCAGGATCGGTACCAAAATGGGCGGCTCGACTTGAATATGTCCGCGTCCATCAATGGCAAGACCGTATCGCGTGGGAACGCATCCAGCATGTATTGGTCATGGCCACAGTTGCTAGCTCATGCGAGTCGCGATACCCGGTTGCTCCCAGGTGACGTGATTGGTTCCGGAACTGTTGGTACGGGTTGTATACTTGAGTTGACTCCTGCCGTAACTGGTGGTTGGCTACAACCTGGCGATGTTGTTCAATTGGAAATCGAGCGACTCGGGACGTTACAAAATCAGGTTGCATCGCGATGAGCTCGATCCTGTTCGGCCAAACTAAGGATTTGTAAAAATGCCACAGTACTTACAGCGAGGCTCTATCCCTCCCAAAAGGCACACCGTTCATCCCAATGTACCCGGCTATCGCCAGGAGGGTATTTACTACGAAGAAGTGATCACGACACAAGGATTTAGTCGAGCCTACAGTATTGTGTATCACTTGAGGCCTCCGACTCGAGTTTTGCGAGTAGAACCCGCCGGTAAAACACCCATCCTCCAAGCGGACGATTCGACACTTAGGCATGTACATCTAAAGACCGCTTCGATCGCGTCGTTTGGGGATCCTATTTCGGGTCGCGTTCCATTGTTGTTCAATGCAGACGTTGTACTCTCGCGGTGTCGCCCTTCCATGGTCCAAAAAGAGCTTTATCGCAACGCTCGAGCCGACGAAATCCTCTTTGTCCAAAAAGGCTCAGGGCAATTGGCGACGATGTTCGGACTTTTGCCTTTTCGGCCGATGGATTACATCGTCATACCAAAATGCACCACGTATCGAATCGATTTCGATTCGGACGCTGGCAATCCCGATTTGTTGGTTATCGAAGCGATCGGAGACGTTGGATTTCCGCCTCGCTACCTGAACCCAGATGGTCAATTTAGGCTGGGAGCGCCGTTCTGCGAAAGGGATCTTCATGGTCCGTCTGAGTTAGGCACACAAGACGCTGAGGGCGAATTCGCAGTTCACATCAAGGACGGTGAGAATTGGACGCGGTATGTGATGGCTCACCACCCCTTTGACGCAATCGGTTGGGATGGGATGGTATACCCCTATACTTTCAATGCGGACGATTTCGAGCCGATTACAGGCACGATTCATCAACCTCCACCCATCCACCAGACGTTTCAAGCATCAGGCTTTGTGGTTTGTACCTTTGCTCCTCGGATGCTCGACACTCACCCGCAGGCGATCAAGGTTCCGTATGCTCATAGCAATGTAGAATCGGATGAAGTGCTTTTCTATGTGCGAGGTCAATTCGGTAGTCGACGCGGTGTAGAGATCGGTTCGCTCACTTTGCATCCGCATGGTATCCCGCATGGACCTCACCCAGGCACGATTGTTGCAAGTCGACCCGTGAAGTTTACCGACGAATTAGCTGTCATGGTCGACACCTTTCGACCGCTTCGACTTGCCGTGGCCGCCATCCCATTGGACGACCCCAACTACCCCTTCTCTTGGCGAGATTAGTACATGCAAATCGACGTTTCGAAAACCGAAGTAGTCTCAGTCTATCAAATGCTAGTAGGTCTCGTAGCCCCACGCCCAATTGCATGGGTGACCACGCTTTCGCAAAGCGGGGTCATCAATCTAGCGCCGTTCAGTTTCTTCAATGCTTTTGGCGCAAATCCCCCCGTCGTTGTCTTCTCTCCAACTTTGAAACGAGATGGTGGGAAAAAGGACACGCTGATCAACATAGAATCGAACGGAGAATTCGTCATTAACGCATCCACGGAAAAGCATGCGGAACTGATCAATAAGTCGAGCCGAATGCTGCTGCCAGACGAGAGCGAAGTGGAACTCATCGGGCAAAAAACATCGCCCTCGATCAAGGTGAAACCGCCTAGATTGGCGGACGTTCCATTCGCTCTTGAATGCAAATTGATGCAGGTGATTCCAATTGGGAATGGAGCTATATCCGCAAATTTGATCATCGGAGAGATCGTTACCATGCATATCGATGATGCGGTGCTCGACGCAAAGGGTCAGCCGGATCCTCGCAAAATCAAGGCGATTGCGAGGCTGGGTGGCGAATTCTGGTGCCGAACTCAAGATCTGTTCCAGTTGGAGCGGCCCAACTAATTCGCGTTGCCGCCGCCGCATGCCCTAATGACGTTTCGATCACAGCAACGAAAGCAGACACCCTACGGCCTGGAATCGACTATACTTCTTTGTTCTGCAGTCGGCGATATAGCGTAACAATCACGTCTTTTTCAATCATGGGAGTCGATATGAATCACTTAACGCGTCGTGATTTTCAGAAACAAGCGATGGGATCACTGCTCACTTATTCGTTGCTCGAAACCCTCTTTACGCGAGATGCGTTTGCACAGGACGTCAAGCCGATTGCAGCCAAGTGGCTTGCAGATGTCAATTCGCTTAGCCTGGACCTCAAGGGGAAGAAGCTCGATCAGCTCCAGTGGCAAGAGAAAGTCCAACAGCTATACGCAACAGTAGATTTGCCGGACTTGTTAAAATTCCTAGACTTTGAAAAGCTCGCCAAAGAGGCAAAACCTAAAGACCGAGGTGAATTGAGTCTTAAGGCAACTCTCCCTAATGTTGAGGGGCTTCCAACCGAGTTGGTCTTTGGGCACCAGATTTTTGTCTTGAACAAAGATCGATCCGTTGTGCCTCATGGACACGACAATATGGCAACCGCCTTTTTGATCCTCAAAGGGGACTTTCATGGTCGACACTACGATCGCATCGAAGACACCAGCGATCACATGATCATCACGCCGACGATCGATCGGGACTTCGGTCCAGGTGGTTGTTCCACTGTGACCGATACCAAAGACAATGTCCATTGGTTCAAAGCGAAATCCGACATGTCGTTCATCTTCAACATCCATGTCATGAGCGTAAAGCCCGGAAAAACAGGTCGTGTATACATCGACCCCAACGGGGAAAAAATCGCAGGTGGTCGAATCAAGGCCCGCAAAATTGATCACAAAGAAGCGGATCGACTTTATGGTTAGCGATCATTCTTCGATGCAGTATAGCTTCGTCCAACTCCGAAGAAAAAGTTGGTTTCCGACCGCAACAGGTGATGCGTCAATCGCATCCGAAAGTTGGTTGACGGCGACGACGTCTAGGTTTTCGTTGTCCTTGAGTACCACCGTCGTGCCTTCACGGCCAACGAAATAGATGTGGCCGTTAGCGACAATGGGGGACGCATAAAGGGATCCCACACCAGTTAGGCGTCTGCGATCGAATATCACGTCGCCTGTACTCGCGTTGACACAACTCATGACATCTGAGTTGCCTTGAGTGAAGAACAATCGCTTGCCACTAATGACAGGTGATGGAACATATGGTGTCCCTTTACTCACGGTCCATTTCACCGCACCTTTGTCGGTGATGTCTCCGACGGAATCGAGTGGAATTGCGTTTGCACACCAAGCTCGGTATCCGCTCATACAAACAGCAGTGTCTTCAAATCGCACGGGAGAGGGGATTGCGTTCGTTGATTGTCCTCCACATGCCCAGATTTGTTTGCCAGTTAGCGCGTCGTAGGCTCGTACTCGATTGGTGCCGTTGACGACCAACATAGGCTTGCCCTTGTATACGGTTGCAAGTGGTGTATTCCAAGAAGTGACCTCGTCTGGGCGATCTACTTTCCAAACTTGTTTGCCTGTATGTTTATCCAACGCAGCGATAAAGGAGCCCTCTTCTTGATCCCAGTTGACAACGTACAGATCGCCAATCAACACGGGCGTGACAGCTTCACCCCATCCGAATCGAGTGCGCATGTCGCCCAAGTCGACTTGCCAGATCAGTTCACCCGTAAGCGAATAACAAAAGAATCCCCGGGAGCCGAACGAAACGTAGAGTCGCTCTCCGTCCGTGGTTGGGGATCCGGCTGAGTACGTGTTGGTCTCGTGCTTTCCCTCGTGAGGTATTTGCTCAATGGCAGTCTTTGACCAAATCACTTTGCCCGAGTTGCGATGGATGCTGGAGACGACGAAACGGTATTCGAATTCATCCGGTGTGGTCTTGGCTCGTTCATCATTGACGATCGGTGTCGGACTTTTTTTCGAGGTCTTCTCTGCGGAGACCACAAACACTTGGTCTCCCAACACTATCGGTGTGGCTGTTCCGTCCCCTGTCAAGTTGGTGACCCATTTGATATTGGTTTGGTTGTTCCATCGGAGTGGAGGTTTTGAGGTTGTGCTGGCTACACCGTCGGATGTCGGTCCGCGCCAATTCGGCCAGTGGTTATCGACTTTAGCAAATGCAACGGAATGGATGCAGCAGAAGACGGCGATGTTACTGGGGATGTACTTTAGGTTACTGGCGATGTACTTTATCATGGTTATGCTTTTCTGGTCGCGATTCTGTTTGACGTGGACTCACCTGCAGGATACAGCGGTGCTATTTAAGCGCGAGAGGCAATCGAGCCTCGCGGACGACAAGCGGAAAGTCTGACAGCAACCACCGCTTTAAGGATTAAAAGAGAGCGACCTAGGCAATCCATGTCGGCTCCCAGCCTTTGCGGTATGGCTTTTGGAGAAATCCTTGCGCTTTGACATGATTCGTAAACTTGAACGCTTCGGCGTCCCATAGAAGCTCTTCTTCGGGGAATCGAATGGCAATCGTGCCTAACAATACCGTTTCGGTGAGCGGCGCGGCGTAGTCGAAATGGGACGTCGTTTCACCTACACCACGACACGAGTCCGCCCATTGAACGTAGTGATCCACTTCCTTGATAACCGATATCGTCCCGGTTGGGAACTTCTCTTCCGGAAAGAGTTTCGGCATCGCGACATGCGGTAGGATCATGGTCCCTGTTTCACCGACGATCGCAGAGCCGGCATTGGGCAGTTTGTAATTCGCTGGCAAATCATCGAGCAACTCAAGATTAGGCAAGAAGCCAACGGCGTCGTACCAATTCACTCGAATCATCGAATCGAGAGTGTATTCGGTTCCTGGGAATCGGTATTGAACGGTCGCCATGTCGGTCCACGAGTCGGGAAGCAGTGCGGGCGCCGATGCTTTGATGAAAGTTGGGGCCCCAAGCTTAAGGGACTTGAAGACGGGATCCAAGATGTGGCATCCAAAATCGCCGAGTTGTCCCGTGCCGTAGTCCTGCCAGCCTCGCCAGTTGAACGGATGGTATATGGCATCTTTGTAAGGACGCTCTGGTGCAACACCCTGCCAAAGATCCCATCGGACATGGCTAGGGATGGGATCCTTCCCATCGGGACGAGGGATATGTCGCGGCCAAGTTGGCGAAGCGCCCTGCCAGGAATGGACTTCTTTCACTTTGCCAATAGTCCCCGAGTGGACGATGTTGACTGCCGTGCGATAGGCTGAATGGGACTGAATCTGGTTGCACATTTGGGTCACGACCCGATATTTTTTGGCAGCCAATTGCATTTGGCGAGCTTCGAAAACGGTGTGGGTTAGAGGCTTTTGGCAAAACACATGTTTGCCGAGCTGCATAGCAGCTAACGCAATCGGTGCGTGCATAAAGTCAGGCGTCGATACCAAAACCCCCTGGATATCTTTGGATGCTTCGAGCAATTTACGCCAGTCATCGTACTTTCGTGCGGCTGGGTATTTCTCAGCCGCTTGGCCAAGATGATTTTTGGAACTATCGATATTACAAAGGCCGATGACTTCTACCTCGGGGCTTGTGGCGACTCCGGTGAGGTCGCTCCAGCCTTTTCCACCCGTGCCGATGCTGGCGATCCCCAATCGGCTATTGGCTCCATAGACCCGCGAATAACGAAACGCAGGGAGGGCGATCGCAGCACTCGCAAGTGTCGCTGACTGAACAAACGATCGACGATTTGGGTACATAAAAACTCTCCGGCAGGAAAATGGCGAGTCGGACACACGAGCGGACAATTAGCTTATCATAGCTCCAACAGAATGTGTCGGCATTCAAGTTCAAAGAAAGGCCGGTGACCACTCCTCGTATACCGTTCTTGGAAAGCAACAATGTAGAAACCATACCCTATTCAGAACCTTAAAAGAATTCACCCAGAGGATTAGTTTCCGAATGGAACTGCCACGTGTCATTCGCGTTCGCCAACAATTTCCACCGACTCCTCGAGTCGATATCGAAGCGACGATCGGTTGCGAATTTGCAAAGTTGCATAGACTCATCCAGCGGGGTGACCGCATCGCAGTCGGTGTTGGAAGTCGTGGGATCACGGATCTGGCAAGCATAGTTGCATCGGCACTCAAACAGTTACAGAGTCTCGGAGCCGAACCGTTCTTGATTCCTGCAATGGGGAGCCACGGCGGAGCTACTCCACAAGGGCAACGCGAGGTACTGGCAAGCTACGGAATCACCGAAGAGACCATGGGTGTACCCATTCGGGACTCGATGGAGGTGCGGAAAGTGGGAGTGTCAGAAGACCTAATTCCCGCATTTTGTAGTACAGACGCTCTTGATGCCGACGGGATCTTGCTCATCAACCGTATCAAACCGCACACCGACTTCTTCGGCACGTTGGGTAGCGGGATTATCAAGATGTGCGTTGTCGGTTTAGGGAAAAGAACGGGCGCGACGGCAATGCACTTGGGCGCCATGAAATTCGGCTACGAAAGAGTCATTCGAGGGCTTGCACACGTCATTCTAAAGAACGCGCCAGTCATCGGTGGAATTGCCATCCTAGAGAATCAATTTCATGATACCGCGAAGATTCAAGTGGTCCCAATCGATGAAGTCAAAACCGCAGAAAACGAGTTGCTTATCGAAGCACGTGCCTTGATGCCAATGTTGCCCTTTGAGGAAATCGACTTGTTGATCATCGATCAGATCGGAAAGAATATTAGCGGCGCCGGGATGGATCCAAACGTGATCAACAGAAGTATCCACGGCTACAATAGCCTTTCCGCGCGAGGCGATCGACCCTCGCCTTTTGTGCGTCGCATCTTTGTTCGAGGCTTGACGCAAGAAACGCATGGCAACGCGATTGGGATCGGGATGGCGGATGCTACGACGACGCGGTTAGTGCTCGCAACCAATACTCAGGTAACCAACATCAACGCGCTCACTTCATTGACGCCCCAGAGCGCCAAGATTCCGCTGACGTTTGAGACGGACCGTGAAGCCATTACGAAGATGATCGCTTCGTTGCCGATCGGGAACAGCCTCGATGCGAAAATCGTTCGAATATTAGATACACTTTCCGTTGCCGAAATGGAGATTTCCGAACCGCTATGGTCGGAGGGCCTTGCGCACTCGAAGGTGCTCGCCTTAAACGAGCCTAGCGAGCTTCCATTCGATCAAGTTGGAAACCTAGAATTCTGAGAGACTCGAATCGGGATCGCCTCGCTTGTGGCTTGAACTCAGGCTTTGGCTTGAACTCAGGCTGTTGCATGGCGCGCAGAAATAGGAAATCATTGGTTGACCATATCATCTAATTGACGGGCCACAGTGTGTGTCAAGAATCTTCGCGAGATGTAGTCTCCAAGATCGTGCAGTTGCATCGAAAATTCTCTCAAACGGCTTCTGAGTATCGAGCGTTCCTCTTTACCTGATTCATCTTTCACGATGTCTTCACCTAGTGCGTCGGCGTCGAACAGTCGTAGGCTCCCTCGGCATTCGTTGATTTTCTTGCGATACCGCGCAACTTCTGCTTTGTCCGCCGCTGGAAGCGCGTCCAAATGCTGAAGGATCTGAACAAATTGGAACGCTAGGCCGCGAGGATTGGATGGGTCGACGACGAGCAAATCGAGCACTGGTCCGATCTCGTAGCTCATCATGTAACGGTAGCGATACGTCATGGAACTGTCGCAGATGTCCAGCAGTGCCTCAAGCAGTTGCCTTGAACTTTTCGCGTAGGGTACAAGTAGTTGTTCGATGAGGCGAAGCAAGTTCTGAGCACGATCGATACGACGCCCCATGTCCAAGAAGTGCCATCCTGGGCCTCGGGTCATGCTTTCCGATGCAAGTCCAGCAAAGGCAGACAAGTGACTGATCATTTGATTGAGTGTGGACAAAGCTTCCCCCATTCGTTCTCGTTGCCCTGGCCAAGGTGCAAGCGACTTGTAGTCGAGGCGACTCAATATCTGCCATGAGTCTAAGCTGAGACGATCTCGTATGGTTTCGGCATTCCTCAAGATACGACTCGCTGCATTGGCCAGTCCGTCTGACTGGCTTTGATCGAAAACAAAACTGAGGACGGTTTGCCTCATTTCATGGAGGGCAATGGTTTCATCGCGAGGGTGTTCGACTGGCAGATTCGAGCTTTCACAGAGCGCATGCACCACCTGCCATTGAGAAGGCAAAGAATCCGAGGACACTTCCGAAGTCAATTGCGAACTACAGTATCTTGCATGCTTGGCCATGAATTCCATGCGTTCCGCGAAACGTCCTAGCCAAAACATGTGTTCAGCAACACGGCTTGGAAGCTCCATTGCCGTTCGTTTCAGCTCAACGATTTGTTTGCCCGACGAAAGCAGGCTTAACGGTTTGACTGGAACTCGGTTGAGAATCCAGACGTCTTTGCTCATCGAACCGCAAACGAGGCTTTCATCGAGTTTTTCCGGTGAGTCTGCAACCCGTGCAACGCCGCCCGGCATGATCTCCATTCTGTTCTTTGTTGCACATCCAAACAATCGAATTACAGATGGCCATGCGACGACATGATTGTTAACCCAAGTCGGCGTCCTACCGTATTGCGGGATCGCTGTTGCCACGTATCGCCATGGAGTCTTTCGAATATCCGCCGTTATCGCTTCGTGTTGGAAGGAACTAAGTTGGGAACCATTGATTTGATTTGCGGAATGACGTACAAACGCATCCCGCAACAGCAGAGTGCCTATATTGGCGATAACGTATTCCATCGATTCCCGTTCACCGCACCACCACATGGGAATGCTCGGGAGCATCAGTTCTTGATTAAGTAGCTCCTTGCAAATTTTCGGCAAGATTGCCGCGACGGCAGGAATCTCCGTCCAACCTGTTCCAAGCCCGTTAGCCAAAAGCACTTTGTTTTCTCGTTCCGCCTGGGCCAAACCAGGTATACCTTCACTACTAGACGGATCGATTTCCAGGGGATCGCACATGGTGTCGGGAAGTCGGCGAAGAATGCTGTCGATACGAACTAACCCGCCCAATGTCTTGAGGTACACAGCACCACCGCGAACCGTTAAGTCGGTGGTTTGAGTCAGCGTGTAGCCCAAATAACGAGCCAAGTAGGCGTCCTCGAAATAGGTTTGACTAGTCACACCTGGCGAGAGCAACGCGGAACGCGCGTTCTTTTCTCGGAATGGGGCTGCGTCTTGCAAAGAATTTCGCAAGGTTGAAAAAAAACCAGCCAGCCTTTGGACCTGCAATTTCTGGAAGTCCTCCGACAGGATTCTGGACATGGCGATGCGGTTCTCAACGGCGTGCCCGCAACCGCTAGGGCCTTGCGTTCGATCTGCTAAGACTTCCCATCGCCCAGAATGGGAGCGAGCGATCTGGGCCGCATACACGTAGAGCTTTCGAATTGGGACGGAGTTTGGAGATTGTTTTGCTGGTCGCAAATAGGCTGGGCAACCGTAGATAAGCTCGCTGGGAAGCACGCCATTGATCAGCAGCCGTTGTGCACCGTACACATCTTGGAGTAACAGGTCTAAAACTTGCATTCGCTGTTGCATGCCAGCATTGAGCACGCTCCACTCTGCAGATTCAAAAACGAATGGGATCGGATCCAGATCCCAAGCGTGGACAGCTCCCGATTTGATCAACTGTCCGGTCGAAGCTGGTGGGTTGTCCTTAAGCGATTGCTTGGCCAAACGCCACCGAACGTAAACTTCAGGGCCCGTAAGCCTGGGCTCTACACCGATCAATCGACGGTAACCAGCTCGGACATCTCCATCTGCTGTTGTGAGCTCATCAAACGGACCGTCAAAGGTTCGATATGCGGACAAAAGCTCTGTGATCGCGTCCGCATCCTTACTGCTAGAATCTGGCATCCATTCCCCGTTAATTCGAGAGGCTTTCAATCCAGGATGACTGCCGCACGACAATCACATTAAACCGCTCCTGTAGTATCGTTAAACCAATCCAATCAGCTAATGAAGCTTGCAAGTTTTTCCTTGAGTTGAAGCAGAAGTGATTTGATAGAATCTCCGACGCCTGGCAACGCCGATACTTTTTCAATGATAGGATTGAGCTTTGCCATCTGCGACTTGATGATTCCGCCTATCATCGTCCTTTGTGTATCAGGCAAAGCACTGATCGATAGGCCAAGTCCATCTACTTTGGAATACATTTCTTTTAACGCTGGCATCGCAGCTTCCGCTCCCGCCGAGTCTTGAATACCACCTAGACTCGTCACCAGTCCATCCATCATTCCATTGACACTTGTTTTGACGGCCTCGGTGCTCGCATCGGCTGCGACGTTTACCATGTTGGAGGTCTCCTGCATGGCTCCGACTGCAGCTCGATTAGCATCTGCCGCTTTTTCCTTAACTGCGTCGATCCCTTTCTTTCCACCGTTGAGCAAAAAAATTCCCGCTGCAATCAATGCAACAATAACGGCGCCGGGAACCAAGAGTTTACCCAATCCGTTTCCAACATCCGACGCGGCTTGGTTAGCCGCGTTGGCAACGTTGCTTGCCAACGATTGGAATTCAGGAACCGATCCCAGCGACAATCCAGCGGGCATTGCAGCGGCAATGTTGTCTTTCTGTTCGTTAAATAGCTTCGCGATCGCAGCTCCATCGGGCTTGGCACCTTTAAAGGAAGCGCCAATGGACCCTAAAACCATCGGCGCTATGTATCCCAATGCGGTTTTAACAATCGTTGCATTGATGCCAATGAATTTGGAAATGACGTTCGCTATTCCGTCGACAACTTCGCCCCCCAATAGCCCACCTAGCGTGCTGCCGCCCCCGCTCATGGCGTTGCTACCTAGCATTTTGTCGAGATTGCCGAACGTGCTCGAGTCCATTCCACCGATTGTTTTTGAGAGTTTGTCCGCGCCACCCTTGCTGGAAGCCACAGTCCCTAGACCTGACAAAACACTTGGAAGCGCCGCTCCCAGAATTTTCCCCATGTCGGAATCCTTTGCCCCAATCATGCTCGCAAGTTTTTTTCTTGCTTCACCCACCATTTGCTCTTTGAGAGTATCAACTATGTTCACGGTTTTTGCCCCCAGGATAAGCGTCTTCTAGTATCTCGTTTCAGACGAATATACCAAAATTGGAGTTCCTGTATTGCGATGATGTAACGTTCGTCACGCTTGCAACGCCTTGGCTGTTATTTCTAGAGATGCGGAAACGACGACCAATCTTTAATGCCTCTACAGAAAAAGTGCTCAAATAACTATTTCGCCTAGGATCGATATGCTGATAACCGAAAAGTGAGGCTAAGACCTCGCATCGGGTCGCTCCAAACGCGTTGCCTTTTCGTGTTACTCTCGGTCTTCCGCTCCAACGATTCGACCGGGCACTCCATCGACACACTCGGCGACACCCCGATTCCAACCCATCCTGCTAAGTCTATCCGTGGAGATTGTTTATGCGCACCCTTGTGGCGACCGCTATTTTAATAGCGGCCTGGGCGTCGACTGCTTCGGCGTCCCAATTTACGACACTTTTCAAAAACACTAACCATGATTTCGGCACTGTCGCACGTGCCGCAAAAACCGAGTACCGATTCACTTTCGAGAATCCCTACAATCAAACCATACACGTGCGCAGTGTTCGCACCTCGTGTGGTTGCACAACTCCATCGATTGAAACCGAAACTGTCCAACCAGGCGCTCGAGGTAGTATCCTTGCTAAATTCAATACGGGCACACACACTGGCTCAAGGGCTGCGACTCTCACCGTATCTTTTGATCAGCCTTCGTTCGGCGAGGTGCAACTTCATGTGAAGGGATACATACGTTCAGACGTCGTCTTCCAACCGGGAGAAGCGACTTTTGGAAACATTCAACAAGGTACTCCGAAGTCTATCGAAGTTGCAATTGACTATGCGGGCAAGCCTGCTTGGCAAATCAATTCGGTAACATCAAGCGACTCTTTCATCACTGTCGTTCCAACCGAGGTGTCTCGGCAAAACGGCCGAATTCGATATTTACTGGCTGTTTCGATATCGTCGGACGCGCCGGTTGGCCCGCTCGAGAGTGAGCTGGTGGTGCACACCAACGATCGCAATCTGACGACGGTTCCTCTTCGATTGATGGCCAATATCGCTCCGGAAATATCGATCTCTCCGCAAACTTTGTCGCTCGGCGACGTTATCGAGGGCGAGTCTATCAAGCAGCTCATTGTCCTTAAAGGACTGCATCCATTTACGATCCAATCCGTTCAAAGCAATGAATTCGATATTGAGACCAATCTCGGCGAAGAAAAAAAGACACTTCACGCATTACCGTTGATCTTAAAACCTAAAGCGATTCCGTTTGGTACGGAGGTCAAAGGCAAGATAACGTTTAGCACGGATTTGGCGGAAAAACCTCAAATTGATGTCGGAACGGTGTTCAGGCTAAAAACGATAACCGCGAAATAGTCTGTTTTGGACAAGGTGCCCGCTGCCACAACGGGCGTTGTGGCAGCGCACGGAAAAGTCGCTTGTAAAAGAACAAGTATCTTATAAAAGAACGTCGAAAGTCTGAAAAGTGGGAATGTTCTGTTTGACCAATTGCGGGGTTAAGTCTACTCTCATTGCGTTTTGATACCATCTACCGAAACGCTGGTTCGATGAACTTGTTTTACGATGAACGTGACGATGCAGTGCATCAAAGGCGAGGGAGCCGCATCCTCTATTGGCTCGACGATTTGAAAGCCATACCCATCAGCGAGAGCGAACCGGATGATGAAGGTTTCTTGTTCTCGGTTGCAGGCGCGATTTCTGACTTCGAGGATCTCATCGCGGATCGCCCTTTGATTTGCGATCGCGCGGAGGATCGACTTCTATTAATGAGCCTTGAGTCGGTCCTCGATCGGCTAATCGCACAATCTATCGAAGTGCCCATGTCGCGGACTTGGAGATTGGCGTGGAATGACGAACTTCCCGAAGACTTAATTTACCCATTGTTCGTGCGCGCGTCCGATAGTTCGCTCAAATTGGCTGGTAGTGTGTCGCGTGTCCGCAACGCTAACGAGTTACAATTAGAAGCGGCGGAATTGCGACGATTGCTAGGCTGGAATGCGTTGGTAATAGCTAGGGAATGGAAGGAATGCGTTCAAGCAGGAACTGGTACATACGGAACACTGCCACAGGAAGTCCGCGTATGGGTAGTCGACGGTAAGCCCTTTGCATGGTCCTTCCAACACCTCAAGGACATTCCGAAACCCAATGGATTCCCTCCTTCTCAATCGGATTTGATGCAGCTGAGTTCACTTGCAGAGGAAATCGCCTCTGCCTTTGGCTCGCGTTGCTTAGTCGTCGATTTTGCACGCGAAGTTCAACGAGGTTGGACCTTTATCGACGCAGGATCTGGGAGTTCCGCGAGCACGGATCACGAAGGTGTCTTTAAGGCCGTCGCGTCAAAGTTATGCGGCAAAAGCTTTCCGTTCCACGCCAGCACTGTCGGCGGAGTGTTGTAAAGCGACGCTCGAATCAACGTCGCTACTTCGATCGAAGCCCACCGGAACCAGTCTCTTCCAGAAAAGATCGGTAAGTATGCGCAATCCCGTCTGCTAACTCGATTTTGGGTGACCAACCTGTTGATCGAATGAGACTCGTGTCGGTCAGTTTTCTGGGCGTTCCATCCGGCTTGGAGGGATCTGTACCTATGACACCCTCGTAGCCAATCGTTTTGGCCACCAGATGAGCCAGTTCTAAGATGCTCACGTCGCGGCTGGTCCCCACGTTCACCCAATCGGGAGGATTGTCGATTTGGCACAGATGCAAAATGGCATCTGCTAAATCATCCACATGCAAAAACTCGCGAAGAGGTGTTCCCGTTCCCCAAATGGTGACAGACTTGTCTCCTCGTTCCTTTGCCTCGTGAAATCGTCGAATCATTCCTGGCAGTACATGGCTGTGATCGGGATGGTAATTGTCGTGCGGCCCATATAAATTCGTTGGCATCGCAGAATGGAATAGCACGCCGTATTGTTGCCGAAAATACTGGCAAAGTTTCAAGCCAGCAATCTTTGCAAGTGCGTAGGCTTCGTTGGTTTGTTCCAACGGACTTGCAAGCAACTCGTCTTCTTTGATGGGCTGCTTCGCAAGTCGAGGGTAGATGCAAGTGCTCCCTAAAAATAAAAAACGTCCAACTTTGTTGCGATAACTGGCATGAATTGTCGCCAGCTCTTGTCGGAGATTGTCGGTCAAGAATTCTACAGGGAACGTCTTGTTTGCTTGAATTCCGCCAACCTTTGCGGATGCAAAGATGACGGTTGCCGGTCGATTTTTCGAAAAAAAGGAATTGACTTGGGATTCCTCGCAAAGGTCCAACTCGCTTCGCGTACGCGTTATCAACTCGATGCCCGGGATCTTTTCTAGCTTGCGGCATACAGCAGATCCGACCATTCCGGCGTGACCAGCAACGAATACAGGTGACTCAATCATGGATTACTTAGAAGAGAAGGATCGAAACGATTCGAACTCAGTTGAAAATGATACCCAATTATTCTTGACTATTCGCAAGCAAACTGGAAAACGAGACTCAAATCGACTCCAACTGACAGTCGTCGAGGGCTACGCTCGCGCCACGCCCCATGTAGCGAACCGAGATCAATAAACGAACTTCATTCTCACGGCGAATGATTGTTCCTTCAAAACCCTTGAAGACCCCTGTTTTTACTCTAACCTTTTGGCCAGGTTGCAAACGCAATTCAGGCGAAAGCGGCGACTCGGTAAGGATCAAATTGCGTATCTGACGCAAATCCGTGACAAGTTCCGCTGTGTCCGCAACTGGCATCCACCTGCTAACACATCCCGTAGAGACCGCCTTGTAGCGGGCCATTTCGTCCCCCATGATGAATACATAATTTGGGAACAGAGGCTCTACGCTTGTCCTAATCCGCCCCTGCGGCGATCGATATCGTCTCGCAATAGTTGGTCCGTAGAAGGGTATGTGGATTTCAGCGAGCTTACGCATCAACTTCTTTTCGAATCGAGCCAGCGTGTACAAGGCCCACCAAGGCTCGATTGCCGCGAACTTTGGCTCGGAGAATGCCCTATTATCATTCACTAACCTACAATCATCGGTCTCCACACCTTTCGTTGGGCTGCTCTCGCAATTCTCATCGTTTGAAGGCTCATCAAGCAAATTCAGCGGCCATATATCCAGTTCGGGTTTTAGCAATGGCATGATCTAGAAGAGACCTTCGGTTAAAAAAACGGCCGGGCAGGAACTAACTGTCATTAGTAATTTTTCGTTTGGTTGTAGAAAAATCTATCCCAATTCCATTCGGAAAGTCTGCAAATTCGCATTCGGTCTCTCTTTACCGGTCCATTCCGTCAGAAAAATCAAAAGCCATCAAATGTTCATCCTCACGCAAAGCATTGCCGCGAGAGTCTTTGCGTTAACTCGATTGACGCAAAGGAATGGAATCTATACCCTCCCCGGCGACCAATTATGGAAAATGCGTAGAATGAACCGGTTAAGTTAATGTAACACACCCCCCTTCTTAGGGTGTGGGCTTTTTGTTTAGACCGATCTCGAACCGGCGGGTTTGGGAATGGTTCTTAGAATCACCTTTCAAACGAATTCAAAATGGATCTGCTCGAAAAAATTTGGGAAGGCACCACCAACACGATTAACGGGGTGTTGGGTGGAATCGACCGCGGACTGACCACGTTTTTTGGGTCTGCCAACTCGCGTCAAATTAAGCGGTACACGCAGTTGGCTCAACAAGTCGGATTGTTGGAACCCAAGATGATCGCGATGAGCGACGGGGAGTTGCGCGAGCAGACCGAGAATTTCAAAAAGCGATTGAGTGAGGGGGAAACCATCGAGGACGTCCTTGTGGAATCCTTTGCCGTTTGCCGTGAGGCCGGTCGCCGCTTTATGAAGATGCGGCATTATGACGTGCAGTTGATTGGCGGAATGGTGCTCAATGGAGGCAATATTGCCGAAATGATCACGGGCGAAGGCAAAACACTGGTTGCTACTTTGCCTGCTTATTTGAACGCGTTGGAAGGCCGGGGTGTCCACGTCGTCACCGTGAACGATTATCTGGCACGCCGCGATATGGAGTGGATGGCCCCACTCTACATGGGCTTGGGGTTAACGGTCGGCAACATTCAAAGCGGGATGGAAAACGACGAACGTCAGAAATCCTACGCGTGCGACATTACGTACGCAACCAACAATGAGCTCGGCTTTGACTACTTGCGTGACAACATGCGCATGGCCAGCAGAGGCGACCATCGCTTTCCGGCGCACATGCAACAGGTTCAGGGGCCATTGCACTATGCCGTCATCGACGAAGTCGACAACATTCTCATCGATGAAGCGAGAACGCCACTGATTATTTCGGGTTCCGCGGCGAGGGACTTGGGGAAGTACACGGAAGCGGACCGCGTTGCGCGCGCGCTGAAAAAGGAGGAGCATTTCGTTGTTAACGAAAAAGACCATACGGTCAACTTGACGGATGCGGGTATTCGCGACGCTGAAAAGCTTGCTGGGGTGGAGAGTTTTTACACAGTGGGCAATATGGAATGGCCTCACTTGCTCGACAACGCGCTCAAGGCCCATCATCTTTACAAACGCGACGTCAACTACGTCGTCAAGGAAGGGGCCATCATTATTGTCGATGAGTTTACTGGCCGGTTGATGGATGGACGGCAATGGAGCGACGGTTTGCACCAGTCGGTCGAAGCGAAAGAAGGAGTTCGCATCAAAGAGGAAACACAGACACTTGCGACCATCACTCTACAGAACTTTTTTAAACTCTACAAAAAGATATCGGGTATGACCGGAACGGCCATGACCGAGGCAAGCGAGTTTAGCAAAATTTACAATCTCGGTGTCACCGCGATCCCACCTAACCGGGGACTTCAAAGGATCGAGTTCCCGGACTCTATCTATTTGACCGAAAAAGAAAAATACGCGGCTGTCGCTGACGAAATTGAACGTGTTCGCAAATACGACACTCTCCATTTCAGGGAACGAAAGAAAGGTTTCTTGATCGGAACTATCGAATCCGAAGACAATGGCATGATCAAGATAAAGAAATCCGACTCGAAGGAGATCGAGCAGATTCCTGTTGCCGATGTCGAGACCATTGAGCGATCAGCCCGTCCGATTTTGGTGGGTACGGTTTCTATCGAAAAAAGCGAGCGGCTCTCGAAACTGCTCGACCTACGAGGCGTTCAGCACGAAGTTCTCAACGCCAAGCAGCACAAGCGTGAGGCCGAAATCATCGCGCAAGCCGGACGTACCACTTCAGTAACCATCGCAACCAATATGGCTGGTCGAGGTACCGACATCATTCTCGGCGGTAACCCCGAAACAATGGCCTGGGCGCAACTGCAAGACAAATACCCAACGAGGCTAGAAGTCCCCAAAGAGGAATGGGACTCCTTGGTCCACGAAATCGATCAACGCGAAAAAATGAAAGAAGAAGGAGAGCGAGTTCGCAGTCTGGGCGGCCTTTACGTCATCGCTACCGAACGACACGAGTCTCGACGCATCGACTTGCAATTGAGAGGTCGATGCGGTCGACAAGGTGACCCCGGATCAAGTCGATTTTACCTTTCCCTGGAAGACGACTTGATGCGAATTTTCGCTGGGGAATGGGTCCGAGAATGGATGAAGCGAATGGGGATGGGCGAGGGGGACGCAATCGAAAGCCCCTATGTTTCCAAGCGTATCTCTGGCGCTCAGAAAAAGGTTGAGGAGCGAAACTTCGAAGCGAGAAAGAGCCTGCTCGAATATGACGAAGTGATGGACTATCAACGCAAAAAAGTCTACGGCTACCGTCAACAAATTCTTGAGGGTACCAGTTGTCGTGACCTCGTGATGTTCCAGTTGCGTCAGCAAATCGAAAACAATGTAAGGCAGTTTTGCGACCCTCTATACGGACCGGAGTCATACGCAAAATGGGCGGGCGCAAGACTAGGCGTCCAACTCGAGCCAAAGGATTTTCGGGGCGTAGAGCCTTTGACTGCCGTATCCTATGCCAAAGACAAAGCGGAACGAACTGCCGAGACTCAAATCCTCGATGCCATCGATGAGAACATGCCCTCCGAAGAAGAACAGTCCGAATGGAACTGGGAAGCGATGGCTAAATGGGTCAATACTCGCTTCGGAACCAACTATACCGTTGGCATGTTGAAGAAAATCGATCGTGATCGCATGGATGAAGAGTTGATCGCGCATGCCCAAAAATACATCGAACAGATCGATCTGTCAGAAGGTGACGGCTTCCTTCGCGAAGACTTTGGGCTCAGAATGCTCGTCGGTTGGATGAAGAACAAATTCGGAATCGAAATCGATGTCGAAGAAGTTCGAAACAATGAATCGGAACAGCTCGCGGAAAAGCTACTAGCCAAAGCGGAGGAGAGCTACGTCGTTCGTGAAAGTCAATTCCCAATCATGGTCGCGTTCAATCGATTTCAAGAGCAGACCGCTCCTGATCGCTACTCCATCGATGGCGCCGCTCTGGCGGAGTGGGCAGGCACTCGTTTCGAAGATCCCAATGTGATGCAGCAATTGCAGCAGTCCGCTGGAGACGGTACGGAAGTTTCCCCGGATAGGTCAGTCGAAACACTTATTGCTATCAGTCGAAAATCCGTTGAAAAGGCAATCCAATTGCGAACTAACGCAAAGGAAAAAGCCGAAAGCATCTTCGGAAAGAATAGCAAGTCGCTCAAGGAAGCGCTCGGAAACTCAGTCGAGGCGTTGGAAGAAGTTGCCCAATGGATGCGAACGACTCTCGCGTGGACAGGTCAAGCAGACGAACTGAAGAAACTTGACTATACCGAACTCACCAATAAATTCATGCAAGCGATCGATGATCGTTATTTCCCCGAAATTCGACGGATGGAAAGAACCGTTTTGCTGACGCAACTGGATTCCGCATGGAAAGATCATTTGCTGGCGATGGACCACGTCCGAAGCAGCGTGAATTTCCGAAGCATGGGCCAAATGGATCCAAAGGTCGAATACAAACGCGAAGGCATGAAGCTGTTCGAAGAAATGTGGCTCTCCATCGGCGAACGCATGACGGATGTTATCTTCCGAATGGAAGCGATCGACGCCAATATCGTGTCCGATTCCTGGGTGGAGAACAAGGCTGTTGCACGACATGATTCGTACGACGTAACAAGCGAGTTGCTCGCTGAGAAGAAAGCGGAACTTGCGGCAGCGGACTCTGCTGGCACTGAACCCCAGCGTATCGAAGCGATCCGCAACCGAGGGGAACGCGTCGGGCGTAACGATCCATGCACGTGTGGCTCGGGCAAGAAGTACAAGAATTGTTGCATGCGTAAGCAAGTATAATGCTTCCATGTTAGGTCGTACCTGCCAGGTGCGACCATGGAATACCTTATAAAGGATGGCACTTGATAAAGACCTATTGGCAGTCCTTGTGTGATGCCGTTCTTGCGCCGCATGCAAGCCCTACTAAAGTCGAATCGCAGCTTCGCCAAACCCAGTTGAGTCGAACGGTTCCGGTCATATGGTTAATCGGCAAAGCTCAATCAGGGAAGACTTCGATTGTGCGAGCAATCACCGGCAGCAACAATGCAGAAATAGGCAACGGCTTTCAACCTTGCACGCGAACTGCAAGACTTTATGCCTTTCCAGACGAAGCGAGCTGCTTGCTCCGTTTTTTGGATACACGGGGGCTGGGCGAAGCGGGCTATGACCCTTCCGAGGACTTGGGCTACTGCCAAGAGCACGCGCACTTGGTGATGGTTGTCACCAAAGCTATGGACCACGCTCAAAAGCCAGTGCTCGATGTGCTAGAAACTATTCGCAAAACTCGCCCAACCTGGCCAGTGATTGTTGTGCAGACTTCGCTCCATGAAGGGTACAAGCAGCCAACCGATTCACATTTGATACCCTATCCCTTCGACAACAAACCTTGGCCGACCAACATTGCGGGCGACCTGGCGCGATCGTTGAAACATCAGCGAAGTGAGTTCGCAAAGTACGCGAAGCGGTTTGTGGCGGTCGATTTGACTCTACCCGAGGATCAATTCGAGCCTGCAAACTATGGCTTGGAGTCGCTTTGGGCAGCAATCGAAGAAGAATTCCCTCATGGATTGCGATCTATGTTGGAAACGCAGTCAGAGCTTGTCGCAGAATTTGGTGATATTTACTACTCAACCGCGTGGAAGCATATCATCTCGTACAGCGTCGCGGCGGGTGGGGCTGGAGCTGTCCCTTGGCCGTTGGTCGACATTCCTGTGGTCATCGGGATCCAAGCAAAAATGTTCCATGCGATCTCATCGATCTATGGGCAGCCACTCACCCGCCAATTGATGACCGAGTTTGGGACAGCCGTCGGTGGGAGTATGGTGGCGCGTTTTGTGCGCAGTTTGCTTTCGAAATTGGTGCCTGTCTTTGGAAGCGTTTTCGGTGCCGCTTACAACGCGGCTACCACTTATGCGCTCGGTTGCACGTTATGCTGGTACTTCGCTCAACTCAAACGAGGCGCAACTCCCGATGCCGACCAGCTTCGTGCGTTTTATGCTAAAGAACTCAGCGACGGACGAAACCGATTTACTGAGTATTTGAAACACGGAAGCCGCTCGACGACCCCCAACACTACTAGCAGCCAGTGAAGCCAACATGCTCCGTTGGAAACTTCGATTCGTTCTCGTCGCTACACTCTGTTTGATTCCATACCTCATTCTCATGGGGACAGGCTGCTGGTGGTTGTATGAAAGAAATCTATTGACTTGGTTCGCTGTGGCTGCTGCTTTCTTGACGGTATTGGGATGGAACATCGATCGCTTGTTTCAAGCAAAGAATCGCAAAGCTGTTCGCGCGGCAATCAAATCGCTCGGAGCGGCTGGCGAACAAGGGACGAGGGAGGCCGTTGAGACGCTTGCTTTACGAGTCGAAGCGAATCCGCCAAGTTTTGACGATCAACAAGCATGGAAGGAAATCGCCATCGAGCTCTTTGACACGGTGGCCGTTCGATTCGGTCGAACTACAGAAAAGCCTTCACTTGAGATTACCGTGCCTGATGCGATGCTGATTGTCGAGCATGTGATTCGAGATTTACGATTAGCCGCCAAAAGCCATCTGCCCGGTTCTCATATGCTCACGATTCGCCAAATCGAGCAACTGGTTTACGTTTGGCAGGGGACAACTGCGATCACTTCCAATGCAAGTCCCTGGCGATTGGGGTACCGATTGATTCGGTTTGCAATGAATCCCGTCTCCGGACTATTCAAAGAGGCCAATGACAATATCATTGGCGAGTTGAGCGTCACCGCTTTGGAAGAAGCGAAACGCTGGGCTATCGGTTTTACGATTCGGCGTGCCGGTGAGTACGCCATCGAACTCTACAGCGGGCAACTCGCCATGCACGAAAAGGAGTTTCAAGAGTTTCGTTCTCCGAAATCCAAAGCAGACGCGGTTCAGGCAAATGAGCATCAAAGCAATCAAAGGCAGGAGCCACTGCGAATCATAATGCTAGGACAAGCCAAGGCGGGAAAGTCAAGTTTGGTGAACGCATTGTTCGGTGAGGTCCGAGCAGCAACCGATGCATTGCCTTGCACTCAGGGGATCAATCCCTATCTTCTCGAGCGCGAGGGAATGCCTAGTGCGATATTGTTTGACACCGAAGGATTTGGTGGCAAAGAAGACCGTCGTGCAATGGAGCAATTGAACGCAGAGTTAATGAAATGCGATTTGGTCATTATGGTATGTTCTGCCACGACGGCTGCACGTGCATCGGATCAACAATTGCTGAGCGAGCTTCGTGCACGATTTGCGAGCAATCAAAAAAGAGCCTTCCCACCAATCGTGGTTGCGCTGTCCCATATCGATCAACTTCGCCCGTTTGCAGAATGGAATCCACCCTACGATTTACGAGACCAGAAATCGATAAAGGCAAAAAACATATCGGGTTGCATTCAAACTCTGGAAACCGATTTGAAGATAAGTGGCGAGAACATCGTTCCCGTCTGCTTACGCCCTGGCGCGACGCATAACGTTTCCGAGTCATTGGTGCCGATAATGTTAGAAGTTCTCCCCATTGCAGAACGGGCAAAGCTATTGCGATTGCTTCGCGAATACCACGATTCGACCTACTGGAGCCAACTACTCAAGCAGGCCTACAACGCAGGTCGTGTCTTGATTGGGAGTTTGAATCGCAAAGTTTAGGTGACGTTTTGCTGAGGTCGAAGAGAAAACCGGGGCTAACGCCGGGCTGATAGAAATTCCGTTTTGCCACAGGATGTCGACAAGTCGTTTTTATGCTTCTAAGCCGTGAAACGGCGGCATTTCGTAGCTGCGGGCTTGCCCCGCAGGCACAGAATAAAATCGGATCGCCGAGCCGTGAAACGGCGCCACCGTTTCGTGGCGCAATTTCGTGGCTCGTGTACTACCTCGTTGCTGGGAAACCGTGGGGCGAGCCCACGGCTAAAAAATGTCGCCGCTATCGCGGCTATAAATCGATTCGTTCTCGACAAGGAAATCTACGCCGACTTCGCAATCATTTCGCTAGATCAACCTTTATCCAGGCCTTTGCATAGTGGTCCCGCCGCTGCGCGGCTTAAACTTTTCTTTAACCACAACGCATTGCCGACTACCGTGATGTCGCTGGCTCCCATGGCGAAGGCTGCCCACAACGGGCCGCTTTCTCCCAACCATCCAAATGCGGCCAAGGGAATCGCTAACGAATTGTACAAGAATGCAAAGAAAAGATTCTGCTTGATCGTTCGCAATGTTGCCCGCGACAACGCAACCAACTCTGGAATCGCGCTCACTCGATCGCCCGGTATCACCACTGCCGCTGCTTCCATCGCAACGTTCGTTCCCGTCGCTAACGCTACGCCTAAACCGGATGTCGCCAAGGCGGCTGCATCGTTGAGTCCGTCTCCTACCATGATGATGTCTTTGCCGAGCGATGTGATGTGTGTTGCTTTCGACTCCGGAGTTGCTTCGTAGTAAACATCTTGCATGTCGAGCCCCAGTTCCGCCGCGATCGCTTGTGCGTTGGCTTTGCGGTCCCCCGTTAACATCGAAACGCGAATATCCGCTTCTTTCAAATCGCGTATCGCTGATGTCGCATCTGGCCGAAGTCGATCATGAAGCGTCAAGGTGCCTACCAATTGACCGTCGTGGAGTACCCGTGCGGTTGTTTGCTCGTCGCGTTCGACAATGACCTTGCGACCCGCAATTTCCCCTTGAACACCAGCACCTGGAATCGCAACAAAGTGCTGCACCGGAGTTAATGCCAACCCTCTGGACTTCGCTTCAAAAACAATCGCTTTGGCGATGGGGTGTTCGCTCGGCATTTCCACCGAGGCTGCCAACTGCAACAGGCTCTCTTCGGTGTAGCCGGAATTGGGACGGATGTCCGTTACCTCGGGTTTGCCCGCGGTCAACGTCCCGGTCTTGTCAAAAACGATGCGACTCGCTCTGCCGATGCGCTCCAAGGATTCGGCATTTCGGATCAAGATACCGCGTTGGCTGGCCGCGCCCGTGCCTACCATAACGGCCATCGGCGTGGCCAATCCCAGCGCGCACGGACAGGAAATGATCAACACTGTCACCGCCGAAACGATCCCTTTCGGAAAATCGCCAGCCAACCACCAACCCAACATCGTGATCGCAGCGATCGCGAGGACTGTCGGAACAAAGATCGCGGACACTTGATCGGCAAGCCGCTGGATCGGTGCGCGGCTTGTTTGGGCACGTTGAACCAGTTGCGCGATGCGTGAAATAGTCGTGTGGCGGCCATCGACAGTCGTCTCCACAATGAGTCGCCCTGTCGTGTTCATCGAACCCGCAACCACCGTGTCCCCCATCTTTTTTCCGACAGGCATCGATTCGCCAGTAACAATCGATTGATCGACTGCCGATTCTCCTTCGATGACGAACCCATCGACTGCGATCCGTCCCCCTGGCCGAACCACAAGTTGCGAGCCTTGCTGCACTTCGACGCTTGGAATCGTTCTCGAAGTGCCATCGGCATTCATGATCTCCGCCGTCTCAGGTTGCATGCGCATGAGTTCACGAACGGAACTTCCAGCCTTCGCGCTCGCTCTCGCCTCGAACCAGTGGCCGAGGCTTACAATTCCGAGTAAACCGGACGCTTCTGCAAAGTACATCGGAAGTTGCAGACCGCCAAACATCACGATGGAGGAATACACAAATGCCGTGGTCGCTCCGATCGAGATGAGCGTGTCCATGTTGGTCGTGCCGAGGACGGCTGCTTTCCAAGCGGACTTGTAGAACTCGAACCCTGCAAACAGGATAATAACTAAGGCACCGAAAAACATCGTCCAATGCATCCAGGCACCATGCCAATGCATGGCCGTCGCGGACCAATGCAATGTCTCCAATGGGAGCCAAAGCCCCATGCCGACGATCGCTCGATATCGCCATGTCCGTTCGTTGGATTGTTGTTGTCTCTCGACGTCGCTTTGGTCTAGAGCACCATCGCTCGAGTCGATCAACTCAGCTTGAAAACCACGCCCTTCGATCGTTTTAATGAGCGATTTGGGCTGCAACTGGCGGCCTTCGATTTCGGCGGTGCCGGATGCAAAACTGACGCTGGCAGAGGTCACATCCCCGCGCGCTTCGATGGCTCGTTGAATTCCCGCGGCGCAACCTGTGCAGGTCATGCCAGTGATGCGGAATCGAATCGAACCAGATTTAGGAACAATCGCAGTTTCGAGGGTGGATTGTTCGGCTCGTTTCAATATTGGTAATTCGATCAATCTACACCTTTGTTTTTGTTGGTCGGCTATAAGCGTAACGCATTGACTAGCCTTGAAACCAGAACGATCCACCCGACAAACCCGCGAAATTTTTGAAATACCGTACGCTTGTCCTGCTGGGGGCTTTTGCTTTTACGCGAAGTAGAAGAGCTAAACCTCTCACGCTTAACAATCCACTACGTTCACAGCCAGTCCACCCAACGATGTCTCTTTGTATTTTACTTGCATGTCTACTCCGGTCTGTCGCATGGTTTCGATGACCCTGTCGAGCGAGACAAAGTGCTTGCCGTTTCCGTACAAAACTGCCAGCCGAGCTGCATTGATTGCCTTTGTCGCGCCCATCGTATTTCTTTCGATGCAGGGGACTTGAACCAGACCAGCGATCGGATCGCAAGTCAAACCCAAGTTATGTTCCATTCCGATTTCCGCAGCATTCTCAATTTGCTCAATGGTACCACCCATGCAAGCGGCCAAACCGCCGGCCGCCATACTGCAGGCCACTCCCACCTCACCTTGGCAGCCCATCTCCGCCGCGGACAAGGAAGCGTTGCGCTTGTACAGCAGTCCAATGGCGCCCGCTGTCTTCAAAAAACGATGAATGCCCGCTCGATCTGCCATTGGATAGAAATAAGTGTAATACGCAAGTACGGCTGGGATAATCCCGGCGGCTCCATTGGTAGGAGCCGTTACGACTCTCCCGCCTGCCGCATTTTCTTCGTTGACTGCCAAAGCAAAAAGACTAACCCAATCCAGTTGCTGCAGTGGATCTGTCTCCGGTGTCCGAATCGATTTAGTGTCCAAGAGATATTGGCTCGATGGGACGGTCAAAGCGTTCGATGGAAAAGGCTGTTGAGACAGTTTGCTAAAAATCTCCGGTGCACGACGTGGGACACGCAAGGAACCGGGCAAAATCCCAGTTGCAAGGCACCCGCTATCAATGCATGTGCTCATGACCTTCCAAAGATGGTCGAGTCGAGATCCGATCTCCGTTTCGCTTCGCTTGGCCATTTCATTATTGTGCACTAACTCCTCGATCGAAAATCTATTGCTTCTACACATTTGCAACAACTCGATTGCGCTTCGAAAAGGAAAAGGAACGGAATCGACGTTGGCAATCGAGCACTCTACGGTCTCTTTAGGTTGTTGGAATTGTTCAGTGAATTCCTCCATCGAGTAGACAAATCCACCCCCTGTCGAGAAGTATTGGTTCTCGAACAGAGGCTCACCCGATTTTGAAAAAGCTTGAAATTGCATTGCGTTGGGATGCTGAGGTAGGGTTTCTTTCCGCAGCCACAGCAGATCCCCCTTCTCTTCAAAAACAATTTCTTGACGTCCATTCAATTTCAAATGTCTCGAAGCCCTTATATGACTCACCGTAGTTTGGATGGTTTCCGGTTCGGTGCGGTCCGGCAAACAGCCAGCTAGCCCTGCGAGAATCGCCGTGTCGGTCGCGTGCCCCACTCCGGTAAGAGCAAGCGAACCGTACAGCTGCACTTGGATGCGCGCGATCGCAAACGTTGGTTCCGCTGCGCTATCGAATTTTTCGATACACTCTTTGCCAAATCGAAAAGCAGCGATCATTGGGCCTACGGTGTGCGAACTGGACGGGCCAATCCCAATCTTAAATAGGTCGAATATGCTGTACATGAATTGGCTCTTGTTCGTTTCGGTATTTCAAAGGCACTATCATTGTACTGGAATGCCGTGGACTCGATTAGGAATCAACGATGATACCTTTTAGATGAGCATCGACGCATTCGGGCATGTGCTTTAAATGGTAGCCTCCCTCGAGGATTGAAACCAATTTGCCATCGCAATGTTGTCGCGCCAAGCTTGCTATCCATTTGCCTGCTTCAAGGTAATGCTCCACTTCCAGCGTCAGGCCGCCGACGGGGTCCCGGCGATGCGCATCGAATCCAGCACTGAGCAGGATGAGCTCAGGTTTCATCTGGTTAGCGAGCTTTTCCGTAGAATCGAAAAGTCGTTTCAGAAACTCGTCGGGTTGAACGCTGGCAGCGACGGGAATATTGACTTTGGTTCCGAGGGCTTTGCCACTGCCTGTCTCGTCCGCTTTGCCCGTGCCAGGATAGAAGGGAAATCGGTGGATCGATACGAAACCGACCGACGGATCTTCCCAAAAAGTCGCTTGCGTTCCATTTCCATGGTGCACATCCCAGTCTACGATCAGCACGCGGTTCAATCCGAGCGATCTTGCATGCAAGGCTCCGATTGCGATGTTGTTTAGCAGACAGAATCCCATGGCGGACGTTGGCATCGCATGATGCCCTGGTGGCCGAATCGCACAGAATGCCGTTGTGTCTTCTGACGCAATGACTCTCTGGACTGCATCGCATACAGCACCGGCCGCGAGCATTGCGGCAGTCCAAGAGCCTCTCGAAACGACCGTGTCCACCTCCACTCGTCCAGCGTCATTCAGACACCAATGCTCGAGTTCCTCGAGATAGCTTTTCGGATGATTGCGTTGGCATTGTTCGCTGCTGGCTGCATTCCAGTTCGGCAACTTGCAGCGTTGAGTCCAGCCAGAATCCTCGAGCATTGCGTTGACGTTGGTGATCCTAGCAATCGATTCCGGATGGCTCTTGGTGTCGTGCAATGCAAAATCGGCGTGATGATAGAGCAACATAAAAGACTCTGTTATGAGACTGGGCCGTTAAGAGTTTTTTCCATTCGTTTTCAACAATTCTCGCGAATCGACTGGTCTCGAAAACCGACAGCCATGCTTGCAATCAGTAGAACGGTTCTCTTGCTCGCCATCGATTGTTCCCGTTCGATCACGAGTACCGCTCTATCTGTCTAAGCTCGGGTAGGAGAAAGCTACCTACTCATTGCGTATCTATTGCGGAGTAATCTCCCCTCCAGGAGAGACTGGCAATGTCCAGGGAGGGTGGACTACGTTCAACCCTCCCGCCCGCACCGCGCGTGGGAGAGTGGCTAAATCGCACTTTCTAAACCAGCTCTCCGCACCGTGAGGCTCGTTCCGTTTTATTTGCCCTCGCTCTTGATTCGCATGCCGTAGAAGGACTGCCATATGAAAACAAGTGCGATGCTACAAAAACCGATGGCGAGCCACATCCCCAGCGTGGGGCCCTTGATCTCCTTGAGCTTTACCGCCAGTTCCACAGCGAGTAATCCGAACAGCGTCGTAAACTTGATCACCGGGTTCAAAGCAACACTCGATGTGTCCTTGAATGGGTCGCCGACCGTGTCGCCCACGACGCATGCATCATGCAGAGGCGTTCCCTTTTGTTTGAGTTCAACCTCGACTATCTTCTTGGCATTGTCCCACGCTCCGCCTGCATTGGCCATGAAGATCGCTTGGTATAGACCAAAGATGGCGATCGAGAACAGGTAACCCACAAAGAAAAACGGCTCAATAAAGGCGAGTCCAAGGGTGATAAAGAACACCGCCATAAAAATATTGAACATTCCAAGTTGAGCAAACCTCGTGCAGATTGCGACCACGCGTTTGCTGTCTTCGACTGAAGCTTTGGTGACTCCATCTAATTTGATGTTGGCTTTGATAAATTCTACGGCACGATACGCACCCGACGTTACGGCCTGAATGGATGCCCCGGTGAACCAGTAGATGATGGCTCCCCCGGAGATCAATCCCAGGACGAACGGCGCGTGCAACAAAGATAGCTTCTCTTGATCGGTTGTAAGCCCATTTGTCAACGACATGATGATCGAGAAAATCATCGTGGTAGCTCCGACCACGGCGGTACCAATCAAGACCGGTTTGGCAGTCGCTTTAAACGTGTTACCCGCCCCATCATTCTCTTCGAGCAAATGCTTTGCCTCCTCGAAGTTCGCATCGATTTGGTATTCTGACTTCAGTTGCGAATGAATGTTGGGTTCTTGTTCGATAAGCGATAGTTCGAAAACGCTCTGCGCGTTGTCGGTCACCGGTCCATAAGAATCAACTGCAATGGTTACAGGGCCCATTCCAAGAAAACCGAACGCGACCAATCCGAAAGCGAAGACTGCTTCTGCCTCCATCAGTTTTCCTAGTCCTTGCGTCGAGATTCCGTAGGAGATCGCCATCAAGCCAACTATTCCTGCTCCGAGCCAAAGACATGAGAAGTTTCCGGCTACCAACCCTGATAGGATGTTCAGCGATGCTCCTCCTTCGCGGCTCGATGTCACAATCTCTTTGACATGCTTCGACGAGGTCGATGTAAAGACCTTCACAAGTTCCGGGATGAGTGCGCCCGCAAACGTTCCGCAGGAAATAATGGTGGAGAGCTGCCACCAAAGCTGACTGTTTCCGGCCAGCGAAGGGATCATTGCAAACGAAACAATGTAAGTGATGGCGATTGAGATGAGACTGGTTATCCAGACGAGACGCGTGAGCGGCATCTCAAAATCCATTTTCGGAGCAGTTTCGTACTTCGATTTGGTCAATTGTTCATTGATGTAATAGGAAACAAAGGAAGCTACTATCATCATGACCCGCATTACGAACAGCCAAACAAGCAGTTGCACTTGAATGGTCTCATACTCAGCCCCAGCAGACTTCGGATTAACAGCCAACAAAATGAAGGTAATAAGGGCGACACCCGTAACTCCATAGGTTTCGAATCCGTCTGCGCTCGGCCCAACCGAGTCACCTGCGTTGTCGCCTGTGCAGTCGGCAATGACCCCTGGATTACGAGCGTCGTCTTCTTTGATTTTGAACTCGATCTTCATCAAGTCCGAGCCGATATCCGCGATCTTCGTGAAAATGCCGCCAGCAATTCGCAATGCGGCTGCCCCAAGGCTCTCGCCTATTGCAAATCCGATAAAGCATGCGCCCGCATATTTACCCGGTACGAACAGCAAAATACAAAGCATGATGAGGAGCTCGACACTGATCAACATCATGCCAATGCTCATCCCCGCCTTAATTGGAATCGCATAAACAGGATACGGAAGACCCTCGAGGCTGGCGAATGCCGTTCGGGAGTTTGCGAAAGTGTTTACTCGAATTCCAAACCACGCAACGCCGTAGCTGCCAAGTATTCCAATGATACTAAAACAAACAATGATGCCGACGACGCCCGGCGTCATTTCCAAGAGCCATCCAAAGTACATTACGATGACGATCGCGATAAATGCCCACAATACGGCCATGAACTTGCCCTGATTGATCAGGTAGGTTTTGCATGTCTCATAGATGAGCTCCGACACCTCCAGCATCGTTTTGTGCACCGGCATGTTTTGTAGCTCGCGATAGATCAACATCCCGAAGTACAAACCGGCACAGCACACGAGCAACCCGGCATAAAGCAAATAAGTGCCAGGAACTCCCAAAAAGCTCACTTTGCCGAGTTCTGGCAATACTAGACTCGCTTCGCCACCGGGGGCACGCGCAGCAACTTCTGGCGCTTGTCCTAAAGCACTCGGTAGTTGCAAAAACCCGGCGATCAAGGCGATCGCTAGCATGCCTAGTGTCGTTGTAATCATTCCGCGTCTACTCATCGATGTGTTCCTGAAAACGGGGGAATCAAAGTTATTAATGGGCTAAACCTAACGACTCCTGTAGCATCGTTCAACACGGCTTAGTTGTCTTTTGGGTGTTTTTTTCGCTTTTATTATGCCTTTAACGCAAAACCATATACCTTACCCGGCATTGAACTTCAGGATTCCCAATCCGTCGGAGAGCCAGGTTTTTTAATTTACCTTAAAATGCCACCGTTCGAAGGGGATTGTCCTAACTCCCTATCTCGGCCTCGATAAATGAGGGTGAAGACGAGATTGTTTAACGTTCTGGCCGATAAAGTAAGCGACCGCAACTTGGACAAGGAATTGCTTGCTCTTTCCGAAGACTATCCAAAATTTTCGGGGGTAGGCCGGTGTAGCAGCCTCCGCATGAGACATCGTCCAATGCTGCCATAGAATCTTCGGACCGGTTTTGCACAAGTCGTTTATAGATGACCATGAACTCAGGAGTTAGATCCTTCTCGAGCGTTTTCAAGTTTCCTTCTACCCGTTGCAATTCCACATTGAGAACGGATAGTTTTTGCGCGACGAGGGCTTCGGTTTTGGATTTTTCCGCTTCCATCAACTTCAGTTTTTCATCGAAGCCTTTAGATTCGATTTGAAGGCTATCAATTTCTTCGAGGATTTCCAAAATTTCGTCGGATAGAACACTGTTTGCTTGCGTGTCTGCGGCAATTTGTTCCCTGATTGCTTGAAATTCACGATTGTTCTTTGCCGCGTTCATTTTGCCTTCCCATTCATGCACTTTGGCCTCCCGTTCTCGAAGCTGCAGCTGTTTCCGATCGGCGTCCATTTTCTTCTGTTTGATTAAATCTTTGCTTTTTTGCAGTGCGTCTTTGGCTGCATCGACTTGCAAAGTGGCGGCCTTTATCTGTCTTGGCCCCCGCTCGATCTGGGTTTTCATTTCTGCAATTTGCACCAAGTGCTGGTGTAGGTTTCGGGCAACGGAGTCGCTGACGTTCATTCGAATTCCACATGGAGATAGTGCGGCGAAGCAATTTTCGTTGATTAAACCACAATTGACGAGAGAAACTAGCCTGATATCTCTATTGCGATCTGTTTTACAACTTACAACAATGCGGTGTATTGGAACCAGTGAGCCCCTTTTTTCAATGGAAATATCAGCAATGTCCCATCCCAAAAGCCGCTATTACTGGATTCATTCTGCGGTGCTAAGCGTTTCGTTGATCGCAATGCCGGCATGCGGTTTTGCTCAAGAGCCTAGAAACTTGCAGGATAAACGTGATCAAATTGCCGTGTCGACAGATCTCGAAATGATCTACCGGAAGACTGAGTCTGCAACTTCGATTTCCGATTACTCATCCATTTTTGACTTTTGCAGAAACATTGCCGGTGATTCGACTCGGAGCCAGGACGACAAGCGATATGCCAGAACTTTGATGAGTTGGGCCGCAAATCGACGAGGGGAAGCAAGAAGTGATCGAGCAGGGATACTGGTTCGAGAGCAACAACTTTCGCAGGCTCAAGAATTGGATGCACTTGCACTCAAGGACTTTGAATATGCTGCACAGCTTGACCCGCAGCGCTGGCGAGCACACCACAATATCGCCATCATTTATGCTTTACAAAAGAACAATAAAGCTGCCATCGAGAAATTCGACACGGTAATCAAACTCAATCCTGAGTTTGCTGACGCCTATTTCAATCGCAGCGGGATTCACTTTTTGAACAATGATTTTGAATTGTCCATTGATGATCTCAACAAAGCCATAGAACTAAAACCGAAGGATGCAGCAGCATATAGTGCCAGGGCACATTCGTTTTACGCTACCGGAAAAAGCGAGGATGCCCTTGCAGACTATGAAAAAGCCATGGAATTGTCACCTGACTCCTGCGAAGCAGCTACGGAGTACGCGGACACATGCCAGGCGCTTGGAAAGTGGAAAGAGGCAGCTACCGCATATCAACGAGCTATGCAATTGGACGGTCAAAGCGCCCGCACATTTCAGAATGCCGCATGGATGATGGCAACCTGCCCAGATGATTTTTATCGGAATGGCGATACTGCTTTGGAAACGGCTCAAATTGCAGTGCAACTATCGTCAGCCCCTTCATCCGTACACGTACTAGATGTCTTGGCTGCCGCCCAAGCAGCCTCGGGTGATTTTCTTTCTGCCGAAAGAACGGTTGCTGAAGCCTTACGCTCAACGACAGACGCAACACTGCGAAGCGAGCTTCAAATGCGTGGACGACAATACCAACGCAAGAAACCATTCGTCCAACCAAGCCATGTTGGCAAAGCCAATGCGGTTAGTAAGTCAGCTACGGCGGTCAAACGTAGGTAACTATTCAGGTCGAAGCAATTTGAGCAATGGAATGCGATCACGGAACGCAGTAAGATAGTGCTTGGTTCCTTAACCCAGCCCTATCTGTGCCGAGACAACAATTTGAGACTAATCGCTACATTTATTCTGGCATACGCATTTTGCGTTGGGAAATCCTCCCTATTTGCTGACGACCGCCCAAACATTGTCATGATCATCTCGGACGATCATGCGTGGACGGATTACGGATTTATGGGGCATAAGGTCATTCAAACCCCAAACATAGATCGGTTGGCAAACGGCAGTTTGACGTTTCGACGCGGCTATGTCACTTCCAGCCTTTGTTGCCCTAGTTTGGCCAGCATTATTACTGGAATGTACCCCCATCAAAACAAAATCACTTCCAATGACCCGCCTGTGCCGGCTGGCATGACCTCAGCGGCCTTCAACCGCTCGCCGGAATTTCAAGTAGGGCGCGAACGCATGAACAAGCATTTGGAGGGATGCGTTACGTTGCCAAAACTACTCAAAGAAATTGGCTACCAATCACTTCAAACCGGCAAATGGTGGCAGGGAGATTTTACACGTGGCGGATTTACCGATGGCATGACCAAGGGAGGACGACATGGCGACGATGGGCTGGTGATTGGTCGCAAGACGATGGAGCCGATCACCACGTTCATGGATAAGTGCGTCGCTTCCAAGAGCCCGTTCCTGATTTGGTATGCTCCCCTCATGCCCCATGATCCCCATACGCCTCCCGAACGGTTGCTCCAAAAGTATTCTGGGAAAACCGACTCCATCCATGTTGCCAAATACTGGGCCATGGTTGAGTGGTTTGACGAGTCTGTCGGTCAATTGATGGACAGTCTCAAAGAACGAGGCCAATTCGACAACACCATCATCGTTTACATTGCGGACAATGGCTGGATCCAAAGCAATGACAACACGAGGTACGCCCCGAAGTCAAAACAATCTCAATACGACGGGGGTTTGCGAACTCCCCTCATGGTGCATTGGCCCAAGAAAATTACTCCGAAGATGTCGAACGAATTGGCCCAATCGATCGACTTGATGCCAACCTTACGAAGCGCGTTGGGATTGCCCTCTGATCTCTCACTCCCCGGAATCAATTTACTTGATGAAGCCGCCGTTCAATCGCGCAAGACTATCTATGGAGAGTGCTTTACGCACAATTCCAACGACCTCGATGTCCCATCGAAAAGTTTGCGATGGCGTTGGATCATCGACGGCCATTCGAAACTGATCGTACCAAATTCCGAAATAGAAAACGGCGCTGTAGAGCTTTATCAATTGGATTCGGATCCGGCCGAGAATAGTAATCTTGCCGATGTTGACCAAGCCAAAGTGGCGGAATTGGGTAGGAAATTGGACTCTTGGTGGAAACCGTGATTCAGGAATAGACTCCCGTCCTCGTCGGTGGCGTCCCCAAAGTCGGATTTATATGCTTGATGCTGCTGTCACGAAAGTGGCAGCCTATGGGCGTTGCTTGCTATGTAGGGATTCAGGTGTGCCAAGGATCTTGACGTTTTCTTTTGACGAGGGTGGCCCTTCGAGAGTTAGCAGGGCGAACAGATCGGCTAACTCTTGGGTCGAAAGTTGCTTCTCAACCCCTTCCGGCATGAGCGACTTCGTATCTTGCTTGAATTCCTCGATATCTTCGGCGGCGATCGTCTCCACTTTGCCCCCTTGAACCTTGATCACCGTTCGCTTGTCCGTCTTTTCCATAAGCAAACCAGTTACAACCGTGCCGTCGACGGTTCGAAGCGTAACGCTCTTGTAAGCATCCCCGATGACCAGGCTTGGATTGAAGACACTGACAAGCAATTGCTCGTAGGAGCCTCTGCCGTTGGAAGTGATGTTTGGGCCAACTTCATTCCCTCGACCGTTCATCACATGGCATTGCCCGCAGATTCGATCGTAGATGGCAAGTCCTCGGTCTGCGTCTCCACGCGCGTCCCATCGGAGCGCGTTAGCGACGTTTTTGACGACTTCTTCACGTTCCTTTGTCGTTTCCGAATTGATTTTACCCCAGATTTTTGCGACCGCAGATCGTATGGCTTCATTGGAGTCGGCAGCGAGCAATCGAACACGGTTAGGGCTAATGAGTTCCTTGCGAAGATTGCCATTGATGATTTGTGTCAGCAAATCTTGGGCGGTATCGACGCGTCTGCACATGCGTTCTGCAATCGCTGCTTGCATATCTGATTTCATGCCAGTGAGAGAAGAGACCAACTGCACCGTATCTTCCTTGGTTGCATTCGCAATCCCGATGTCCAACGCGGTATCTCGATATCCACTATCGATGGATCGATTTGCTTTTAGGTCATCGAGCAATTGAAGCAATGCTTCGGAAGCAACTTTAGGTTCCGTTTGTACGACCGCTTGAAGCATTTGTTTTCGCAGCGAACCATTGAAACTGGCGGACAATACAATTCTGCGTGCGGATTCCGTTGCTTCCTTGTCACCGCACAACAATCGAGCGGACAAAATGGCCTTTTGCCAAGACGAGAGGGAATCAAGCGGCAACGCTTCGATCCTACTGAATCGCTTTCTCGCGGCATTGTCAGCAAGCCATTGCTTCAGTATTGGGCTGATGGCAATTGTCTTGATTTCTCCCGACCGTATCTTGGACAGGAGGGACTCGAGAACCTCTGCGGATAGATTTGAGTGTTTATCGCTTAGTCCGCTAGCCAATTGCAAAACGGAATCGACCGATCGTTTGCTAATCTCATCCTCCAGATTCGGTTTTGCATCCGCGATAAGACGCGATGCGATGCGCGGCGACATCTCGCGAAGCAAATCCCCCTCCCGATCGACGCCTTCGAGTATGTTCTTCAATAGTTCCGATTGATGCGAGACAACATGCGATTGCAGATTTTGCCAAACCACCCGAGGCAAAATTGGATCCAACGAACTGTATCGAAGGACTCGCATTTGTTGTCGAACATTTTCGGCCGAAGCATTCTGCCCAAACGCCAATTTGGGGGCAGCAATGGACGCCTGGATTCGTACACGAGCATCGCTGTCAGCCGCAATCTCCTTCATTTTCTCCGAGGTTGTTGCGTCTCGCGTGTGTTGTCGGCCCGCTGTCCGTGCTCCCCAAGCTCGCAATTCCGGCTCACTGCTATCCAACAATAGGTTAATCAACTCAGCCGACAACGAACCTGAACCGGCGAGAGACCACAACGCATGCATCCGAAACTTCATCGGCAACGCGGAATCAAAGACCATAACTTGCAGTCGCTTTGCGCTGAGTGAGTCCTTGGTTAGTACTCGGCGCTCTTGAAGCTTCAACTGGGCTCGTTGACGATTGAAAATGTTTTCGTCGGCTAGCAGTCCTTCTAGCTCCGCATTGCTCAGTTTGTCAAAGTCCTTTACCTTGGGGACAGGACGATTTTCATGGACGATGCGGTATAGACGACCATGTCCACGATCCACTCCATTAGGGTCCGCGTTGGCATCCTGATAGCAGTGATACCGGTCGTACCAATCGAGAACGACCATGCATCCATCTGGGCCCACTTTTTGGGCGACAGGCATGAACCAAACATCATTGGCCGTGAGGAAATCCGGTTCGCCAAAACCATTGTAAGTCGCACCGGACCGCTCGACGCGATCGCAGTTCAAACAACCGCCGTGGATGTTTCCCATATAGAGTTTTTCCCGATAACGCATGGGATACGCCGGCGAATCAAAATACTCGATTCCGCAATAGGCGGCCATTTGATGTTTGTGCTTTACGATTGAATTTGCGAACCAAGTGTGTGGTGGGTAGGGACCACCTTGTCTGAGGTAGTAAGCTGATTCGGTCAAATGCCATAAATGGTCGATAACGCATGCGCTGATAAATGCGCTTCCTTCGAGATCAAAAGTAACTCCCCAGGGATTGCTGGTGCCCTCGCAAAAAAGATCAAACTTGCCGGTAATGGGATCAATGCGAAACAAGGCGCATGTAAAATCGAAGACCTGATCTCCCTGTTTGATAACGGATCGATTGAAGACGCCGTTTAGACCATACAGGCAACCATCCGGGCCCCAAGTTAACGCATTGGGTAATTCGTGCGTGTCATCGCGACCGAATCCTGTGACGATGACAGTCTTCTTGTCGGCTACATCGTCTCCATCGGTGTCCTCTAGAAATAGTAAATCAGGCGCATTGGCCACCCAAACTCCACCATGGCCAACAGCAATGCCAGAAGGAATATTAAGCCCTTCGGCAAAAACCTTAACTGTCTCCGCGATGCCGTCTCCGTCTTGATCTTCGAGTATCTTGATCTTATCTCGTCCCGGCCCCGGTTCGCGGCGCGGGTATTCGAAACTCTCCGTAACAAAAATGCGACCTCGATCATCAAAAGCCATTGCGACCGGATTCTGAATGGCTGGTTCCGCTGCAATCAACTCGATTCGAAATCCAGGTGGGAGCGTCATCTTCGCCATCGCCTGTTGCGGCGTTAGCGGAGGGCCAGGTGGGGTGTTTTGCCTGCGAGGAATAAAATCATCCGGCAAAGCACTCGAAGAAAATCCAAGGAATGCGAAAAACAAAAGAATGCAATTAATTTTGAGCTTCACTGCTAATTCCTAAGTCGGATAGGTCGATCGTCTCCTCTAATTGTAGCGTAACAGCGTTACAATGATGTAAGGTTTGCGAACACCTCGGTTCGCATCTGAGACGCAGGCCACATACATACGATAGGCCCATTGATTCCCGACCTTTTAAACATCAACCACTGCACGACAACTACGCTATGTCATCCGAATCCACTCAAGAACACCGCAGAAAAGCGGCGAGAACTATTACCGTCTCCATCCTGACCGTGAGTGACACTCGAACCATAGACGATGATCTCGGTGGCAAATTGATCGAGCAATTGATTGCATCGGCCGGCAACAGAGTGCTTCAACGATCGATCGTGGTCGATGAAACGCTAAAAATTCGAGAGGCTGCAAAAGAGATGATCGATGCTGAGGGCTGTGAGGCGCTGTTGGTAACGGGCGGCACTGGCTTGGCGGCACGCGATTGCACGACGGAGGCAATTGAGCCTTTATACGATGCCCTCATTCCCGGTTATGGTGAGCTCTTTCGAATGCTCTCCTTTGCTGAGATAGGTGCTGCGTCGATGTTGAGCCGAGCGAGCGGTGGTCGAAGAGGTAAAAAGGTAATCCTCACTATGCCCGGCTCCCCGGCAGGTGTTCGACTAGCAATGGAACGACTGATCGTGCCTGAGATTGCCCACCTCATTCATCATGCGGGTAAGTAGACGCGGCTGAGACTTGAACGCAAAAAAAACATCCAACCGTTTCGGGTTGGATGGCTAATATTATTCTTAACGCGAAGCGATAAGGTTTACTTAGGGGGTGCTAGCGATGCTCCGCCGGTAACCTTTCCACCGCCAGCAGCAGGACCTCCGTCAGCGCCAGGGCTACCGCGACCGGGCTTGATATCGGGAATCGATTCCGCCGGTGGTTGGTAC
>JANMGH010000124.1:0-10544 GCA_031374515.1 Pirellula sp. | reverse complement strand
TTTTCGATGAATTGCAACTTCATTCCGTTTGCCGCACACGTATGGCCAACAAAGTCTATCTAAATCAGAGGCATTGGCAAATGTCCATCGAGCGTTTGAACTTCGTCCGTAGGCTGCTACCGTCAAGGGAATTGGACGCTTCCACAGTGGATGAGCTATCCTCGCATCCAGCCGAATTCGGGAAGCTAGCAGCTAGGCACAACCTTGTGGAAATTGCAGAAGCTTGTCGGAGGGAAGCGGTCATGAGAAAGCCGCACTACTTTCAGACTAAAATGAGTTCCACGCAGGACGATTCTGGCATCATCATTTGAAGTCAATCTTTCTTGAGATCGTCATTCGCTGCCGAAAAAGGCATTCGTGTCTTCATCGCTTCTAGGTTCTCGAGTGCAGCGAAGTATTCTGCCAATGCCGAAGCAGGTAATACGTCTTTGCTTCTCTTGATTTCATCTGAGACTCGTTTTACAAGATAGTCTTTTTCATGTTGCATAAGCAAAAGTGGCTTGCCTGCAACTTCGAGCCACCAGGGCGCGGTGTGCGCGAATCGTACTCGTCGATCTGGCCTATCCTCCGTACACCGAACGCATAGCCAACCGCTAGATTCAACGTGGAAATCATAGTGCAACGTATTGCGATAACCGCCTGATTCGGTTCGAACATTCGCCTTGACAAGTTTAGATACCACGATGCCATCGCGGATGACTTCGAGGCTCTCGAGCGGGTGCTCGCTTAGAACTTCACCGGTCAGTACTCCCAACCCTTGAGTCAATGTAGATCCAGGTGGCTGTCGATTGCATTGCGAGAGAATCATCGGCCCGTTTGTAACAAAACTCCGTCCGCGCGAGAGCCCTTCGATCCATTTATCATAGGAGAACTCACCCTCAAGATGGACGTAGACTCGGCCAAAGCCTGGAGGTACAGGGTGTACGCCGCTCGCGGTGCCTGCCGTGGGGGCCAAACGAAAGCCCGCGTCAAGCAGCGTATAGAATTGGCCGAGTGTATATGCCAACCAATCCCGTTCGTCTCCTCCAGAACCACCCTTCGGAGGTTGCAAGAAAGCCGGCGCTTCGGAAATCCATTTGGTCAGTCCAAACTCGGTTCGCCACATGTGATTATTCGCCAATTCATACAACGACACACCCGTTGAATGTGGTAACGTCATAGCAAACGGCCAATCCAATTTGTCCAAATCCATCAGCGCGCCCACCGAGCGAGCGTGCTCTGCTACCGGTCTCCAATTGGGCGCGCCCAGGGGTATCGGATCAGTATGATTTAGAACGAACAACGCACCCAAGATGTGAGGCTTGCCAAATACCTTGCTAATCTCATATTCGGTATTGCGAGGCCAAACGACGTGCGTCCTGTCCACTTCAATCAATCGGTCCGGTAGGGTGCCGGGAGGGTTCTTGTCCCACGGCCTCGGGACATCATAGGCATCGATGACCCAGTAGGTAATTGGCATGGCTACGTTGAGGTCTTCGGCCAACAGAATCACAGGCAGTTGATCCCAGGGGCGATGCAAATGAGTTTCGCCGCTGTACCAACCGCGCTCTTCCATGTTGATCCAACGCTTCAACTCGAGCGTTTCGTGTGGTCTACTTTGGTTTTCCTTGAGATTGAAAGAAATGGAAAATGGAAAATACTCCTTGCCTTTCTCAACCGTAACTGTGTAATTGGTAGCAGGCAAATTCTCTGCGACAAATGCGCCAGCGGGTATGCTCGTATGGATCTCCACCGACCTGGAGTTCGCTTTGCTTTGTTTCTGATAGGGAACTGCCGCCACTGCACTTAACGATCGAACGAAATAGTATGTGTCAGTTTTGACTGAATGCACATAAATGCGTGCGGCAATAGGCTGTCTCGAGTCCGCATCGACAACTGTAAATGAAAAATCACTTGCGACTACTTTAAGATTTCCAAACCCGAGTATCGCAAAGTAAACCGCATACACTAGATTCGTCATCACCGAAACATTATGCCCCGTTGGGCGCTCCTGTGACGTCATGGAACCGACCCAGTACTCAGAGATGCCATTTCCTTTTCTAGCCGTGAAGCAAGTTCGGGCTGATCCTTTGCCAGATTGTTTGCCTCAGACGGATCGGCCAATAGATCGTAGAGCTCGAAAGGGGCATTGGCCCTGGGTCGAATCCCCTTGAGGTTTTCATAGCGGATCGCTTGCATGAGTCCATCCTTGCTTGGGGACTCCCAGTAGAAACGTTTTTTGACCGTGGGTTGTTGAGATCCCGTCATGGTAGGCAACAGCGATGCACCATCAAGGTTTTTTGGAGGCGCTACTTTTGCTATCCCGCAAAGTGTTGGAAAAATATCGTCATGCGAAATGGCTCTATCGTTGGTGGTTCCAGCTTTGATCATTTCAGGCCAGGACGCAATAAAAGGGACACGAATCCCACCTTCGTACAGACTGAACTTCCAGCCGCGCAGGCCACCACCGTTCTGAAAAAAATCGGGATCAGCTCCACCTGCGTTGATTGGGCCGTTGTCGCTCGTGAAAACAACAAGCGTGTCGTTCTCGAGATCAAGATCTTTAAGTAGTTTAATCAATCGTCCAATGTCGCGATCCATGCGAGTTACCATGGCCGCGTAGGTAGCCCGCGGCTTTTCATTCGATGCATACCTGTCCCCCACATAGGGACTTTCCAAAAACCGACCCTCATACTCAGCAAGTGAATCGGGGGGGACGAGAAGTTCGGCATGTGGAATCGTGGTCGCGAGGTAGCAGAAGAAGGGGGAGTCCTTGTTAGCTCGAATAAAATCGATCGCCGCATTGTGCATTACGTCCGGCGCATAAGTGTGGCGCTCGGATTTTTCGTGTTTGTTTCCAGACAGGAAGAATTTGGTTCGATCCTTCCAGATCCAATCAGGATAGTGGAAATGTGCGTCTGCTTGGTCCAGGTAACCTACCCAGTTGCCAAAACCATGTCGATACGGTTCGCCCGTAGTTCCAGAATCTCCAAGTCCCCATTTGCCAAACCCAGCCGTAGCATAGCCGGCTTTCTGCAACAGCTCGACGAAGGTTATGTCCAGTGGTGTCAGGCGTTGATTGGGATCGTTGGCTCGAACTCGGCAATGTCCGGTGTGCAGGCCCGTCAGGAGAACACAGCGAGAAGGGGCACACATGCAACAACCAGCGTATGCTTGAGTGAATCGCATCCCTCGGTTTGCGAGCTGATCTAGATTCGGTGTGGCAACTTTCGACTGGCCATAGCAACCCAGTCCACAGTATCCTAGATCATCTGCCATGATCAGTACGATGTTCGGTAAACGATCGCCGTAGGCTGACGTTGTGGGAAGGCAAGAAGCAAAACAAAATAACACAAATGGAACGACGTTTTTCACAGTAAATTACAGTTTGAAATCGTATGGTTTGAGGGCTTTGGGATCATAGTCGATCTGAAGCGTGGAGTTCTTGTTGTATTTGGCGGGTAACGATTCGATGACTTCTTCCTTCATATCGCCGGGTCCACCATCGCGATCGGGAACCTTCTTACCAGTCTTCTTCTCGAAAGATATCTCGACCCGATACTTGCCGCCACACATTCCGTCTCGAGCCGCGATGTCATACTTTCCGATGGTTACGACGCCGTCGGAGCCGATCCCTCCATCGACCGCGAAAAATCGGATTTGTCCTTCCGCGAGAGGTGTTCCATCAATGGTAATTTCCCCATGCACTCGCCCCGTGCTCCTCCCGTCGTCGGAGCAGCCCATCAGAACGAGTTGTAAACTGATGAGCGAAAATGCCAGCCAATCTCGAAGAGACAAACTGTTTCGTCTCGTTCCCATCATTGAAGCACTCCGGATACAACAGCGCCGTCGGCCATTCCACTCATCGACGCCCAGCCGACTAGGTCGACGCTATTGCTGATAAATTGAACGCTGCCATCGCATAAGACCACGTTTACACCGCCCGTATGTCGGCTTCGGCTACCCATGAAGAACTCGAGCGTTTGGGCCGTGTTTCGCGTGCAGGGCCAACCCTGTAAAGGACTGTCGATACACTGACCAAAGTCTGGAGATCGGCTATTGGGTGCAATACGAGCCGAGATTTGGTAGCAGCCCGAATCATCATTCCAAATGCGACCACGTCGATCGGTGAGTTGTCCGCTATGATCTCGCGGTGGCTGGAGCATTTCCATCATCATAAGCGTATTAGAAGATCCATCCGCAATATCGCCAAACTTGGCTCCGAAATCGATGTAGAAGGGTGACTTTCCAGCGCTATGTGTGACGTTGAACGGGGCTGGATTGGCAACCGGTCCTCCTTGATCGATAAAGTTCCAGCGTCCCCAGTTCACACCATAGTTTCCTTTGAAATCATTCGTGGGCGTCCACGCATCATTCTGCTGATCCGACGGGCACTGCATAAAGGGTAGTCTCTGGGACCGAGCCTGAGCATTGAGATTGTCGTTAAAGTTCAACTTGAGATCGTATAGCGAGTAAATGTTTCCCTGCTCGATATACGGCAGGATGTGGGCGATGAACGGTGTGCGAGGCGGAAAGGGGGCCGCAGCCGGATAATTGCCGCTTGGTAGCGCTCGACCAATCGTCCCTTTAGGAAATCGCTTCAGCCCACTTTCGTGATTCAACACGGATAGGCCCAATTGCTTTAGATTATTCGAACACTGCATTCTGCGCGCGGCTTCACGTGCGGCTTGGACTGCTGGCAAGAGTAGCCCAACCAGTATTCCAATGATCGCAATAACCACCAATAGCTCTACCAACGTAAAGCCAATTCTCTTGTGGCGAAGAGCCACCAGGGAGCTGTAAGTTTTGTTGATTTGCATTTGCATAATCCATCCTCATTATTCGCGAGTAAGTCTTGCTTAAAAAATAAAGTCTTATTCGACTCCGTGTCGTTCATTGTCTCGCTTCCAAGCGAGAATAGTTTTTTGGTGGAACTCAGTTCCTTCGATATGAGAGCCGAGATTCGAACAAGCCTTTTCAATATCTCCGCTGAAAAAGCTATCAAGCAAAATTCTGTGTACAAACGCCACGCAGCGGAGATCGTTCTGCTGTGCGTGACTTCGACGGTGGTAGTCTCTCATTCTGCTGAAAATACTCTGCCAAAGCGAAATCATCTCCTCCATGCCAGCACTGATCAGAATCATTTGATGAAAACTGGCATCTCCGTCGAGCGATGCTTGCTCGTCTTGATCCTCACCAGCGCGGGTTATTCTCAAAACGATGGACTCCCATTGCCCGCGATACTCGATGAGCCTTGAGAACGCCCTTCGAAGTGCATAAATCTCCAGGTGCTTTCGCATCGGAGTTAATAACCCCTCAACATGTTCATTGGGTGGAGTCGCGACAACGACTCCACAATTGGATTTGTATTGCAGCAAACCTTCTTCTGTTAGCTTTTGAATCGCCTTTCGAATGGGATGACGGCTTACTCCCAATCGACTTGCAAGCTCCTCTTCTCGCATACGAAATCCGGGAGAAAACGCGCCGGATAGCAGCTCTACTCGGATCTGATTGCAGACTTGGTCCGATACTGTGCGTATGCGGGAGGAAACTGCGTCGCTCATGTTTGACCTGCTCAACTTGAAAACATCTGCAAAAAAGGCCCTGAAAGTACCAATCAGACATCTTTAAATTGTATTTTGGATACAATTATTGGTCAAGTATTAATCTTTCCAAAAGCCCGTCCTTCGAGAACAGGGGGTTTGCCTGACTCACAATAATGGAAAATTTTTGAAACATGAAAGCAACCCACTGCGATGATGCCGTTAAAGCATGCCGCGCTTTTGCATTGGCACTTAGCTTGATGGATTGTCTTTTTGCATTCAATTCTTTATCGCTTTTTGGCGTATCGCTTGCCTTTTCGCACGACGAGTCAATGCCACATGTTGATCGAGTCGATGCTCAGCCTTTGCTGGTCCTAACTAATCGGCTTTGCGAAGGTATGCAATCAATAGGCGCTCCTTTTACGCCAGAGCAATTGGCAGTACTCAAAGCTCTTGAATCAGAACCAGATGACGCAAAGATCACCTCTCGCATTCAGGAGTTGTTAGATCCGATGTGCGTGGCTGCGGTGGAAATCGGTATTGACGGCAAAACAAAGGTAACGCCAAGTGCGCAAGTGGAGCTTATGGAAAACGGTTGGCGGGCAATGCTAATAAAAGTTGTCAATCGCGTTGGAAACCAGTCTAGGCTCCGCGTAGATAGCCCCAATGCTCGACCCATTCCAAATGGCCCCATGGATGATATCCCAAATCGTTGGTTAGGTCTGTCTACCTTTGATGGGCGTCCGTTTTCGGCCAATCTTAGCGGATTGGAGTTGGAGTATCGAATTGTCCAACTTTCCTCAACCGCAATAGGGGACCGCAAGGCAAGACTTGAGTTCAATGTTGGAACTGCGGGTTCCAAGAACTCCTCGGTCATCAAACAATGGCGATTCGATAAAGACGCCGCTGGTTGGGGTAATCTCCACGATTTGAAGATCGAGGTGCGTGACCAGTCCCTGTATCTCGACGCCGTTGGCGATGATCCATTTCTCGCTGCACCCGTCACGGCTCGCGGCGGACGAATGGTGCTGCGTTTTTGGGGACGCCCCGACACAGCGGGTGTGGGGCAAGTGTTCTGGTGGACCGAGCAATTACCACAACCGGACGGCGGTCGAATTGTTGACTTTCAACTCGATCCTGGCAGCGATCGCGAATACGCTATCGAGTTTCTGGTCGAAGGTGAATTGCAAGGCGTGCGGATCGACCCCTTGCAAGGCAAAGGTAGATTTCGTATCGACTGGATCAGTCTGGAATATGCGGCTGGCGAGAGTGGCACGTGGGATGGAGCGGATATATCTATGCGGACTGTCCCAAGCACGGAAGTCAAATTCTCTGTCACAGACTCGGATGGCTCACCGTGCATGGGGGCTTTTGAGATTCGCGATAGTCAAGGTCGCGTCTACCCTTACCAACCGAAACGTCAGGCACCTGATTTTTTCTTTCAGACTCAGATCTATCGCGAGACGGGCGAAAGCATTCGCTTGCCTCGAGGCCAATACAGCGTCAAGTGTTCACATGGGCCAGAAAGTGTTGTCCAGATGCAAACACTAGATGTCGGTGAAGAACCTGTAACACTTCGGTATCAAGTCGAACGCTGGATCAACACGGCCGAGCTAGGCTATTGGAGTGGCGATCATCACATTCATGCTGCTGGTTGTTTGCACTATGAGAATCCAATGCAGGGGGTGCTACCCAAAGACATGCTCAGGCACATCATGGGCGAGGACGTCAAGGTTGGTTGCTGTCTCACATGGGGGCCCTGCTTTGATTTTCAAAAGCAGTTCTTTCAAGGCAAACCCGATGATGTAAGTCGCTATCCTTACTTGCTTCGCTATGATATTGAAGTTAGTGGATTTGGCTCCCATCAGGCCGGGCACTTGAATCTACTCAAACTCCGTCAACAGATACCACCTGGAGGCGATTCCAAGCAACATTGGCCGACGCTTGGGATGAATACGTTGCGGTGGGCGAAACAGCAGGGAGCCGTAACAGGAACGGCGCATAGCGGTGCAGGACTTACACGAAGCGTTGGGCGAACCGACGGGAAGGACGGGCGACATCGATTGCCGAATTACGAGATCCCTGCATTTGATGGTATCGGAGCCAACGAGTTCATCATGCAAGTCACTCACGAAGTCGATGGCCCTGATGGCAAGAAACAACCCGCGCTCGATTTCATCGCTACAATGAATACTCCACGCGACGCGGAGTGGAACATCTGGTATCACGTGCTCAATTGCGGTTTACCGGTCGTCGCGAGTGGAGAGACCGATTTCCCGTGCCTAACGGGAGAGCGACTTGGTATCGGACGCGTTTATGTCAAGCTAGATGGAATATTGGACTACGACAACTGGGTCGAGGCTCTTCGTCGCGGTGAAAGTTACGTCAGCGATGGCACAAGTCACCTGATCGATTTCGAACGAGAAGATGACGGGTCATTTTCTGTAACGGCTGCTTCGCATCAGCCTGGAACGACTGAAGTTGAACTCATCGTTAACGGCCATTCGGTTGCCGTTCAGAACATCAAGGCAGACGGTAAACTGAAGCGTCTACGTTTTGATGCGCCAAAGTCGGATCAAAGTTTCTGGGTCGCGGCCCGCATTTTTCCATCTGCTCACACCAACCCCATTTGGATCAAAGTGCACGACAAGCCTGTGCGTGTCCACGCAAGTGCCAAGTGGTGCATGGCTGCCTTGGAACAATGCTGGCTTGAAAAGCAGAAAACGTATGCTCCGGCGGAGCAATCTCAAGCTCGTTTGGATTATGATCATGCTCGTAGAACTTACCACAGGATTCTCAATGAAGCCAAAGAATAGTGCACCGAGCATACTATGCCGCCTTTGCTGGATGGTTACTTGTGCCGTCGCAATCAGCTCGTTAGGTTGTCAACCGCTATCGCGTCCTCAGTCTCAAACTATCCAAGAATCATCCGTCGAATTGCATTCCATAGAGAAAACAACAGACGATTCAAGAGCACCAATCCTGATCACTGTCAGTATTTCACCTGAAGCACGGGTTAAAGCTGCTGCCGAAGATATCGTCATGGAACTTCATCCGGGCGTATGGAAGGATTACTTGATTGAGATAGATAACGCTGCAGGAATCACAGCTCCCCTAGCGATCGAGTCTGAACAAGTTTTGGCCGATACGCATGATAACTCTCGGGATCGTTGGCTGCAGATTCAGCTCGAGCCCAATAGCCAACTGACTGGATCGCGGAAAGAGATTCGCAAGCTACGATTGAAAAGTCGTGATCGGGGAGTTCGGACAGCAATTCTAAACTTCAATGCTGGTCAGGGAACACAGGATCTGGGATTCCGTAGTGATGTGCTATTGACGTTTAAGATCAGCGGTTAGTCGATATCGGCCTTGCTCTGTATCATCCTTCTTTGCATAGCACACACGCTGTAAATACGAATCCAGCCGATCCTGGTTGAGGGTTAAACGCTGCTACCCGTATTCATTTTGATAATAATGGCGACAATCGAAACGTGTCCCGTAGTTTTCTATGGTTTAAAGTCCAGGCGAGTTTTTAGCTTTACTATCAATCGCAACTAAGAATCAGCCATTTTCGCAGGGTGGCTGGAATGGTTGCTAATCTTTGATCGCAACTTGCGAGCGAACTAATTAGAGTTGGACATTCAATTCCAATTTCTAAAAACGCCTCGCTGTAGATCTTCTACCTTCTACAACGAGACTTGACTCACGGGACTCAAACTCCCGATTGCCCAAATTCAATCCTGATCATTCCCAGCAGACTTCGCAAGATTCGAAGCCAACTTCTCGCCAATGCAGTTGCCTGTGGCGACCCTGCAATCGTTCTTTTACGCCCAGTCATCCTGCCCAAGTCTATTGCAGCGAAGAATGCAGGTGCGATGCATCCACGTCCGATAGGCTCCGTCGCCGTAAGGATTCCACGCGAAAGGCTAACCAAAGATATCGTTGAACAGATCACGGTCGCCTAAAACGCGCCGATCAACAACGCCGACGACGTGTCCGAATCAAAGACGAGCAACTCCGACTCGCCCAACGCTCTCCCGTTTTGATCTTGCCATCCGAGGAACCCTCAGAGGGCTATACAAATCCGCCAAAATCTCGCCGTACGAAAAATTCTTGTTGCCAACGATCGGGTTGTTTCGTCACCTGGGAAATCGATCCAAGAACGCCTCACAAAAAACTATGTAGCTTGTTGTGTGACAATGCTTTACGGTCGGCTTGTGCTCAAGTGGAACGATTCTTCAAAACGCGAGGATCGATCGGAAGAATCACCCCGGCAAATCGTATGAACGTACTCCTTGCCAAGCCTGGATCTCGTGGACAGCTTAGGGCTTTCGAGTCGGTTGTCTTACGCTGTTGAGCCTATATGACCCGTGAAGCCCACTTCTCGCGGTCTTACTGGTTCCAAAAACGTGAGAGGCCATTCGACGATGCCACTTCCAACAACGTCGCCAGCAGGGGACTCGGTTCGTTCTTTGCACTTATCCGACTTCGATCTCCGATTTGATCGCTACCGGCTTAACCAGCCCAAAGCCGATCTGCTAATGGCTCGATCGTTGGCCAAGTACGATCAACTTGCGCCGGTTATCTACTGTCAGCTTGAGGGATCGTTGGTACTCGTCGATGGCTTCAAGCGTCTTCGGGCTGCACGCACTCTCAAAGGAATGACTTCCCTTCAAGCTCGCGTCTTAGAAGTCGATGAGCATGGAGCCAAAGCTGCAATCTTCAATCTCAATCTGGTAACCTCCAAGCCTAATGAGCTCGAGGAATCTTGGATCATCTATGCCTTGGTCCACGATGATGGGTTGCCGCAAATCGAGGTCGCTCAAATGTTGGGCCGCCATAAATCGTGGGTCAATCGTCGCTTGGCTCTCATCGAACGGCTCGCGTCATGGCGACTGCCGAGCGAGTACTATCACACGGTTTTTACCGTACCGCACAAATTGAATCGCCTATTGATGGCCAATCAAAAGGAGTGTTATCAACTCTTCTTCCACACCGCACAAGCGACGCTGTTGCACATAG
>JANMGH010000106.1:0-30221 GCA_031374515.1 Pirellula sp. | reverse complement strand
GCCGTGGTTCGTAATAGAAATCACGGTGGGGACCACCGTGCCACACTAGGTAAATCACGGTGGGGACCACCGTGCCACATTTAGGTCAAAATTTCGTGAATCACCTTAGCCCGTTCGACGCCGGTTTACTTTGCATCCAAGCCTTGGAACTTCACGCTCAACGCCTACACAAAATTTCGATTCTTAGCGCTAGGCTGGGCTGTTAACAATTCGATATTGACATGATGTATTGCGTTTCCGTTTCGCTCGATAATTCTTCCGCTGCTATCCCGATAGGGATTACGGAAAGTAGCCGGGGGTCGTCGCGAAGCGGCACACCCCCGGGAAGTCCCGGCTAAGTTCTGTCGAGCCTTCGGCTTTAAGGAATGTGCAACTTCAAAGCTTGCGCGTCGTGCTATAGGAGCAGGACGATCACTAGCTTGCGCGTCGTGCTATTTATCGCTTACTCTTGGCCCCGCTTTGTTCGACGATCGAATGGACTTCAGCGAGCCAAACAATTCCTTCCCGAGCCGGAGTAGTTGTTCCTCTGTAAAAAAACCTGCTCCACCATGCTTCCCTCCATGAATCACTTCAAACTGCACTGGTAAGCCGACCTTTTTGTAAGCACCCACTAGTTCGTGCGATTGGTTGATCGGCATCTGCGGATCCTGATCGCCATGAATCAACCACAAGGGTGGATCATGTGCATCGATGTGTTCAATCGGGCTCGCCAATTTCACAAGCACCGGCTCTTGATCAGGCAGTCCCCCCAAAAACAATTTGAGAGCTGGGACTCTCACGTCCAGCCCAAACGGTGTTGATTGCGAAAGGATTGTTTGGAGGTTGCCAGCACCATAAAAAGAAACAATAGCCTGCACACCGGAGGATACCAAGTTTGGTGATTCTGTTTCGCCGCCGCTCAATTCTGCGACCCCATCTGTAACACCAGCCAGTACCGCCAAATGTCCTCCCGCCGAGTTGCCCGCCAGAACGAAACGGTTCGCATCGACGTCGAAACGGTCCGAGTTTACTCGCAAGTATCGGATGGCAGTTTTGATATCGTGAATTTGCGCAGGGAACTTTGCGACCGGTGACAGTCGATAGTCTACGCTTGCGATGGCAAAGCCTTGCTCGCGAAGCTTTCCGATTGGAACATCCGATTTTCTTCCCGAGCGCCAAGCCCCACCATGCACCCAAATAATGAGCGGTCGTTCCTCGCGAATCTCTGTCGGCGCGTAGAAGTCGAGAAGTAGTAATACCTCATCCGCTCTTCCGTATTCGACGTTGCTCGAAGTAGGTTTCTCGCGACCTTGGATGTTCCCGCCGAGCGAGACGAACAGGATCATCCAGGTTGCAGACTTTAGACTCACGTGCGGCATTTTTCGCTCATTTGTTTGACGATTGTCGAATACTAAAGCTCCAGCATCGGCGGTCGGAAACGGATCACGGCAATCGACGTATCCAAATTCCGGCTGGTGCTCTGTCCATCTTAAGGTCTAGGGTTGTCTGGTTAGGTCCGTATCGAACGAGATTAAGACTTTTGGCGACATACACTTTCCGAAACTCTTGACGCGTTTCGCTACTCTATGCCGGCGGGAGTTCAATGCTCCAAAGGTTTTTTCCTGCTGCGTTGTAATGCGTTACGGTCATCGCGCGCGACTGCGCGTCGATTTTAACCATACCAAAGAATTGGAAACCTTCGGAAGGTGGCCGATTGCCCTTCATGCCATCTGGGATCGCTTTGAACTTCAATTGAGGACCGAATGTGTTGTCAAACTCGCCCGGGCCAAAAGTTCCTGCATGCAGGGGCCCGCTAACAAACTCCCAAAACGGCTCGAAATCTTTGAATACCGCTTTCCCGGGATCGTAGTAGTGCGACGCAGCATAGTGCACGTCGGCCGTTAACCAAACAGTATTTTTGATATTGTTGCCTTTCATAAAGCGAAGCAGGTCGGCAATCTCTAATTCGCGGCCAAGCGCTGGACCATTCCCGTTTGCCGCATTCTCAAAGTCCTCTTTTCCATCTCGAACCAGTATGCCGATCGGCATGTCGCTACAAATGACCTTCCACGTTGCTTGACTCGCTTTTAGTTTTGCTTTGAGCCATTGAAGTTGCTGTTTACCCATATGAGCAGATTGCTCATTCATCTCCGTTTGTCGATTCGGTGAGTTGACTCCGCGATACGAACGAAGATCGATGAAGAACACCTCCAATAGCGGTCCGTACGGAATCGTTCGATAGATGCGTGACATGCCATCGTTGGACGCATGGATAGGCAGATAGTCCAAGAAGGCTTGCTTAGCCCTGGCCGCAAGAAAGGAAACGCTTTTTACAGAATAGCGATCATCCTTGAGCTGCTCGGTGGGGTACCAATTATTGAGCACTTCATGATCGTCCCATTGCACAAACGTTGGCACTTCCGCATACAGCCGACGGACGTTTGCGTCCATCAAGTTGTAACGGTAGTTCGAACGGAATTCTTCTAATGATTCCGCTACCTTGGATTTACCTTCGGTGATGATGTTTTTCCAAATCGTTCCGTCGTCCAACCGCATCTCGCTTGCGAGGGGATTGTCAGCGTAAATGATATCGCCCGAGTTGACAAAGAAATCCGGGGCAAGTGATCGAATGGTTTCAAAAGTTTTCATCCCACCGCGTGCAAGGTCGATGCCGTACCCTTGCCCAACAGTATCGCCCGACCAAGCGAATTGGACGTCGCGCGGTTCGGTCGACGGTGTCGTAAACCGACCCGTAACTGGAGCACTCGTCTTGGACGACTCGTTGAGGTCTTGAAAACACACGCGGTAGAAGACTGGCTCACCGGGCTTTAGTCCGAACACCCTCAGCTTTGCCGTGTAGTCAGAATGCTCAAAGGCATCTGGCCCGACAACGCGCCTCACATTTTTGAAGGACTCATTGTTGGCCAACTCTACGATCATCCGCGAGGCTCGATCCGCGCGACTCCAAACCGTTGCAGATGTTTGGGTAACATCCCCCGATGCTACGCCGCTTGTGATGTTCGGTCGCAATCGATCTTGTGTTACCTCGTCGCTGAAAAGCTGTTTCGAGCGTGTGGCAACATAGGCACCGACGCTGAGCTTGGCCAACAAGGCATTGAAACGACGGCGTTCTATTGGGCTAGACATGGTCAGTCTCTTGAACGATGCAACGAAAATGAGATAAGAGATATCATGACACACCTCGTTGCAAGTTGCGATGCACTGAGTGTGCTTCATGACTTTAATTTTCGGTTAGGATCGCAGCGCATCGCAAGAAACCGCAGTTCGCACCTTCCGGGTGCGACCAATTGGTTCGCAATGGATCACGGATCGCCTAAAACGCGCCGGGGATGACTAAATCACAGCCAATTCGTCTCCCCCCTAAGCATCATCGAGCCCGATTACTCAATCGTTCGATTGGCAAAGAACCTTTAACGAAGCTAGAATTGCTACGATCACTGGTGAAGTCACGTTGTGCTCGCAAGGAATCAGAACATGTTTTGGACAATTGCCCTTTTGTGTTTTTGCAGTGACGATCGGTACGATGAAGCCCCACGTTACGAAGCGGAGCACGTTTTTGTCCCAGTCGAACAGCAAACCCATGCTCCCGGCATCGTCGAACTTGCCAACGGCGACCTACTAGCATCCTGGTACGGCGACGCCGAAGACGCGGACGCAGCAGTTCTTGGCGCGAGAAAGGTCCATCGCGAAAAAGGCTGGAGCAATTCCTTTGTAATGGCTGATCGGCGAGGATTCCCAGATTGCAACACATGCATGATGATCGATAAGAGGGCCCAGCTATGGCTCTTCTGGCCGACCATTGTTGGAAGCAGTTGGGAATCTTGCTTGTTGCATTACCGCGTCTCAGCCGATTTCCAACTTGCGGGCACACCCAAGTGGAGTCGCGAAGGTCTGATTCTGCTCAAGCCAGATGACTTCGCGGAGGAGGCCATCAAATTGCTCGGAGAAGGCAAGATAAAGCCGCCGCGAGGCGCGATCGGCGGCCCTGACGCTCAAGTTGCAAAGCTGCGAGATCCGCTCTACCAACGCATGGGCTGGGCACCTCGATGTAAGCCAACCGTATTACCTACCAGCCGTATTCTTCTTCCTCTGTATTCCGATACTTTTGCTATCTCGATCATGGCGGTTAGCGACGACAATGGAACGACTTGGTATGCAAGCAAGCCTCTGATCGGTTTCGGCAATATTCAACCGACGGTGTTGCGCCGCAACAACGGTACGCTGGTTGCTTACATGCGAGAGAATGGTCCTCGCGCATGCATACGTGTTTCTGAATCGTCCGATGATGGCTTGAATTGGGGGCCAGTTGGCGACAGTGAGCTGCCAAACCCAGGCAGTGGTATCGATGGTGTGCGACTTGAAAACGGACATTGGGCACTCATCTACAACGATTCCAAGTCGAGCCGCGCAAGTCTTGTGGTCTCGATATCCAAAGACGAAGGGCAAACATGGAAGTCTTCGCGGCATCTAGAAAAACATGCGGCTGGCAGATACCACTATCCGGCTATGATCCAAGGAAGCGATGGGACCCTCCATGCCATTTACAGTTGCTTCATCGCGTCGGAAGAGCAACCTGTCGACGGGAGAAAAAAGCTCGACATGAAAGGGATCAAACACGTTGCGTTCAACGAAGCATGGGTGCTTGAGGGAGAGTAAGTTTTACGTACTTGAACGATTGGACCTCTTGCTCCTGGGACACGCAAATCAGCGGGACATCGCAATTGCGACTTCGATTCCAAGTTCGGCAGCAGCGATCGCTTTGGCTTGCATCGCGATGTCCGCTTCAGCAGCACTATTGGCATATGCGACTTGAATATGATTGGCCTGATGTCTCGCCATCATTTGATCTCGAGTCACCCCATGGATTACAGCGTGCATGATCGGCCACTGCGGTGTGGTCGCATTCCATCTCCTTTCCGTCTCCGCTCTTGGAAGCTCGATCGCCGATGCTCGACCCAAGTCCATTTTTAGTCGTCCATCAGCGATAAAGATGCGTGACCAAACCACCTCACCCGGTTTCGAAATTCCGCGAATGGTGCTGCCGCCGGATGGAAAGTACATTGCTGGCTGTCGAAACCCTTCCGCATCGGCCCAACCCTTTGCGAAATGAGAGGCTGGGACTGCGCCGCTGATCTCCAGCACCCAAACTTCATCGCTGACAGTTCCGGACGCATCTCGATCCGACCATCGCAAATCGTGAAGGGTGTTTTCGACCGGTTGTCCAAGCGCTCGATGGATGCGATCGGTAATCAATCCATCTAAGCCAGCGCATTCATCCACTTCGTTGAAATGCGTCAAGGGTCGATTCGGATACAGTTCTCTTGAACCATCTCTCGACTGGACCGGTGGCCGTACAGAGTCGTTGAGCATCCCTTCGACAAGATCGCTCGCGGGCAACAGGTCCTTTAGCCCTTGCTGGTACTGAATGCCGATCGCATCGCAGCCGAAGTCATCCGCAATCCGCAATGCGGCGATATACATGCGGCATTGGTCTAGGATCTGAGCATCGGTCAAGTCCGATGTGTGATTCGGGCCCGTATGAAAGACCATGCCATGCTGGTCGAGCCAATGGCGCACCCCTTGCGCTTCTGCATCGCTGACTTGACGTGTTTCGTAGTACAGAGCCGATTGACTGAGCCTTTCCTTGAACACGCCGAGTGGATTGAGCAACGAATCAGGTATGATTGCGTTGAACATTCCCATGCAGCCTTCGTCAAAGATACCCAAGATTGCCTTGTCACGTTTCAAGGTCGCGGCAACGTGCATGCCGATCGAACGAGCATTGGGGTCGCATTGGCTTGGGATTAGCGGGTTGGCATGCGACGTATCATGCGAAACCTTTCCGGTGTCTAGCCATGTTTTTAACTTGCCGAGAAACTTTTCGTCGGTAAAGGTCTCGCTCCATAGCGAACTGTATTTTACTCCTGCCTTGGTCAACGAACCGTTGAGATTGAGCAGACCGACAAGACCAGGCCATTGCCCTGACCAGTTTGCGACGGTGAGGATAGGTCCCATGTGCGTCATGAGCCCCGCGAGCACATGATGCGAGTATTGCCAAACGGCTTCAGCAACGATGAGTGGCGCGCTAGGGTCGATCGTTTTGAAGACCTCGATCCCCTGCCGTTGCGAAGAGATGAATCCATGTCCCCGGGCTGCGTCGTAACCATGCCCGCGTTTGACCTTGCGACCAAAACTGGTGAGGGCAGCAGTGAGTTGCTGTTCCATTTGCTGCTGAGCTTCCCAGCACACGCGGTTGGCAGAGTCGCGAAGATCGCCTGAGGCGACGAGAGCGATCGTAGAGTTTTTTTCTTCGGTCATTTTGTGGTTGGAAAGTTTGCGGAGTTTGCGGCTAATCGGCGATAGTTCTGATAAAGAGGATTGTAGAGCTCCGTTCGATCAGGTCGAGCCCTTACGATATCTTGTTCGCCATCACGAACGCTCGCCATTGCCTTCGCGGCTTCGATCACCGTTCGAAATCCGCTGATTTGCGGCCCAGCTGCAATCATCCCCAATACCGCAGCGCCGACCGCGGGGCCTTGTGTCGAGGGGTGGATTTCAATATCCAGGCCAAGCACGTCGGCATATACCTCGACGATGGCTCGATTGTGATGCGGCAATCCACCCGTCGCGACCAATCGGGTGATCGCAACGCCCCCTTCGCGAAGCAACTCGACAATCCATCGGAGTCCAAACGCAGAGGCTTCCATAAGCGCCAGATACAAATGAGGTGGACCATGTTCCAGTCCAAGGCCGACAAATGCACCTCGAAGTCCTCCATCCATGAGCGGCGTTCGACAACCGTTCATCCAGTCGAGACATTGCACACCGTTTGCCCCAGGAGGCAAGCTTTTCGCAACACTGGCGATCGAATCAAACGAATCCAAGCCGAGCAAACGACGCAACCAAGCAAACGCATCCCCCACTGCTGCTTGACCGGTTTCGTAGCCGTACATGTTCGGCAAGATACCTCCGTCAACGATCCCCGCAACGCCTGGCACTTCGGAGAACACTGTGGAATTGAGCATATGACAACTGCTGGTACCGAGCACCATGACCAAAGTTCCGGGCTCAGCGGCTCCGACCCCTGGAACAGCAGAGTGCGCATCGATGATGGCTGTGGAAACCGGTGTTCCAGTTCGTAGTCCGAGCCTATCGGCCATCGCTTGACAAAGCCGACCAGCACACTCGCCGGGCGAACGCATCACGCCTGGCAAGCACTCCGCAGCAGCTCGAGCAAGTTCTGGATGGACCGCATGGAGGTAGTCCGTCGATGGATAACCGTCCGTCGCAGACCACATCGCTTTGTAGCCCGCTTGGCAAGTGGACCGCGTAAGAGTCTCAGCCGGACCGCCAACGAGTTGCCAAACGAACCAGTCGCCCGCTTCCAACCATACTTCGGCGGCGGCTGCGACTTGAGGAGCGTGTTCTATTGTTTCAAGCATCTTTGGAAAGAACCATTCCAATCCGATGGCACCACCGTACCTTCTCAGAAACGATTCGTTGCGCTGTTTCGCGATGCGGTTGAGCCGCTCGGTTTGTGCGAGAGCCCCATGATGTTTCCAAAGTTTGGGCCATGCCAGTGGAACATGCTTGAACAATTCCAACTCACATAGTGGCTTGCCATCGCGATTTGTTGGCAACATGGTACAGCTGGTGAAATCGACACCGATGCCGACAATATCGTCTTTCGCGCACCCAGCGCCTGCTATGGCCTCACGCGTTGCCTTGGCCGCCGAATCGATCCAATCGCTCGGAGACTGGAGTGCATACCGTGGAGCCAGTGGCTCTTTGGTCCCAGGGAGCCGTTCTGTGATTTGTCCATGCATATAGTCGCTCGATGCAAGAGATCGTTGATGGCCAGTTGCATCAACCAAAATCGCACGTACGGATTCCGTGCCAAAGTCAAGACCGAGCGAAATAGGAGAGGGCATTGCTTGGTACAAAATCAGGGGAGTGGGGTGGCTGTTTCCACGACCACTTTTACTGGTCGCACACTTAAAAAGTCATTGTAACGAAAGGCGAAAGCACGTGTGGGACGCGTTTACAAGGAGGTTGCTCTTGCCGCATGTGACTTCCCCGCGAGCCAGTTTTCCAAAAGACATTTGTAAAGCCGGTGTGGACGCGATGTTTGTTTTGGTCAGCAATCGTTGCGATTGCCTCGTTGAATGGCTGGACGTATTGATCTAAGATGTGTTCACGCGAGCCTTTGCATCAAACAGCAGGCAGCACATAGCAGACAGCCGAGAAAGTGGGAATTATGACGGCGATACGTAGCATTTGCGTTTACATTCGGGCTATTATCGCGTTGGCTGCGATGCAACTCGCGTTGGTCGCGTGCGCCTTTTCGGCGGATCCCCCAAACGTGCTTTTTATCGCGATCGATGATTTGAACGATTGGATTGGTTGTCTCGGTGGCAATCCGCAAGCAAAGACCCCGAATATAGACCAACTTGCTGGTCGTGGCCTTAATTTCTATAACGCGCATTGCGCTTCACCGGTTTGCAATCCCTCGCGCGCGGCTCTTATGTCCGGCATGCGAAGTTCGACGACCGGTGTCTACAACAACAGCATCGATTGGCGCGACCAAAAGTCTGGGCAAGTTGCAACGCTCAACATGTACTTCAAAGCGAGCGGATACTACGTCGCAGGCGCTGGCAAGATTTATCATGAAAGTTTTGGAAGGCATGAAGAAGCGGATTGGGATGACTACCATCTTCGCCGAGGTCCAACGTCCAACGGCAAGAGCAGACAACGCGGAGCCAACCCTGTTCCACCTGAGGGCGAGAGTCGCGGAGTTGGCGGAATCGCCTTTGGAGCCGTCAATGCCAACGACGAAGACCTCGAGGATTATCACATTGTCGACTATTGTATCGAGCAACTCGGTCGCAAGCATGACAAACCTTTTTTCCTCGCATGCGGTATTCACAAGCCACATATGCCATGGTTCGTCCCGAAGAAGTACTACGACATGTTTCCCTTGGAGAGCATTCAGCTACCAAATGTCCCGGACAACGACTTGGATGATATACCCCCTGCTGGAGTCAAGATGGCTCACCCGGAAACAGACCATGCAGCCATTCTCAAGTCCGGACGATGGAAAGAAGCGGTTCAAGCATATCTGGCAGCCGGCGCATTTACGGATGCAATGGTCGGAAGATTGATGATCGCATTCGACAAGTCTGCTTATCGCGACAACACGATTATCGTATTCTGGGGCGATCATGGATGGCATTTGGGCGAAAAACACCATTGGCGCAAGTTCAGTTTATGGGAGGAAGCAACGCGTGCGCCCCTTTTCTTTACCGTACCAGGAATAACCAAACCGGGAACTGTTTGCCGACGCCCAGTGGATTTCATGAGCATCTATCCAACCCTCTGCGATCTATGTGGCCTTTCCATTCCAAGCCATGTTGAGGGCAAAAGCGTCAAGTCGCTTCTGATAAATCCCAATGCGGCGTGGGACCAGCCCGCGATCACCACACACGGATACCAAAATCACGCCGTACGGTCGGAGAATTGGCGATACATTCGATATGCCGATGGAGGGGAAGAGCTTTACGATGAAGTGAAAGACCCTATGGAATGGACCAATGTGGCGAACAAAAGCGAATATGCAGGCATCCAAGAGTCGCTTCGGAAAGCGATTCCATCGGTGAATGTCCCAACGCCAAAGAAATAACCAAAGTAGGTCGCACGAGCAGGGTGCGATTCCAACACTCAAACACTCCAACTCTATTGCACTGTTGAACACGCGGAGCGGCGCGCACTGTGATAGTCCCGCCCTACAGATCCCCCTGCCGTCGGCGCTCTGTGCCTAATGACCGCTAGCGGTTATGCCTGATAGTCGCTGTCGACCGGAGCGACCTACCCGCCAATTGCCATAGCATCTTGGAAACAAGCCATGAAACAAAGCGACTTTAATGACCTGCATTTTAAACTAGCGCGGCGATATTTTCTGCAGCTTGGTCTGATTGGACTTTCGGCTACCCGGTCTCGAGTACTTGCGTCTGCAATAGACGACCAGGAATCAAAGCCATCGAAGCGCACGAAGCTGGACAAAGCAGGTGCACAGCGAGAACCCTACTTTACATTGCCAGAAGATTTTCGGGACGTATCTCGGGGCAAGCCACTACCGCATTCGTTGCCCGACGACAAGAAACGCGAAGTCGGCTTAACACGCGAGACTTGGAAGCTCGAGGTTATCGCGGATCCTGACAATCCCGCCAAGATTGTTAAGCCTTTTTCCAAGGCCGAAGGGACTGCGTTGGATTTCGAATCGCTGTTGACGCTAGCCCAAACGCACGCGGTTCGTTTTCCAAAAGTCATGACTTGCTTGAACCTCGGCTGTCCGCTCGGCATGGGGCTTTGGGAAGGAGTACCTCTGCGTGAAGTCATTTGGCTGACGCAGCCGCAAGAGAACCTTCGACGCGTTTTCTATTACGGGTATCATAATGACGATCCAAAACAAGTGTTTCGCAGTTCGCTCCCGATCGGACGGGTGCTGGAAGATCCGTTCGATTTGCCGCCAGTCATTTTGTGCTACAAGCTAAACGGCAAGTGGCTTGATTCGGAGCGTGGCGGGCCGGTACGAATCGTCGTGCCAGAAGCATACGGTTTCAAGTCGGTCAAATGGTTGTCGCATGTTTTCTTGACAAACTTAGCCTATGCCAACGACACCTATGCTGAGCAAAACAACGATGTGGATAGCGCATTGAAAACCTTTGCTGCCACGCTCTCAATTCCCAAACAGGTGAAACCGGGCGAGCCAATTCTAGTTTCGGGTTATGCTCAAGTTGGCGTTTCTGGGTTGTCCAAGGTGCAAGTCTCGCTGGAATTGAGCGACAAGTTGAATCCATTGGATGCTCCTTACTTCACAAGTAGTCCTTGGCAAGATACTGAGCTGTTGCCTGCACCAAAACAATGGGCCGGGCTCAGCCAAGGCGTGATCCCAGTAGGCACGCATGGCTTTGGTACGAACGGTATTCCAAAGAATTGGCCACTTCGACTCGCCAACGCACATTGGGCCGCAGCCCTTCCTGGTGTCGCGGCTGGAGAATACACCTTCCGGTGCAGAAGTATCGATGGAAATGGGAAAGCCCAACCGCTTCCAAGACCGTTTCGCAAATCCGGTCATGCAGCCATTGAGTCGATTGCAGTTAGCGTTAAACATTGAAGACTGACTCAATCAGTGACTCGAGAGGTAGAATTATCGCACAATGAATCCGTCGGAAGAAAAAACACCTCTCACCCAAAATTCCATCTTGCAGACTTTCGAAACAAAACAGCCGATTGGTGTGATTGGTTTGGGATTGATGGGAACAGCCATCGCGGAGAGGTTGCTCGCACATGGTTATCCGGTTTGCGTTTGGAATCGATCGCCGGACAAGGCCGAACCGCTTACAAGGTGTGGTGCGGTTTGGAGCGACGAGCCCTTTCGGGATTGCGACCGCGTAATCGTTAGCCTGTACTCAAGTGATGTGGTTGCAGAAGTGATCGATCGCATGCAGTCCGGATTACGAGCTTCGCAGATCATCATCGATTCGACGACCGGCGAGCCCGATGATAGTATCGTCATGGAAAAGAAGCTTGCTGCATTGGGTGTACGTTACTTGGATGCACCTATATCTGGTTCGAGTGAGCAAACTCGCAGAGGGGACGCGATGGTGATGGTCGGTGGCGACCACCTCGCTTTCGAGGCTTGTTCCGACCTATGGCCAGTACTGGGCAAGACCGTTTTTCACACCGGCGAAAGCGGCAGCGCTTCGAGGATGAAGCTGGTAACCAACCTGGTACTGGGCCTAAATCGGGTCGCGCTGGCCGAGGGTCTTTCGTATGCAAAAGCGATTGGCGTGAATCCAGCCGCAGCGTTGGAGGTCCTTCGAGGCAGCGCTGCCTATTCGCGTGCAATGGATGTCAAAGGGCAGAAGATGCTGACCAGCGACTTCAGTGTACAAGCCAAATTGTCTCAGCACCTCAAGGACGTCCGCATCATCCTGACTTCAGCACAGGCCGCGGGATTGAAACTACCGCTTTCCATGACACATCGCCATCTTTTGGAACTAGCAGAATCGAACGGCTATGGAGACCAAGACAACTGCTCGATCATTACGGTCTATCAGGCGGAAAGCGATGAGTAACAATCCGCTGACTTCCGGAGAAAAGGCAGCTGTCCTGACGGCCGCATTCCTAGGGTTGGTCTTCGATGGTGTGGAGCTTGGGCTGATGCCTGTTGCATCCCTATCGGTGTCGAAGAGTCTGCTCGGCGAGGCCTTTACGCCAACTCTTGGTGGAGAGTGGTTTGCCAAATTTACTGCAGCTCTTTTGTTGGGTGCCGCGGTTGGTGGTATTGTCCTGGGCAACTTCGGGGATCGATTCGGTCGCACGCGTACAATGGGGATCAGTATCCTTCTTTATTCCGTCTTTGCCGCAATGGGTGCGTGGGCAAGAACTCAAGAGCAGATGCTTGTTTTACGTTTTCTAGTCGGTCTTGGCGTCGGTGGCGTGTGGCCCAACGCCATTACGTTGGTTTCCGAGTGTTGGTCCAATGCATCGCGGCCACTCGTATCCGGTGTCATGAGTGCAGGGTTGAATGCTGGTATATTGATGCTGTCACAGCTCGCTCGCTTGTGGCCGATCAAACCGGATTCATGGCAGTGGGTATTTCAACTTGCTGGAGCTCCGGCATTATTGGGTGTATTCGTGTTGCTTGCATTGCCGGAGTCACCGACTTGGTTGGCATCGCGTGGCAAGTCGGCTCGAAAACCAACTCCGTTTAGCGATCTCCTTTCTCCGTCCTTGTTGCACATCACACTTATTGCAATCGCAATCAGTTCCGTACCGATGGTGGGCGCATGGGCAGCGAGCAAATGGGTGATTCCATGGGCTGATTCGATTGCCGAAGCTACCGACCCCGGCTACAAAGCAGCCACGCAAGGTTGGTGGGCATTGGGGGCAACGATTGGAAGTTTCTTTGGAGCTCAGTTAGCAAGCTGGCTCGGTAGACGTCGAAGTTATTTTTTGATCAGCCTATCAGCCACAGTGATTACCATTGCCATGTTTCAATTCACTGCACCGCTACAGCCTTGGTTCCACTCCATCGTATTTACACAGGGTCTTGTCGCTACGTTTTTTTTTGGTTGGCTGGCAGTTTATTTGCCCGAGTTGTTTCCGACTTCGGTGAGGGCGACCGGAAGTGGGTTGGCGTACAATTCAGGCCGGTTCGCTACTGCAGCAGGCGTTCTCATCGCAGGCTGGTTATTTTCCGCGCTCAGCGGCGACTATCCGCGCGTAGGCACCATTTGTGCGATGATTTATGGACTAGGAATGATTGCGATTTGGTTGGCGCCTGATAGGTCGAGTCTCTCGTTGCAAGAAGAGTAAAATAGACGGTTTGCTTGAATCATCTTGGTTTCTCGAGCTGCCATTGCAGATGCGCTTGAACCGAGGGCCATTCGTTTTCGATGATGCTGTAAACGCATGTATCGCGAAGAGTTCCATTCGTCATTTGGAGGTGGTTTCGTAGTACCCCGTCGAGTTTCGCACCGAGCCGTTCGATCGCGCGACGGCTTTGAATGTTAAAAAAGTGCGTCCGGAACTCGACAGCAATGCAGCCAAGTGTTTCAAAAGCGTGCTTTAATAGCATCCACTTGCATTCGGAGTTGATCGGCCCGCGTTGAGCACTATGCGCTGTCCAGGTTGAGCCAATCTCGACACGTTTATTCAATGCATCGATATTCATATAAGTCGTCATACCGACGACTTTCCCTTGGGAATCGAAAACCGTGAAAGGGAGCATCGTGCCTTTAGAAAGCAATTCCAATCGGCGAGCGATTTCATCTCGCATGCCTTCGGGTGGAGGAATATGAGTGTACCAAAGCTTCCAAAGTTCTCCGTCCCGCACGGCATCGATTAGCCCTATTTCGTGTTCGAATTGCAAGGGCCTTAAGTTGGCGTGCTTTCCCAATAGGTGAGCTGGCTGAATCCAATTGGCTATAGTGTTCATAGAGAGAATATTAGCGGAATGGAAAGGAGTTGCCACGGGTCAAAGTTCTGTTTTCTTGGCTCGATACTATTGATGCGGCCCGATTCACGTGCCACGTTGCTCTCGTGGGAAGTTACAATGAGCATGCCACTTTATGGCGAGCGGCAGGATGAACACTACCTGCCCAGGGTTACAAGGGGAGAGCGAGGCGCGAGGCTCCTGCCGAACTTGGCATTGGTTCGGTAGGAGCATCTCGCTCCCGGTATAAACAATGCGCCGCTAGCCAAACCGTACCTAATCGCAATAAAAACTCTCTCCAACGATCCACTCAAAGAATCGACGTATGCTTCAAAAATATTGCCGCTATTTAGGACTCGCTGTGCTTTTCTTGATGCCGACCACCATGTGGTTACCGGCTTCGGATATCTACGAAGGTAGCGGCGCAAAAGCAGGTGAGATCACCGACAAGTCAGCCATCGTTCACGTGCGACTCACTTCAACGCCCATACAAAATGCGGACGGACTGATCCCAGGTCGCACTGGTCAAGCTCGGCTGCGAATTGGTACCGAAGAAAAAGGGACGATCATTAGGACAACGAATTGGGAATCTGCAAGGGTCGACGTAGATCACTCCATTCAGTTTCAGCTCTCAGATCTCCAGCCCTCAACCCGACATTTCTATCAAGTCGAAATGCGTGAAAGCGAAGCGTCCGCGTCAACCCTCTCGTCGACCTATTCGTTTGTCACGGCGCCTAAAGCGAATTCGCGTGAACCGGTTTTGTTTCATTTGACTACTTGCCAAGATATCCATGGGGAGTCCACCTATCGTCCGATGGCACAACAACGCCCTGACTTCTGCATTTCAGCTGGAGACACGGTTTACTACGACGGTCAAGGGCTGGCGCGCGATGTACCGCACGCTTGGCAAGCCTACCAAAAGATGTTCGGTCTGCCAGCGATGAAGGATTATTACCAGCACGTTGGCGGTTACTTCATGAAGGACGATCACGATTACCGATTTAATGATGCTGATCCGTTCATGAAGGGCAAGTGGGTGACTGAAAAGCAAGCGGATCCAGGTGCTCGCTATACCGAAACCAAAGGGAACCAAAAACTCGACGTCGCCTGGCTAACGCACGAGGAGGGAATTCGTGTATTCAAGCAAGTGTTTCCCATGGGTGAAAAGACCTATCGTACCGTTCGATGGGGTAAAGGGGTCCAGATATGGATGGTTGAGAATCGCGATTTCCGTTCGGCCAACAAGATGCCGGATGGACCTGAAAAATCGATCTGGGGCAACGAGCAAAAGGCCTGGTTGATGGAGACGTTACTGGCTAGCGACGCTGACTATCGCATCTTAGTTTCACCGAATCCAATTATCGGTCCAGATCGCCTGATGAAAGGGGACAATCACGCGAACCTCAACGGCTTTTGGCACGAAGCTCAGACCTTTCTCGATTGGCTAAAAGAAAAACAGATGAAGAACGTCATCATCATGTGCGGCGATCGCCATTGGCAGTACCATTCTATCGACCAGCGAAACGAAAGAGGTATCTCTGAGTTTAGTTGCGGCCCAACCAGCGATGATCACACTCAGAATGTACCTAGTATGTACGATGGAGTCGAACGCCCGTACTCGGCCAGTCGCGGCGGGTTCATTAGCGTGCGATACAAGCCTGAAGACCATTCGCTCTCGGTGGCGTTCTTCTCGATGAAAGGGGAATCCCTCTATCAACATGTCTTCAAGCGGTAAAGGCTCAAAGAAAGCACTGATCTATTACCGATCTAGGTCCTAAGGGATCTTCCTATTTTGGCACCACTGATTTTCTTGAGTGCGTTCGGGCTACCTTCTTCATTAGCAAGCAAAGCCTAAAAAACCACCGGTGTTGCCGGTAGTTTTAATCATTCCGCTGGCTTGTCTTGCCGGTCTATTCTGTTTCGTGGCTAGATAGGATTTCTGCCGCATCCTCTTTTTGGGTTGGCCGCAGCCGGCTGAATTTGGTAGGTACTCCATCTGAAACGGGAGGTACTTGATGAATGCAATTTGCCAAAAGACCCATCGGCGGCCACTGAGACAGCATTTCCTTTTGCCTATTGGTCTAATCTGGGTCTCACTTAGTTTCGGTTGTAGGGTGCTCCAGCCGCAACCGATCGACATGGTGAGAAACAACATCCCAACGGATTTGACCGCGGATAATGAACCGCAAATGGAACGGGGTAAACCACGACCAATCATCGATGGGTTCGGTTGGGTTTGGGGTATCCCTTCCAAACTGATGCTTTGGAATCGAAAGGTCGAGAATCATCGCATCTCCCCGGAAACCGAATCGCTACTTGCCGATTACATGGAGACCAATGGCCTCAGCGACATCAAGGTCCGTCTCAATCAATATCATCCGTTAAACGATTGGAGTCGACTGACTCGCAATACGTCCGTTGCCTGGCCATGGCGTTACACGTTTGGTGCTATTTCCGTCTTGGGCGAAACGGTAATACCTGGGCGATTGTTTGGCGGTGACCACTACAATGCTTACACCGGCACGATTCACCTCTATGGCGATGTTCCAGCGATTGCATTTCACGAAGCTGCGCACGCCAAGGATTTTTCCAATCGCAAACATCCGGGGAATTACGCTGCGCTTTACTTGCTGCCTGGGGTACCGCTTTGGCATGAGCGAGTCGCAACGAATGACGTGTTTTCCTACCTTCAGTTTCGAAACGACCGCCGCTTGGAAAGAGAAGCCTACTTCACGCTCTACCCTGCATACGGAACCTACGTGGGCACCGCGGGTGGCTTTGCTTTCCCGAGGCGATCAAATCCGTTGTATATTGGCGGGATTCTGGCGGGACACGCGATGGGGCGTTGGCAAGCACCACCCGAGTAGAGCACTGGTTGAAACGTTGTCTCAACTGCTCAAGAGTTCGAACCAACGTCAGCGACCGCTAGCCCGGATTATTCATGAGCCGTCGGGGCGCTAGCCCACGGTTGTTCGGCAGGAGCCTCTCCGCCTCTCCCTCCCGGAATATCCACGGTTCTACTCCGGCATGCTTGCAATCCAATCGCGAATGAGTGCAATCGATTCAGGATGCGCGATCGAGCGGCCGAACTCTGGCATCAATGCGCCCGCTTCGACGGTCTCCAGGCGATAAAGCAAAATCGAATCGTCTGGCTTTCCCGGTACGATGCCGTAGCTTCTGCCACCCGTCCCTTTGGCCGCAGCAACCGGAGTTTTGAAGACGCCCAGTTGATACAGGTCCGTAACATCTACGTTCAAATGCAAGCCAGAATTGCGAGCGGGCCCTTTGGGGTTGTGGCAGTGTGAACAGTTTACCTCTAACCAAGCCCGAGCTCGCTGATCGAGTGTTCCCGTCATGGGATTGTCCCAAACCGCCAACTTCGGTGCATCGTTTGGTTTTGGTGCATCGGAAAGCAATCCCGTTCGAGTCCAATAAGCGATCTGGTTTTCTTGGCCGTGACGATACTCCATATTGCGATTTAGGTTTCTGGCAGTAGGTCCCAATGGCGACATATTTTCGCTTTGATGGCAGCGTTTGCAGTCGTTCAAGTTCGGAACAACATGCGTGTTGCTGCGAGAGGCCCCGTCGTGATGGAACCAACTGACCTCCACCGCGGCCCCCGCCAACGCAAGGAATGCATCGGATTGCTCGTCATTCCAGACGTAAGGCAATCCGATCCATCCCTCATCGGTGCGCTGTAGAATTCGTGTTTCAATCAGTCGCCTCCCCTTTGACAAGTCCGACAAATCGTGATCGTAGTAGAATGTCTTGGCGATGAGGGTGCCAACGGGGAAGTCAAAGGGCTCTTTTGGCTCATATTTGGCCGTTGTCCCCTTAGGCAATCGAATGACTCGTTGTTTTGCGGAGTAGTCGGAGAACAAAGGGGTGTTTACGTCGTATTCGATACTCCCTTCGGACGGTTCCAGTCGAGCAATCTCCCCCTGGAAAAGATTGTATTCGGAGAGCTGTTGAGGGTACTTGCTTGGTTTACGCCGACTCGAGACCGAGGCAATTGCTTCGGACTTGCCGGCGCTTTTAGATTCTGCTGGTTTGGGGGCAGTACCAGCTGGCTGTTCACGGCATCCGCCCAAGACAATTGTTAGGCATAGCCAAGCCGATGCGAACAAGCGTGTTTTATCGACAAGCATGTTCGTTACTTGACTCCTGGAATTGCGATAGGTTCGAGTGCCGGGCGCTTCCCCAAATAAGGGGCGATGTCGCGGCTAATCTCCGGCTTTCCACCTTGCAACATCGCAGCGAATCCTAGATTCGCAAAAGTAGCATCGCCATTGTTTGCAATTGTGATGCGGGCTTTTTCGGGCACCTTCCCCTCCACCAAAGTACCCGGGTTGTTGACCCCATCGATAAGAATGTCGGGCATTGGCAACCCGGCCATCTGCTCAAACAACTTTCCGACTTCTCCCTGAGGACTCTTGCCGCCATCATGAAAACGATTGTCATGGATGTCTACCCCTTCAGGAAAGGGATCATACTGAGCATCCTCGAATTTCCTTTGAGCGAGAAGGAAGCTCGCGATGATGCAATTGGTGGTGTTGTGGCCATGTACGTGGTTGTCGAAGATCTCGACTTCATCGTTAGCCATGATCATGATCCCGGTTCCGGGTGGGACCGATGCGACGATAGCACCTTTGTGGGCAAAGTTGTCATGGTTGTTGTCGTATAGGTGGTTTTTGAAAACTCGGCAGTGCGATCCGTTCTTTAGTTTCAGGCCTGGCAGGGAGAACACAAGCAATCCCCCCGTGTTGTTGGTCGCTTCGTTTTCGTAAACATCGGCACCAATCGTATTCTCAATTTCGATACCGGCAACATTTCGTTGGGCGCGGTTGTGTCGGACGATTGCGCGTTGAGTCTGGCCGACATAGATGCCTGCATCGGAAGCGCATTCGGCAACACAGTGTTCGATCAACACGTCCGAGCAGAGAACAGGATAGATACCATAGCCGCCGTTATCTTTGTTGGGGCCTCGTGACCACCAGGTTCGAATGCGACGAAAGGTGACCCCATTGGAGTCTTCGACCTTGATGGAATCTCCGGGCGTGTTTTGCAGGGTCAGATCTTCGATGGTGAACTGATCGGCTTTGACTTTCAAGCCTTCTCCCCCCGAGCCAACACGTTGGCCGGTAAAATTCAGGATGGTTTTGTCCATCCCTTTTCCTCGAATCGTCACGCCCGAAATTCCATGGAGCGAGAGGGTTCCTTTGAACTCGAAAGTCCCTTCGGCAAATTCGATGATCTCGCCTGGTTCAGCAACGATCAGTGCTTCTTGCGCTTGTTTTTCTGCGCTTTCACCGGGTAGGATTACCGTGATGTCACGCGCCGTCTGTGAACTTACTTCGGAATTGGAATTCGAGGTTGTTTTACTATCTTCGATTGCGGTAGGCGGCGTACAGCCCGAAACAAAAAACAAGCTGCTCAACAGGCAGGCCTTGCGAATTGCGTGCATGAAAATACTCTCTAGCTGATCGCGTGATAAAAAAGTTTTGGCAAACGAAAAACGGTTGGTTGATCGTACAGGTGTAGCAAATCCCAAGCAACTAGATTTGCGCTACGATGCGTAGGAAACCAGACCGGCTTTGGGAAATTGCACAAGGGACCCCAGAGGACCGTTTTATCGACTTCGCTTATGCAAAAGGTGTTATGAACATGACCGATGCCGCTTTGCGGATCGACAAGTGTCGCTCCAGGGTAACCGCCCCAAGGTGGCGTCATGAGTCCGTATGCGACTCCAGACCATTGGTTGATGCATACCGAACCGTATCGTAGCCGGACGAGAGCCCTGTCCAAAGCGTTCGCGTTGGAATGCCGAAAACCACTGGGCAGAGTGAGTGTGGCGCAGAGTGTACCAAACAGCTTCTCATTTACAAAATCCACAGCGGAATCCAGGAAAGCAATGGGATCGCTCTCGGGCAACTGCGTCTCAGCGCATACGCATACGAAGGACTCTTCCTCGAACAAATGGGGCGACTCATTTGGGTTTGCATCTCGAATTAGCGTCCATGGCAATGTGCCGTCGTCAGCGTTTGGACTCGGCTTTCCTGTTGCTCGTTCGAAGCGTTGATGAGCCCCGGGGTAGTAAGCATATCTAGGTGGAATCGTGCGAAGCATCGCATCGATTAAATCTAGAAATTCAGCTCGCTGTGCCCAGCCTCGCGACGTCACGATCATTTTTGTTGCCAAGCAATTGAAGGATGCATTGTTCGCAATGGACGCTACGACATGTTCCGCTTGAGCGCGCAAATCGCGGCGCGCGTATTGTCCTGGCACGATAATCCACGGGGTGACATTGCCTAGCTCGCTGGTAATCTGCTTGTTGACAAGTGGTCGGTTTTCGCGTTGGCGGGCAACGCGTTCAACTGGATCTTTTCCCCAAACGATTGCGTCATGTGTCAGGTGCGAACCGGTCAAATGAAGTGACCCAATCGATTCGTGATGGACGATGGCTTCGCCGACCTCGACCCCACCGCATACGATTCGCAACAAGTTTGAATCGATGAGCGGTCGGAAAGCGTCGTTAAAAAACGGTTCTAGGTATTCGTTTACCGGGTTGAGCTTCAGTAGTACGGATTCGCGATTGTGAAAAATCTTGTAGAGCATATCGGTCGCTGGAATGGAGCTGACGTTACCCGCTCCTAGCACACCAGTGATTTCAGTCCTCTTGGACGCCGATACTCTCCAATTGTCAGAAAATCGGTTGCTGCTTGCATCTGCGTGTCGCCAAACTTCGGCATGTAGTCCCATGAAAGTCAGACGATCGAACAGGCTCTTTACCGGTAGGACCGCTATGCATTCTCGACCTTGCGTATTGATCCGCGACTTGCCCGGAAGCACTGGATTTCCATTGTGTTCAGCGTCCTGCAATGCGCGCGAAAGCAAATGGAGGTAACGCATCAAGGTTGCCGGTCCGGCCAATATTTCTTCGGCGGCAATGGGCTTATTTGCATCGATCCGTTTTGCCTGACAAGCCGTATTCACCCACTGCTTCGCATTCCGAACGACTCGATGCGCACAAGCGTCCACAAGAGCTCGCAGGCTGGCTAAGGACGCACCCGTCAACCAAGACGCACCGCACTGGAGATCGGTAACCGCTTCCTCTAGAACTGAGCTGCAAAGATGCGGCGATGTGTTCAAATTGTTTGGCATGTGTATTGGTGATAACCGCACCGTGGGGCAAGCCCCACGGCTAAAAATTGCCGCCGCTGTCGCGGCTCTACAAAATCCATGGGGCAAGCCCCACGGCTAAAATTGCCGCCGCTGTCGCGGCTCTACAAAATCCGTTATCGCGGCTCTGGCTTTTCGGCGTGTCGCTGGTTATTTCTTTTTCTGAAAGTCCCCGGCCGTGACGATTATAAGGTTCTTTTGATTGAGCAACTTTACGACCACTGCATCGATTGACTTCTTCGTGAGCGCCTTGACGTTCGCTTGACGACGAGCCAGAAACGACTCGTCTCGATCCGCCTCGAGAAATTGATGCAGCGTCGACATGAGCTGAGCATCGTTGCTCAATGTTTCTTCAAGTTGCTTCAAATAGCTTGTTTTTGCAGAGTCAATCTCCTCTTGCTGAACTCCTTTTTGCATAAAGACATCAAAGACTTCGTCGATCGTCTTGGCCAATTTGTCGCGGTTTGTTGGATTGGTGATCGCGTAGGTCATGAAGACCGCGGATCGATCGAGCGCTTTGGCCATGAACTGACTCCCTACGCCATACGACAATCCTTCTTGTTCGCGAACGCGTTCTCCCAGTCGACTCGACAGCGATCCACCACCCAGAATGTCGTTGGCAATATAGAGCGCCTCCCAGTCAGGATCGTCTGAGCGAATCTCTAGGTTGGTCGCGGCCAAAAGAATTGCATTCTCTTTGTCCGGAGTATCGATCGAGAGTGTCTCGGCCTCGACTTTGATATACGGCTTGCCAACTCGAGCGTAAGACTCGTTGGACTTCCAATTGCCAAGCATGGCATTGAACTGCTTGAGGGCAGGTTCTTTCTCGAAGGCGCCGACGACCGTAAGTTCACCATGGGAGCCTGACACAAAACGTTTGTAGAGCTCTCGTACATCGCTCACTTGAACAGACTCCAGTCGCGAGAGCGATTCATCGGTTGTCGGAACATAATGGATGCTTGTCTCGGGAACGGGTGCGAGCTTGCGAGTTAGAGCATTTTGTGCGAGGTAATTTGGATCGGTGCGAGCGGCTTCAATTTCGGACTTCTTTTGCGTCACGAGCAAACCGAACTCATCGCTTGGGAATGTTGGATGGCGAACAATCTCGTTCAGTAGCTCGATCGTTTCTGCGAAGTTCTTTTTGCGGCCATTCACTTGAAAGGTGATCGCTCCGGTCTCGCTGGTAGCTGTGCATTCGGCTTTCAGTTCATCGAGTTTGTCTTTGAGTGCCGCTTCGGAATATTTCTCGGTCCCCAGCAACCAAGTTTCGCCGAGTAGTTTGCCAGCTTGTAGATTCTTTGGAGTGCTGAGAGCCTGTTCGTTGCCAAATCGGAGCGTCAGCTTGAGGAAGAACCGATCCCCTCGAACTTGTTTGGGGAGCAACACATACTTAACACCTCCATCTAGTTTTCCTCGAAACGTTCTCGCCTTGATGTTTTCCGGTGACGGTTGAAACACTTCTCCTTTGGATACCGACTCTCGGCCAGTATAACCCGATACCAACGACTCAATTTTCGGTCTTTGCGCGATCGCGGACCGATCAGGTTCCGGGGTAGGGACGAAGATTCCCGTGGTTCGATTGCTGTCCTTGAAATAGAGCTCAGCGACTCGTTTGACGTCCTCTGTTTTCACCGTTTCCATTCGATCGCGATCGAGGTAGAACAATCGCCAATCGCCATAGGCCACCCAATTGCTAAGTTCGTAAGCTAGGCTCGTCGTATTGGTTTGTGTATTTTCCTTTGTGTTGCTCAACTCTCGAATAGCCCGGTTGAGCTCTTCCTCAGTGACGCCATCTTTAACGAGGTTCTGAATCGTCTTGTTCAGCGCATCGCGCACCGTGTCCACCGCGACATCACGGTTGATCTGAATCAAGCAGCCAAACATACCCGGATCGTATCCCGTTTGATGCATCGAAGTCACGGTGGATGCCAATCTGGTCTTTACCAGGTTCTGGTACAGTCGTCCGCTCGGTTCGGTACCTAGAATATGCGAAAGAATCGACAATGCGGCGGAATCCGCATGAGCCATTGCAGGCACGTGATAGGCTATGCCGATCAAACCGACGTCACCTGTACGATTGAGGTATACGATCCGCTCACCGTCCTGAGTTGGCTCGACGGTATAGGTCGGCTCAAGGGGTGTGGCCCCTTTTTCGAGAGAGCCAAAGTGTTTCATGACAGAGGCCAACGCCTTTTCTGAATCGAATTTCCCCGCAACAATCAATACGATATTGTCCACACGATAGTACTTTTTGTAGAACGCGCGGAGTCGGTTGACCGGAACGCGTTCGATGTCGGCTCGATTGCCGATAACACTCTTTCCATAGTTATGCCATTCATACGCGTTGGCCATGATACGTTGCATGAGAATCGCGTTCGGTGAGTCCTCGCCGGATTCAAATTCGTTGCGAACGACAGTCATTTCAGAAAACAGGTCTTCGCCTCGGATAAAGCAGTTGGTCAATCGGTCCGCTTCCATAGCGATAGTCCAATCGAGGTTTTCCTCCGAGGCGGGCAAAGTTTCGTAATAATTCGTTCGGTCGTAATCGGTCGTTCCGTTCATATCCAGAACGCCGCGTTCTTTGAGCTCCTTGTCGATGTCACCATGGCTAGGTGTTCCTTTGAACAGCATATGCTCAAGTAAATGAGCCATCCCCGCTTCGCCATACCCCTCGTGCCGCGATCCGACCAAGACGGTCATGTTGACCGTAATGCTGTTGGAGGACTCGTCAGGAACCAGCAGCACCCTACAATTATTGGGGAGGACAAATTCCGAAACTCCTTCGACCTCGGCCGTTTTTTGGTACTTCGAATCGGGAGTTTGCGATAAAACGTTTTGCGACAAAAGGAACAATAGGGGTGCAAAAAGTAGGGTTTTTCGAATCATTTGCGACTTGGAGTTCTTTGGGCTATTTGCGAAAGCGATCTAAAAACGCACCTTACCCTAGCCGTCTTAAGATGTGTCGTCAATAAGTAGCACCCGTGAAGGAGTCCACTCTTTCTACGCCTCTTTTAAGATTTCCTTTGCACCTTTCAATCCGCGGACCTCCGACGTGCTACGCTAAGCTAGACAAGACGTGCTACGCTAAGCTAGACATATAGATCCGTACTCAATCAAAGGGACGAAGCAATGAGCGATCCAATTTCAAGCGACCTCAATAGCCCTGTAACACTGACTCGCTACCTGAGTGAAGTTGAGGCGGCAACCATTCTAGCCGCACTGTCCGAATGTGGCATTCAAGGGACCACGACCGGTTCCTTTACCACTGGTCTGGTGACGGAGGCTCCCGGCGATGTCACTGTCGTGGTTCGAAAGGCCGATTTCGCGCGCGCGAGAGAAGTGCTCGCCGAACTTGAGACTTTGAACGACAATATCGATTGGGCTTCCGTCGATGTCGGCAAACCGGAAGCTTAAGGATGTTTTTAGTTCTCCACTTGAGCCGTGGGAGCTAGCCGCGTCCGTGAATGCGGTGTTTATTGGATCAGCTAGTGTCTGCGACACCGTGAAGTAATAGCCGTTCAAAACGGCAACCAAAACTTTTTCCGTTTGATTGATAGGTTTCAAGTTATGCTCGCTGAAACAAAAATTCCTGATGTAGCGAAGAGCCCAACGGCTGGTACAACAGATGCCATCTCCCTGATCCTCAAGCAAGCGGGAAGGACTGCCGATGAGGTCGCTTCTCTTGCCACGCTCGACGATGCCGATCGGGCAGCGGAGAAGCAGTTTTCCGGAGAAGCGCCGACGATCACATCGCTCTTTGGCCACGCAAGAGCATCGGAGTTCGATGCAGGTCGGTTTAGTCCGTCAGCCGAAGTTGCGAACACAATGGCCGCCAGCATCGAGTTCCTTCTGAAACGCAAGAAGTCAGGGACGCTGCTCGACCACTCGAAAATGCTATTCCAAGACGAAACCATCTCAGGACTAGCTGAGATCGGCTTTTTTGGATTGGCTATTCCGAAACAGTACGGTGGTAGCGGCGCCAAACTCGGGGATCTTGGACCGCTTCTACGAGCGTTGACGCTCATCCATCCGGACTTGGCCGTTATGTTCGAGGTGCATAACTTTTTAGGACCAGTCACACCGATCCTCGACTTTGGAACCGAGGCTCAGAAGTCGTACTATCTGCCTCGAATGGCTCGAGGCGAACTGCTTGGTTCGTTCGCGCTGACCGAACCTGGAGTCGGCGCAGATCCGAGTAAACTGGCACTCACCGCGCGGCGAGATGGAGACAAGTATCTCATCTCGGGAGTGAAGTGGCCCATTACCAATGTGATCTATGGCGGCATCTGTATCCTCGTACTCAAGATCGAGGGTGAGGGACTCGCCAAGGGTCGCGATTCTGGCATGATCATCTTTGAAGTGCCCAAAATCGACACGCCGAAGTTTCGCATGATTCGCAATCGACTCACTGCTTTCGACTACTTGTGGAATGCCCGCTTTCGATTGACCGATTACGAAGTCTCCACGGATCAATTGCTCGGCCCACCGGGCAAGGGACTTGCGCAAGCGTTCAGTTCACTCGCCAAAGGCCGCGGAGGAATCTGCGTGAACAGCGCTGCCAAGATCTTTAAACTCTTGGCTCAAATCATCCTTGACCCAAGCCAATCCGAGCAGTTGAGCAAACTAACTCGCAAGAACAAGCCTGGCGGCTGGACTGCTTTTCGAAGCACGTTTGGCAAACCGATAGGTGACTCGCCTCGCATCCAAACCTGGATGGGGCGGGCTACCTGCCATGCTCTTGCAAGCCGAGTACTCGGCGATGTTTGCTTCCGATTGGGCGCCAACGGAGTACGCGACGAAACGATCGGCATGATCGCAAAAGTATATGCGACCAAGGCTCTGCTTCAGACAGCAATCAACGTCTATCAGATCCAGGGGGGAAGATCCGTTCACTTAGACGAACGTCGACATGCCGTTCGAAACGGGGGCGAAACAGCGATCGCAAACGCTGGACCGCTCATCGAGAATTACATTGGCGAGAACATGCATGAGTTCACCATCGCCACGGTATACGAGGGCCCCAACCCGGTGCTCGCTGATATTGGTGCACCCAACGCGATGACGCGAGGGATCCGAGCCAAGTACCTCGAGCCTATTGGCATGGCCGAAGTGAATGGCAAGTTTGGACTTGCGGCCAAAGCCAAGTTTGGTTGGTTTATTGCGCGAACGTTCATGGGATCTTGGAATCCTTGGACCGGTTCGCTTGCCGGAATAAACGACCTCTTCCCAGAGAAGGAACGGTTGATTCGAAAGGCGCTTCGTCGCAACCGCGTTCTGGGCCGTAGAGTCTTGATGATCATTGCGCGATACCAAAAAACGTTCATGGATCAGAGTTTTCTTTTGGGCGATGAGGGAGGAATCTTTGACCAGCTCTGTTTTTCTTTGGCATCATTGGTCTACGCTATCACGCTTGAAAAACCACATCCAGAAACGCTGCGTGTGGCCAATGCGCTGGACTTCGAAGCTGACCTTCGAATGGCCGGCAAGTCGGAATCGCCGAAGTTACAACAGGCGTGGGCTCGCATCGGAATCGACTTAATGGATCCCAAGTCCGCTCTCTTCTCAGACTTGATATCGGATATCGAGGTGAGTGATATACCGTTAGATCCCAGGTTTATCGACAAGTTCATATAGACCTAAACGGTTCAACCGAATCCACTTGGATACGCCGATTTGGGGTTGGGTTTCGATTGCATGTCGACTCGGGTTGTTGACAAATCGAACGCTTCCGTGCAATCTGGTTAGGGAGAACAGTCACATCCCGTTACCTCGATTTCGAACGATGCAGTTTCCATGGCAACGCCCTTTTATTTGCGAGTTGTAGCAATTGCATTTTTTGCAAGTTGTTTTGCTTCACACCGTTTTGTTATTGCAGATAGCCCGAACGGTGTTTACAGAGGGGAATGGAGAAGTGGTTCGACAGGACATCGTGGTCCGATGCGAGCGGTAGTCCAACCGAAAAGCGACGGAACCTATCAAGCCCGATTTACGGGCCGCTTTGCTTTGGTAATCCCTTTTGCTTACCGCGTTACGCTACAGCCAAACCAAGATGCATACGGGAACACTTTTCTAACCGCTGAGAAGCCCCTCGGGCCAGTCATGGGCAGCTATCGCATGACAGCACATGCGAATGAAAATGGTTTCAACGGTAGCTTCCAAGCGGCTGGAGATAACGGCTCTATTCAGATGCAGCGAGTTCGTTAGTACTTCATGGCACGTTCAACGCAACGAGTGCAATTCCCAGGACATGCAGAAAATCTTCTTGCCGGAATTCTAGAACTTCCAGACGGCATGCCTCATGGCTTCCTGCTCTTTTCTCATTGCTTTACTTGTGGCAAGGACCTCAAAGCGATCGTGCGAATAAGCAGGGGGCTGGCAGACAAAGGCTGGGGAGTCCTGCGTTATGATTTCTCAGGGCTGGGAGACAGCCATGGCGACTTTAGCAATACCAACTTCACGACAAACCGAGAGGATCTGCGCGCTGCCGCCCATTTTATGGAACGCGAACTCTCACCGCCGATGTTTCTGATTGGGCACAGTTTTGGTGGTGCAGCCAGTCTGTCGATGGTAATGGAATTGCAGTCGGTTCGTGGCACAATCGCGATCGCATCGCCAAGCGACACACATCATCTTGCTAGTCTGCTCGAGTCCATGAATCCTGAAATCGCATCTCGCGGCGATGGACTTGTCACGATCGGCGGACGCGAACACGGTATCAAATGGCAAATGTTGGAAAACTTTCGATCCCATGACCTGCAAGGTCAGGTGCGGAAAATCACCAAGCCAATTCTTGCGTTCCATTCGCCTGCTGATGAGACAGTCGATTTTCGAAACGCCTTGATCAATTGTGGGCTTGACTCGACCTCCCAAAGGTCCCTGCATCAACACTCATTGATAAGCTTGCCTAATTGCAATCATTTGTTAACAACCGATGTTGCGGATTGCGTAATGGTGGCTGAGATTGCGGACGCCTGGTGCAGGCGATTTTTATAATTGCTAGAGGGACACAGCCGACAAAAGTCAAAGTAGCAGGCACATTCCATGTGTCGTCCGCCTGAAAACCCAGCCAATATACGCAAGCATACGGCACGGCGGAGCGTGCCTGCTACTTTTGTCGGCTGTGTCTAGAATGTTTAGAAACAGAGCCTAAGTTGATTTTCACACTTTCGACGCGCGCGCGACTTTCGTATTCTTTCCAGCAAAGAAAAAGGATAATGCAGCAGGTCAAGCCTGCGGTATTGTTGAATCCCACTAGCATTAAGGTTAGTTTGTTCCGGTTTTCTTGATGGGAAGAACTTCTGAGAGCGACATTTTTGCCGTTTTTGGCCTTCCCAATCCGTGCAAAATCCGTCACTATATTGGCCCCCTACACCATTAATTTCCATTATCCCCAATAAACGTCGATCTGATCATGAGCCAGCAAATTCTCCAATTGGTTGAGAAGTCTTCCCTAAAGGAGAAAGTCGATGATTTTGGCATCGGCGACACGGTGGATGTCCACACCAAGATTCAGGAAGGGACGAAAGAACGCATTCAGATTTTCAGCGGGATCGTGATCGCCAAGAGCGGTTCGGGCACACGTGAAATGTTTGTCGTGCGTCGCATTGTTGCAGGTGAAGGAGTTGAGCGTAAGTTCCCGCTTCATTCGCCGCGTATTGAAAAGATCGATGTCAAGCGACGGTCTGTGATTCGCCGCGCCAAACTGTACTTCTTACGAGAACGAAGTGGCAAGGCAGTTCGGTTGAAAGAACGCCGCATCAAGTAGTTTCGGCAACGTTGCATAGTCGAATCCTGCACGTCTATTGAAAAAGTGCTGGAATTGCAACGCTCTGGACCGTCCAAACGAAATAAAAAAAGCCGATGCATTGTGCAACGGCTTTTTTCGTTTGTTGAGCGACTAGTCTTTTATTGAGCGACTGGTCTTTTCGACTATTTGCTGGTGAAGTCCAGGTACCATAGTCCGTCATCCCATTCGAGGGCTACTTTGCGCCATCCGAGCGGAACCTGTGGATAGGGATAGAATGGTCCGATGTATGGCCAAGCCGAAGCGCTATACTGCTTTGGATAAGTCACTGCGGCCGAGTTTGGATATGCTGCATAGGTTGGCCAAGCATAGCCAGGCAAGTTAGGCTGGTCGTAGCGAGGCGCACCTCCACCGTATCCTGCTCCGCCTTGCATCGGGACCGGAGCCGAAGGCCCACCGTACGAAGGCATTGGATTCATACCAGGACTCATGGTTCCATTCGTCAACGCACTGGGAGCAAACGCTCGTGGAGCGCCGCTGCCGACAACTGGCATGGACGATGGAGCAACAACCTCGTTGCTCACTTGGCGAACACGACCGCTGACAGTAATGTCGTCGATGACTTTGCGAACGCCTGGAATCTTCTGAGCTGTTCCGAGGACAAGTTGTTTTTGTTCGGGGGTGGATACAATCCCACGAGCCCAAACTTCACCATCGACAGTCGAGATACTCATATCGAAGTTTCGCAAGTGCCCGTTCCTTTGGGCGCTTCCGAGTCGTCCGAGGATCTCCGATGTGATACCTGCATCAACAGGTGACACGACTGGCTCTCTGGCTTCTTCTATTCGGCTTGGTTCGTCCAAGACCGTTTGAGTGTCGTTTACAGAAGCCGGCACCACTGAAGTGTTCTCAAACGTGGTTTGTGCAACGTTTGGCGGTAACACGTTCTGCGGCGCAACAGTTGGCTGTGCTACCGTGCGAACGCTGGCCTTGTTTTCGACCAACTTCACACCTGCTGTCGTGGATGCGGTTTTGAGTACGCTATCCAATTGGGCTTGGTTTGCAACCGTGCCTCCGATGACAACTTTGCCATCTTCGACGCTGAGGTCAATGTCGAAACCCTTGAGGGTTCCGTCTGCTTGCTTTTGTTTAAGTGTTGAAACGATGGCATCGGCGATCTCGCGATCTCCACCGAACGCCGTCAAGGGAGCACCGGCGGTCAGCGAGGCGATCGCCATGCCCAAAAAGAATCGTCGCATGGAAACCCTCCTACGGTTTGTTTTGCGGGAAAAACGGCGC
>JANMGH010000081.1:0-7931 GCA_031374515.1 Pirellula sp. | reverse complement strand
TTGGATGGCTGAAGGAAGGCCGTCGCGTGTTTTCACGATTCGAGAAAACGGCCATCAATTATGCCGGTATGATTAAAATGGCATTCATTGAGCGATACCTCAAAACGATGTGCAATTAGCCCTTTTCAAACAGAGCCTAGTAATTCTCAAGCGCCTGCGCATGTAAACAAAAGTTTTATGGTGGCCCATTTAGCAGGTCAAATGGCTGTGAGATCCGTTAATTTACGCCTCATCCTCTAAAATGTAAAGCTGCGTCATTTTCAGGGAATTGTGTCCCAAAATGGCCTGAAGGCGTCTTAACGGCATTCCTGACAGATGTAAATGAGTTGCGGCGGCCCGACGTATATCGTGTGGCGTAATTCGGCGACGGACTCCCGATCGGTGTACTACGTCTCAAAATATCCGGCGCTGGTGGTCGTCGTCGAAATGGTAGCGTTTTAAGCGTCCATCGGCTGGGTCCAGGCTGAGCATCGCGCTTGGAAATAACCACATCCAGCGAAAGTCGCGAGGAGCCGAAGGGCATTTGCGAGCATAGCAGCGAGGCATAACCTTGTGGAAATCGCAGAAGCGTGTCGGAGGGAAGCGAACTATTCATAACGCAGAGGTATGCATTTCAAATCCGTCTCGTGAGGTTTGACGAGTGGTAGCGAACAAAATCCTACCCACAAGTAAACGAAAAGGCTGGTGCCGTAATGACACCAGCCTTCTTTCGTTTATCCCCAGTTATTTCGTTATTCGTCGACAGTTCCGTAGTAGCTCTGTCGACTCTCTTCGGCGCTCTCTACCTCATAACCTGGTGGCCGCTCAAAACGACCGACTTCGACCGATCCGGCCAAAAGTCTCTCGGATCTCTGATTTTCCGACCCCGGGGTTATGAGCTTTTCAGAGTAGAGATTCGCATATCAGATCGGATTTATCCGCTAGTGGCTGGAATCCGCTCCGTAGTCGAAAAAAGCTCATAACACGGAGTTAGGCTGTTCAAATCCGTCTCGTGAGGTTTGACGAGTGGTAGCGAACGAATTCCAGTGGGTATCGGGAAAGTAAGTTTAAGGAGCGCGTTCGCGGCGTTAGTTGGCGAAATGCTTGGTGAATTGACGGTTGTGGAAGGAGCAAGGCTCATTACCTGGATGGGACAACGCTGTGGATTCGGTCTAATTCCCGACTGTCGACCAAACTGTGGAAGACGCTGGACGCTGGGTATGGCGGCTTCAGCTACGTCCACATGTGGATAGGAATCTTCCGGCTACTGACGACGCTAGGTAGCTGCAGGGGCCGATCCTGGAGGAGTACGACGCTTCTGCAGTTGCTGAGGTAGCCGCGCATCCAGCCACAGTCGGTAAGCGCATCGTGTCTTCAGTAACCAAGTGCGACGGAGGTTATTATTGCCTATTTCGGGCGTATTTTCTTAGGGATGGGTTCTGGGAGTTCGCTCGAAGTTATCCGGATCAGTTCGGTTATCCATTCACGATCGTCAATTCGTTTTTGCGAGATCAAAAAGAAAGGCTTAGCTCCATCGTAGGGAGATTTCTCAAGGCAACGAACAACATAGGTTTTACCGGCATCGGTCTTTTTTACGAACAGCCTGTCGTCGCAAACCAAGCCGACTATCTTCTTACCACAATAGATCGCGTATTCGCCAAACATCTTTCTGGCGGAAACGTCGCCAGCAGCGCGAATCTGATCCAGAATGAAATCAACCGTACTTTGTTTTGATGCCATTGCTTTCGTCCCTCACACGGAAATAGTATCTCGCCGAATAGTTTATCGTATCGAGCAACGCTTAAGCCATCGCCCCCTTTCCATCGCCCACAGTTTTTGGGCGAGCTTGTGGTATTGGTGGCTTCCGGCTAGGGTTACGGCTACGCCCACAACGTTGCCCATTGACGCGTACCTACTTCCACAGTGTTTGGGCTGGACTGACAGCGCCGTAGCCATAGCTGAATTGGTCTAAAGCCAACCAGTGGAATAGACGGAGCTAGGCAGCTAGCGCCAACGTCCGCAAAGCATCACCAAGGATTCCTTACGAAGAAGCCGAACTATTCACGTAAACTAGTTCTTCGATCCCATCAGTATGCTGGCCATGAGCACTCGTGAAATCTGCGTGAAGCAAGAACCCACATTTTTCCAACACTCGAATCGACGCGACATTATGTTTTGCGACGTACGCATGAATTGGTCGATCAGTAACAACGCGTAGGAACATAGAAAGTACTTGCGTGGCGACACCCTTTCCCCAGTGCACCTTGCCGATCCAGTAGCCAACATGACGCTGACCATCTTGCGTCCAAGAACCGATATGACCCGCGATGCGATTGTCGACGACGGCAGTCATTGCAACTAGGGCCTCATCCGCCATGATCTTTTTCCAATGAGCCATAAACGCATCGTGATCTCGAGCTGGAAAGGCCGCCATTTCATTTGCTTCCGGCTCCCGTTGATGATCGAAGAGTATTGGAAGGTCACTCTGCGCAACTGAGCGTAGCTTGATTTCGCTAACTTGAGTCGTAGAGTCTGATTGTGTTATTGGTTCACACGAAGCATTTCCTCGATAATGTTCCAGAAGCTGTATCCAAAAACAAAAGGACTGATCATGCTCGTACGACCTGGAAAGAGTCGATTGCAAGCGAGCAAACAGGTCTTCGTTTTCTTCGGGCCAAGGTTGAATTCGGACCATTCCATCGGTATCGCAAGCGTCGCCAACAACGATCCGACATTCATGATGCAGAACCAACACAGCATCGAGGGCCACGTCCACACACTCTCGATCCGTAAAGGCTGGATTCGGAAGTCGAACGAGTTGCCTCAACCAACCGTAGTAGAGGATGTCGTGATTAAGTTGCCTCAAAATCTCGGGAATGATCTCCTGGATTGCCTGCCTACTTGTGACCATTTCTATTCCATTCACATTTGCAACAGGAGGCGCCATCAAGTTCGTTTCCACAGGTTGTGCATTCTCCGCGCCGAATCCTTCCTACGGCAATTCTCTCCGCTTTGTTGAATCGGCAAATTTGCACGATAATCAAAATGGCTCCAATGCTTAATGCGATCGAAGGTAAGAGTGCCCTCCATCCAAACATAGACATACAGAAACGGTCGAATGCAAGTGTTATCCCAACTACAGCGGCTATTGCACATTCTCCCGCAGTTAGGACACATTTGCTGGAAGTCGAGCCAACCCAACCGGGGACACGGCCTGGTCCCCTACGCAACAGACGATGTAACAGAGTTGGTGATAGGATGTCTTGTTTGTTCCGCATCAAATGGAATTGAGTTTGGATGTCATCTTTCGTCGTGGCCAGGAAGATTTAGTCTATCCGACGCACCCATACTCCAACAAGCATCCAAAGTCGCAGCCATAGCCGAATTGGTCTAGAGCCAAACTGTGGAAAAGACGAAGGTAGGCAGCGAGCGCCAACGTCCACAATGGAATGACCCAACCTTTGAAAAGCGGCCGATGGCTGGATCGAGCTAGGGCCACATGGGGTTGGGAAGCCAGCGGATGAGGGTATCTGCTAGGTTGCTGGCTAGGCCGATCCTGCAGGAGTACGACGCTTTCCACAGTGGTAGAGCTAACATAGCTAGCAGCTAGGCACAACCTTGTGGGAATCGCAGAAGCGTGTCGGAGGGAGTACGACGCTTTCCACAGTTGAGGAGCTAGCCGTGAATCCCGCCGAATTCGGGAATCTAGCAGCTAGGCACAATCTTGTGGAAATCGCAGAAGCGTCTTGGAGGGAAGCTGACGCTTGCATAAGGAGCAAGACATGCATCCCGCCTCAGTCCAACCTGTGGAAGTGGTAACTGCTAGGTTGTTGCTAGGCCGATCCTGCAGGAGTACGACGTCTTCGCAGTTGAGCCAGCCTTGCATAGTCGCAACCTCAAGGCGTGTTAAGATTCACTCGATCCAAGATGACAATCAGAAACGTCGCCAATGGACCAAAGAAAAGAGATGCAATCCACCAAAGCAAACCGCTTCGGTTTTTGCTTTGGGCCAGTCCAGCGTTGATTAGGGACAACGTACCCCATCCTACAAAAAACTGAGCTTGATCGTTCATTGATTCGTCTCCAGAAAAGAATTTGAAAAAATGGCGATCTACTTTGCAATCTTAAGGTGTTTGTCAAAGAACTGCAAAACCAAGGGACGCAGGTCTCGTTGCTTGGGCTGGAGATCAAAGGTGTGCGGCGCACCCTCGATAATCTCCAGACTGTGTTCTACTCCGAGCTTGGCTAACGCATCTGCCAGTATTTGTGATTGGGGTACATCGACAGTGGTATCTGCGGTTCCATGCAGAATCAAAAATGGCGGATCGTCTTTATCGAGGTACGTGAGGACACTAAATGCCTTGTAGAGTTCCGGCGCTTCACTACGTCGTTTCCGCAATGCAGCAATATCTCCTTGCTTAAGAACATCGGTTGGGCCATACATATCCACAACGCACGATACCTTGCAGGAATACTCGCCAAATGGCCCAGTCGGATCCAAGCCATCATTCGAATCCGTCGCTCCGACCATGCAAGCCAAATGCCCACCAGCGGAACCGCCGATGACTCCGATATGTTCTACATCGAGATACAGCCGACTAACATTGGCTCGCATCCATCGTACGGCGGTCTTGCAATCGTGTAGATTCTGAGGCCAACAAAGTTTCTCAACCGTCGGGTCATGTAGATAGTAGTCGATACTCAAACATACATATCCGTTGGATGCTAGTGTCGTCCCAATATTGATTTCCCTTGCCGCATCCCTTTTGCCACCCGTCCACCCTCCACCATGAATGATCACTACGCCCGGATGCTTTACCCCGTCTTGGAACTCGGGAGGAAGATAGAGATCTGCTCTTTCGGTACGATCTGCAGGTAAGTAATTGATGGCTTTCTCCGTCCGACCTTGACTTGGTTCCTGCGCAAACAACTGCGAAGTGAGTTGGCACCAACAGTAAAAAAGCAAAAGATCGCAAGAAAATGTTTCATAGGATAATTTTCATGTCAAGGGTTTAAAAGCGGGCCTCCCCCGCGACTCACCGCTCCAGTCTAGGCCAATACATCACCTTTTGGATTGTACGCGGTGTGACGGTAACTGCCATCCTCAGCACGCCGAAACAGCACGATCGTCGACGGTTGAGTCTTGTTAAACTCGGTTGCCGTAACTGTTGTATAAGCCCCCATACAGTTTATCGCAAACAAATCGCCGGTTTGTAATTCGTCGGGCACCCGGTAGTCATCCGGTGGAAGGATTCGGTCAAATGAATCGCAAGTCGGTCCCCACATGATGCACGGGATCCCTTTCCCACCGACCGGACGATTGTCTTCGTCTACACGAAAGGGAATGGGCGAATATCGACGGCCATCATGCAGTTGCCCCATGAGGTTGCCGTAAACTCCATCATCCAAATGGATCACTTTGTGCTTTTCAAACACCTCGACTCCATCGACCGCACGAAAAAATGCGTCCGATACGATCTTTGCTCGGGTGATCACAGCAGCACTGTCGGCAACCATGTACCGGCCCGGCTCGGCGATAATGCTGATGTCGTCTCCATACTCAGCTCGAAACTTGCAGCTGACCTGGTAAATCGATCGCAACAAATCGCGTTGGGTTGTGCCGTCGCTTACGGCATGGAGCGAATCGCAATAGCCGCCGCCTATATCAAAGTGCGTAATTCGAATGCCCGCCCTTTCTCGCAACTCTCGACCCAAAACGCGAAACGTGCCAAACAAGTGCTGGTAGTGACTTGGATGTGTCGTATTCGTTCCGACGTGTCCTGCGAATCCGAAGCCCCCATATTTTACGGAAAACTCCTGCTCCACTTTCATCGCTGTGGAGTAAAGGGTCTTGAGTGGTCTATAGTCAAAGGCCGTGGTCGTTCCACTTCCGTCTTTCTTTTCTACCGGAACAATGCACTGCACCCCAAATTTATTGAGGTTCGAATATGGCAATGCAATTCGGACCAATAGCAACGGCGAATAACCAGCGTTCGGAATTCCAGCTTCCGCCAACTTGCGTACTTCGTCCGACTTTTGTACGACCACAGCATTCGGCTGATACTTCTTGATGGCGGCTAAGTCCGAGTGGTCTCGGATAGGGTGGGTCATAACAATGTCTGATCCAGGCACACCCAAATGATGCAATCGCTCGAGTTCACCCCCAGTTGCTGCATCGAATGCAACACCGCAATCTCGGAGATGCAGTAGCACTCCGGTCGCATCACAAGCCTTCACTGCAAAATGCGGCTTGATATCAGGCATCTCGGCAAACCATTGATCGATTTGCCGATCCAAAATCGCTCGATCGAAAAGCACACATGGCGTATTGATAACAGATGACTGACTGAGGAGACTTTTGGCAGCATCGATAAAAGCTTGTTGCTCCTTGGATCGCAACGCACCATTTATCCCTGCAGGCGTTGGTTGCTGCTACGCCGATCCTGCAGGAGTAGTCTAATCGGCCGGAGCCAATGTCCACAGCGGATGGGCTAGTTTGGAAATCGGTATTACGGACTACGCACCAACCTGTGGAAATCGGCGAAGGCAAGGTTCCTACGGGATTCGCCAGGTGGTGCGGGGAGGGTGCCCGGAAACCGGCATCCTCACCCGATTTATCCCCTCTTTGATCCGGGTTTCGATACCAGGGTTTGGCTACCCCGAGGATGGTACCAGCGATTGATTGGGGTGAAGAAGAGCATAACGAGAACCACAGCCGAAAGCGGGATGGCCATCTCGTAGTAATCCTCGCCGGCCCCAGGGTGAATGTAGGGGCGAAGGAACTCGACGATCACAACCGTCGCAACCGTCGAGGCAAAGAACAATGCCGGGGCAGTTCTCCGACCTCGGAGCAACGCAAAGGTGGCCAATACAGAGATCCCGCCAGCCACGACGACGAGAGTAACCCGAAGCGCGTGGCGACCCTCGTACTGCTCGGTGGTGAACTTGCCGCGGTAGTCGGCTTCCTGAATCGGTTGGAGGCCCGGCCGCAACGCAGCAAACGTTGCCCCCGTGAGCTCCAGGGCGAGTACAATCACTGTCAGCATGCAAAATAGAATCTTGACAAGCATAAAGCATCGTTCCTTTCGCACCATACCACTGCCGACGAAAGTTTGGGGTCAGGTAGCCCGAGCTAGAAACAATGACACAAAATAGGCCGGTCGACCGAGGCGTTAGGTCCATCGCATTGATACGCCCGTAATGGGCATGAATTGTTGGGGTGGAAACCACGTTGGACCAGTCCCCCGAGCCGCTTTAGTCTATCCGACCCAACAGTCCTACTACAAGCGACCGTTTCCAATGTCCACAGTGGTTGGGCTAGGGAAGCGGTACTACAGCCTACGCACTGACCTGTGGAAAGCGCCAGACGCTAGGTTGCTGGCTAGTCCGATCCTGCAGGAGTACGACGCTTTCACAGTTGATAAGCTAGACGATCATCCAACCTGACTGACCTTGGTGCTTGGTGCCGTTAAAACCAATGTCGCTTGAACTGGAGAATTTTGATATTTTCGAGCGGCAGGCGCGGCGGCGCGCAATCAGCGGGCGTATGATCATCGGGTACGACTGATCGAAGAGTTCCGGCGATCGTTGAAACATACCTCCCTACATCCGCAACGCCCGGATTAACTCACCGCGATTCGCAACTGGGGCGTTCGTCAAAAGCATGGGTCTACTGCTCTTCCAAAAGCAACTGCAGAGCGTCGACGATGACAAAGCCTACGGTTTGATGGTTGCTTATGGTGATGGTCGTCTCAACTCCGCTTTCCAGTTGCACGTTGCCTACAGATTTGAAATGCAGGCCCGACGGCAGTGGCTGAGTTTGATCCACGGTAAAATGTTTTTTGTGAGAACCGCTTGTGACGATCACGGGAACATTTGTAGCGCGGGTCTCGTGTGCCGAGTAGCTCATCAACAAATGATAGGCACCTGATTTCGGTACCTTGATTTGAAAC
>JANMGH010000074.1:0-33910 GCA_031374515.1 Pirellula sp. | reverse complement strand
ACAAGATAGGGACAAGAAGTCTCTATCGTACGGACGTGAGGACCATCCACGTACCGATCATAAAAAGCGAGTCGTGTCGACCTGAATTAGGGGTGATGCTGACAGAGTCGGTGCAAAAGGAAATAGAGCGCCGTACCCCTTTTAAATTAGCCAACGTTGAGACCGCCGAATCGATTATGGTGTGCACACTAACGTCAGACTCAAAACGGGTCGTGAGTGAGACCAATCTGGATGAACCTCGGCTGCTCCAGACCGTTATGACTGTAGAGGTCAAGTGGACCGATCGGCGAGGTCTGCCTCTTATCGAAACCAGATTTTTGCCCCCTGGAGAGTCCACATTTTACTTTGCGGAAAATGTCGATTTCGTCCCCGAAGCAGGTCAGTCAATTTCGACTGCCAATCAGCGGGCGGTGGAACGGTTGGCAAATCACATTGTCGATCAGATGGAATCAAGGTGGTAGTGCGAGTTAAGGATGGGAAGCGGGCCGCCAACAAATTCGGGCCGCTGTGGTTATTCACAATCCATCAGGCTACAATTCGCCTCGCAAGAGTGAGCAAAAACTCCGAAATCCCAATTCGTACTCAAATACCGAGGGTGTTCAAGGAACTTTTTGCAAATTAGGGCATCCGATTGAGAGAAATCCACCTGTCTCTACGTAAGAAATCATGGACTCCCCGATAAACAGAATCGACGAATTGCTAAGCGGCATGCTAGATGGCGTGCTGTCTGAGGCTGATTCTCGCGAGTTGGGGAGAGCAATGGCAAAAGATCCATCCCTTGAGATGCGACTGGACGAATTAGCTGCGGTGAGAAAGGCTTTAATGAGTGGCCGATCCACTCAGACCTTAAGGCCCGATTTTGCCGGTTTTGTTACGCTTGCGGCTAAAAAAAGAGCTTCCGAATTGGATGGCAGCGTTCCGGAATGGCTGCTTTCGGACGCGGATTCAGCAAAACCGAGCAAGAAATCCTCGGCTCCGTCTATTTTCGTCCTAGGATCAAGATCATGGATTTTCGCCGGAGCACTGTCCCTGGCAGCACTCCTCGCTTTTTTCTTTTTTCCATTTCCGAAACCGGCCCCTCAAGGAGTTGTTTTTGTTCCTGACGTTTCCAATCCGGAACAAGAATTGGTTGTTTCTGACCCAAGTCCTGAGCGTCCAAGACCTGAGAGAGGGTCTGCAGATGAACTCCTGAACGGCAAAATCGACGCGTCGATCGCACGGTCGGAACAATCTCTCCGGATTTTTGAGTCTCCCGAAGAGATTAAGACGGCGGAGACAGGTCTGCCATCCGCTGAAGATCGCACCACAATCGAGGAACCGATTGTTTCGCCAGTAATGGATGCTGCAAACATAAACGTCATCGCCAAGTCATCGCCGAAAGAACTGCAGTCACCAACAGAGAATGAGACGAAGAGCAAGAAACCATTTTACATGGTGGTTTTGGATATTTCACTGGACCAACAGACGGTAGAAGACCGTGTTTTAGAGCGTATACTTGAGAAGTACGGCATTGTTTACACGGATGATTTGGTGCTTAACGACGAGCAAATCCAGAATTTAGAAAAATCGCAATGGGTGGGTAACCCGAACGTCATCAAACAAAATGTTGGTGATTTAGAGATTCCTAAACAGGAGCTCGCCAATTCTAAGAACTCCGGAACCGAAGAAAAAATGGGGGTGTTGTTTCTTCGCTCGACTGCTAAAAAGTTGGGTTCAGCGGTCCAAGAGATCGTCGACGATTCCGTATCTTTTCCAGATTTCGGGCTTGATATGGTAATGGGTGATGAACCGGCTCGATTGCTTGTCGATCAGCTCAGTACGGTGCAGGTAGCTGAGAGTGCAGGTGGGTTTGCCGGCCGGTTATTTCACCCGGCATCCCGTAAAGACCCCTCGCCATTTACCGCCACATCCTCCCGCAAACGTATGAGCGATGCAAGTCGAGGGAAGTTTAAGGGGGCCATGGTTTCGATGTTGCCGGACCATGAAGCTATGTCGAATATTCTCATTCTGTTGCGTCCTGCCAAGAAGTAGTTGACTTGCCATATTGACAAATCCGTCGGATTTGTTCAGGCTGATGTACAATTCCCAGTCGACTTGAAAATCGGTTGACCTACCCACACCGCGTCGATGCATTGGCGTGCGCGGCCCCACCTAACCCTTTACCATTCGGCGTCCATGATGTTGTCGATCTTTGGTCAGCATGGGTCCTCGCACAGTTATTGTGACCGTGAGTCTCGTCGTTCTTTTTTGAAAATCGGTGGAATGAGCTTTGGCGCGTCGGCGATTGGACTCACCGATGTTCTTCGTGCTGAGTCGAATCAAAAGACGAGCAATACCAACAAATCCCTGATCCAAGTATTCCTGGGTGGAGGGCCTCCGCACCAGGACATGTGGGATATCAAGTCGGACGCACCGTCGGAGATTCGCGGCGAGTTTCGCGCGATTCCAACCAATGTGCCAGGCATTCAGATTTGTGAGGTCTTTCCGAAACTCGCCCGGCTTATGGACAAGGCAGCGATTATTCGTTCGGTAGTGGGCTGCAAAGACCGACACGAATCGTACCAATGTTTGAGCGGTTGGATTCCTGATGACCTCAAAGCACTCGGTGGTCGTCCATCGATTGGAGCAGCGGTCGCAAAGCTAAAGGGAGCGGTGGATCCTGCAGTTCCACCGTTCGTTGGGTTAGCGGAACGTTCTAGCCATGTGCAATGGTCTGATTGTGGGAGCGCTGGATTTTTGGGAGCCGCCAATTCTGCTTTCAAGCCGGACGGACCGGGCATTGAGAATATGAAGCTCAACGGAGTGACATTGGAACGTCTCCAGAATCGCAAGCAATTGCTAATCAGTTTGGATTCACTTCGTCGAGACATTGATACCACCGGAGTCATGGAAGGTATGGATGCATTCGGGCAAAGAGCGCTCGATGTTTTGACCAGCAACAAACTGGTCGATGCTTTAGATTTGTCGAAAGAAGACCCTGAAATTATTGCCAAGTACGGTGACGGCAAGCCATACAAATATCAATACGATGGATGTGCAACTCGCAATGATCATCTCTTGATTGCGAGACGACTCATCGAAGCTGGCGTCCGAGTGGTGAGTTTGAGCTTCGGTCGCTGGGATAGCCATGGAAAGAACTTTGACATGGTGCGTGACCATGGCGGCAAGCTCGATCAATGTTTAAGTGCGCTGATTGAGGATTTAGACATGCGCGGAATGCTCAACGATGTGAGCGTCGTTGTTTGGGGCGAATTTGGTCGGACTCCGAAAATCAATAAAGATGCGGGCCGTGACCATTGGTCGCAGGTCAGTTGTGCTTACCTGGCTGGAGGTGGAATTCGTACCGGTCAGGCAATTGGAGCGACGAATCGCCTGGGAGAATACGCGACGCTAAGACCCGTTCATGTTCAAGAAGTCATTGCAACGCTCTACCATAATCTGGGAATCGATGTCAAAAACACGACGATCGCCGACCCAACTGGTCGACCTCAGTTCTTAGTTGATCATGCCCCCGTGGCCGAGTTGATTTGATGTCAAAGATTTGTTTCGCGAGATTCCATACCCTAACTATTGTCCATTGGCTTCTCGCTAGTCTATACGTTTCGGCATCTTTAACGGCCGACGAGGCTGCCCCGGTTCCGGTTCGCACCATTCGTATGGATGGTGGATCAACGCTGGTTAGAACGAACGAAGTATTGAGGGTTACACTTCGCGGAAGCGACGCCCGCTATCAGTGCCTTGTTACGGGGACTGTCCAGGGCGGGCTGGAAATCGATCTAACACGGAAGGCCAAGTTCATAATGGATCCCGAAGGGGTTGCCTCGATCGATGGCATGGGACAGATTTCGCCTCTTAAAAACGGAAGAGCAAAGCTATCTGCCCTTATCGACGGTGTCGCGTCAGCGGTTGTCGAGATCGAAGTCGATAATTGGGACGACAACCCTGACGTGAGTTTTCCGAACCAAGTCGTCCCAATCTTTACCAAGTTGGGGTGCAACGGCGGAGGTTGCCATGGAAAGGCGGCTGGCCAAAATGGGTTCAAGCTGTCGTTGTTAGGTTTCGAACCCAACGAAGACTTCGAGCATTTAGTCAAGGAGTCGCGAGGCAGACGATTGTCTGCAGCAATGCCCGACTCAAGCCTGTTGCTGACCAAGGCGATCAACTCGGTTCCACACGGTGGAGGCCAAAGACTGGATTTGGATTCACAAGAATACCGTGTTTTACGCCGTTGGATTTCGCAGGGGATGAAACCGGGTAAGCCGGACGATCGACGCGTTGTTGGACTCGCCGTGACGCCCGAGTTGCGTCGAATGCTCCCAAAACAAGAACAACAGATTTCCGTAGTTGCGAGGTACTCAGATGGCTCAGTGGAAGATGTAACTCCGTCGGTCCAATTTGAGAGCAATGATACCGACATGGCGGACGTTGACAAACGAGGCTTGGTCACCATGAAGTCGCTTGCAGGTGAAGTGGCGATCATGGCCCGCTTCCAGGGGCAGGTAGCAGTATTCCGCGCCAGCGTCCCAATCGTCGATGGTATCAACGAATGGCCCGAGCCAACCAATCCGATCGATGGTGCGGTTATCGCTCAATTACGTTCGTTGAACATACCGATTTCACGTGTTTGCGACGACTCTACGTTTATTCGCAGATCTACGTTGGACCTGGTAGGTCGATTGCCAACTGTCACTGAGGTAGAGCAATTCCTACGTGAGCCAGAATCCACCAAGCGAGAGAAGTTAGTCGATCGGCTTCTGGCGAGCGATGACTTCGCGGATCATTTTGCAAACAAGTGGATGTTGATTTTGCGCAATCGCAGAGACAACGCGGGACAGAAGGCGGGTACTTTTGCATTCCATCGATGGATTCGAGATCAGATCGCAACCAATCGCCCTTTTGACCAATTCGTGCGTGATATTGTGGCTGCTTCGGGTTCCATGGATGTGCATCCGCCGGTGGTTTGGTTTCGACACGTGCCAGATAACTTCAGTCGTTTGGAAGACACGGCGCAGTTGTTTTTGGGGCAGCGAATCCAGTGCGCCCGTTGTCATCACCATCCTTTTGAAAAGTGGGCACAGAAGGACTATTTTCAGATGGCAGCTTTCTTTTCCCAGGTCCGCACCAAAGGAAGCCAATCGCCTGATGAAAATGTGGTCTTTGCGTCCGTAGGACAACCGAGAGCTTCGCATCCGAAAACTGGCGAATCGCTCAAGCCAGCGGGTTTGGACGGCCCAGTGCGCGACGATACAGATCTGCGAGACCCGCGTGAGTACTTGGTAGATTGGATGGTGAGTCCAGAGAATCCGTTCTTTGCCAAGTCCATTGCCAATCGATATTGGAAGCACTTTTTTGGACGTGGAATCGTCGAACCTGAGGACGATATGCGTGTCACGAACCCACCCTCGAATGTCGAGCTAATGGATGTGCTGGCCAAGCAACTCATTGATTCAGGATATGATGTTAAACTACTGATTCGCTCGATATGCAATACGCGTGTCTACCAACTCGATAGCGAACCGAACGGTGAAAATTTGCGGGATCGCAAATGCTATTCGAGAAACTACCCAAAGAGGCTTGCTGCAGAGCAAATCCTGGATGCGGTCGATCAAGTAACTCAAACCAGTACCGCTTTTGATGCCATGCCGGAAAAGACAAAGGCTGTATCGCTTCCGGATGCCTCCTTCCGGTCCTATTTCCTAACCGTTTTTGGACGGCCTGACGCTTCGACTGCCTGCGAATGCGAACGCACCAACGAATCGACCTTGGCCCAGAGTTTGCACTTTGCGAATTCAAAGGAACTGATTGCGAAGTTAGCCGATACAAATGGTCTCGCAACCAATTTGGCCAATCGGAGTACTTCGCACCAAGACAATTTGCGTGAGCTTTATTTAAGAGCTTTTTCTCGCAATCCGACCGACGCCGAGTTGAAACCTGGCACCGCGTATCTAGAGGGCAAAGCCAATAAGCTAGAAGCCTATCAAGACCTAACTTGGGCAATTCTAAACTGCAAAGAATTCCTGTTCAATCATTGACTATTAGCTCTATCGAATGTCGCGAGAAGTGTTTCGTGACACGGAGGACAGAGACGAGTCAGGTGTCATGGCAACCGTCAACTTGGTGCGTTTCCTTACGAGATAGTATTTTGAAGATCCTGCACTTCGGAAGTTCGCGTTTGCCATGATCCAAGCGAGCGATTCCAGTTTCGGTGTCTGCCAATCCATGACGCCTACAATCACGTCACCTTGTTGCAAGCGTGCACGCTCTGCAGGGCTCCCCGATCGAACCTCAAGAATCTTGAGCCCACCTTTGTAGTCTTCTCCAACTCCAGCAATGGATGCTGCAGGTACAACACTCAAACGAACTCCTAATTGTTCCCAGGCAACCCGTGAGACGTCGGGCTCCTGTTTGTTTCCCGATTCAATGAGTGTGATCGAATGTGCTAACTTCACGCCATTGCGATCCAATCCAAGTTCGATCGATTGTCCTGCGCGTTCGAGCAGTGCCAGTTCTAGTTCCAACCGATTTCCAACGGGCTGTCCTTCGATCGACGCAATCCGATCCCCATTGCGTATCTCTCGACTCGAATTCGAATCTAAACCTCGATACTCGCGAACGATGAGTTGACTGTTCGGGTGCTCGTGATGTCTGACGTCTCCAGGCTTAGAGAATGTGATCCCATGGGATGCGGCACGATGATCAGCGACAAGGTCAGCCATAACCTCAACGGCGGTGTCCATTGGAATCGCAAAACCGATTCCTTGGGCACCCACACGAACGGCGACGTTAATACCGATCACCTCGCCGTCAATGTTGAGTAAGGGCCCGCCAGAGTTGCCTGGATTGATGTCCGCATTGGTTTGTATCAAATCGTTGTACTGTTGCGATCCATTCACTGGGATATCGCGATGGAGTGCACTGATGATGCCGACTGTGACAGAATTCTGATAGCCGAATGGATTACCAATTGCGATTACCGTCTCGCCTCGAAGTAGGTTTTCGCTAGCACCAATGCGGATGACAGGAAGTTCGCGATCCGTTTTTATTTTTATGAGTGCCAGATCGGTCTCGGGATCATAGTTGATCAGCTTGGCAATCGCCGTCGTGCCATCTGCCAAAGTCACTTCAATCCTCGCCACTTCATCGACGACATGGTAGTTCGTAACGATGTAGCCACGACGATCGATGATCACGCCTGTTCCCATGCCGTTGACCTCCTGTCGGGTCGACTGCCCAGAAGCCGTCGAATTCGTGATCGTCTTGTTACCCTGTATGTTGACTACCGCCGGTTCTGCCTTTTGTATGGCTTGAACGATAGGCGTAATGCGCTCTGACATGCCCAAAGAGCAGGTCGAGTTGAATGCCACCACTCCAGCAGCAGTTATCAACGAGCCAGCTCGAGCGAGCAAAAGCAGATTTTTGGGTACGCGAGGATTCATTCTTGACCGGGTGTATGTACTCGGAAAAAACGTTGCAAACATGCCTAGTGATGGATAGCATCGGTTCTTCGGTTCGATTCACATGACCGGGTTGTAGCAGCCTATTCACACTCACCCCACGCAGCTAACTCCTTGTAGATAACCTAAAGTGCCAAAAAGTCTTCCTCAATGCCTGAGAACGATGAGCATATCCACTCTTCTTATACACAGCCGACAAAAGTCAAAGTAGTAGGCACATTCCATGTGCCGTCCACCACGAATTTCTGCATTTGCCCGCTAGCGGACGGCACGACGGAGCGTGCCTGCTACTTTTGTCGGCTGTGTCTTCTTAGCTATCGGTTGAGCGATAGCTAGCCAATTCACGAAGTGACTGAGTCAATATTTCGCGATAGTCGTAGTGCTCAACGTCTTCGCCCAAAAGCTCGACCTCATAAAAACCCTCAAACCCATAGTGTTCAATTGTCTTTACAATAGACGCCAACGGAACGATACCATCACCGAGTAAACAACGATTCTGTTCACCCATTGGTGCTCGTTTTGCATCTCCTAATTGGACCAAACGGATAAATGGCACAATGGATGGGAGCCAATCCATTGCATTCTCGTCTTGTGCCATATGATAGCAATCAAACACGATACCGCAGTTGCTTCTTCCGATGCTTGAAATGACATCCAAGGTGTCTGGAATACTGGTCAAGAACGTGAAGTCGTGTGCGCACCCGACGTGCATCGGTTCCACTGCGAGCTGGATACCGACAGCCTGTGCTGCTTCAGCAAGGATCTTTAACGCTTGAGACAGAAGCCGTTTGGCGTGGCTACGCGTATGACCTGATCTGCTCCCAGCCAACACCACCAGACAATCCGCCTCCAATTGGGCGGCAACATCGATTGCATCCAAAGCGTCATGGATCGATTCGCGAAAAGTCCGGCCATCGCTTCCAGTAAATCCACCAACCCAATTAAGTGACGACACCCTGAGTTTTTGATCCAGCAGTAATTCTCGCCCTTTTGCTTCGCCGCAATCGGACAGTTTTGGCCTCCAAACGCCAATCGCCCCGTAGCCATATTCCTTGTAGCGCAACACATCTTCCTCAAAGCTCCAACGGTATGTCGAAAGCTCCGAGACTGCCATTCGCGACATCCATGAACTTGGCATTAATTCTCCAGCGAGTGTGGGTTACCGAGCAGCTGTGGTCGGCGCGCGACCTCCATCGACAAGGCTGCACAGTATCTACGTCTAGTCGTCTATGTAAAGAAGGCCTGAAACGTTTCCGTCAGAATTAGGCGATGCGAGCATTGGTTCCCCCAGACGACCATTCCAGTTTGTTTTATCAAGGCGACCAAGACAGTCGCCATTCCGTCGTAGATATCCCCAATAATCATTGGATGCTACGTTTTCAAGCACTGAGGTTGCCTGCTTTTTACGCGAAAACTGCTCAGTTCCATCCACGAAATCCCATTCCAAGTCTCTTATCTTTTTTTTAGGAATAGTTTGCGGTAAAAAAAACTCCATTCCGTGCGCAAAAAGGCCACAAGGGTTCCTTTTGGTAAAGAAGCATCGAATAGGAATGCTGGCTAAGGCAACTCAACATACGAATTGGTACGCCAACTGCTTTCTGATTGGACTATCGGAAGACTGATGTTGGGCGTGTGTGTGTTCAATTGTTCAATTGAATCAACCGATACAATGGCACTGCGATTTGTGCGAGGCTGGCTGGAGGAGGGAGAGGACCTTCAGTTGATCTTGTTCTAGTCGCGGTGCTTTTTTTTGCGATGTCTGCGGAAGTCGCGTTTCGGCATCGAACTGCTTTGGCAGTTAGGAGTTAGGGGCGGAGTTTGATGACGTTTTTCTTGATTGTTCCAACCAAACTTCGTCGACGGTATGGTTTTGCGTCGCAGCGAACTGCTCGATGTTCTCTCGCTGGTGCAAGATAAGGCGGGTCAACTGATTCCTTGCATCGTTGACCAGAGCCAAAAAGCCGTGAATGAGCCCTTCTCCTTCCAGCTTACCTGCAGCGAACTTGCGCACGGCGTCGGCCTTCAACGCTGAAAGCTCACGTTGCAAACGAATGAGTGTTGCTAGGTCCAGTTGGGCGGCAAGTTCGTTTCGCATGGCCTCGTTTTCAATTGCGATAACTCGTTCCATATACGTGGCAAAGCTCATTTCTCGCCGCCGTCGATTCGACCGGAGATACCACTGCGCCAAAAAGAAAGTACCGCCTGCGACTGTTGCGGAAATCGCTATTACCTTTTCGAGATAGTCGATTGCATCTCCAGCAATAATGGGTTTGTTACGCTGTCGATAAAGTTCTGATCCGCGGTGCAAGGGGAATTCGGTTGGCAGATCGAGAAGGCTCGCATCGATGGCGGTTCTACTAGCCTTGATGAAATCGGATTGGTACAAGCACTCCAGTAGTCGCTTGACCTCCGCACCGTCAACCCCTTGGTGAGCGACCAATAGGAGTCGCGTTCCGATGGTCTGTAAAGGTTGCGATGGAGAGGCAGGTTCTACTCGGTAGGTAAATGCAGGAATCGTGGTCGAGTATACATGTTGTTTATCGACTGAGCCTACCGCCAATTTCTTCCCCAAATCTAAGTAGGATTCCAAAGAAAGCGCTTCGCCGAATAGCAGTGGAACCAATTGATAGTCGTGCTTGTCGGTCAGGAAGTCGGCAATGGGAGATGGCATTGTCGAAACGGTGAAAACCGCATCCGGCAGATCTGATAAATCGGCCTGCATCAACTCGGCATAACTGAGCGAATTGGGTTGATAGCGACTTTGGCCGTTGCTACCGTTTGGGCTAAGGCCTGCGAAATGGAGAACCTCGGATGCCAACGCATAGGTCCCACTCCCGGTTGCACCCAAGTTGACTCTTCGGCCAGCCAATTGCGACATACCCTTTTCGCTGATTGCCTGCGCCCATTCCGCTTTAACCAGCAGATGCAAGGGTTCGATATGCAGCGCACTGATTTGGCGAATTGGCGATTGCGGATCGCTCCGTAAACCGCCTTGTACCATTGCGATATCGAACTCTCGTTTGCTTAGCATTTCTAGTGCAGCTTCGGATCCCTCGGTCGGCTCTACGGAGATCTCGATACCGAATTTAACTGCTTCGCGAGCAAACTCTTTGGCCAGTCGATGTCGTAGTCCTGATCCATCACCGGCTGTCAATCTTAGTTTGATTGGACGGGGCTGACTTGGCGAACCGAACCAAAGGTATCCTGCTGCGAGCAAGCATAGTGCAATAGCCAAGAGGCCGACGTCTTTTGGAGAACGCAACATTTTGTTAGCCAAAGATTGTTCTAAAAAGAAGGAACAGCGTGCCCGACATGGTCAGGCAAACCGGTAGCGTTAAAACCCAGGCAAGAAGAATTTTAGTGATCATGCCCCTTTCCAAGTTTTTCACGCCGCCCGAAGCGTACATGGCGCCTGCGATTCCCGACGACAGGACGTGCGTCGTGCTCACGGGAAGTCCCAAATAGGTCGAAGCAGCGATTGTGCTCGCGGCTACAACTTCCGCAGATGCACCTTGAGCGTAGGTCAAGTGCGTTTTACCAATCTTCTCACCGATGGTCACGACGATCCGTTTCCAGCCGATCATCGTGCCGATCCCTAGTGACAGCGCAATGAGCACTACGACCCATGTAGGTGAATAGTCCGTGTACTTTTTTAATTCCTCAGCGCTTTGAATGAGGGAATGAATCGTGTTTGATTTGGAAGCATCCTTGGAATCCTTGAGATGCTTAGTTTCATTTCGGATCAACAGGATATTCTTTCGAATTTCAAATGCGGGTGTCTCGGAGCGGACGGTTGATTCCATCGTCGACGAAGTTAATTTAACTAGTGTCTCAACGTGTCCACGCAGTTTGTCGAGGCCCCCTTTGCTAGTTCCAGCAGAAGGGTCAGTTTCCGCGATTTCAAGATTACGTTGGACAATCGACGCCTTCTTAACGATCTCATCTTTTGGCAAACGATCGTCCAATGCAAACTTCGCTGGAACGATCCCAATCAAAATCAGCATCATCAAGCCGATCCCCTTTTGCCCATCGTTGGAGCCATGCGAAAACGAAACTAAACCGCACGTACAAATCAGGATACAGCGAATCCAGATTGGCGGTGGCGAGTCCCCCTCAGGCGCATTAAAAACCGTAGACTCTTTTTTAAAGACGATCGCGAGCAGACTGAGCAGCGATAGCGCTAAGACAAAACCGAAAACAGGTGAGATAAGAAGAGAAAGGCCGACTTCACCTGCTTTGTGCCAATTCACGGCTGCCTCGCCACTGCCAGGCAGTAAGCTATACGCAATCCCCACGCCGATGATCGCACCCACAAGGGTGTGTGAACTGGAAGCTGGAATACACAACAGCCACGTGCCAAGGTTCCAGAAAATAGCCGTCAGCAAAATGGCTGCGACCATTCCCAGACTATGGACAATGTTTTGATCCACCAACGTTTCCACTGGTAGCATATTAATGATCCCCATAGCGACCGCTGTTCCACCGACGAAGACCCCAATTCCATTCAGGATGCCCGATAGCAAAACGGCCCGCCAAGGCTTCATCGAATTCGTATAAATGACTGTCGCAACTGCATTGGCTGTGTCGTGGAAGCCGTTGATAAACTCGAATGCACAGACGCAAAGAAGACACAGTAGCAGTAAAACTGAGAAACCAAAATCGAGTCCAAACACAGTGTTTCTCCGAATCCAATCATCTAGGAATTATTCAGGTTAGATCCTACTTAACATGGCCAACAGGTTATACCCAACAAGGCGCCCGAAATGTTAAGGTTTGATGAAGCTTTCTCTGCGTCGGTTCGGATGGAATCGAGACCGTTAATTCGAACCTACTTGCTTTATGGGTTCGAACGTTGCGATTCCGACAGTTCCCCAATCAGAGCAATCGTCTGTTCCACTTCGTTCATGGTGTTGTAGTGCATACAACCCAAACGGACCATTCCATCGGGCTCCGTCTTAAGAACCTCCGTCAGCGGAAGCGCATAGTAGTTTCCATGCCATGCAAAAACACCGCGGTCGCCTAGGTATTGCGCTGCGTCAAACGAACGGATTCCCGGCACCTGAAAGCAAACCGTCGGCGCTCGCGCCGACATACGATGACTTTCGGTAATTCCAAAGAGCTTGACTCCAGCGATCGATCCCAGCCCTTGGATCATTCTCGCGATCAGAGCTGTTTCATAGACTGTAATCTGAGACATCGCATCTAGAACTCGAAGCCTTCGGTTCTTTCCATTGTCCACAATGTCCGAAAGTGAAGCGATGTAATCTACCGCTGCTGCTGCACCGGAAATGCACGCGTGGTTTTGTGTCCCTGTCATCCACCGTCCAGGTAAACTGTCCGGAGCCGGGCGCAGTCTGTAGGGTGTAACCTCCAACATGCGATCTCTTCGACCATAGAGGATTCCGATATGAGGACCGAAAAACTTGTACGCGGAACAAACGAGGAAATCACAATCCAATTCTGCGACGTCGATCGCGCGATGGGGGGCCAAGTGAACGGCATCTACGAACAGCTCGGCACCCACTGCGTGAACCCGATTTGCGATCTCTCGTACGTTGGTCAATGAGCCGACTGCGTTCGATGCGGCCGTTACCGCAACCAGCCGCGTGCGTTCGTCCAACAACTCATCCAGCGAATCCATATCGAGCGTTGCATCGGATTCTCGTATTCGAATCGTCTTGACTTCTACTCCCGCATCGCGCGCTGCCAATACCCAAGGGGTGAAGTTGGCGTCGTGGTCCAAACTAGATACAAGTATCCGATCTCCCGGCTTCCACAGCTTCGATAAAGCTCTCGAAAAATGCAGGGTTAGCGATGTCATGTTGGGACCGAAGGCGATCGAGTCGGAGGAAGCCGCCCCTAGAAAGTCGGCGAACGCCTGATGACTTTCGCCCATCAACTGCTCAACTTCGCGGCTCGTTACAAAACGGCCTGAGCGATTTGCATTGTGATTTAACATGCAGTCCGAGACTCGATCCACGACCGACTGTGGCACTTGAGTTCCAGCCGGTCCGTCGAGGTAAATAGCTTGCCTCGCATCGACTCTACGAGCCAACGATGGGAATCGCGATCGAATAGCGTCTATGTGTTCCTGAATGTTTTTCATGCAATCCGTCTCACGGGCTAGTTATTTTTTGGAAACAATTTTGTTTAACCATAGAGCGGCCTGCGTTGCCCAATCGGTTACGGGGACGCCGTCTACATGTCGCATTCCGTAACCATGACCGCCGGTCGCAAAGAGATGCAATTCGCATGGAACACCAACCTTCTTCAATTCGGTCGCCAACAGCAGGCTGCTTAACGGAGTTACTGGGTCATCCCAGGCGTGTACCAAAAACGTGGGAGGGGCGTCGACTGCGGGCATCAACTCCTCAAGGAGAGTTTTGTTGTCTTTCACGAGATATGCAGGGTAGACTAACAGTGAAAAGTCGGGGCGGCAGGACGCCTCATCCGATCCATCCTGTTTTTCATACTTGCGACTATTGTATTGAAGCGAGGCCCGTGCAGCGGCTTCACCCCCGGCTGAAAAACCCATGACTCCAACTTTGTTTGGTTCGACCCCGAGCTCTTTGGCGCGAGAGCGAATGATACTGATGGCTCTTTGAGTGTCCTGAAGTGCCGCCTGGCACTTGAACTCCGGTGTTCGCGATGGAACTCGGTACTTTAAAACGATGCCTGTGATTCCGATAGAATTTAGCCAATGAGCAATCTCTGTCCCCTCTAGATCATAGGCCAACAATCGATGGCCACCCCCAGGACAAATGATCACCGCCGCACCGGTATTTTTGTGAGGCTCTGGACGAAAAATCGCGAGTTCTGGTTTCGAGACGTTCGTGACGAGATAAATAGGTTTCTCGGCAATAAACTTTTTCCCGCCTTCGGTAAACTCACCTTCTGGAGGCAGATCATTACTATCGCCAGGGGCAGCAGTTGTCCAAAGCGGGATAATCTCTGGATCTCCAGCCATACACGCTGGACCGTGATCCCCAATGAAACCGGCAGCCAATAGCGCTGCAATGGTAAAAAAGCGAACATTCATTTTAATGCCGAACTGAAAGGAGTTTGGAATGCCTTTTGGCAAATTTCCAGGGGATTGCGATCCTAAAGGCTAACGTTCAAATCACAAGTTGTCTAATCCAGGCTGTTATGCGGCCTCGCCAACATGTATCATCCACAGAAGGTGTATGTTGCCTAGATTCAACAAGTGAATCACCCATCCCAATTGCTTTCCTCGGAGCTATTTCCCATGATTCGGTCAATACGATTTTTTTTGTTCGCTGGGCTCTCCGCCTTTGCGATGATGGCCTGCAATACAATGAATGCCCAGGATGCGAAATGGGTCCCCTTGTTTGATGGCAAGTCGATGGAAGGTTGGGAAAAAGTCGGTAAAGAGGAGAGCAAATGGGAAGTGATCGATGGAGCCTTGGCCGGATCGGGGCCAGCGTCGATGCTCGTATATACAAAAGGCCCCTATAAAAACTTCAAGTACCGTGCCGAAGTCAAAATCAACGACAAAGGCAATTCGGGACTCTATTTCCGATGCACAAGAAAGCCAGGCTTCTCAGATGGCTATGAAGCGCAAATCGATAGCACGCACACCGATCCGATTCGAACGGGCTCATTGTACGGCATGTGTCATGTTTACAAGCGGGTTGCAGAACCGGATACATGGTTCACTTACGAACTCGAAGTCCGCGATGACGTTTGGCGAGGCAAGAACATGACGCGAATCAAGATTACTATCAATGGCGATGAACTCTACGAGTACATGGACTTTGCATTGACGTTCAAGGAAGGTCATTTCGCGTTCCAACAGCATGACCCCGGCAGCAAAGTTCTCATTCGCAAAGTCGAAGTGATGGTGTTGCCCGAAGCCGCCAAGAAATGACACTTAGCGGGATTAGGCTGCATACGGGCGCGAAGACTCAGCAAATGGAAAATCCAACCCAAGCTCGCCTTGTCCGATGTGTTATGAAATCGCTATAAGGTCGAAATGGAAACCTCGCTACACCGTCAATTGAAGTACCATTTTGCAGCCAAATCCAACTCGGTGGAAGTGGTGATTGACGGCTTTCGCATCGACGCAATCGATGAGGCAGGCAGCTTGGTTGAAATCCAACATGCGGGGCTAGGTTCAATACGAAACAAAGCAAAAAAGCTGTTGGCCAATGGGCACCGGCTTCGCATCATTAAGCCGCTAATCAGTTGCAAATGGATCGAGACATTCGACCGTCAAGGTGGCGAACTGCTCCGACGAAGAAAGAGCCCAAAGAAACTGATAGCAATTGATATTTTTCGCGAACTGATCCACTTTACCGAAGTGTTCCCTAGTCATGGATTGACCCTCGAAGTGCTTTCGGTCGAGTGTATCGAGCAACGGATCGATCGAACAAACAAGCGTCGCCGTCGCAAACAGTATAAGACTCTTGACCAACATTTGGCCAAAGTTGGTGCATCGGATGTTTTAAAGGGACTACCCGACCTTTGGCGTCTTTTGGGAGATCCAAAGCTTCCTCGAGAATTCGACACAAAGGAACTCGCTGACTGTCTTGGCCAACCACGCTGGTTTGCACAACAAATTGCTTATGTTCTCAATCGAGCGGGTGCGACGGAAGTTATGGGCAAGCGAGGAAATGCACTCGTTTATCGCCGCAAAAGCACAGCGAAAACGAAAAAAGCCGCATAGGTTTTTTAATGGCTTTTCCTATACCGCCGCGCACGTTCGGTAGGTGGAGAAGATTTGATGAATTCGGTGCCTTACGTACTGACACACTCTACCAACGCTGCAACAATCCGATGGGCAACAACATCGAATTAAAAATGGATGAAACACACCATGCGCTTTCTATTGCTTTTGTTAGTCAGCTTCAGCGACACCAATGCCCCAATTGTAATCGCGCATCGCGGCGCGAGTGGATATGCCATTGAGCATACGGAGGCGGCCAAAACACTTGCGCATGCTCAAGACGCCGACTTCATTGAACAGGATGTTGTTTTAAGCAAAGATAACCAATTCATTGTGACACACGACATTACGATGGACGAGACCACAAACGTGGCGGAACTTTTTCCGACGAGAGCGAGAAGCGACGCTCGTTTCTACTTCGCAGACTTTGACTGGACCGAGATACAAAAACTGACCGTGCATGAGCGATCAAGTCGCAACACGAGTGCACCGGCGATTCCCGACCGTTTTCCATACATCGCTGGCCAGCATGTAATGAAGCTTGTAGACGAGATCCAACTCATCAACGGACTCAACAAGACGCTAGGCAAGAAAACCGGTTTGTATATTGAACTTAAAGCCCCAGCGTTTCATAAAAAAGAGTTTGGCTACTCCATGGGCGAAGCGCTTATGACACTACTTGCAAAACTAGGAATCGAAGAGTCACTTTGCCCGTGTTACATCCAATGTTTCGAGTCGGAGGAACTCCTAGATCTAAGCAAACGAGTGCAATGCAAACTGCCACTCATTCAACTACTCGGCAAGCGTCCGATGGATGCCGAACTCATTCGCATCGCGGGGTACGCAAAGGGCATCGGGCCAGCAGTCGACCTGCTCGCTAGCCGTAATGAAAACAATCAAATCGTCTCTACCGGCTTGGTTGAACTCGCAAGAAAATCAGGGCTGCTAGTCCATCCCTATACCGTTCGTAAGCACGAACAACCCAAGTGGTCATCGTCGATGGATGAAACTCATCGCGTACTTATCGAACAGCTCAAAGTAGACGGCTTTTTTACCGACTTTCCCGACATTGGCCGAAAAGCGGTTGACGCAAGGTGATTATGTCGCGAGTTGGACAATGCACTTGCCCCAATGAAAAGCGAGGGCCGCTGCTAATGCGCTTGATGAATAAGTTCTGTGGCTCCTTGTTCCGCCAATAGTCCTGCTGCTTCGCGACCGAGTTGTTCAGCCAAGAGAATGAGTTGCTCTGCGTTTTGCGGGCCATCGATCCGGAATGCATGTTCGGTGGAGTGCGATACCTCGATTTTTTTGCTGCCGTCAGCCGAGAAAACTCGAGCCAAGATAGCGAAGCGTCCCTCGCGTACGACCGCGTTGCATGCGAGCGGAGCCAAGCAACCGGCACGCATCGATCGGAGCAAAGTCCTTTCAGCGAGGACGGCAGCCTGGGAGGGCAAATGATTCAGTTGTTTCACTGCTTCCGTGGTGGCAGTATCGCCGGTGCGGGTTTCCAATCCTAGAGCTGCTTGTCCGACCGCAGGGAGCAACTCATTCGAAGAGAATTTTTGCGTGATTCGAGCTTGCAAGCCAAGCCGATACAGGCCGGCAAACGCCAGGACGATTGCGTCGTAGACTCCGTCGTCGAGCTTGCCAATGCGAGTATCAACATTGCCACGAATGTCTTCGATTATTAAATCTGGACGCATGTTGAGGAGGCTTGCTTTGCGGCGCGGGGAGCCGGTTCCGATCTTCGATCCCAACGGCAATTCGGCCAGGCACATTCCGCTAGAAAGCAGACAGTCGGCTGTATCCTCACGTGCTGGGACAGCAGCCAACGTCAATTCAGGGATGTTTTCGGTAGGTAGATCCTTTAGGCTATGGACTGCTAAATCACAACGCTGGTCAAGCAATGCGCGTTGGATTTCTTTGGTAAAAAGACCCTGACCACCCGATTCACCCAGGGGTGTGGAAGAGATGTCCCCAGAAGTGGTGATTTTAACCAATTGAACTTCGTGCCCCAAAGTTCGAAGCGAATTCGAAACGTGTTCCGCTTGCCATAGTGCAAGGGCACTTTGTCGTGTGCCAAGCCGAATCAACATGCTCATTCCAATCGTGAAAATCCAGGCTCAAATCGCTGTTGGCGAAAAACGCACCACATTCGATCTCGGCAAGAAAGGAAATCGTGATAATATAGCAGCGAGGTTCGAAACACAGTCCCAATTGGTGTGATGCTATTCCTTAATCAACTTTTCGCCCAGGCCGAACTGCCTGCGGTTTCTGAAACCGCCAAAGATGTCAGCGTTGCTGCAGCAAAGCTCGTGCAGACCGCACCGCCGCGCTTGCTGGATACAAGTACCTTGATTTTGGCAAGCGTCGTACTATTGGTGCTCGCAATCGCATCTTGGGTGGCAAACTATTTGACCCGTCGCTCCAGTCCATCGATCAATCCGGCGTTGGTCGAGCGATTTGTGCTTCGACTGTGGTCATGGTGGTTAATGTTTGCCATTTTGATTGCCGGTCTATTTCTTAGGGAAGTTGGAACCATCATTTTGTTTGGGCTCGTTTCCTTTTGGGCTTTTCGAGAGTTCATCACGATGACGCCGACGCGGCGAGGTGACCACCGAGCTTTATTTTGGAGTTTAGTTGTTTTTACTCCTTTGCAGTACGTATTGATAGGACTTTCGCCATTAGGAATCCAGTACCGCAACGGAACCGTGATCGATTTCTATGAAATCTATAGCATCATGATCCCGGTGTACGCTTCGCTATTTATCCCGGCGAGAATTGCAATGGCAGGCGACCATAAGCGATTTCTCGAACGGTCCGCACAAATTCAGGCGGGGCTTTTGATTTGTGTTTATTGCTTGTCCTTTGCACCAGCGCTGTTGTATTTGCAACTAAAAAACGGATCGGGTCTGCCCTGGAATGGAAGCAATGCGGGTTTGCTGTTTTTTTTCGTCTTGATCACTCAGATTTCTGATGTCTTCCAATGGGTATGGGGGCGGGTCGCGAACAAGAGGGTTATCGCGAAGGACGTCAGCAGTTCGAGAACCTGGGAGGGTTTGGTTGGTGGGGCGCTATCGACTGGGATCGTTGGCGCGATGCTATATTGGGTGACGCCCTTTACGCCATGGGAGTCCGCTTGCCTGGCAATCATCGTCGCAGCCTTAGGCTTCGCAGGTGGTATGACCATGAGTGCCATTAAGCGTGATCGCGGCGTTCACGACTATGGAACGTTGGTTCGAGGTCACGCGGGTGTTTTGGATCGCATCGATACCATTTGCTTTTCCGCGCCTATTTTTTATCACTTGACCCGGTTCTTTTTCACGTAAGGGGATTCGATGGGGTTGGTTGATACGCACGCCCATTTGGCCGACAAATCGCTTTCGAACCAACTCGATGATGTGCTCACGCGAGCGAAGCAGGCGGGTGTATCCGAAATGATTTGTGTTGCGGTCGACGGTGAGACTTGCCTCCAAGCCATTGCAATTGCAGAGTCACAGGAAGGCGTTTGGGCATCGGTCGGCATTCACCCCAACTATGCTCATCGAGCTTCAGCAGACGATTGGGACAAGATTGTTGAGTACACAAAAAGATATCGCGTTTGTGCGCTAGGTGAAACCGGCTTGGATCGGCATTGGGATGATTGCCCCTTCGATGTTCAGCAAACGAACTTCGAACGGCATTGGGAGTTAAGCCGAGAGTCGAAACTGCCGGTAATAATCCATATGCGGGACTGCGAGCCTGAAATGGTAGTCGCATTGGAAAACCAGTCCACAAACGGAACGCTCCTTGGGGTGATGCACTCTTTTTCCGGTACTACCGAAACTGCCCAAAAGTGCTTGTCGCTTGGACTGTACATTAGTTTTGCTGGAATGCTAACGTACAAAAAATCCGAGGAGCTTCGAAAGACGGCCAAAACTATTCCGCTGGACCGGATTTTGGTGGAAACAGACTGCCCGTATTTGACCCCTGAACCCAATCGATCCAGGCGTCCTAACGAACCGGCGTTTGTCGTTCATACGGCCAAATGTCTAGCGGAGACGATTGGGATTTCGAGCAAGGAGCTAACGCGGATAACGACGGAGAACGCTAAGCGATTGTTTTGGCGGATGAATAGTTGAACGAGTTTCAAACAGAATTATCAATTTTTTTGTGATCTTGTTATGATGATGGACGGTAATGTCGTATGCGTGTTTCTCTGAGTACGACAAGTTGGTTCGCATAATCATGAACATCTCAATGTCTTTTCCAAGTCAAACTTATGCCGATTGGATTAAGCCCCCAATAGAAAATGCTTGGTTTTTAACAGGTCCAACTGCTTCCGGTAAAAGCCGCGTCGCCTTAGATCTGGCCGAACGCATCGATGCTGAGATCATTTCCGTAGATTCGATGGCAGTCTATCGCGGAATGGATATCGGCACGGCCAAACCAACGCCCGATCAGAGAGGGCGGATTCCCCATCACTTGATCGACTTGGTGGAACCGGACAGCGAATACAGCGTTTCCCAATTCGTGTTGGATGCGCACGCCAAGTCGGAAGAAATTCGGTCCCGTGGCAAGAATGTGCTTCTCGTTGGTGGAACCCCACTTTATATCAAAACTCTTTTCTGCGGAATGTTTCTGGGTCCGCCTGCCGATTGGGAGTTTCGTGCCGCAGTCGAAGCGGATGTCGCTGAATTCGGAGTGGAATCGCTTCGTGCGCGATTAGCCCAAGTCGATCCGCTTTCGGCATTCAAGATTCTCGATGGCGATGTGCGGCGAATGACTAGGGCTTTGGAAGTAGCCAAGATCACGGGCAAGCCCATGAGCCATTGGCAAACTCAATTCGAACGGATTCAGGGACCGCAAAGCTGCAAGTGTTTTGCTCTGGCTTGGGATAGATCGCAGCTGCATGCAAGGGTAAGTGAAAGGGTCGACGCGATGTTCCATTTGGGTTTGCTAGACGAAGTCAAATCGCTGGTCGCTAAGTTTGGTACGTTGGGACGAACCGCCGCTCAGGCCGTTGGCTACAAGGAGCCGATGGCATTTTTGAGCGGTGCTCTCAAGGAAAAGGAGATGGTTGAACAGGTCAAGGCGCACACGCGTCAGTTTGTTCGCAGACAAGAGATCTGGTTCAGGTCGATGCCTAACATCCAACGCGTTCCCATCGCAATGGAGTCGGATCTCCATCATGCCGCAAAGATCATTGCGACAATGTAGACTAATCTCGTCATCAGTGATCTTGCGATGGTCTTATCTGCGGTTTCGCCTTCCAACAGGAACTTGCTTCCTTTCCATTCTATCGCAATCGAGTTTTCGAAGCGCACCACATTGCGTTGAAAAAGCAGCTAGTCGACGATTGTAGCGAGCCATTTTATGTTCATGGATCCGGTATCCAGAATGCCCGAAATACTCAATGCGCATTGATGGGAAGGGTATTCTTGGGTAGATTTCTGTTTACGGTCTACTTAACCAAAGTAGCAATTTTCGACGGCAATCAAGGAAAGAACATTAGGATGCCCAAACCGAGAGTGCTCGTTCTGCGAGCTCCTGGCACCAATTGTGATATAGAGACTGCGTTTGCCTTTGAAATGGCAGGTGCCGAGGCAGTAAAACTCCACGTCAACCAGTTGATCGAGCATCCCGATCTAGCGGCAAACTTTCAAATCCTTTGTTTTCCGGGTGGCTTTAGCTATGGTGACGACATTGCGGCGGGTCGAATCTTGGCGACGCAGCTCCATACTTTTCTCGCCGATACGCTCGAGTCCTTTCGTCAGCACGATCGATTGGTGCTCGGCATTTGCAATGGATTTCAGATCATGATGCGGCTAGGTATCTTCTTTGATACGCCCGCAAACGCGGCCCCCGCGACCTTGACTTGGAACCGACAGGGAAGATTCGATAGTCGTTGGGTTCACCTCAAACCGGAAACAGACAATTGTGTCTTTTTGCGCGGGATCGATGAGTGCTATCTACCGATGGCCCATGCCGAAGGAAGGTTTCTTTTTCGCGACGAACAAGCCGAAACTTATTTAACCGAACAAAGGCAAATCGTACTCCGCTATGCAGATGAGAATGGCAACACGGGACGCGAGCCCATCGACTTTCCAAGCAACCCTAACGGTGCGCAAGGAAATGTAGCTGGCATTAGCGATTCCACCGGCCGCATTTTTGGTTTAATGCCCCATCCCGAGCGTCACTTGTTTGCTACCAACCATCCGCATTGGACTCGACGTGAAATGCAGCCGGAACACGGCGAAGGGCTCCGATTCTTTGAGAACGCAGTTGCATACTTTGGCTAGCCTATGAAAGTCATTCACGATCTAAACGAAGTCTATACACAAGTCGATTTTGTCAGACGAGACGGCAAGCGTGTCGGACTCGTGCCCACAATGGGCGCATTGCATGCAGGCCACTTGTCGTTGGTCCAGCGCGCAAAGCAAGATTGCGATATTGCCGTTGCGACGATCTTTGTGAACCCGACGCAGTTTGGTCCGAACGAGGACTTGGCCAAGTATCCGCGGACGCTTGAATCGGATTTGGCTGCTCTGCGTCAACTCGCGTGTGACTTTGTTTTTGTCCCTCCTTCGGATCGGATTTACGGACGCGACCATTCGACGTATGTCGAGCCACCAGCCGTTTCGAAACGATGGGAAGGGGCATTGAGGCCTGGCCATTTCCGCGGAGTGGCCACAATCGTTCTTAAATTGTTTCAAATCATTCCAGCTCATGTATCCTACTTCGGGCGTAAAGACTATCAACAAGTGGCGGTCATTCGCGCCATGGTCGACGACCTAAACATCCCAATCCGTGTCGAATGTTGTGAAACGATTCGGGAAGCGGATGGGCTTGCTATGAGCAGTCGCAACCGATACTTATCCAAGGACGAGCGAGGACGCGCGCTCGGACTTTGGCTAGCTTTATGCGAGGCAAAACGAGAGTTGGCGAATGGCGAGGTAGCTAGCGAAAAACTGGAGGCAGCAATGCGAGAGGCGTTAACAACCGCACGTGTGGACTCAATCGATTATGCCGCTATCGTACATCCTGTTACGATGGAACCTGTTGATATTGTCGCCGACAGTGCGGTGGCCATCATCGCGGCTAAAGTGGGAAGTACCCGTTTGATCGATAACATGACAATATTAGCAAACAATCAGCTCAATCTTGAAAGAACCGAATAGTGCGTCAAACGCTCTTTCATATACCGCATGAGTTTCTCGGTATTCCCGTTCTCGGTTTTGGTTGGGCACTTGCGGCCATCGTTCTTTTCGCGGTCGTGTTTCTTTTGATTTCGCGAAAGAATCAAAGCATATCGAAGCTCTTGGAAGAGCAAGGTATTATTTTGGGGGTAGCCGCATTGATTGTTGTGTTCTTGCTGCCACTGATTGAGGAGCGGATTTCAGACGGGTCGTCGACTCCATGGATCGTTGGTCTTCCGATCCGAGGCTACGGCGTCATGCTGATGTTGGGTGTGGTTAGCGCTGTGTCGGTTGCGATGATGCGATGCGACAAAGCCGGTTTGTCTCGTGAAGCCTTTTTCTCGTTAGCGACGTGGACTATTGTCGCTGGCATGATTGGGGCTCGGGTCTTTTATTGTGTTCAGAAATGGGATGAACTCGGGGGTACGCTTGGAGAGAAGCTCTGGAAGTCCATTCAAGTGACCGAAGGGGGACTAGTAGTCTACGGAAGCGTAATTGGCGGCATGATTGCGATCGCATTTTGGAGTCGCAAGCATCGTTTTCCATTGCTTAAATTAGCGGATTGCGTAACGCCTGCATTTTTCATCGGATTAGCGTTTGGAAGGATTGGATGTTTCCTAAATGGCTGTTGTTATGGGGGGCTTTGCGAATCTTCGCTTCCCTCGATCACATTCCCCTCCGGTTCGCCGGCATACGTAGACCAATTGCAGTCCGGCAAGCTTTTCGGCATCGGAACACAGGCTTCTCAGGATGTAGGGGGTGGTGCACAGGACATCGTCAAAGTTACACCAGACAGTTGGGCTTCGGCAAACAATATTCAAGCAGGGCAAAAGTTAGTTTCGATTCGGGAAATGATGTTTGAGAGCCGCAGTCGGAATGCCCCGCTGGCTGCGCCAGTCTTCGAAGCGACTGTTCAAGTTGATAGTCGCCAATTTCAGATTGCAGCAGGTGTTGTTCCCAAGCGTTCGATGCCCGTGCATCCATCGCAAATCTATGCCGCAGTCAGTGGCTTGGTTCTGTTCCTTTGGATTTGCTCCTTGTCGGCTATCACAAAGCGAACCGGTTTGGTCTTTGGTGTGGCGCTCATTGCGTATGGAGTGCAACGAATTATCGAAGAGATAATCCGCGTCGATGAGGCGGGCCAATTTGGGACTTCGTTGAGCATCGCACAGTGGATTAGCTTGGGTGGTATTTTGCTGGGGCTCGGGTTGGTCGTATTTGCGAAGCAGTCTGCATTAAAAGCTAGTGAAGAGTCAGCAGTGTAGCGATCAACTGTCGATGCCGTTCTCGAAATGGAATGGGTTCACCCGCTTGAAGTGTCTTTGGAACAAGTGACGAAACGACTGCATCCATTAATTCCTTTAGCCCCACACCGGTTACGCTACTAGTCTCGACTCGTGTTGCAATCAACTCGGAGGCATGCGAGGGAATGCCAATTCGGCTTTTGCCGTTTTCGATAGAGGTTTTCTGGCTCAAATCTGTCTTGGTTTCTACCAACACAACTTGGCCCGAGCAAAGGCTAAAGATCTCAGCATGCGTTTCAGTCCAGCCTGTTGTTCTATCAAGGAGCAAGAGTACACAATCAGCCGATTCAATGCGTTGAAGTGATCGCTCGACCCCGGTTGCTTCGATCCCATCGATTGCATTGCGAATTCCAGCTCCATCGATCAATTCGATAGGCCAACCATCGAAACTCGACTGTTCCGAAAGCAAGTCTCGTGTGGTACCTGCCTGCTCATGTACGATCGCACGGGAATAACCGAGCAGCAAATTGAGCAAACTGCTTTTACCTGAATTGGGCGGACCCGCTAGCACGACTTGCCAAGGTTCAATCAAATGTCGTCCAATATTAATTCGCTGCTCGAGTCGCTTCAGTCGAGTCCGGGCTTCGGATGAGTTGCCCCCCTTGCGAGCCGAATCAATTGCGTCGAACTCGCGCTGTAGTGCACCGCGCATTTGATCTAACAATATGGAAGTCGTCCGAAGCGTCTTTGCCTTGACCAAATCCTCTTGCGCCTCTGCAAAAATCAACCCTTCGTTCGAGTGAACAATCGGATCCGTCGATTGCTCAATTGCTCCGAATGAGATAAGCGTTCGCAAGATCATATCAGAAGCGAGACGACCACCATGACAGTGGATTTCCACTCGCTGGTCGTCGGTCCTGCAAACCACGATCGACTCTCCGGTGGCTAACCCCGGCATCTGAGTGAAGCCATATCGAATAGCATCTATTTTCAAGCTGCCATCGCCTTGATTCGGTCGCCAAAGTCGGCGTAAAAACTCTAAAGCACAGGGTCCATCGATTTGCAAAACGGCAATGGCCGATGGAGCTGCGGAGGTTAGTCTCGAGACGGTGGTTCGTTGGTTTTTCAAATTGCTAAATCGAATAGGATTGAATCGGCAATCGAGGAATGCCCTACTTCGTTTTGACAAATTGCTTGGTTTCCAACCAGCGACGACAAGCGTTTGGCCACTCGGAAGTGCCTGGTGTCTTTTTAGCCAACCCCAAACCGTGAGCCCCCTTTTCGAAAATATGCAGTTCGCCAGGAACGCCGTGGCGAATCATAGCAGCATAAAATGCCACAGAGTTTTGAGGAGGAACGGCTTTGTCTTCAAGCGTATGAAAAAGAAAAGTAGGTGGTGTTTCTTTTGTCACGTTTAAGTCGCTTTGAAAGGACTCCAACAATTTTGGGTCAGGTGATTCTCCCAACAGATTCTTTTCACTCCCTTTGTGTGTTGCCGGTTGTCCGAACAGGATCACCGGATACGCCAAGATACCGTAGTCAGGGCGAGAGGACTGTCGTTCGATGGTATCGGTATTTTGCGAATCGCCTGCGTCAAATCTGGTAAGAACTGTGGAGACCAGATGCCCTCCGGCCGAAAAACCCAAGATGCCGATTCGCGTCGAGTCGACGTTCCATTCGGTTGCTTGTGAGCGAACCAATCGAATCGCTCGCTGAGCGTCTTGAAGTGGTGCCGGGTGGCCATACCCTTTGCCGCGATGTCGGTAGTCACAGATGATTGCGGCCAAACCCATTTCGTTGGCCCATTCTGCCATCTCTTTTCCTTCATGCCCCATCGCCAATCCACGGTATCCGCCACCGGGGCAAATGATCAACGCGCCGGTCGGTGTGTCGCTAACCGGCAATCGGACCATGGCCATAGGAATGTCTTTTGCGTCCTTGCCAATAGCCCCTGGTGCCCCGTTAGCCCAAAGCGGAATGTCAAAGGACTTTGGCTCCGCTCCAAATGTCGCGGTCATGAAAAAGACGGAAGCAAAACAGGAAGCGATGGATTGCAAAAAGAATTGTCGCATGATTGAGACTCGAACAAAAAGCGCCGTGAATGGAATGGGTCCCCCTCATTCTAGCAGGAAATCCGCTTTCGTAAGACGACGACCAACTTGGCTATCGGTCTACCGACACGGAAACAGGAACTGCGTTTTTCGATTCAACCATGAATTCGTCAGGAGAATACGGACGAGTCTGCATTCCTGGTGCGGGAGCAGGGGCAATCATCGTTATTTCGAGATTTGCAATTTCGGCTTGCACGTGCCCTCGAGTTTCGAAGTGGATTCGAACAAAACGCTGGCTGGTTACAAATCGGATCAAGCTAAACCTTGGCCATGCATACTGCGATGCGTCCGTGGATGAGATCAGCTGGCCAAGCGACTCGCCCCCAATGCTGTCACACACCAATAGTCCACTTTGCGTTTCTCCCGCCGGAGACTGGATACGCACAACTCCCTGGATATTGATCATTGCGCCCTCCGGTACTGCAATGGGTGGAGATGAGACTCGCATTACAGCCCCACCATAACCCGAAGGAATCGGTTGTCCATTGAGTGGGTTTGTCGCAAGGACTAAGGTCGGAGTACTGTTGGGCTCGGGGCCATTTGCACCGATCACACAAATGCTCTCAACATTGTCGGTCAAGCGGCGATCGACTTTCCAGAGGGATTTGGCAAATTGTGCCTCGTCTCGAAGTGGAATTCCAGGGATTGGGATCGCTTGCCAGCTTCGACCTCGCAATAAGCGATTGAGATCCCAGTGAAGTGGCAGGGAAAGCGGCGATGCGAGCAGTGGACTACTCTGCAATGCATCAAACTGAGACATCGCCTGTTCCCAGGAACCTCGTACGACGCGTTGCGCAGTCAGCAAAGCTTGATCCGTCGACTTCAATGTACTTTGAAAATTGGAGTTCTTTAGATGTTGCAGGGCGCTGCGCTGCAAGGATGAAGCGACATTCAGTTCATCCCATCGAGGGTCGTTGTTGGGCACATGTTGAGATATCAGGACCATGTGTCCGGTATTGAGCACTTGCTGTGCGATATCGACTCGAGAATCTGCAAAACTCGCCCGAAGCTGCGATAGTTTTTCACTGAGGTATGCGACCGGCATTGGATCCACAGTGGTGACGATCTGCTCGATGATGCTTGGCTGGTCAATTGTGAAGCTCAAGCCCTCTGGCGTCTGCACGGCGCGGAGTTTTTCCATTTCGCCATGTGTGATTCGAAACACATTTTGCAACTGAGATGACACCGGCAAAGTCACTTTGACTTGTGCGGTACCGGGAGCCGGTGAGCATATCTGGTCCATTTGCCCAGCCGCCAACACAATCACTAACTGACTCTTAGGCGTCTCGAGGATCGCTGCATTGTGGTTTGGCGAATCGGTAGAGACATTTCTCCAAGATGACTGCCCTGCCTGAATCCATGGTTTGAGCAATTCGATTTCAGAGTTGATCGCCGCATAGCTATCTTTGCGCATCATCGACGTCGGTTCCCCAGAATCGAGCGGAGAGCCTGATCGGAAAATGAAACCTCGAGCGCCTTGCATAATGCTCCTATAAAACTGCAATCGGACTTGAAGCAAGTCGTAATCGACCGTGGTGCCGTCTCTCCCAAGCGTCCTCGTAGCAATCTCTTTTTGAATTCTCCATTCCTCAGGCATTTGAGTGGCGATAGAGGTCAGTGGCAACGAGCGTCCGGCCAAGGGACGCATTTCGGATTGCATTATCGTCGCGGCTTCTCGCGACGAACTCACGCGTGTCGCGAGGGGCATTGGAATTGCTAACAAGTCGCTGTAACGACTATACGAGCTATACAACTCCATTGCCTCGCCAACGGTGGGGCGTGTTAAGGAGGGGGGGAAATGGGCCAACTTGGAAACGACGCTGCGTGTTTGCGTTAAATCGGATTGATCGAGAGTCATTCCAATCAACCAACCTTGAACATGCCGCAAGTTCTTTGCAATGTCTTCTGTTGGAACTAACTCAGGGGGACGCGCAATGACCCCAATCTGTGCACTTGCAGCTTGTTCGATGATGAGAGGTTCGTTTGGTGTGTTGGTAATAATGGCGTTGAAACCGAGTTCTTTGAGGTAATTCAGGCTCTCGCCTTGATGCAGAATCCATCGTGGTACTGTAGATTGCAATTTGCGAAGTTGCTCCTGAACGGTCAAAATAGCAGGGGTGGTTAGGTCCGCTGGCGGAGGTAATGCGCCGGCGTTTATTGACGTTGGAGCGACCATCCCTTCGACGACAAGGTCGTCTACTTTTAACTTCAACGTGCCCGGGTCTGAGTACAAGCTCAGAACGACGGCGTCCACGTACGCGTCCCGCAAATCCACACTGGATCCAAATTGGGTACGAAGGTATTGGACGCGTTCCTCGAATTGCCTGCCGATGGACGCGATGCTCGATTTAGACCACTTACCACGTCCTTCGGTAGGTGTTCCGAAGAGCACTTCGACAATGAGCGGATGAGTTGCAACATTTGCACTTCGTGGAAACACTACCCTAAATCCGATTCTTAATCCATTTTGTGCGGACTCGATGCGCAGCGATGCGTTCAAGTCTTCGATGATCGCACAGGGGTCAATGCGATAAACCAGAAAGACTTTGCTTCCAGTCCCGAACGAGGTCTCGATGGTTTCCAGCCCAGGTTCCGACTTCTTGAACGGAAACAATACCGCTTTCGCGTCGTCCTGCCACAGGTAGAACTTTTGCACCGGTTCGTCGAACGTATCAAAAACTTGCGCCCAAGCCCTATGCTGCCAGGTTGAGAAGGACAGAAAGAGGACCATCCACCAATGCAAAGTTCCCCCAGAAGCGCCAAACGGCCAGAGGGTTGACTTTTCGCAACAAAGTGCGAATGAATAGTGGTGAAATCGAAACATCGGAGGCAACCTGATTGTCAAGATCGTAAGTCTTGCTTGTAGCATGACTTGCGGCTCGATTCCAGATCGATTGAGGTTGCGAAAAGACAACCGACTATTCGGATTAGCTAAATGGCCACGAAAGTATCGACAATGCTAAGTCCTTGACTAGCATGGATTTACCGTCCATCTTAAGTGTCACGTCGGAGAGTGTCGGCACGATAGCTGCATTTCTTTAAAATCATTATCGCCCACAAATTTCCGTCAAACCAATTCCAATCGCTACCTTGAGGAGCCTCAGCATGAGCCACGCAGCCCAATCAACCGAAACCCTCTTGAATGACACACCGAGCGAGCTTGTTGATCTCCAAAAAGTGATTGAATTGTTGCCTCCAGCACAACGGTTGACGATTCAGCCCGCATTCCAACGCGTTGTGGAGAGTACAAACCGACGTAGGAAAATCCTGCAACTCGTTCAGGATTCCATCGGGCAGTTGCGTCTCGACATGAAGTACCTCGTTTTTGATTTGGAAGCAACACGGCGCGAACGCGATGCCTACCAACGTCAGATCCAGGAATTGATGGGGGAGCAAGGCGACACAGACGGAGGCAATTCAGAAGAAAACCAAGACTAATTGTATTCGGTGCATTAGCATCTGTAATTGGGTAATGAAAGTCGCCACTTTCTCCCAGACGTTCTCCGACATTACATGCGAAGTGCATTTCAACTTGAAACAGGCGGATCGATTTAGGTAAATCGATCCGCCTGTTTGTTTAATGGTTTGCTTGCTCGTACGATTTGGCTTAGTCTAGTATCGAAGCCGATTCCAAGCGGTAATGATCCCTTTTTTTTAACGATACCTCTTCGTCGGTAAGTTGCTTCGATGGAATTTACTCCCAGGTCCCTTACACAACGCACGATCGATTTGGAACTTGCCACTTCCGAACAAATCGATAGGTTTTGGGGTGAATTGCGCACTAGCGATGTGAAGCTTGAGGACGTCAAGAATCTTCTTCTTCGCAAAGGCATTCTCACCAATTTTCAATTGGACCGTATGTGCTCAGGGGAGCGACTTGGATTCTATTACGGACCGTACCGAGTTCTGTACATGATTGGTGCAGGAACGTTTGCTCGCGTGTTTCGATGCGTACACCGCGAAACAGGACGGGTCGTAGCGATCAAAGTCTTGCGACGCAGACACCGCGATCAGGTCGCTTCGGTGGAGCAGTTTCTTCGCGAAGGGCGCATGGGTTTGCAACTGCGGCATCCCAACATTGTGACAATCCATGAGATAGAAAACGATCCGCGTTCTCCTTATCTGGTAATGGAGTTTGTTGAGGGGGAAACGTTGCGAGAAATACTGAAAATTCGAGGGAGTTTTGGCGCGGAAGATGGCCTGCAAGTGATGCACGATATTTGTTCAGGTCTTGATTTCGCCAACTCGAAGGGCATAACCCACCGCGATTTGAAATTGACCAACGTACTGGTGCATTCGAGCGGACGATGCAAACTGGTGGACTTTGGATTGGCTGCCTTGGCTGACGTGTCATCACCGGAAGCCATCGCAGATTGTCCTAGCGCACGTGCGATCGACTATGCAGCTCTCGAACGTGGCACAGGGGTTCGCAAGGGGGATCCTAGAAGCGATTTGTTTTTTGTGGGCGTTATCTTTTACAACGTCGTGAGTGGCAGACCCGCTCTTACGGAAACTCGCGATCGATTGCAACGACTGAGTGTATCTCGATTCACAGAATTCCCTTCACTCAATGAAGTAATGCCTGGCTTGCCCGATTCGATTTATGCCATTTGCAACAAGGCATTGGAGTTCGATCCCGAAAAACGCTACCAGACAACAGGTGCAATTCTTTCCGATATTCAGGCGGCAATTAAACAATTTGAGATACCAGACGGGGATTCAGGGGGACGCAGAAGTCCGCTTCATGCGATCCAATCGATCAATGAAGAGGAAGCAAAAGAAGGCAACGGCAAAACTCTCATCGTCGTGGAGAGCAAACCGGAACTGCAGGATATCCTGCGTGAGAAACTAAAGAAGCGTGGATATCGGGTCCTTATCTATGGAGATCCCGAGCGAGCTCTCAGCAGATTCGCACCTGATGAAACGGCACCAGCAGATTGCGTTGTCCTTTGTGCGCCTGAACTTGGGAATCTTGCTCTCGAAGCGTTCAATACTTTCGGAGCACAAGAACACACGAAACATATTCCGGTCGTCATGTTGGTGGACCCCAAACAACAGCACATCATTCGAGGCGCCAAAACCAACATGAACCATGTGCTGATCCCCATGCCGCTCAAGGTTCGTGAGCTACGTCAAGCGCTTGTCAAATTGACGATGCCAAGCGCATCGTAAAGACAACCGATTATTCTTTGAATTCGATGTTTTCGGTTTGCTTGCCGCCTTTCACCACAATCTTCAACTTCGAGGTTTCGACTTGGTAATAGCGCTCAGGCAGTTTGACCCAACGATCGGAGACCCGACTCGACTCTTTGCTACTTGCCTGCATCCCTTTCACCACTTCAGCGGGTAAATTCATTCCTGGCGGCATCGCGGCCGTCGTTGCGGGGCGAGGTTCGAATTCGCGATTGTCAATGCAAATCGACGCTTCGCCAACCGGGAGTTGTATCTTGAATTTCCCGTCGCGACCAAGCTCATAGGATACGGAGTTTTCTGACTCGTCTGCCGGGCGAAAAGTCAACAAGCCACCTGGAATGGGCTTTCCTTTATAGATGGCTTCTCCGGAAACTTCGCCGGTTCGTTTGCCACAACCGAACGAAGGGAGCATTAGTATCGCCAGGAATGCAAACCGAATCATAAGCGTTGAGTTTTCATTCGATGTTGATAGTGAGCTAGCATCAGTCAATCGCTTCATTGACTTCGCCTCCGCCAGGGGTCAGAAGCGTAAACCAAATATTGTTCGCGATGCTGCCCGTCATTGTTCGCACGCTGCCATCACCTAACGCAACTTGCATGGTATCGTGTTGGGTCGAAGCCAATCGGCGATCGCAAAGACCGCCTTGAGCGGAAGTCGCAAGCGGATTCCTGGGCTGTAGCTGGAATTTTGAATTTGTACCGTAGGTGAATACGACTCCATCTCGTCCACGTCCACCGCCAAATACTGCTGAAAGACGGTCGCCTGGATAGCTGTCGGCAGGGACTCCTGAACTTGGATTCCCTCCACTGGCGCTCCCAATTCGAAAGACACCGCGCATCCACCATGTACCTCCTGGATTTCCCGTCCCATTGCACCGCGAAAGTTTCTCTGCAAACATAATTGTGTTGGATGTGCCATCTGTCAGCGTGGCTACCTTTGCTTTCCCATCCCAGCAAGTCTCCCATGGGTTACCTGCGCTTCCGCAGGTTACCGTTCTGTTAATCTCGCCCCCAAAAATCAAGAAGTTCCCAGCATAGGAAGAGTCTCCAGGGGTCCAATCGAGTCCGTTGCCAAGAGTGCTGTCACTCGGGCACTGGTAAGCGGAAATTCTCGTTTGGCGAAGCCATGTCTTGTTCCCTGTGTTTACAGAACCCCAAGTCGGCCAAATATACCCAAGATTCGTGACTGTTGCGCCTGGAGTCGCTTGCCCAACGGCGGCGGCCAAGTCGCAGTTGCCACCCATTTCGAAAACATTTTTTTGCTCCAGAAATGGCAACAAATGATAGTAAAGTGGCGCATACCAAGCCCCACCGTAATTGCCGCCCTGAGGAGGGTACCGTCTATGCGTATCGTGCGCATTATGAGTTGCAAGCGCCTGTTGCTTTAGATTGTTCTGGCACTGCATCCGCCGAGCTGCTTCGCGAGCAGCTTGTACGGCAGGCAATAGAAGTCCAACCAAAATGCCAATAATGGCTATTACGACCAAAAGTTCAACAAGTGTAAAGCCCCGCCTGAAGTAAGAGTATCGCATATTTCCCTCAACTAATAACGAAGATATGAAATAGAAAGTAGTCACCTCATCAAAAAGAACCACCCAAAGTGTAAATCTTCGCCTATTCATTCGCAACAGGCGTGAAACACACGCTAATCAACTTTAAGGGGGAAATTTTGTGTGGTAGTTCGGAATGCTATTGCAGAATCGAATGGGGTTCGGCTGAAACAGGCATTGGCCGCATAGCGCATACTATTCGTCGCGGTACAGGAACGGCGGGGCGTGCCCGGCTGAAAGCCCCACGAATCACAAATGCCGACGCGACAGCAGTTTAATGACAAAAAGCACTTGTTATTTCTGCGATTTTCCTTCTGTGCGTGAGCGACAGAATGTGACCGCCTCCATGAATGGACACAGCCGACAAAAGTAGCAGGCACGCTCCGCCGTGCCGTATGCTTGCGTATATTGGCTGGGTTTTCAGGCGGACGGCACATGGAATGTGCCTGCTAGTGCGCCTCCGAAGGCGTTTGAACAGTAGGGTGGAAGTCCCT
>JANMGH010000070.1:0-20674 GCA_031374515.1 Pirellula sp. | reverse complement strand
AGGGACTTCCACCCTACTGTTCAAACGCCTTCGGAGGCGCACTAGCAGGCACATTCCATGTGCCGTCCGCCTGAAAACCCAGCCAATATACGCAAGCATACGGCACGGCGGAGCGTGCCTGCTACTTTTGTCGGCTGTGTCTAGTTTGGAGGGGGACGTCGCGTGTATGTCGGAAACGGGAGGACCAACTCGCAAAGCCTACTTGATTACCTGCTCAATAATGTTGCATGCGAGATCTATATGCTCTTCGGTCGTTACGCCGGGTGGCGGCAAGAAGCGGATTCGATTTGGGTTGTTCCCTGCAAGGAAACCCATCAAGCCCAAATGATACAAACTCATCAGCATGTCTTTGGCCTCCTCGGCGCTACCCGCTCCAGGCGTAAAAGCAATCATCATGCCTTCGCCATAGGGACCACATATCTTGCCTGGATATTGCTTAGCTAAGTGCTCTAGCTTGCTTTTGAAATACTGATGACGGTGGACATTCCAACCTTGTGAACCGAAGCAGCCTTTCGCTTCGAGTTCGTCCAAAACGGCAAGACCACAACGGATCGAAGCAGTCGCGCCGGTAAACGTCTGCGACAGAACTGGCCCCTTTGGTTTGAGGCGTTCGCCGTATAGCGTTGCACATACCTGAGTGATTTTCCCTAATGTAACCAAGTCCGCGTAAGCATCCAAACCGAAATGCTGAAATGCAAATGGCTGGCTCAAACGCGAAAAAGTCTGCACTTCGTCGAATATCACAAGAACATTATTTGCGTGGCAGAGCTGGCAAAGCCCTTCGAAAAAGGACTTGGTCCCTGGATAGTAACCACCTTCGCCAGCAACCAACTCCAACCAAAGACACGCGTACTCGCCGGGATGTCGAGCCAACAACTTCTTCAATGTCTCGATTGCGCCTTGCGTTGTGCCCTCTGGGTCCGAAGGGTGAAACATAGGTATAAAATCGACATCTAACGCCTTTGGCAAACCCGAACGATACGCAGGCCGATCCGTCAATTGCGCTAACGCAATGCTTCTACCCGCGAAGCAATTGTCCAGGCAAATCACTCTCGACGCGGGAAATCGATTGTGGAAGGCAATTTTCAACGAGTTTTCGTTGGCCATCGCTCCGCTGGTACTGAGCAAGCAATGGTCTAACTTGGCACCCTGTTTTGTAGCGAGTTTGAGCAATCGTTCGCACATCGCGAGCGATCCGGAATTGTGCTGTAGATTCCCTTGCATCACGGTATCTTCGAGTCCTGCATCGATAGTCGCGGCGAGCATCGCCGGATGACTATGTCCCATCCCATGAACCCCAATCCCAACGATAAAGTCTAGCTTGACACTCCCGTCACCCAGCTCGACAAACGGACCGTTCCCGATTCCGCTAGTCATATAAGGAAAGTAGGGGGCGCCGCCGCGAGCTACCGCAAGCCGAGCAAGGGCAGATTGGTACTGTGGCACAAGTGCTGGATTGGGGGGGCGAACCGCATTGATAGTAGTGCTATGGTCCTGAAGGACTGCCGCCAACAACGCTTTGGCTTGATCGATACGCGGGTCAGCAGACATATTGCTTGAAACGAGCCCAGATTCTTCGGTCTGGTTGGAGTTCCTTGTCCCGTCCGTTGAAGTGGGCAGCGATCGAAGCGAGTTATTCATAGGACTCTTTGCAATTTTGATGAAACGACGTTTGGCGAACTCTTGACATGCGAACTTGTCCACGGACAAGCGAATGGCTCGAAAAGTTCAGCATCTTAGCATTTTTCGCAATTGGAGAGAACAGCGCAGAGCGCACCATCCCCAAGAATGCCCGCATGGCACGACGACGATCCCTTGCAATTCCAACGCCCTTCCTACTTCAGAGCGTGCCACACGACGCCAGGAAAGTCCAAGATACGTGCTCAGTAGACCTCGATGGTCTTGATTGCGCCCGCACCTTGAGTGCTGGCACCTTCGATACAACGCCAGGCGGCTTGAATTAGCTGATCGATCTTAAAGGATCGCGACGGCGCATTGACCATCGCAACGCCTGCAACAAGAGGTTGCGCCGAAGGTGTTGCTATCGATCCGTCCGTGTTGGCCGTATTGAATTTGGCGAACGATTCGCGAATCCACTGTGCCAATTCTGCTCGATCGACGTCTTGGAACACTAATGTCAATTCCCCCTCATCGCTGAGGAATCCGCGTACATTTGCCGCTTCGCCGTGTGTATCCATATACTCGATGAAGGTGGACTGCCAGTTTTGAAGGGCCACCGAAACCGCACCGACGTCAGCGCCCAGTTTCTTAACAACCATCAACGAAAGAATGCCCTGGTCATTGCGGGTCTGTTGGAGCACTTGGTCTAGGTTGGAACTCAGATGTGGGTCCCTGGCAGACCGGATCTCTATAAAGCGATGGTCGTTCGCGAGCTTTGAATCCTTTTCGCTATTCGCTTCGAAGGATTTTGTGCTGTTCGGGGAATTCTCAACATTCGCGGGAGCTGCGGACCTTCTTTGAGTCTCGCCACGATCGTCAGCCGACGTACTTTGGAAAGTGGAATTGCCAACGGAGTTCGTAGCAAATGCATCTTCTGCAGACAGGACTCGTGTAACGCGTTTCCAATGATCAAGCAATTTCTCCCATGCGATGACCCCAACCGAGAGATCTGCTGGAATCGTTATTTGCGCACGCTGGTTGCAGAGTTGCCCCGCCAATGACCACCAGGCCTTGTGCTTCGCTTCGGTAAGACTTGTACAATCTACTAACTTCTTTGGTTGGCTTCCAGCGCCATTGGACTTGGCCGCAACTTCCTTCCAAAACGTATTTGCCATCAACGCCAATCCCACACGAAACGACCTTGGTATCGACTCGAATGGATCGATGTTCGACCCGCTCTGTTCTGCAAGCCATAGTGCGAGTTCGTTTGAATTGGTAAGCCGGTCGAGCTCAGGGATCATGCACGTAACACGAATCAATGAAAACGTTTCCACAAATGAAGTGCCAACATGCCCTTGCCCTGCTGACAAATAGAGAGGCATTAGCGACTTTAGTATAATTTTAAGACTCAAGGGGCTGCCGATGTACGGTTCGATCGTGTGCATCCATCGCAAAGCAACACTGAGGCTTGTACTAATCGCTAATTCGCGTTCTTCGGAGAGCCTTGAATCTCGTGGTTCGTTGGTACTCGCCGCATTCACAAGTTCACCGACGAGTGGTACTAGGCAGTCCGTTGCGGTACCCGGCAATCGAGAAACTTGCGGACTCAGTAATTGCCGAATGACTTCATTCGGCATCTCGTTCATTCGAGCAGCCAGTCTAGCAATGAGATCCGAACGCAGTTCCACAGTGTCCACAGTCGGCGTATGCAACCCCATACTGATAGGGGAATTGGAAACGTTCGCTTGGCCAAGGGTTATCGTCATGGAATCTATCGTTGCAAAACGGAACAAGGGTTACACTCGCGAAAACCTAGCTCGCAATACGCGCAGAAATGCAACGGAATATAGAGTTTATCGCTGATCCATAGGCCCGAGCGCGCGGGGTTGTAGCGATTATGCGTGTTTTATCGCGCCCAACGTCCCTACCGCTTTCCGCTACCACACGAAGAGGCTAGATGGTACGCCACGGCGAGCCTAGCTATGCTGTCTTTACAGTTTCGGATTGAAGTAAAGCGGCTGCATATCCAACCAGATCCCTGCGTTGCAGGGAATGTTCCAGCATGGGTTGAAAGTCCTTCGACGCTTCGGCCAACTCCAACAGAGACGGGGCAATGCCGAATGGACGCATCCCTCGAGGCATCTTCTTGATCAAAAAATGCATTGCTTCTCCCGGTCGACCAACTCTCGTTAGCAAATCCGCGTACGTTTCGATTGCGACCGTTCCATGCTCGTTTGGATCAAGCGACTCCGCTTTTTGCAGGAACATTTTCAGGGCCTCGTCTACATGCTCTCCCAACAACGCGCGGAACATTCCAAGCGACATTGGGTACAGGTCAGCGAAAGGCTCGTCGCTTGGGTATTGGTATTGCGAATGCAACTGCCGTCCGTATTGAGCGATATCGACAGCCAATCGCAAATGATTCCTACTATCTAGGATTCTGGCAAATCGCACCGTGGAGGCTATATGCGTTGTATCGAGGTGATACGTGCCATCTCGCAGCAAAGTAGGCCGAGCTGACAAAAGCTTTTCCAACGAAGTCTCCGTGTGGACGTTGCTTGACGAATCGCAGTTTTCACGGCGTAGAATATCCGACTTCAAACTCGATAGTAATTCCGCATGAACGTGTTCGACCAAAGTTCCAACAGCTGCTTGTTGGTCCGCTCTTCCACGCATTGAAACCGCCGTATCGAGCATAGTAATGGTATTGCAAGTACCCCGCATTTCGAGCGACAGTTTGGTCCCGCGGCCAATATCTATTCCTTCGTGCACTAGCAAACCAAGTACGGTGTCCAGATTGTCTTGAGTTACCGGCACTTCTCGCATCGCATCCGCAGTCGCTTGTCGGTCTCCGACGGCGCGCATATACATCCAGCCTTCTTGCAGATTCCCCTGTCGCATCAACGCCGTACCCACTTCGCTGCATGCGCTAATGAGTTTCTTGTCTAATTGATCTTGTACATCTACTGACAAAGCTTCTTGCTGGGTAAGTTCGTGCGCACCGGAAAGATCCGTATGTACGGCCGGCAGTCCTAATTCGATTCGGTGCAGCATTTTCAATGCCTCGAAAAGCTCTGGGTACTTCGCTTCTCGTCGCATTTCATCGACTAGAAGCTTTGCAGTTGCCTTCGCGCCACTCGCGTGGATTGTCGTTTTCAGCGTTTCGAATAAGTCTATTGCGTTCAATGGATTTTAGTTGGCTAGAGAGTTAAAATTAAGCGTTGAACCGGATTAGCCGAGTGATCTGAACAGTATTAAAAAGGGATCTTAGTATTGGCTTGGAGGTCAGTGCTCGTAAATACAATTGCTCAGTGCTGCGTCGGCGAAACAAATTAAAGGATTGCTAGTGGATTCCTTGGTTGCTCAAGCGTACCACGGGTCACGCCGACTCGGTTCTCGGCTTTGAGCGACTTCCAGACCGATTGTCCGTCGATTTTCCCCGCAAGCAAGTCACTGTAAAGTCCTATTATTCGCGCCGTTTCAATAGACGGCGCATCCCTCAATAACTCGATTCGAAAATGTTCGATTCCTAACCGAATGAGCTTGGGAACCGCTTCGGCACCGCTTTGGGCATGGCCGTTATAAAGTGTATTTCGACAGCCAATATCGGCGTGCAACACATGTTCGACCCCAAGTCTGTCTCGAAGCTTGACCTCGTGATGGTCACAGGGGCGACCACAGTTGGACTTGTTAGTACCAGGAGATAATACGGTGCAAAATACGCAATGCTCCATATGAAACATCGGCATGTGCTGATGTATAACCACTTCCAGCCAACTGCTTGGGACCGCTTGCACCAACTCCGTTAATTGGTCCCGATTCAAATCGTAGGATGCAGTGATCCGCTTGGCTCCTCGCGACGTCAACCACTCCGCAGTCAGAGGATTGGTCACGTTCAGTGAGAAATCTCCAATCACTGGAATCGCGTGTTCCCTCGCATAGTCGAGAGCGGATAGATTGCGTACCAGCCAACCATCGGCGCCGTGCTTGGCTAAAGCTTTGAAAAGTCCCTGTTCTCCTGGTTTCTGGATCCGGAGCGTTGCGATGAATATCTCAGCTTCATGATCGCGGGCTATCGCAACCGCTTCTCGATACTCTCGAATGTCTTGAAACTCAACGTAAACCGTTTTTTGGCCATGCTCGAGAACTTGCTTGAGTTGTTGCATCGACCGTGCCAAAACATGCAGTCGGTCAGCTCCCTTTGCAATCACAGGCTGCCTCGACATTTCTGCCAGCAGTTTTCCCGCTACGCCTGGGCTTGCTATCGTCCTCGATGGCACTGCCGTTCTGGTTGCATCCAACTCCGAAACGATGCGTTTACGAAGCTCGCCCAGGACACTCAGCGGAATCATAGGCTTCCCCATAAGATTCGCACTAAAATTGTGCAATTCATAAGGGGTGTTCCCCAATCGAGCCATTTGTTGCCGGAGGTTTTCTTCCGTTGTCTCGTGCTTTCTCGCTTCTGCCGGAATGTGGTCGAGCTTGACCCGAATCCTGTGGTTTGAATCCGGAGAGCTTTGCCAAACCACTTCTGCATCGATTCCTACACCCACTTCGGCCGACAATTGAATGTCTATAGGAACTCTTCTTGCGAACTGCTCCGCTGCATAACTTGCTCGCAGTCGTTTGCTCAACTGCGGAGAGTCGGTCTGCCAGACAGCCTGTCCCGACTGCACCGAAATGTTACGGAACAAACCATTTTGAAACGCGAGTTCTACACGGCCCTTGGCTGGCAGATCGGTCGAAACACCGTCAACGAACACTTGAAAGACTCTCCCCCCTATTTCCTTGCCGGATAGGCGATCCCCTTGCAGTACAACTCCATCCCCTTTAATCAACGGAAATTCAAGATCGACAAGCAGTCGCTCGCCTCGCATTGCAACCACATTGCCAACCATTACACCTTGTTTTGCACTGGTAATCCCTGGAACAAGTCTTTTGTGATCGCAACCCTCGAGCCATCCCGGAGTAAAACCTCTCGAAAAACTCATTTCCATTTCTCGCTTGGCGTCACTAGACCAATGGACTTCTCTGCCAGCGATCACTGCATCGATTGCTTTTCGGTAGTGGCCGACGATATTGGCGACGTATTCGGGGGTCTTTAATCGGCCTTCGATCTTCAGTGAACATACGCCGGCATCGATCAGATCAGGGATATGTGCGTATCCAGCCAAATCCTGCGGAGAGAGCAAATATCGGTTGTCGCCCAAATCACGGTGAAGGCCATCGCAAATCAAATCGTAGTTGAGTCGGCAGGCCTGCGCGCATTGTCCGCGATTCGCGCTCCGGCCGCCAAGCGACTCGCTAGTAAGACATTGGCCGCTGTACGACACACAAAGGGCCCCATGGACAAACGTCTCAACTGGCATTGTTGTCGCAGCCGTGATCTTACGAATCTCATTGATGGATAGCTCTCTAGCCAATACGACGCGGTCTACGTTCAAGGACTCGATGGCTCGAATCGTCTCCGCTGAAACCATTGTCATTTGTGTACTAGCATGAACGCTTAGCTCGGGACAAATCTCATGGATCAACCGAACCGCACCCAGATCCTGTACCAGGACAGCATCGACCCCGGCTGCAGCTATGTCGGCGACGTGCCGTTCGAATTGCGCGAGCTCGTCGGTGAAGATGAGTGTATTGAGCGTTACAAATCCAACGAGCCCACGTCGATGGAGCAACTGCATGAGGCTCGGCAAATCGTCCAGCGAGAAGTTGACTGCACGAGCTCTCGCGTTAAATCCCGATTCCAAACCGAAATAGACGGCATCGGCTCCGTTCTCGATCGCTGCGTGGATACATTCCCAGTTTCCTGCCGGGGCTAGCAGCTCGGGCGCCAGCCTCGCGGAGGAGGTGATTTTTGTCATTTCAAAGAACTTTTATGGAGGTTAATTCACTATTCACTCGCCCCACGATTGTACTTTGTGTAACCGCTGACGTCGATGGCTCTGATCGCCAGCAGCCGAACGGCATATGGGCTGAACCATTAACGTTTGGGCGGCTCCGACTCACGGACGATTGTGCCGTGCTCAGGATGAAGTACTAGAATTGAAAAACGTTGTGTTGAGTCCAAATCATTGGTGCTCAACGATGTGTAGTCAAATTGCCCTCTCAAGTCGGTATATCCGTCCTTGTAAAAATTAACCTTCCCGGAAGTGTCACGAGAATAGACTTTTATGTATGCGCCTTCAAGCGGTTGTAGACCTTGTTTGGATAGCACTTGCAGTCGCCCCAAATTCGGCGAGTGATTCACCACTAGGGAATTCGCATACAAAATAAGGTTTCGCGTGAGTCCACCGCCGGTTACTTCTATCATCACGTTCTTGTTTTTGAGTTTGTCCGGAATCACCAAATTTACTCCGGTCGCGACAGCCGACTTTTCAGTTTTGAATGCATCCACCAAGTTTGGCTCAGTCATGCTTAGACGCCCACCTTCATGCTGTGCGAAAGGGTTACGACTGAAGAGTAACTCAATGTCCATCAAATAGAATTTCACCTCAATGTTTTCAAGGTTTCGATGACGAAGGACAATCTTGTCCGCATCCTGGAACAAATCCAATATAGGCAGACTGGCAGATTCGCTGAGGTTCTGCTGTTCTCTCGCCCCCGCAAGCAGTCGGTTTTGCGGGTTGGTTTTCCAGTCGTCTGTCTTGGCGACGTCAACAGACAACCCGGCTTGAATCGCCTTCCGCTCGGCAACTTGGGACCGCACTTGGCTAAACCAATCTCGCCAACGCGGATTTGGATATGCAATATATTTTTGCGATCGAGCATCCGCTTCATCGTACTTTCCTTGTGTCATGTCCAAGTAGGCTGCAAAGTAATCGTGCTGTAATTTGCTCTGGATTCTCGTGGAATCAATTTGATGCAAATGGGAAATCGCTTCTTCGGTTCTATTCTGCAAAATCATGTAGTAGACGAGCGCAAGTCGCTGCTCCGAGTCGATTTCCTTTTGGTGCGAAATCACCGCCATCATCTGTGCATATTGAACGGACAGGCCATCGTTGAGAATGACCCGTTTGGGGCCAAGTTGATGCGTTCGGGCCATAATCATGGGTCGGAAATCCAAATGCTCGAACGTCAATCGATCTACCGGCTCCACTTTCATGATGTCGCTATCGAAACTGGGGCTGACTCTTCGCACAATTTCTGTATGGCTTTCCAACAATTCGCGCAACCTAGGTGCATCATTATGTTTAATCGCATACGCCCAAAGCGCTGGATTGAAAATTCCATACTCGCTGAGGCGAGACAAGCAGTTCTCGAAGAAGTTTTTGTTAGCCATCCTCCAAGCAATCGAATCGAGGTTGGTTTTGAAAAGGTTAGCCTTTTTCAGATAAGCAAGCACCTGTTCGTCTGTACCCCAGGACGCTACATACGACCATGAGGATTCATCGACGGAATCGGGATTATCTAGAACTTTGAGGCTCGTCGATGGGACAGTGATGGCTATTTTGTCGCCAATCGCAATTTGGCTACCGAAGTGCTCGAATAATCCAGACTGTGGGAAATAGAATTTGGTGCTGAGTTCTTGTGTAGCAAACGGTGCAAGGTCCAATTTGCGCCCGCTCACGACTTTCGCGTTTTCCAATGCGATGGCACCTTGTGGTATCTGTTGCAATACGTTCACGCGGACGATCGAAGCGCTCGGGTTGGTAAGCACGACTCGCAGTCGGTAGACTTCACCTTTAATCAGCGATTGGTTTTGAACCGGTTTCGCATCTTCGCCTTTTTCGCTTGCTAAGAAGATGCTTTGGCTGGTTAGAATCGTTGCGGGGTCCGCACTTTGCTCCATCCTTTCCAAGCCTTGAACGAAGACGACAGACTCATTGCTTGTCGCCGCCAGCAATCGGCCCTGTTCGACGCTTAAGACGGCTGGTTTGGCTTCCAATGGCAATCCAATAACGGCCAGCGCTAGGATAGCTTCATGGAAATTGCTCGACGTTAACTCGATATGCTTGGTCAAGAAGGGCCCGTCGCCTAGATGATTCAGGTAGTCGAGCCAGAATGCATTCGGTCGGACCAACTCAGCGGATTGACTTGCCAATGGCAATCTGTAGTAATTGCTCTCTGCCCATTTGCGAGTCGACTCGAGAGATTGATAGAGCCTTTTTGCTTTCTCCAAGCCCAAAGCAGTTCCTCTTTTCGATGACAAAGCTCGACTTAGACTCATTCCGCTTGTTTCCTTCCCGTCCAAATCGGAAAGTGTCTGTTTTAGAAGGCTTTCTGACTCAAAAAATGCTTCCGCGGGCTTATTGAAACTAAAGCTCAAGGAATCAGAGATTTCGCCCCGCGCGTCGGAATGGCCTGCTGCGTCCATCAAGCCTGAGTCAGTAAGTATTAAGCTCATCAATCCCGTCTCGAACAACGCGGATTGCTCGGCGGAATTGACAGGAAGGGAGAAGACCAAGTCCCCCATCCAACGTTTGGTGCTACTGGATTGCGATGCGATTCGCTTGGCCAATAGTACGCGTTCGACCGCATTGAGTTGTGCTAACCTCCAAGGTTGCACGTATTTCGCGACGTCCGATCCCAGTACGAAGTCGTCCATGAACTGCTTCTGCATCTTGTTCGCCAGATACGGCCTGATAACGCGATCAAAGAACTTGGGATCGTGCACTAAAAGAAACAAGTTCATTTCGTGACAAGCGAGATCGGAGTAGTGCCTTTCCTTTTGTTCTTCCGCGAGAGAGGGCCAACGAGTCAAACACTCAAACTGACTGAATTCAGGTCGGTTTTTCTGCAGCGTGCGATAAAGCTGGAACACGTCTGGTATCGAACTATAGATCTTGACTCGTGTCGAAGCAGCATCACCAAGGTCGATCTTGTCCGATTTTGGCAGGATTCTAACACTTTCAATTTCAGCCAATCGATCCGTTGCAGAGAATGCCTTAGCTAAGCGTCGGTCGTTGACTTCACGCGCCTTAATAAGCGGAAGATGGATCGTTCTATAAGTCGAGCCGCTCGGATGAACGACAATGACAGTGATGCTAGTCAAGCCGGCAAAGGCGTTGCGATCAACGGACAACAAACCATCGTCGTCGCACCTGCCGTTGGTCAGCAACACAGACCCTCGCTTTAGGAACTCGTATTCGGGGGCTCCATCGAATGGCTCGAGTTGTTTTTCGAGTCTCGATTTTAGAGCAATTCCAGGCACCGGGGCCCCAGGCGCCATGCCGGATATCGGGTCTCCTGCCGCAGCTGACTGGCTAGCATTCTGCGTAACAGCAAGCTCCCATGGATTGAGTATAACGCTGGGCTGTGGCAGAAGGTTCCCTATGTACTTCGACAGAAATTGTCTCTGCAAGACGTATTGGTATTCTTCGTCCAGCTTGAGAGAGTTGAGGTAAAAACTCGGGATACGCATGCGTGCGGCGGCCGCCATAGGAAATGTGGGCGCGGGCAAGCTTGTACCGTAATACGGTTTTGCCTCAAACGCATTCGCAACGATGTGCAAGCGAGTGAATTTGTCTTGATTACCAAGTTGAACTTGCAGTTTTTCTTCCGTTAACTTGATATTTTTAACATGGACCGTTCGGGTACGATTGGTTTCAAGTAACCTCGCCTGGCTTACCAGCATGTCCCCTTGTTTCTCTCCTTGAACAACTCTGATTTGCATGGACTGACCAGAATGATAGTCCGTGATTCGATACGATCCTGGTTCCAGTCCATTGACCTTAACTAATCCATTCTCAACAAGTACTTTGTTTGAGTGGTCTGCGTAGACAATACCCGACCGAAATTCGACGAGACTAATTCGGGGGAAAATTTTTGCATTCGGACCGATTTTCTGTGGGACTGGATCAGGTCGATCCACCGCGTTCCAAACCGCCTCGATCGGCTTTCCAGAAAGCACATGATAATTGGCTGGCCAATTCGGAACCGCTGTAAGCAACTCGAATTCCCGAGCACTGATCGCATCTGCGGACGCCTTGAATCGTTCGACGTTGGGTAGCATACCAAGGTCGATCAGTCCCTCTTCATTGGTCGCGAGTCTTACACTCTTAGTAGGTATCAGACCAAACAATTTAAATTCTAATTGGACCGCAATTCGCGATGCAGGTTCACCATTGCGACCTCGCACTTCGAGCAGATTGCCTGTGTCCGTCTGCGTTAGATAAAAGTCGCGTGTCTGCGGTGTTTTGGCCATGCTGTTCAGCACCACGGTATGCGAAGCGGAAACAGTCATTCGAGTTTCGCTACTCAGCTTGAGCACCTGCCCGCTCAACGTCATTACGATGGAGGCAAGTCGTTGCGGAACTAAAAAGGTATGAGTCCACTCATTGTTATCGGCGAGCTTGAGATCAGGGATGGTTTGAGTGGCCGAGATCCCGTCCAAGTCCGTCGAAGTTATCGTAAGAATAGGTTTCTCTAGCTGAGCGAGTGAAATAAGTTGACCATTGCACAGCAGGTTTGAGCGAACAGCGACCGTCGCTCGCGAGCTAGCCAGGAGAGATTGTGGAGGCAGCAGAAATCCAGCTTGCAGTTCATAGTTTTCGCCGTTGTGAACAAACTGTTGCACCGACGCAACAGAGCCATCAAAAAGGATCAGTGAATCCGTTGTTGTCTGTTCACCGAACGGAATAACGATGTCGCCTTGACCATCTGGACCGAACTCCCGTGCTCCGAATAAAACCTTGGCTGTGGGGACGTGTTTTCCGTCTGCATCGAAAATGCGTATCGCGTCGCCAGCATCCGTCATGCGTTGCATAGCCTGCAGGTGCCCTTTATGAATGAGGGTGCGACTGCGTTGTCCGCCAGCAAGCACATCGACCACCCATACGCCCCCGCCAACTAGTTCGGGCATTTCAAGCACCTCGCGGTGTCGCAACTCGGCGGACTGAGCATAGGCGATGCGTTTTTCAACATTTGCGACCAAACCGTCGAGATCGAGGTCCGTTGCAATAGGCTGTTTTCTCTGCATCAGAATGTTGCGTGCGTTGAGGCGGTATACTTTCACCAACAATTCAGGGATATTTTTCAGGTCTAACGTCAACCGAACTGTGTCGCTAGGACGGTAATAAGTAGGGTTGTTCAGGGTAAATTTGAGCTCAACTCGGGATTGCAGTTCGCGTTGCTCGTCGGGGGAAAGCTGTGCATAGTAGATCTTGGGATCGCCTATCCCGTAGAGAATCTTTGTCGAAGCAAAGACCTTTTTTAAATAGTCGCGATCGAGGATGGACGAAAAGGCATCGATGCTATTGTCGGTCTTGAAAAAGTGTTCCAGATAGCGGTAGACCAGTGTCGTATCATCGCCAATAGGGTCAAGCAGGGTTTCGCCTTTGTAATTGGCTCCCAAGTTGACTTGAGGACGACGATTCTGACGAGCTACGTATTCCTGGTTGAGATAGGGGCGGTTTTTTGGAAGTTTGACATATCGCAGGAAGCGTTCGCGATCCATGTTGCCATCGCGTTCGTCGAACAGAAGCCTGTTGTACAGTACGCTAGCGGTGAGGCTATTTTGCGATTCCGGGAGACCGGCGACAAAAGCCTCCAGCGCAGTCAGATGGTCACGCAGCACTTCGCGATCCTCAATGGAGGCATCGTCGTTGGGACGTATTCGACGCAATCTCGCTTGAACAAAGGCGTTGGACTCGATCAATTTTGGAACTCGCTTTTGCAAATCCAACAATTGTTGCGCCGTCAACAAATTGTGAATGGCTGCCCATCCAAAGCCGCGAGAATCCGGTAGTGCAAGTTCTCGCTCGACTATTTCCAGCAATCCAGGGCAATCCACACGATCGATGCGCTCGAGCCAGGATCGAATCGTTGCAGGCTGATCGAGGTACGGAGCAAGATGCGCAAGAGCAACGTGCTCGACGGCGGAAGGATTGCTCGAATGGGATCGGAGAATCGTGTTCCAGTCGAGAACGTTGGGATCGAGTTTGAGTTGGAGTTCAGATGCTTCGTTTTTTCGTGGAGCCGAATGGTCGACGTTTATTCCAAACTCGGATCGCAGATAATCAAATGTTGCTTGCGAATTCGATCTGTATTCGAGGAGGAACTGCCGTGTCTGCATTCGCTTGGTCTGTTCGTTTAAGCCGGACTTCGCAATCCAAGCATCCAAAAAAGCGCGTGCTTCGGCGACTTTCCCAACTGTTTGGCAGTGCAGGCAATGGTAATAGAAATGGGGGTCGGTGCCAGGGATTAATTCTCGTAGGACAGCATCGCGATCTTGCGCCAACGCAAATCGCTCGCTAAAACCAATTTCCTGTGTCATACCTATGCGTAATCCCGACCAGGTGGCTATCGCAAAGCAAAAGAGGAAACCAATCGAACCATGAAAAGTGCGCATGATTGTGCTCATAACGTGTTCGCCAAGGAAATTCGGACTGCGAGAATAGACGAAACGGCGCAATGCCAGTTCCAGAAAATTAGAAGTTGTATCGATTTGCCTGCGCAGTGTGCCGACTCACCATCTCGCGATGCATGTAGCCCGTCGCAAACCAATCCTCAGGTTGGAAATCGCGATTGGAATGCACTTGCATGCCCCAACCGGATGCACGTTTTGCAAGTGCCATAAAAGGACGAGCAGTCGGACAAACTAACCCCCGTATCGGGACCACTCGATTCCCATGAATACACAGGCGAGAAACATGAAAATGGCCGAGAGGATCATCATCATGGTGTAAATGGAAATTTGGTGTTTCGCGGCTGCCATGCTTTTTCAATCGATACTGGAGCTGGATGAGAATTCGGTACGAGGAACAACGGAGCGGCCACTAATTGATCTTGGCAGCGACTTTGTCGTCTTTCTGGATATATCCCTTTCGGATCAGGATCTTTCCAATGGCTTGATCGTCCTTGATGGTGGTGATTCCGATTTGCCCTAAATATTGTCCCGAACGATAAACTTCGAGTTTATGACCAACTCGCAGTCCATCATCGCGACCGACCGAAATCACTACTTGTTGGTTTCCATCGATAGCCAATACGACCCCTTTAAGATCTGCTGGGGGCACGTCTTCGAAATCTTTAATACCAGCTTTTTCCAGCGCCCGTCCAAAAGTTTCCGCCTGTGCTTGGAAAGTCGTCAGATCATCTTGCAATTGTTTCTTTTGTGCGAGGAGGTCGACTTCAACGCTTTTAAGACTGTTGAGGTTGTCCTGAAGAGATATCACGCGCTTTCGTTGTTCGTTGCGATCCGTAATAATCTTGTCGATTTCGATCTTAAGCGTATCGTTTTGTTTGTTGAGACTTGCCACTCGATCGATGGTCTCCGATAGTTTTTGCGTTTGAATCGTGAGTGTCGCCGCTTTTCCGGTCAAGTCGGTGTTCGCTTGGGCCAGTTGCTCTCGCGCGGTCGTGAGTTGCGTTTGGAGTTCGGCTAATGCCGTTTTGCGTGACAATTGCTCTTGCGCTAACGATGTTTTCAATTGCTCAGTGTACTTCTTGAGTTGGTCAACTGTGGTTTCCAGCACTTTTACTTGTGCTTGGTACGTGGAAACTTTCTTCTTGTGATCGATGTGCGAAGAATTCGCTATCAACGAAACAATAAAGAAGGCAAGACTGAGGAGTAAAACCAATAGTGTGAAGATTTTGCCGAGGAGTGTCATTTGGCATCCGCTGGTAATGAAGCGACTGGGTGAGCGAGCAAGAAAACCCGTCCCGGGACTCAGGACGAACGTTTTTCTCGGGCGAAAGGAGACTGATTTCCACCAGCAAATGAGTATAGTTCGGCAAAATCTCGACTGTCAACGAAAGCGGAAATTTTGACATGATTGCACGCTACCAGATAAACGACCCAGTATTTCGTGGAGCGTCTGGCATTTGGCTTGTACGGCGAGCTCCCCCGCGAATCGTTCGAAATCGTTCGATGAAGCCGATTCTGAGTGTTTTAACGGTTGTACCGGCTTCTCGCCAGAAGGATCGAGTCATTTCGGATTGACCGTTCCATTAGAAGAAAATCTGCCCTCGCGATAGCCCTTGGTTCCGAGTTAAAACTGGGCTATCTTCTACAGTCTATTAGGGTGTGGCAAAAAACGCTTCGTCGCGACAACCCGATTTCATTCGCCGACCGATCAAGAAATTTTGTATGAGTTCGCCAGCAACTTCGGCCCCAGTTCAGTCCTTCCTGCTCCGTCACGATTTTTTGATTCGACGATTGCACTCGCTGAGCGGGTTAGTCCCGGTGGGCGCCTATATGTGCGTCCACTTGCTTACCAACGCAAGCTTAATCGGCGGTGCATCAGTCTTTCAAAACAACGTTTTCACTATCCACAGCTTGCCGCTGCTCCCGCTGATCGAATGGTCCTTTATTTTTCTTCCCATCATCTTCCACGCTGTAGTGGGGGTGTGGATTTCTAGGAATGGCAAGGCCAATCTGCAGCAGTATCGTTTATCCGGCAATCGTAGATACACCTGGCAACGTATCACTGCGTATATCGCTATCGTCTTTATCTTTACACACGTTTTCCATCTTCACGGATGGTTTCAAAACGAATGGTGGCTCAAGAACATCGCCGAACCACTCGGGATGGCAAAGTTTCGTCCCTACAACGCGGCGAGCTCCTTGTTGAACGCATTAGCTGGCCCGACCGCATTGGCTGGTGTCGCTTGGACCATTTTTTACACTGTCGGAGTTTTGGCATGCACCTTCCATTTGGCCAATGGGATTTGGACGGCGGGAATCACATGGGGCGTTTGGCTTACTCCCAAGTCACAATACCGGGCGAGCATTGTATGCACCCTCTTTGGGCTATTTATTGGAGCGGCAGGGTTAAGTTCGCTCGTTGCCGCCAAATCTACCGACAAGGTCAAAGCGGCAATCATCGAAAACGAAATGCATGACGCTCGCATCCAAGCCCACACGATCACGCCTGACGAACACAAACGCTCGAAACAGCCAGAGCGCGAGGAGCCAAAGCCTGAGCCCGTGAAATAGCTTGCATCCGAGATCGACGTTAGTTTTCAAACTTGATGTCGGTCTATAATTTGTCATCAAAAAGATATTCGTGCAGCAGACTAAAACTACTGTACAAATTGACCTAAACGTAACTGAACACGCATATTGCGATTGGTAAAACCAGATGGGTAGTAATCGAGTTTTGGTGGTAGGTGGTGGATTGGCTGGTTTGTCAGCGACCATGAAGCTTGCCGAATTGGGAATTGCAGTCGATCTATTGAGTCTCACTCCGGTCAAGAGATCGCATAGCGTCTGCGCTCAAGGCGGGATAAACAGCGTTAGCGATATGACACGCCAGGACGGCGACGATGAGTGGAAGCACTTTGACGATACCATTTACGGTGGTGACTTTCTGCAAAACCAACCGCCGGTCAAGGAAATGGCTTATTGGGCTCCCAAAGTGATCGATTTGATGGATCGCCTTGGAGTCACTTTCAATCGAACGCCAGAAGGATTCATCGACCGACGGCGATTCGGTGGCACGCTTTACAAGCGAACAGCCTTTGCGGGCGCGACAACAGGACAGCAATTGCTCTATGCCCTCGATGAACAAGTACGACGTCGCGAAAGCGAAGGACTAGTGAAAAAATATGAGTTCTGGGATTTCCTCGGGCCGATCTTAGATGAGAACGGCCGCTGCGTTGGTGCGACCGCCCAGGACATGGTGACAATGCAAATCCGCGCATTTCAAGCTGACGCTGTTGTTGTAGCCACAGGCGGCAATGGTCTCATTTACGGCAGGTCCACCATGTCGGTGTTCTGTACAGGTAGCGCGGCCAGCCGATGTTTTCAGAACGGCGCGAAGATGGGAAATCCTGAGTTCATCCAGGTTCATCCGACGGCGATTCCGGGTGCTGACAAGCTTAGGTTGATGAGTGAGTCGGCGCGAGGGGAAGGTGGTCGAGTATGGGTACCACGCATGCCGAACGATTCCCGTTACCCAAAAGAAATTCCAGAAAAAGAACGGTATTACTTCCTCGAAGAGCGATTTCCAAAGTACGGAAATTTGGTCCCAAGAGATATCGCGACGCGAGAGATTTTTAATATCTGTGTCAACGAAGGACTTTCGGTTGATCCAACTCGCATGAGCGTCTACTTGGACCTGACCCATATCTCTCGAGCAGAGTTGGATCGAAAGCTCGGTGGCATTCTTGAGATCTATGAAAAGTTTCAAGGAGTCGATCCTCGCGAAGAGCCGATGAAAATATTTCCAGCGGTTCATTACAGCATGGGTGGACTTTGGGTGGATTACGAAGCGAATGCAGATGGTGGTTTGTTGCCAGGTTCACCCAAAAATCAGTCGACGAGTGTGCCCGGACTCTATGCAATTGGCGAGTGTGACTATCAGTACCACGGGGCAAATCGCCTTGGTGCCAATTCACTTTTGAGTTGCATCTTCAGCGGCCTGTTCATGGGGCCGGGGATTGCCAATTGGATCAAGGGGAACAAATCGGCAAGCGATTTACCAAAGAGCATTTACGAGAAAGCGCTCGCGGCCCAAGAAACTCGCCACAAGAAACTGCTTGCAAATACCTCCGGTGATGAAAACCCATACTTGATTCATCAAGAACTGGGTGACGTCATGACGCGCGCTGCAACAGTTGTTCGAGACAATCATCAATTGACCGATTCCTACGCGAAAGTTTGTGAACTCAGCGATCGTGCGGCCAAGTGTGGACTATCCGACACAGGCAGCTGGACGAATCAAAATGTTATCTTTACCAAAGCTGTTCAAGACATGTTCCCAGTTGCAAAATGCATCCTACGCGGAGCGTTGCAGCGGGACGAGAGTCGCGGAGCACACTACAAGCCCGCATTTAGCATGCCCAGTTTGAGCGCAACCGAGCCAGTCGCTAAACGCGCTGAAGCGGAAAAGTGGTGCGATGCCTTTGAAGACAACAACAAGAAGTTTTTGAAATCAACTATCTGCGATTGGAATGGGAGCGAGCCTGACGTTTCCTATGAGGATATTGACACCCGCCTCTTAGCACCTCGCCCTCGCTTGTATGGCCTTGTAGGTGCCGAAGTGATCGAACAAGTTTGGAAGGAACGCACGGCCTCTCAGACACCCAAGAACTCCGAAACCGGAAAGAAACAATTGGCCGGAGCCAGTTAGGACAGATCCATTTAGACTGCTTTCCGTTTAACCCATCCAATACATCAACTCAATTTATATCGCTCTCATGACTGCATCAGGTAACGAAGGTTCTAGCAAACGACGGCCATCGAAAATAAACGTCCGAATCTTAAGACAAGATGGACCAGGGCTACCGGGATATTGGGAGAGGCATCAAGTGGCCTATGAACCGGATATGAACGTCATAAGCGTATTGCAAAAAGTCGCTGCACAAGCAAAAACGAGCGAAGGAAAAAAGGTTGCTCCCGTAGCCTGGGATTGCGGGTGCCTCGAAGAAGTTTGCGGCTCCTGCACTATGGTGATTAACGGACGCGTGCGCCAAAGTTGCAGCGCGTTGGTCGACCGACTTTTAGAGGACGACGCCAACGAGATAGAATTGCGACCGATGAGCAAGTTTCCGGTGGTGAGAGATTTGGCAGTGGACCGCTCAAGACTGTTTCGGTCTTTAGAGCGAGTAAAAGCCTGGGTCCCTGTCGACGGTTATTACGATATGGGTCCCGGTCCTAGAATCTCACGCGACGAACAAGAACAGAACTATCCATTGAGCCAGTGTATGAGTTGTGGCTGTTGCCTGGATGCCTGCCCTCAATTCACCAAGATCGAGATTCAACGGCAGCCCGGCGAAAGCGAAGCAGAATATGCAACACGCAAAAACGCTTCGTTCGATCAAGGGTTTGTTGGAGCTCATGCGATTTCGCAAGCAATGTTATTCAATTCGCACCCGGTCGGAAAAAATTTGGCGAATGACCGAATGGAAGCTTTGACATCAGCGGGCGGCGTTCAAGACTGCGGAAATGCACAAAACTGTGTTGCGGTTTGCCCCAAGGAAATCCCCTTGACCACCTCTATCGCTCGTGCAGGTCGCGCAGCTACTGTTTATGCGATCAAGAAGATCTTCGACCGCTAACGATTAACCGCTCGGTCCGATTAGGCTGAGTGCGGGAGTCGCAATGTACAGTTCTTTGGTCAGATGGCTTGTTTAAGTTCTGGTCGATAGCGGTTGACGGTCAACGTCTCGGACGCTCTCCCGAAACCTCTGGCGACTACGGTTATGCCGAGCAGCCAAAGTCGCCGAATTTGGAAGTCAGCACAGAAGCAAAAGGTATTGCCATCCCCAACAGCTGATCACTCCTGTAATTCAGACATCCTTTGTCGTAGTTTTCGCAACACACGCGTTCTCGCTTGATAAACACTTGCCAGTGAAAGATGAAGTCGCTCTGCAACAACGGACGAGGATAGGTTGTCGATAGTGGTCAGCCAAAACGCTTGCCATGTGACGTCTTCAAACTCCGCGCGTGCGCATTCTAGAACCCTCTTTGCTAGCGGAGATTCAATATCCTCAGGGCAAATAGTCGAATCGAGTTCATCTGGAATATTCTGCAATTGCTCGAGGGCGGCGGTTCCACCCTCGGCCGTATGATGCCGAGAGTCCTTTCGCAAAAAATCGCGAACACGGCTTCTTGTGATCGTGGCTAACCAAGCTCGAAAGCTTCCGTGTTCTTTCCTTCGCTCAAAGCCCACAATACCGCGTGCAACCGTCGCGAAAACGTCTTGAACGACATCTGGTGCGTCGGCCTCGCGAATCCCCGAGCGACGGCACCATCGATATACGATCGGTGCAAACGTCATAACCAACCTGCTCCAGCTAGCTGGATCCATGCACTGTGTTTTGCCCAAAAACGAGGTTGAGAGCGTGGGGATTTCAGGTGAATTGGATGTCGCAGATGGTTCGCTCATAAAAGTTAAGATAGCACAACCCAAAGTAGGTTGCACCTCCTGGGTGCGACTAGGCGAAGTTTGACTCGCGAAGCGGCGGGAGCAGCAGATTAGTCGCTCTGGGCAAATGTGACCTACAGGCTAGGTGCGGATAAGGACACAGCCGACAAAAGTCAAAGATAGGGGTAGGCAAGCCGCATTGAGTTGCGGCTCCCCTCCCTCCGAACCGGACGAGCGGTTCTCCCGCATACGGCTCTCCGGTCAGCAGGTTCCTATGGATTGAACGAAACGGATAT
>JANMGH010000037.1:0-4244 GCA_031374515.1 Pirellula sp. | reverse complement strand
CGCGGATGTCATGCGTGATGTACGCACCATACCGTTTCTCCGTTTTGAGGACAATGAGTCGCATAGCGATGGTCTCTTCAGTTTTCGTTTCGGTGACGAAGTGCATGGAACCGTGCATGGCGATCGCGAGCATCCGTTCATCGCGAGGAACTTGCGGGCTTGGGAGACGCGATACGCGATACGGCCAAACATCCAGTTCTTTCTGCTCGATGGCCTACGCATAGAAAACGCAACCTTTGGAATTTATCATCCGGACTACGACGCACACGTTTATCGCGATCTCGTGTTTCGTAATATTAGTGCGGAACCGCTTAACGGCGGTCACGACGAACAGAGCGTTCCCTACGGCGACTTTACGTACGATCGCCTTAGTTTGGAAAATTGCCGCCTCGGACGCGATCCGCTCATTCAGCTTACGACGGTCGGGCCAAAACCAGGCATCGCCGGCCATTTTCGCGGAGTCACTCATCAGAATTGTCAGTCGCGCGAGGGAGGTGTTGTCGATTTCGGTGGTGGCCCGACTACGAAGCGAATAGACAACCCGATCAACTATTATTTTCACGGGAGTCCCACGCGCGGCATCCTGACACATGTAGTGAGTGTAAAGATTCCTGGAGTTGCCAAGGATGCCACCTACCGCGACATCGACGAATGGACAGGTCCAGAAGCACGGGCCGCGACGATCAATGGACTTCGCTTCCCCGAACTTCTTTCTCCGATCGATGACCTGCCGCCTGCGACATTCATTACCAGTATCGAGCATGATGGACCACGACGAATCGTACGAGGGGTCGCGCATGACAATGGCGAGATACGTTCTGTTTCTGTCAACGGTCAATTTGCGGAAATCACAGCCCAGTATGCAGGCGTTGCCGATTGGATGATTACAATTGGTTCGCCCGCCGATGGCCGCTACCGGGCCGAGTCCATGGACGTCGAAGGAAATGCAGAGTTGAGGCCGCATCGAGTATCTCAACGCCCGTGACTTGGACGGACCATAATCGCAGTTAGCGAGGGACCGCACCGCCGTAGCAACGCCTGATGCCGAGGCAATTCAGGCAACGCCGGAGCTTTCTTTTCGACGAAGTTTCGACGCTCCGGTCGGCGCACGCCGGCTTGGGTGACCGGAGCGAGCTAGAAAGTTGGTCTTCGATTCAAAAATACGCCTTTTCCAACACGTTGAAGAAACTATGTGAGTCGGTGTGGCTGAAACAAATGGACTTGATTCGTCATCATCGTGGAAATCGAAAGTGTGTGCGATTTTCTTCTTTCGGCGACGAGTAAAGCGTGCGGAGCATTCGAACTCGACGGTTTGTTCGTATACGAGCCATCGAGAAATAAAATGAATCCTGAAGGCCACGTTTGTCCCCTGCATAGCCTTATCATCGCACGGAAACGATTTCGAGATTGGGAAGCTTGATTTGCTGATGCATGTTGACCCCTCCGAGTGCAACCAGTTTCCCTTCGCTATAGGGGAGCAAGCGATGAAAGAAACGTGGTGCATGGACTTTGCCGACGATCTCCCAGTTGGTGGCTTGGGCCTTCAATTCCTGAACGTCTCCCTCAGAGGTTGTCGCGATGATTGAATCGCCTTGATTCCAAGCTGCCACTCCAAAGCCATTCATCGGTTTTCCTTGCATCGCAGGAGCCGGCTTCCATTCGCGGCTTCCGATATCGAAGAGTGCGACCTCTGTGGTTGGCCCCCCTTTTTCATTCATCCCCCCTAAGGCAAAAATTTGATTTTGTGTCGCAGCCAACGCCAGGGCGCGCCGCGTAAACGTCGGGGTAGGCAATGCTTCCCAGGTCTTCCCCTCGGCAGGCAATTGAATCGACCAAGCCGTCGACAACCATGCAGTGTCTGTTCCATGAAGAGTCCAGCCACCGACCACATAGAGTCGGTCCCCAACAACAATCGCATCATGCGAAGAACGTGGCTCGGGCAAGTCGGGAAGTTTCGTCCAAGCCTTCGTTTTCAGATCAAAGGCCATTACTTCGCTGGTTGATCGTAAATCATGGTCGTCATCGAGACCATTCATCGCTTCGAAGCCACCTACACGAATGATCTTATCACCGTAGGCAACCAGACCGAGGCCTTGCAAACGACGCCCTTTCGATAGCTTTACCCATTCAGCGTTACGATTTTCTAAATCTAGCGCAAACAACGAATCGGATTGTTCTTGAGTGGAATAGTGATGAGCTTCACCGGCATGCCCGCCGTAGACAAAAATCGAGTTGCCGTGACGGACGGCTCCAAAGCTTGTCAACGGTAGCGGTAGATCCGAATGCAACGGGGGTTGAGCTGATGCTGCATCCGATCGTTCGGCTGGCTGCAATGGAAGGGTCGGTATGGACGATCGACTAACGGTATTCTTGGCTTTTGCAGGTAATTGGGGACCTTCGGGATCGCGAAATGTCATGGTCAGGTAGTGCGACGCCGATTTGTACTTGCGATCGCCGATTTGTCCCTCCTCATCCTTTTGAACAACTCCAACGAGGGCAGCATTCAAGCCATCTTCGACCTGAACATCTGAGAACTCAACTTCGCCCTGAGCATTCGTCTTTTTTGACGTCGTCTCACTACCTTGCTCGTTGAAAAGCTTGACCTCTGTTTCTGAAAGAGGTTTGCTATCCCAAAGAACACGAACCTTCACACCCGTCTCTGAGTCGATCCCGAAACACTGAAGCCTGGCAGGCGATGAGGAAGGCTTGATGTCGTCAAATGCTTTTGGAAGCTTTCCCGGAATGTGCAATGAGTAGTAGTCGAGCCTGGAACCACCGTGGATACCATAGGTCACGTTGGATTGGATTCGCTGCTTGGACGCTACCGACCCTTTTGATTTTCGACCGACGAAGCCGTCTCCTTCGATGCTCTCCATGGAAATCAACTTGGCCGTTCCATCTGAATCAATCGCATAGACTTCAGCGGTCGCAATCTTTTCCGGCAGTTTGTAGTCGCGTTGAGCAACCGTCTCACCGAAATACTGAATAACATGATTATCTCCATCGAGAGACAACCAAGGAAAATGCGCTTGCGCATTCGATACGAGGGCGAGAGTCGCGGCGATCGCGAGCTCGTACTTTGAAAACCAATTCCTAAAATTCATCAAAAACTCCTAGAGCTCGGGATACAAGTTAAATCCTACTTACCATATTTCACTGCGAAGTCAGCCGTGTTTTCACCGGTGGCTTGAAGCGTGATTTTAAGAGTGCTTTTTTCGTTGAAGGCTGAAGCGATCTCACGATAGGTTGATGGTGAATGAGATGGTGCTTTTCCTTCAGCCATGGCTTTAATTCCCGGCGGTAAACCCATTACTTCGACTCGATATTCACCGAGCATCAGGCCTTGCGCAGGTTCGAAGGCGTACTTCCCATCTAGAATTTGAACGGAGCACTTCTGGCCAGATGTTTCAGCTACTGGAATGAACGTGATCAAGCCTTCGGTTAACAACGCATTGTCTGCCGTAACTGTCCCCTTTACCCTCAGCCCAATCGGCGACTGCTGACCGCAACCGGATAAAGCGGTTAGCCCAACGCAAAAAACAATCAGTACTGAGAGATTTGTACTCATGGATTGAGTGCGAGGACTTGCCCGTCGTTGCGTGAGGCCAGATGGTCAAGCAGGATGGAATCCGTCGCATCGGAAATACTGTCTACGGATGCATCTGACATCACAACCAATACGGAACCGGGATGCGGTCCACGAAATGTTTCCCACGAGCGGAAATCAAATTTCCCATTCTTTGCATTGAACGTTCCGGCCATGGAAGCAGCCGAATGATAGGGATAACCTTGGGCCCACTGTGTAAATCCGCCATTGGGTACTAGGTCCTTGATTCCGAAGCCCAGCTCACCGGCGAGAATCGTGTTGGACGAGCCGTCGAGAATTGTCAGTTCGCCTATCGATGTCGACGACTGTTCTTCGCCCCGCTCCCAGTAGAGCTGATTCATCCAGTCGACCATCGCACCATTGTTGATCGATTTTCGGTAGTATTCACTACCGGTCGAAAAAGCGTAACTTGAGAAGCCCTTTCGCTCGCCATTCATGTCGGGCAAGATCATCGATGGACATCGCCAGACATCTGGAGTCTTCTTGCGCAACTCAGTGTTCGGGGCCTCTGTCAAAGGCTTTCCGAAATCCCATTCCGAATACAGGGCATTTTGTTCGAAATAGGGAAGCAGGCTCACCCAACCGCTGGCACCCGATGGAAGAATGGTTGGAGGAAGTTTTCCATAGGTTTGATCGT
>JANMGH010000006.1:0-54114 GCA_031374515.1 Pirellula sp. | reverse complement strand
GGGGAGCCGCAACTCAATGCGGCTTGCCTACCCCTATCTTTGACTTTTGTCGGCTGTGTCTAAATGACTAAGTCGGCTTTCATATATTGAAAGGGGAATGTCTGGGTTCAAACGCTTCGATCGCCCGTAGGAGACTATGTCTAAGCGTATAAAGTCGCGTCGGTTCGGTGATTTTTTGCCCCTCAAGATCCGTTACGTAGAACACGTCCACGACTTGATCTAGGTGGGTGCTTACTTTGGCAACCTGCAAATCCAGCTGGAGATCGAACATGGTTTTGGATATATCATAAAGGAGTCCTATTCGGTCATACGCGAAAACCGAGATGATTGTGTTGTGATCCGACGTGCTATTGTCAAATCGAATTTGCGTCGGCTGAACGCGCGCATTAGCGGCATCGAAAGTGGATTGGGATTTCCATATGCGACGGAAGACGGGCGGACTCGCATTCTTTGAGTCAACCACTTGCACCAAATGCTTACATATTTGTTCGATGCGAAACGGTGGTGGCGTACCTTCGTAGTCGGCATCCTGAACGACGAATCGATCCCAAGCAATGCGCCCAGGTTGAGTATGAATTTCTGCAGATAGGATACTTAGCCCCTGACTGGATAGTGCGCCAGCGATTCTGTGAAATAGACCCGTGGACTGTTCTTGTCGGACCGCGGCTACGTATTCGGTGGCATCTTGATTCGGCAAGAAATGCCCCCAGGCTTGAACCGGTTTCTCTGCTGTCAGTTGGCGCATTCGACGCAATTCATCCATCAGATCCTTTGGCTTAATGGATAACAAATAACCGGCCGGGATTGCTTCTATCTGCTCATTGCACCAACTATTTTCCCGTTCTTCCGCGGTTCGGTGAGCCATGACTGCAGTCCTTTGGGTCGCGACGATATCAAGGAAGCGTTGATCGGGGCTGTCGCTTCGAAATTGAGATTCTGTTGCATCGTATAGTTGCAGTATCAGTCTTAGCTTCCAATCGTTTAGGGCACCTGGCCCGACAGCATCCAAATCAGCGCACGACAACACCATCAGCATTTGCAGTCGCTCTATCGACCCAACTTGCTTTGCAAAATGCACAATCGGATCTTTCTGAGAGAGATCAAATCGAAAGGCCGTATGCGCCATGAGCAAATGCTGGTGTACCAAGAACACAAGAAGTTCACGATCTGCATCTGACAGCTTGAAGAGCACCGCTGTTTCTTCTGCGATGACACGCCCCACTTCGCTGTGGTCTTCGGGAAACCCTTTACCTAGGTCGTGCAATAAAAGAGCTAAGTGCAAAATCATCTTGTTTTGCAGGCCGCGGTAAACGCGTCCGAGCGCATTTTCTAGTTTTGAAAACTCTCCAGCGCATTCCACCGATCGAATGCAATGAGCGTCTACCGTGTATTTGTGATACTCATTGAACTGAAGTAAACACCGAGCGTGGCGCATCGCAGGGACAATTTGTTCCAAAACACGGAGTTCGTGCAACCGCCTTAAGATCTCGCCAAGCCGTCCCGGTTCCGCAATCAATTGCAAAAACCTTTCGATGGCTTCGCTCCCCACTTGATTATCGCGACGTCGTAGCATCGCTTGCCTGATCGTTCGCCAAGTCTTGTGTTCGATGCGGCGCATGAAGCGATTAGCGACTTGCATCAGCTCAAGCACTTTCGCGGGGTCCGACTGCAATTTTTCAAGACCCGATCGGGTAGCCCAAATCTCTTTGATACCGAGCCGAATTCCGTTTCGAATCGGCCAAGCTAAAAATCGTGACAAGTACCCGACCACACTTAATCGTGACCGAGCCATTCCTACAAAATTGGCGGAACTGTAACGCACTTCGCTCGTGAATTCAAAATACTGCTGCATGAATTCTTCGACCGGAAGCACACCATCCTTTCCCTGAAATTTGGACCATGTTGCGAGTTCAATCTGCTTGGGTCGATCGAGCGAATCCTGCGCTCGGCCTGCAAGGAAATGCAATTGGTTGCGAAGGCGAAGCAAGTACTGGTAACCATCTCGAATAGCGAGAAAATCCTCTTGCGCAAGCAGACCCATCTCGACCAACTGTTCCGGATCCTTTTCTCCAAAACACACGAAGCCGATCCAACGAACAATTTGCACGTCGCGCAAACAACCCCGCGACCGTTTCACATTGGGATGCAATAGATAAACCAATTCGCCAAACTTCTGACGTTCGGTAAACCTCTCCATTTCAATCAACGCCGCAAGTCGACGCGACCTCCTTTTGCAGCCAATACGGAAGGCATTGAGAAAGCCATCGAATAAAGGCTGACTCCCCTCTACCAAACGCATTTCTACCAACGAAGTCAAAATGGTAGCGTCGGTCCAAGCGATTTGCCTCGCTTGATAAGGGGTACGAATCGAGAAGCCGAGTTGCAGTCCAGCGTCAACAATCATCTGAGCCGTAGCGCGAGCCAGCGGTGCTACTTGCGCTTCACTGACACCTCGATAGAGAAGCATCAAATCAATGTCCGAGAAGGGGGCAAGATCCCTTCTACCGTAACCACCCAAACCGACAAACGCGAAACAGGTTGGGTCAAGCGGTGTAGAAAGACCTTCCAAGGCCGCATGAATCAAGTCGTGAATCACTTGGTCGACTTGATCCGCCCACGCAAAGCAGACCTGCGGACCCGTTGCACCGGTATGGTGAAGGCTAGCAGCCTTGAGACGTGCGTCTGCTAAGAGCGATCTCGCTTTGACAACCTGCGGATGTAAAGATGACAATTTGTATGAGTGACTTTACAGCGCATCCTGACCGGTTTCACCGGTACGGATTCGCACTGCAGTTTGAAGTTCTGAAACAAAGATCTTTCCGTCGCCTATCTGCCCCGTTTGAGCCGTCTTGACGATCGTATCGATCACAGTTTGCAATTCGCCATCGGCGCAAACAACCTCTATTTTGACTTTGGGGACGAAATCGACGGCATATTCAGTACCACGATAGATTTCGGTGTGTCCTTTTTGGCGGCCATAACCACGCACTTCGCTGACGGTCATTCCATGGATGCCTTGTTCTGTAAGTGCATTTTTGACGTCTTCCAACTTAAAATGTCGAACAATGGCTTCTATCTTTTTCATTCCGGACTCCAGGGATGCATATTCCAAGCGAAAACGCTTGGGTGACTTTCGAAATGCGGGACCGCCTGTGCGTCGCTCGCACATCCCACGTCTATAGTGTAACCAAACGGATTCAAAACCAACAAGGGCAGCACGTTTTCCGAACAAGACTTAACAGGATTTCAGAAAGTACTGTATGCTGCCGTTCTGAAATCCTGGATTGATTAGTCTAATAAAGCCGCAAAACCGCTTAGTTTCCAGAAGCGGGTGTCGGCACTGCCGCCGCTGGAGCTGCAGGAAGGCTTGCCGCGGGGGCTTGCGTTGCTGGTGCCGTAACCACTTCACCATCCAGTTTCTTTCTAGGCAATTTCTCGTCTCGCATCGCAGCATGGTATACAAACGATGCCATGATGATCGACGCTTGTTTCGCATCATCCGCCTGGATTCGCTCGTACACGTCCATGCTCGAATGATGTGTTCGCGTGTCGTATTCAACGGGGTCTTGAATGAATTGGAATCCTGGCAAGCCAACTCCGTCAAACGACTGGTGGTCAGTACCACCCGTGTTCGAAGAAGTGATTGTCGTTGCACCCATGTCAGCAAAAGGTGCCAACCAAGCTCGAAAAATAGGACGTACCGCTTCATTACCCTGCAGGTAAATGCCACGAATCTTTCCGGTTCCGTTGTCCAAATTGAAATACGATGAAAACTTTTCGTGCTCCGCTTTGAGATCGTAAGACGCTCTCGCGCCGGAACCGCCACCTCCAAAGCCACCACCACCCTTGCGGCTACCGAAATGGTCCGCAACATAGGCTTGCGACCCCAACAATCCTTGCTCTTCTCCTGTCCACAGTGCAATCCGAATCGTTCGCCTGGGTTTGGCGTCAATTGCTTTGAGGATACGAACCGCTTCTAGCGCAACACCACAACCGATCGCATTGTCAGTCGCTCCCGTCCCTGCATGCCATGAATCAAAGTGACCACCCAACATGACCACTTCGTCTTTTAAGTCGGTACCTGGGATCTCGGCAACGATGTTAAAACTATTCAAATCGCCATCGTGGTAACGGGACTCAATGTCGATTGACAACTTGGGATGCGCACCCTTCTGAACCATTCGAACAATTCGGTTGTAGTGCTCAGCAGCCATCACTAGTTGAGGCAATACATCAGGTGGTTCAGTCGCCCATGGACGCGCTCCACGGCTAAATGGATTGCCCACTCCTTCACGTCCGGCGGGATCAGCGCGGCGTGGCATGGTGGCAGACGCCACGAAGACGGTTCCGCCATCGCCGCGGCCTGGTTCAATTACGACCGCTGCACCCTCGTCGTAAGCCATCTGCCACTTGTCCGCTTGAATCTGAAACGAACTTCTACCTTCGTTCCTTCCACCTTGTGGCGGTTGAGTCTCACTCGCGGGAGCGGTTGACGCATCGATTGGAGCGCTCGGTGTGCTGCGTCCACCACCACGCCCACCTGCACCTGGACCACCCGCACCTGGACCACCTGCACCCGGACCACCTGCACCCGGACCACCCGCACCTGGACCACCTGCAGGTGGGCCAAAGCGCCGACGAGGCGTTGATGGATCTGCATTTGCAAGCCCCAATAATTCTGCGTCCGTTTGACGCGTTGCTGGCGCTTCAAAAAGCGCCTTTACTTCGCGTGGCGGGCTTATCAACACGATTGCACGACCCAATTTGCCGCGATACTTTTCGAGCTCTTCGGGTGTCGAAGCGTCCAAATAGACCGGCTCGCTTCGAATTGTCTTAGAGGTGCTTGGAGTCCAAGCCTTGGGGTAAGCGATCAAAGCGGTGTAATGAGGTTCGACCAAATTTACCGAGCATGCTTCCAGTGTCCATCCGCGTCCGAAAGGCCCCCAGTTTTCTAAATGGGAGTTCTCAAGTCCCCATTCCGACAACTTTTGTTTGGTCCATTCGCCCGCGATCTTGGTCAACGGTGACCCGGTCAGCCTAGGTCCATGTACGTCGGTCAAGTAACTGATGGACTCCATAACTTGCGATCGTTGCAGTCCCTCCTCTTTGATTTTGTCGACAATAGTTGTGTCAACTTTTTCAACTGCGGTTTGGGCCACTAGTGTTGGGCTCATGGCCAGCCCAATAACTGCGGCCGCTTTGCAAACTCGAAACTTCTTGTGCATCGTGTGCTCGACTTCGTTAGGACAATGAATTACGCAAACACAAATCGATCCGGCTATCGGCCGTCTATTTGAGCGCTCTCATTATGCCTTGTCCCGATTCGAGACGCTACAAGACTGAAATACAATTCAATTCGCTATTCTCGTTAGGTTGCTCTCTCACACCAGGGCAGCACTTTGGACGTGCCATTTGGGCTAAACCTAACTCGTCGATCGCTTAGCCAATCGCAAACGAATTGGCCCCTTGAGCGTTTCGACTTTTCTCTCGTCGATATCGACAACCTCACCGTTTTGCGTGATTTCAATCATTCCGTCCCGAACCATATCGGATGCAACTTCGCGGACCGCTGTCATTTGCTCCCTCCATTTCGAACCAAATGTGCGGCCTACGTCTGACGGGCAAATACTTTCACCTGGTTTCATCATTAACAAAAACCGTAGAATCTCGTCGCGAATATCCTTGCTACTGGGTTCCTCATGCTCGTTCCAACGGGTCTTCATTTTGAATAGCTCTATTTGAAAATGACAAAATTTTTATCTTTTTGCATCTATCGCAGCGTTCAGTCCTGTCCCCGATAGGAATGAGACGGTAGCTCTTACCACGGACGCATCGCTCATTAGGAAGGAGTGAACCACTGGAACGGCAGCAATTTCCGCCATTCCGTCCAACGATGCTTCCTTAATCGTTACTACTCCATCACTTGGCCCGCTCAAAAGCGGGTTTTGTAATGCTCCCTTGGAAATGTCTCCCGCCACGATGGCGAATGGACATGGCGGAGTTCCGAGTCCATCGCGAATCGTTTCCCACGAGGGGCCAAGTTGCATTCCCGCGTTTCCCGTAATGGTCTCAAAAAGACCCAAACGAGACAGTTTTGCCGCAAATGCAGAGCCTTGATTAGGCGGCCCTAGCATAACAACACGATGCATTCGCGGAAGTACTTTTTTTGGATCTCCATTTCGTTGCCATTCGCCGATAGCGTGACGGAACACGATGTTTCCCATGCTGTGCCCCACCATGCTGATTCGCGGCTCTCCTTCTAAATTCTCAACGAGTTCGCGAAGTGCGGCGGAATGTGAGGAGATAGGGTCGCGAGTACTTGCATACGAAAACGTGATGCATGTGCGCTTACTTGCCTCATTGGGAATGTGATTGCCAGCTTCCCTGTCAACGCGAGTTAACTCTCTCTCAATCGGTTGCATACTGCTCGATGAACGCATCAATCCATGCAGCAATAAGACAACCTCCTTGGGGGTGTTTTCGGATGGGTTTGAGGCAATGACTCGGTTGAGTTCGTCTACCATGGCTTGCTTTCCTCCCCATGCTTTCCGAATCGAATTCGGGTCAAGCAACCGCCAATGGTCCAAGGTGCTATTGTGCTGGATTCGCCACCCGTTCCACCATCGGTGGTCGGTCCAGAACTGTTTGCCACCTAAAGTTGGCAACGGCAAATTCCATTTCTTGGCATCGTCTTTCATTTCCAAACTATCCTCGTTCGCTACGGAATCACCTTGGACTTGAATTCTTGCCTCAGGGGCACCGGTGTTTGTACCCACTTGAGCTACGACGCATTGCATCCACGCCAACGATACGCAAAGTGCTGAACATGGCCCAATCCAAAAAGCGATGCATGTAACAAGTCTCATCAAATCTATCCCTCCGGTGGAATGCTTCGCCCATGCGGATCCTTGGCTGATTGCCCGGTTTCCGCGTCAAGTTTGTCTCGCATGGATGAACTCGTAAAGTGCTCCAGCGATTCCGCTTGAGCATGCAGTCTAGCATCGCTCGCATTGACCTCCACCGAAAGGTACTGCTCCCACAGGCGGTGTGAACGAATCAAGTTCTGTGCAATGCGATGTCCCTGATCTGTAAGTGTAAAAGAGGACTGAGAAATCGTGACCCATCCTTCACGAACGAGATCTGCTGCGACTGCACTAAGTCGATTCAGTGGCACCTTTAATTGTGCGGCAATTTCCCTTGAGGGGATTTCTGCACGTCTTTCTGCTTTGGTTCCACTTCCGATCATTCGCTCTGAGTGACGATAAAGCAATGCAAGAATATCTTCCCCAACGATTTTGCGGGCAACCGATCGGTGTTCGAGCAGTCGTACTAGGATTCCACCCTTTGGGCTCGCAATCACAGCCACGACCAAAAGTAGGCCGCTTGCGACAGCCATCATTGCCGCTGAATTCACAGATTTGAATCCAAAAGCCACCGGTGTAAACCTCGCTAACAAATGACCTGAAACCGCGGACACGATCCCTATCACAACGCTTAGCAGTACCATCGTCGCCAAACGTTTGCTCAACAGAAATGCAGTGGAAGCCGGTACCACCAACATGGCGACCACGAGAATATTTCCAACCGCTTCAAAACTCGCAATGCAAGTTACGGCTACAAGCGAAGCCAGCAAATAATGAAAAAAGGTCGGCGAAACGCCTTGAGCCTCTGACAATAAAGGATCAAAAGTTGAGATTTGCCACTGCTTGAAAAAAGCAATTACAAACAACGCGTTGAGCAAACAAACCACGCTCAAAGTCAAAACAACCTGAGGAATAGCGCCTAGGGGTGTTGGGATTTTTCTGGAGTCGAGAGTGATCAACTCCAGGCTACCGTAAAGAACACAGGATGGATCCAAGTCAATGGAATCCCCTGCCCGAACGATGATAACTAAGCCCGCTGCAAACAATGTAGTGAACACTACACCAATCGCAGCGCTCTCTTCGACCTTTCCGTATTTTCGGATCAGTTCGGTCAACCATACGGTCAGCAACCCCATGGCCGCGGCACCGATCAGGATAATGTACGACCCTCGACTACCGCTGAAGAGAAAGGCTGCGGCAATTCCAGGCAAAACCGAATGGCTGATCGCATCCCCCATCAAGCTCAGACGGCGCAGTACCAAGAAACTACCAAGTAGCGCCGCAGCAATGGAGCATAATGCGCCTACGACGATGATCCATCCATCGGTTTGCCAATCCAATTCCATTAGCTAACGAACTTTGCTTCAAGACGATTTACAAAAAGGTACTCGCTAAAGGATACCTATTTGTTTTCCAGTTGAGCAAGTTCATCGCCAAAATCGAGAGATGGTTCGGACTCAACCACAGGATCGCCTTGGGATTCGGCCCCTGGAACCGGCTTTTTCTTGGGTGCTTTTTTGGGGCGCCCCATCATTGCCGCCGTGATCGTAGCTCCGACCAAGCCGAGCATGAAGAGGATCCAAACGTAGGGGAGCAACGCGTACATGACGGCCTAACGAGACTTGTTTTCGGGAAGACTTCAGTATAACCCAGCTATCTAAGGGTAATTTGTTGCCTTCGGATGCACAAGTTTTGCCCCCGTTTTAACCTACTTTAAGTTGCTTGAAGGTTGTCGATTCCTGGAATGGAAGAGGAATGATAGATTCAGCGGCATGCAAAACCGGCGTTTCCTGCATTTTCGCAACCGACCAAGGCTATCGGATTGGAAGGATCCAGCGCGCTTGCTACGATGCTTAACTAAACCTGGACCTGAAATTCCACTAAATCACCCCTCCAAGGACTTATCTGATGGACGACGCCCCTGTTTCTGAACTCTTTGAACTGAAGAACGCGATTCGCAAGCAGGCACACGAAAATCGACGCGCTCAACAGGATAAAGACTCGGTTTCCGAAAAAATCGTCGACCGATTCCTTGCCCTCCCAGAGTACGCGGCTGCAGAAACAATCATGTTTTACGTCGACGTACGAGACGAAGTCAGAACTAGACAATCGCTGCCGGCAGCGATCTTGAGCGGGAAACGCATCGTCGTTCCGTACTGCCTCGACGGCGAGCTTGAACTGTTTTTGTTAGAAAATATGGACGAATTGGAATTGGGAATGTATCGCATCTTGGAACCAAAATCCGAGCTTCGAGCCGTCGAGGCCAAGCACCTTCAGCCTGCCGATCTCGACTTAGTGATGGTGCCCGGAGTTGCCTTCGATCGAAACGGCGGCCGAACCGGTCACGGGAAAGGATACTACGACAAACTCCTTCAACATGCTAGGCTCGACGCACCCTTAATCGCATTGGCCTATGAATGCCAATTGTTTGAGAAGATTCCTTCCGAAAGCCATGACATCTACATGGATAAAGTTGTTACCGAAGACGCCGTCTACCAAGGCAAGGGCCGATAGCCAGCGAACATTCCCACTCAAAACTCGCGACAAGTTTTACAAATTTCACGCATTCCAACAAACACTCATACCGAATTGCATCCTATGGTTCGAACTGCGAGCACTATGCTTCCACTGGGAACGCAAGCTCCCAATTTCTCATTGACGAATATCGATGGACAAAAAGTCTCATTGTCCGATTTCAAGGCCCAGAAGGCTTTGGTCGTAGTTTTCATGTGCAACCATTGTCCTTACGTGAAACATGTGGCGGCGGAATTGGCCCGCGTTTCGAACGAGTACGCACCCAAAGGGGTCGGATTTGTTGGCATTAGCTCCAATGACATCATCGCACATCCCGATGATAGCCCAGAAATGATGAAGGCAGAGGCGGTCAAGCAAGGCTATCAGTTTCCTTACCTGTATGACTCGGATCAATCCGTTGCGATCGCATACAATGCCGCTTGTACCCCCGACTTTTTCGTTTTTGATGGATCGCAGCGATTGGTTTATCGAGGACAACTGGACGATTCTCGCCCAAAGACCAATATCCCCTTAACAGGCAAAGACCTTCGCAGCGCATTGGATTGTGTTCTTGCTGGGCAGCAAGTAGCAATCAACCAGCGTCCAAGCATCGGATGCAACATCAAGTGGAGAGAAGGATTGGAGCCAGCCTATTTCAATCCGAGTGGCTCCGCATAATGACCACCGAGAGCACCAAGGGTTTCTCTGGCTTACGAATCGGGTTAGGGATGGATTCGCATCGTATCGCATCCGGTGGACCGATGATCTTGGGCGGTTCGCAATTGGATGCCGACATTCATTTCGTGGGTCATTCGGACGCAGATGTATTGCTGCACGCGATTACCGATGCTATTCTCAGCGCGGCTGGCTTGGCCGATATTGGGCAGTTGTTTCCCAACACACTAGAAGAAAACCGTGGTCGGGATTCCGCCGACATGCTTGCCATTGCAGCGAACGCCATGCGTTGTTCCGGCTTTTGTATTATCAACTTGGACTGCGTGGTTCAACTGGAGCGGCCAAAATTGTCTCCCTATAAAGAGACCATCAAGAATCGCATTGCCGAGATCCTCTCAATCCAACCGGACCAGATTTCGATCAAGGGGAAAACCGGTGAAGGAATCGGTGAAATCGGGCGTGGAGAGCTGTGCGAAGCGACATGCGTCGTCCTTTTGATGCGAGAATGAACGACGAAACGAGGCGCAATTCAAAGCCTCAATTGGTTGCGAATCCAGTTGTTGCGAAAACAAACGATGGATCCCAAACAGGATTGTTGGAATACTATGGCAAGCACCAACTCGGAAACAAAAATATCTTTCCATGAGTCTGCGTCCAACTCGCGTGTAGTGAGTGTCGACGTTTACCGAGGAATGGTCATGTTTTTGATGCTAGCGGAGATGCTGCATCTTTCCGATCTGAAGAAATTGGTTTCAGGTGAAGGTTGGCTTTCACAAGTGGCTCAGTGGGTTTCTTTTCATACGTCACATGTTGAGTGGCGAGGCTGTTCCTTACATGACATGATCCAGCCGAGTTTTTCGTTCTTGGTCGGAACTGCCATGGCCTATTCCCTTGTTGCGCGTCGCGCCAAGGGCCAATCCTGGAATCGGATGTTTATGCACGCAATCCTCCGGAGTCTCATTCTTGTTTTTTTAGGGATCTTCCTGCGAAGCCAAGGCCGAGCGAGTACCAATTTCACGTTCGACGATACGCTCACTCAAATCGGAATGGGGTATTGGCTCTTGTTCCTGTTCTCGACACTGTCGATACGCGGATTGATGATTTCGACAAGCGTGATCTTGGTAGGGTATTGGCTGGCATTTGTTTTGTACCCAGCGCCCGCCGCAGATTTTCCATATCATCAATACGGTGTAGACGCGAATTGGACTGAGCACTACCAAGGGATCGCATCGCACTTCAACAAGAACTCGAACCTAGCGTCCGCGGTAGACCGATGGTGGATGAATTTGTTCCCTCGCGAAAAGCCGTTTGAGTTCTCAGGCGGGGGATACTGCATGCTCAGTTTCATCCCTACGTTGGCCACTATGCTGCTCGGTTTGATCGCGGGACGAGTCCTTCAGTCCGAAGCGACGATAGGGCGAAAACAGCTTTGGCTTTGGTCGGCTGCAGGCATTTGTCTTTGCCTGGCTTGGATGGTGGATGTGTTGGGCCTTTGTCCGATTGTCAAACGCATTTGGACGCCATCCTGGACTCTTTGGAGCGGCGGCTTGTGTTTTGCTTGGCTGGCAATTCTCAACTTGGTATGTGATATCGGGGGATACAAGCGATGGGGATTTCCGTTTCTAGTCATAGGAGCCAATTCTATTGCGGCTTACTTCATGAGTGGCACGGTGAAAGAACCTATCCGGCTCGCAATCGACCGCCACTTTGGTTATTTCATCGAAATGATTCGTGAGTGGCTTGCTGGTCGTATGCAATTAGAAAGTCCCCAAGCACTAAAACCTTTGTTGCTGGGAATTCTAACACTCTCAACGATTTGGCTCATTTTGCTTTGGATGTACCGCAAGCGCATCTTCATTAAGATTTAGGCACGCAGCAGCTTAGGCCTCGATTCCGTCGGCCATTGTGAAGAATGTGTAGTCGTGTCAGAATCTGCGATCAACACGAGCCGAGACCAATGGCTCGCCAGTATTTTTGAATAGTTACGCATCGAAGAGCAACCTCAATGGAAACCGTCAGCGGCAATATTTACGACTATCCGAACTACTACGACTTGGTCTTTGCAAGTGATTGGGTTGCCGAGTTTAAGTTTTTAGAAGCTGCCTTCAAAAAACACGTCGATGGAAAGACCAAGCGCGTTCTTGAGCCTGCATGTGGAACCGGGCGACTGCTGTTTCGAATGGCAAAGAAAGGCTACATCGCGGAAGGATTGGATCTGAACGAAAAAGCGATTGCTTATTGCAATGCCCGGCTGAAGAAACATGAATTGAAACAGACGGGATGGGTTGCCGACATGTGCGATTTCACTGTCAAGAAGCCATTTGATGCGGCATTTAATACCATAAATTCCTTTCGCCACTTGAGCACCGAGAAAGCGGCCGTTGCCCACTTTAGGGCGATGGCAAAGGCTGTGAGACCTGGTGGGATTTATGCGCTCGGATTTCATTTGACGCCGCTAGAGGGAATTCCGTCGGACACCGAAAGCTGGACCGCTAGGCGTGGGAATCTGCAAATCAACACCCGCATGTGGCCCCGCGATAAAGACGTAAAAGCCAGGATGGAACGGTTCCATTTGCGATTTGAAATCTACCGCCCCACCGGTTCCATACGCATCGACGATTGCTTGGCGTTGCGAAGCTATACGTGGAAGCAATTTGCGTCGATGATCAAAAAAGTCCCCGAGTGGTCCATCGAGACGGCTTATGATTTCACCTACGACATCCAAGAGCCGATAGAAATTGACGCAGGAACGGAAGACGTGGTGTATATACTCAAGCGAAATCGCGACTGATTGGGAGCGCCGCTATGGAGCACCTTGGCAACGCAACGGTGTGCGAAGCCAGCAGCGAATGGTCCGCCGAAGTAGTGACGGTTCAACTCTTTAGCTTTTGCCGAATACGTTCGGCCATGCGTTCCAGGTCGACATCTTTTGTGAGTTCCTCCTCTGTCTTCTTGCAAGCATGCATGACGGTAGTATGATCGCGACCACCAAAGAAAACACCGATGTTTTGGAAAGAAGTGTCCGTCCATTGACGAATCAATAGCATCGCTAAACCCCGAGCTCTTACCACGCTCGATTTGCGTCCCGGACCGCGTAACAACTCCATTGTGATTTGCATTTCTTTAGCAACCGCTTTCGCGATATTCGATGTTGAGGGCGCTTTCGCAATTTGCGAGTCGACTAATTTGTTGATAAGTCGCTTGGATTCCTTTTTGGTTCGACTCGGTGCGACTCGATCTTGATGCGACCAACGAATAAGAATTCCTCGCAACTGCAAAGCGGAAGCACCGTCTTGCAATTGCGAGCAAATGGAGTCAACGTCTTGATCGTTGATTTCGATTTTGGCATTCGCGGCCAAGAGCTTCATGATTTCGAGTCGCGTACAGGCCGTTGGGTAGGAGATGGGTAGGCTATACCCGCCATTGAGACGACTCGACAGTGACAATCTCATCTTTGGCAGAAGAGTGGCAAGGTCACTTGCCGTTACAATGACTGCGTTACCGCCGCTCATTAGTCGTTCAAGAGTCGAGACCATCTCGGCTTGCGCTGCTGGCTTGGTCGCAAGTTCGTGAATATTGTCCACGACCAAGCAGTTGCATTCGCGGTGAAGTTGGCGAAATCGGTCCATATCGTCCGACTCAATAGCCCGAGTAAACGCTTTTGCAAAATCCGAACCGCTGGTCAATGTGATCGTGCGATTGCTAGATTCGTTGGTCCATCGCGCGGCGATCGTTAAGGCCAACGCAGTTTTTCCAACCCCACTGGGACCGTAAAGATAGAGAGGCGCTCTTGCCGTCAGTTGCTCAATTCCGTACGCGGAGAGGCATTCTGCGGCGAATTGGTTTTCGGGTCCTGCAACGAAAACATCAAGCAGTGGCGTGGCGCCGATGAGGCTTGCAAAGGAGCCTTTCCGCATGCGGGGTTGCTGCAACGTAATGATGGTCATTGAACTAGGGAGCAATTTCATCGTCGCTGCTGTTGGAAAGCCGTATTGCAGAACGCATTATTCTGCGGTATCTAAATAGGGGTCTTGCCCCATCTCCCTTTGAATCTTAGTTCGTTCTTTCTCGTGGTGCAGCAATGCCATACGGTCTCGGAAGTGTTTCCGCTCAACTTTCCGCTGTGCGGCTTTGAATCGTGCCGCTTGTCCGCTTAGCGAACCCCCGGATTTGCCTTTGGCCTTGAGTCTTTCTGCCGGTTTTGTGCCTAAACCGTTCCTAAGGATATCGTCGTCCATCGAGAGGTATTGACGGTAGGTGCCCGGGTCTCCTTGCCGGCCGCATCGTCCGATCAACTGCCGATCGATTCTGGCCGCGTCATGCAATTCGGTACAAATGACCATCATGCCACCCAGCGCTCGGACCTCATCCTCAAGCTTGATGTCGGTACCTCGGCCAGCCATGTTCGTGGCCACGGTGATTTGGCCTCTCCTGCCCGCATTCGCGACAATTTCAGCTTCTCGTTCTACTTCGTGTGCATTGAGCACTTGCACCTGCACTTTTTCTTTGCGGAGCATGTCGGCCAAGATGGAGGATTTGTCAATCGAACGAGTCCCGATGAGTACGGGTCGTCCTATTTCGTGAACTTTAAGAACCTCTTGTACGATTGCTTGAAACTTCTCGGTCATATCATGATGGACGGCGTCGGGGAGCTTTTGCCTTTTGGGTGGACGATTGGTAGGCACTTGAACCACCGGAGTCTTATAGATGCGCCGCAATTCTCGCGCGCTGGTAGCTGCTGTTCCGGTCATTCCAGCAAGATGACGATAACGCAGGAACAGATCTTGAACGGTGATTCGAGCAGCTTGCCCTGTAGGTACCGTGACTTCAATTCTCTCTTTGGCTTCGATCGCCTGGTGGATACCATCTCGCCATTTGCGTCCTTCGGCAAGTCGTCCAGTAAACTCGTCCACGATCACTATTTCTCCCTCATGGACTACGTACTGTCGCTCTAAATGGTAGTCGCGATATACTTTGATAGCACGCTCGATATATTCATATAGATCAACCAGAGCCGCTAACCGAATCTCTTCATTTCTAGGAATAGAGCGCACGAACTGGCGACCCTTTGAGGTCAGCTCAATCTTGCGAGAATCCTCCTCGATCGTGAAATGCTCCTTGAGTACAAACAAAGGGGCATTTTCAGCCGCCCATTTGAATGTAGCAATCACAATCTCGCGAGACTCATCGCCGAGCGACCCGATGATCAATGGTGTTCTCGCTTCGTCAATCAGAATACTGTCCGCTTCATCCACCAAGCAAAAGTGCATCCCGCGCTGGACCGGTTGTTCGCCTGCCGATGTCCATCGCTCCTGAGAACCACTCCCCAAAAAATCGTCGACCGCACGGCCCTGTGCGCGCATCAACAATCGATCTCTCAAAAAGTCAAATCCGTATTCCTTGGCGGTTCCGTAAGTCACGTCGGCAGCGTAGGCCTTCCGTCGTTGGTCTTGATCGAGTTGCGTTACCACCGTGCCGACGCTCATTCCTAACATCGTGTAGAGAGGTTTCATCCATTCGGCGTCTCGATCGGCCAAGTAGTCGTTCACCGTGGCGAGGTGCGCTCCTTTTCCAAGCAGTGAATGGAGGGCCAATGGCAAAGTCGCAGTGAGTGTCTTTCCTTCGCCGGTTTGCATCTCAGCAATACATCCATGAAACAAGCAGATGCCACCGAGAATCTGAGCATCGTAGTGCCGCATATTAAGCGAGCGTCTACCAGCTTCTCGTATAAGCGAATACGCTTCGGGGAGGATTGCAACCAGCGGTTCCCCACTTTTGGCGCGATAAACGAGAGAGAGCGCTTCCTTACGAATCTGAGACTCCGCTAGTTCGCGTCGATGGTTTTCCCACGAATTGACCGCACGTGTTTGCTCTAACCATTGATTGATTTTGAATTGAGCGACGCCAGGAATCGACCAGCCAGCAGATACGTGCGGACGGCTTGGCAAATGCAGTTTGCGATCAGCCCCCGAAGCAGCCTCGCTAGATTTGGTGGGTTTGTCTGGAGCGGGGTCAATCAAACTAGACATGGATTGTTCGAAAAGCGGCATAGCACATAGTTTAAAAAAAGTTGACGACTTCTATTGTATGCATGTCGCATGCAAATCGAAGGGAATTTCATTCTTGCATTAAGGCCAAACTCCGCAGGTTCCGCCCTTTTACACACATAATCCGGCTCAGGCAATTTAGGGGGAATGCGTGGGATATTCCGCAAGTTCTCTTTTGTCCTCAGATTCCAGTGAATCCTACCGATCCAATTATGCGAACGGTACGCAAGCCATCGCTTAGCGAGAAAGAAATTATGAGAAAAAACCGAATTAAATTGACCCTGATTATTGCCTCTCTGTGTGGGACTTGTGGTTCCGCAAACACATTCGGGCAAGACGACTCCACTTCAGGCCGCATCTCGAGCGTTGGTCGCATCGGTGATGGCGGCGTACTAGCATCGGCCACTGAGGCCTCATTTGGACAGGATGCACGCCCACCAGTGTTCCGTTCAAATGTGGTCGCTGACGACGGGATGGGAACACCCTATACCGACAAAACTATGCGATTTGCTTCCCACGAAAACTCGGTAGGAACTTCCGAATACGCTGGCTCCTGTGGAGCTGCACCCTGTGGAACGACCTCTTGCAATAGCGGTTGCTCCAGTGTTTCAGCGGGATGGTTTGAAAGCGAAACACTATTATGGTGGCCAAAGAGTATCAGCGGTGGACCGCTAGTGCTCGGTGGTACCAACCCAAACGCAACCGACCGTCCATCCGTTCCGTTGGCGGGTGGGCCAAACAATCCGGTCGGCAATGATTTGCTCGTCGGAATGCGACTTAATCTAGGTGTTTGGACCGATTGCAATCAGAACTTTGGGATCGGAGCCCGCGGCTGGGGGATCCTGAGCGATGCGGCGACGCGAAACTTCCCAAACAATGGCCGATCCAATGGCATTGCTTTCTTCAATGCTTCGATAGGGCCGAACACACCTGCTGCGGATGTGTTTTTGGTAAACGTCAACGCTGGTGGCAACAACGGTGCCAACACCGGAACGATTCAACTCAAAAGCGATGTCGATCTAATTGCTGGCGAAATCTATGGCAGATCCTTGTTGATTCGTGATGGCAACAGCCGGGTCGATTTTCTAAGCGGTTATACGTTTGCCCGCTTGGATAGCGAACTGGGGATTCGAAGTCAAATCACCAACGGGATTACGGATCCGATTCTTAATGGAACCGTTCAAACGACACAGGATACGTTTGGAACGAAGAATCAATTCCATGGCGGTCACATCGGCTTAATGAACGAAGTGAACAAAGGGCGGTTCAGTTTCTCTGCACTTGGTAAAGTCGCATTGGGGAACATGAACCAGTCGACGACAATCAGCGGTCGGTTTACCGAGGTTTCTGGTCAGGCTTCCAGTACAGAGGCTCGCGGACTATTTGCTCAAAACAGCAACATCGGCACACTGACGCGAAATCAATTCACTTTCTTGCCTGAGGCTGGCGCGAAGATGAAGTACCAGCTTGGACAAGCACAGCTGGGAATTGGCTACACCCTGATGGTGTTTCCAAGTGTTGCGATGGCGGGAAGTCAAGTCGATCGGAATGTCGATATCAATCCGCAAGTGCTGGGAAGTCCAGTCGCCCCAGGCCGCGGAATTATGAACGAGACCTTTTTCCTTCACGGTCTAGACCTGGGAATGACGTTTAGTTTCTAAAAACGGACTTAAATTCTGGAAAACTACCAAGTGCGTTCACCTTCAATTTCGAAGGTGAACGCTTTTTGCGCCTCGGATCCGAAAAAGCAAAATGGTTCCAATACTCATAAACAATACGGGACGATGGTTGGATCGATTCAGCGACGTTCTAGAACGGTGGGAGTCGATTCTCGACCAGGTTCAAGCTGACTTTATCGTTGGCGACTACTCGAACATTGCTAGGCTCTGCTCCATTGGAGAGAGTATCCACGCCGAGATACAAAGCTGCAAAACAGAACGTGAGCATTTGCTATCCCAGGCAAAGAGCGACGGGTACTTTGCACACAGCCTACGGGAGTTGTCAGTGCAACTGGACTCGCAGTGGCCAGCCCTATGGTCGCATCGACTTTCGAACATGGAACATCAGCTCAATAGAATACAACAATTGAGTATGAGCCTGTGGGTAACAGCCTTTCAGTCGAAGTCCTTCGTTACAGAAATCCTTTTGATTTTGGCAACGGGTACGACAGATCGCGCGACCTACGCGCCCAATGAAGCGCATTCGCATGAAGGCGGCTATTTAATCGACGAAGCAGCATAGACTTGGCGGATTACCGTATGACCTTTTGATAGAGAGAACGCCGTACTGAATTTTACGGCAGGAATTCACGCATGAGCTTATTCAGTGCAATTCAAGGGTCGGCCAATGCGTTGCGAGTCAATCAGCTTGGTTTGCAAGTTGTTGGCAACAACATAGCCAATGTCAACACGCCCGGATATATCCGGCAAGAGTTGGTTCAAGCGCCCGCTCGAGGTTACAAGGCCGGTGACCTGATCATTGGTCAGGGTGTCCAAGCGATTGGGATTACGCAAAAGTTAGACAGCTTTGTTATTGAACGCCTTCGTCAAACGCAAAGCCAACTCTCCTACCAAGAGCAGCTCGAAGGAACGAATTCCCAAATAGAAAGCCTCCTCAATGAGCTTTCGGATAAGGACTTCTCCTCTAATCTGAGTCGCTTTGCGAACGCATTCCAAGACGTCGCTAACCAACCTGGAAGCGATTCAATTCGCACTTTGGCGATTTCGCGCGGTCAGGAATTGGCAACTCAGTTGCGGAGTTTATCTTCCCAAGTGGGTGATATTGCCAAACGAAATCAGGCTGAGATTACGGCGGCAGCGACCGACATCAATCGCATTGTCGAAAATATTGCGAAACTGAACAATCGCATCGTAGAAATCGAGGGTGGATCGCTGTCCAACTCGGATGCCGTTGGCCTACGCGATGAACGGCTGAAAGCCTTGGATGAACTCTCTTCGTTTGTTGACATTACCGTTTCCGAGGAACCGACCGGTGCGGTCACCGTCTTCGTTGGTGGGGACTATTTGGTCAGCAACGGAATACCTCGTCCCGTAAAAGCCTCTTTGGATTCTAACAGCGAAGGCAGCACAGGCCTCGAGATTCGCTTGGTCGATACCGACGTTGCCCTCGAAGTGACTGGCGGCAAAGTCAAAGGGCTATACGAGTCGGCAACCGCAGCGACTTCGACGGGTTTTCAGGGTAAACTGGACTCGTTGGCGTCCGATATCATTCGCGTCGTCAACCGCATCCATTCCCAAGGGCAAGGTCTGAAGGGATTCGGCATTACAACCGGGGACACTATTCTAAAAAGCTCGATTGTACCGATCGAACAATCCAGTCTCAATTTGGATATTGATAATGGCTCGTTCAGCCTAGAAGTTCGAGATGCCAAAACAGGTAAGACGAAAACGGTAGATATTTTTGTCCGACAGCAAGGTCTATCCAGCGACACGACCGCACAGCAACTTGCCGCCTCCATCGATGCCATCGATGGAATCAGCTCAAGAATCACCAACGATGGTCGATTTGAGATCAAAGCAGACTCTGAGGCGGTCAAGTTCAGCTTCGCCAACGATACCAGTGGTGTCCTTGCGGCATTGGGGATTAACACGTTTTTTCGAGGAGATTCTGCTTCTACGATCGAGGTTCGGCAAGCCATTGTGGCAGATCCCTCACAACTCGCAGCTAGCAACAAAGGCATCGGCAATGGTGCCGACAACGCCATCCGAATCGCGGAAGCATTCACTAAGCCTAGCGATTTGCTGGGCGGGCGAAGCGTCAACGCACTTTATGACGCGATGATCGCGGACACTACGCGCGACATCAATACCCAAAAGGGTGTTACGGATGGACTTCGAAATTTCCAACAGACGCTTGAGGCACAGAATCTCGGAATTTCGGGAGTCAACTTGGACGAAGAAGCGGTCAAGATGCTGCTTTATCAAAGAGCATTTCAGGCCACATCCAAACTTGTTTCCGTTGCTTCCGAGATGCTAAATACCCTGGTTAACATCATCTAGCGTACAAAGATTCCCTTTATGCTAAGTTCCTTTTATCCGGTGGTCGCCGGTCGTACCAGTGATTCCCTCGCGAGGTACCGGTCTCTCTACCAGGTTCAGGTCGGTAAGCTTGGTATCCAACAGCTGGAGGATCAGCTTAGTTCCGGAAAACGATTCGCCCTGCCAAGCCAGGATCCCACGGCAGCAATCCGTGTTATCGGAGTGCAGAGGGAATTGGAATTCCGTGACCAGACGATTCGAAACCTGGACTCCTCACAAGGCTACCTCAATGTCACCGAATCCACCTTGGGTAATGTTCAAGATACGCTCATCGAAATTCGAGGCCTCGGTGTTGAAAGCGCAGGCAATGTTAACAGCGACGAAGAACGGACCGGTTGGGTCTCTCAAATCAATGCAACCATCGATCGACTTAAGGCTGCAGCGAATACACGCTATCAAGATCGTTACCTGTTTTCAGGGGGCAAGGTGGATACCCCAACGATTTCCGCATCGAAAGACACAATTCAGTTTGATGGCAATGATCTCAGTCTGCTGACCATTGCCGATAGCGGAGAATTCATCGCCCACAACGTTACAGGCCAGAAAGCACTCGGCCTGATCTCAGACGGAGTGGTGTCTCGTGTCGATCTGGATCCAGCCGCAATAGGCCCGACCCGATTGGCAGATTTGAATGGAGGCCAGGGCGTGTCGCCTGGTGCCATCCAATTTTCGGATGGCATTGAACGAGTGACAGTTGACCTAACTGGCGCCGAGACGCTCGACGACATACTCGATCGCGTCAACAACGCGCCGCCCTTAAGCGGTCACAACGTCCTGTTTACGCTTAGCAATGGCTCCATCGTGGCGGCTTATGCAGACGGAAGTACCGGTCAACTGCGAATATCAGAATCTGGGACCGGCAGGACTGCCGCTGATCTTGGCATTCTCCGTGAGACTCCGACAACTCCGCTTCCGTTTACGGGTTCCAACCTAGATCCCATTCTTAGGCCGACAACTAGATTGTCTCAACTCCTTGGCAATACGGGTTTCAATGCAAATGATGGGATTCGCATAGAACAAAACGGGAAAATCTATAACATCCTTATTGGAACTGCCACAACATTGGAGGACGTTACAAACTTCATCAACGCATCCGGTGCAGCCGTCCGCGCAGATATTACGCCAGATGGACGAAGCCTAAGAGTTAGGTCGACGCAAAGTGGATCAGATTTTTCGATCGGCGAGAGCACCGGAGATCTTGCCGAACGGTTGGGATTGAGGACCTTTCATGGCCAAGTCCGCCTCGATCAATTGAATTTCGGGCAAGGGATCAATCCCGCCGACGGAACGGATTTGTTGTTTGTACGGAATGATGGAAGCGATTTTGCGGTAGATCTGATCGGCACGACCACTGTCCAAGATGTTCTGGATCGGATCAATAATCACGTCAACAATCAAAGCTTAGCAACCAAGATAACGGCCAGTTTAAACTCGCAGGGTAATGGGATAACTATTCAGTCTGGAGAGTATGTTCCGGATCCACTGGGACCACCGCTTCTAACAACACCCGGCCCCATCAAAGTACGAAACGGCGGGGGGAGCCAAGCTGCTTGGGGACTCGGATTGGTTCCTAAGGGAAGTATTGAGTCGCAAGCGAGCCTTACCGGCACCACATACTCGATTACCGGCAAAGACCCAAATCCACAGGAAATCAAAGGAGTCTTCAACTCCTTAATTCGACTCCGAGAAGCCATTATCGCTAAGGACACTACAGGGGTCGCACGCGCCGTCGAATTGGTGGATTTGGATTTATCTCGCCTTTCATTGAGCCGAGGTTCACTCGGAGTCCAGCAGCAACGCATCGACGACCTGAAGAGCTTGCAAGAAGAAAACCAAATCGAACTCAAAGCAGAAGAATCGCGAAACTTAGATGCGGATTTAACCCAAACCATTTCAGAACTCCAAGCCAGACAAGCGTCGTATGAAGCGAGTCTCAAACTTCTAGGGAACGCATCGCAATTGAGCCTTTTCAATTATCTGTAGGAGTAATTATCGCTGACGCGTACTGCGTCAGCATAGCCAACGCGAGGCTTTCTAGCGTGTGCGTTTGAGATAGGGACGTCCGCCATCGGTCCACCTTATGCTAGCTTCGAACTTAAGCTAACTTCGAAAAAGTTGATCTTGATTCTCTCATTTCTTTTCTGTATTTTCTCAAGAAAATAAAAGGCATGTAGTGCTTTAAAAGGCACGTGGTGCTTTGCAGATTGGATGTTAGTGCTTTGTCCGGATTGGATTTTAGGGTAGCGAAACTCGTCAAGAGTTTCGGCAAGTCCGTAAATCGCCGAAAGTCTTGACGACATTCGCTACGTGGCAAAACCATCAATCCCAATTTCTAATCTGGACAGAGCGCTTGCCGTGATTCGATTCTGACCATTTTTGAAGGCGACGTGCGCGAGAGTTATGCAGACGGAGGCAACTATGGCGAAACGCATTTTGATTGTTCGTCTTTCTGCAATTGGTGACTGTATCCTGAGTGTACCGGTCTTGAATGCGATCCGAAGAAAGTTCCCCGATGCGCGGATCGGCTGGGTTATCGAACGAGCTTCTGCCCAATTAATACAAGGTCATTCGGCGCTTGATGACTTGATCGTCGTCTCGAAACAAACTTTTCAATCGCCTCGCAAACTCTGGACCCTTGCTGGTAAGCTTCGGAGTTGGAAACCCGATACCACAATTGATCTTCAAGGGCTAACCAAAAGCTCACTTGTCGCTTGGCTATCCGGTGCCAAAAATCGAATTGGCTTTCACCGCGATCTGTTTGATGGTCGCGAATTGAGTTGCTTTTTCAATAACTGCCTCTATCTGCCTGAGTCAAAACACATTGTGGAGCGAAGCTTGGAACTGCTTAGACTCCTAGGTGTGAATGACACTTCTATTACTTATGATTTACCAGAACAAGAAAATGACGCGGTCTTCGCAGAGCAAACCGTTGAGTCGATGCAACTTCAAGGTCGGTTTGCCATCATCAATGTTGGGGCAGGCTGGGTCTCCAAAGTCTGGCCCTCAGCCCGATATGCACAGGTTGCCAAACACCTCGGTGAACATTGGGGTATTCCAAGCCTCGTGGTTTGGGCTGGCGAAAAGGAAAAACAGGCTGCTGATGCTGTTGCAGCCGAATCGCAGGGACACGCGTTTGTCGCACCGTCGACAACGCTTTCACAATTAGGCAGTTTAATTCGTTGCGCGAGTTTGTTCGTCGGATCCGATACGGGGCCAATGCACTTGTCGGTCGCTGTTGGTACGCCAACCATAGGATTGATAGGTCCAATGCCCAGCGAACGTGTTTCTCCAATTGGAACGCACCATGTTGGCATTCAAAACACACGTTTACTAAAGGCTTCTCAAAGGAAAACGGATTGCTCACCTATGCTTTCCATTGAGACAAATCAGGTCACCAATGTCTGCGACCAATTGCTGGATCGCTTGATTATCGCCAAGCAGGCATGCTAAGATTCCGACGGAACTTATGGGAATCACGCTATCAAATACCATGCACATGCTTTACTATGGTGGGGTTATTCACTTTGTACGTGCTTTTTGAAAAATATCCCATCTTTCAGGAGATTGTAAAATGCAATTTAAGAAGTTGCGTGCCGCAACGAAAATGGCGTTCACGCTCGTCGAACTATTAGTAGTCATCGCTATTATCGGTATTTTGGTCGGGTTACTTCTCCCAGCAGTTCAATCGGCAAGGGCTGCTGCAAGGCGAATGCAGTGCGGCAATAATGTGAAACAGATTGTTCTGGCTGCTCACAATTTCGAAAGCGCCAACAAGGCATTTCCAGCATGGGTGCAAGCCAAAGGACAGACCACCGGTCCAAGCGGTGTTCGTCCTACCCTTTTTGGCTCAGGCCATTTCATGATTCTGCCTTACATAGAGCAAAATAATATTTATCAACTTGCCAACGGAATAAGCTTTGAAGTGAGAACTCAAAAGGTTCCTGGCTTTGCCTGTCCCGATGATGTGACGCTATCGTCTGCAGGCTTTACTGGTCGAGCCCTGACTAATAACACGGTTCGAACAAGCGTCGGTGGCAATCCCTATGGCGGAACGACATATGCATTCAACGCCCAAGCTTGTGCCGCGCTCTATACCAATGGGCACCCCACCGGGCTTGCTGGAAAGATCGGAAACATCTCCGATGGATTGAGCAACACAGTCTTCGTGGTGGAGCGTCAAGCTGCTTGCTACGGTCACAATTATCCCACCGCAGGTGCAACGCCCAATCTGAGTACCGGCTCGTTTACGTTCAGTATTTGGGCGCGCGGTGGCCGTACCACAACTCACAGCAATTGGAGTGACGGACCTGCGGCAGTAGATCTAACGCTTGCGAACGGAAGTGCCACCGAGGTTTACGCTGGTTACACGTGGTGGGACCAGCCTGTTTTCAATGCGACACTACGCAATCCCGCCAATTTGGCTGCCGGCCCTGGCCCACGTACCGATCCAATTTTCCGTAATCCCTTTAATGGCGTTCCAAACCCGGGTGGAATTCAAGGCGGTTCGATTCCCGAAGGCGGATGTGATTGGCGTCGCCCGCAAGCATTGCACACAGGTACTATGACCGCAGGCTTAGGTGACGGAAGCGTCCGGACTGTTAGCGCATCGATCAACGTTGTAACATTTGATCGTGTCGCAACTCCAAACGATGGAAACGTAAACGGTGCTGATTGGACCGAGTAAGTATCCTTGCACTGTGCGGAATATCCACTCTAGCCGCTCGTCTAGAAGCTTTAAAAAAAATTGAAAGAACAAAAGAGCGTATGAAAGATTTCCCGGTAACTTACTTGACTTCGTTTTGCCTAGCGTTGGTGCTGACCGGTTGCAGCAGCAAAGAACCGATGTCCCAGATTGCAGGAACTGTTACTTTCAAAGGCAAGCCCATTCCGGCAGGAAACGTAATGTTCACCCCAGATGTAAGTCTCGCGGGTGGTCAGGTCCGAATGTTCATGGTGACCGACGGTGCATACGATTCTACCAAGGATCCATCTCCAGGCCTGATGCCTGGAAAGTACGAAGTGACGATAACAGGCTACGATGGGAAGAAGATCCCTATGTATTTCGCAGGAAAGCAGATCTTTAACGCCATCAAAGAACCGTTTGTCGTCCCAGCGGGAAGCACCAAGAAGGACTTTGTGGTTCCGGATTCGGCTGGAGTTAACGTGAAAGTATTCGAGACAGCCGACTTCTAAATCGTGGCCTGTACTTCGTTGTCACCTGTTCAAGGCCATAGATTCTTTTATGGCAGCGAACTATTGATTCCGATAGACAAGTCCGGCGTGGCGAGCGGATTGAGAGAAGAGCTACTACGGTTTCGCAGAAAGCCGGATCTGCCCATCGATCCCTTTTTCGTTTTGAATGGCGAACTGGGTCACGATCCCAAATGCCGTTTGTACTTGATTCCATTTTGGAATGTCGGCTGCACTGCAGCCAGGCACGAGTGCCTTTGTCAGACAAAACGCAGGTAAATCGGTAGAAATGTATTCTTTGTGTTTTGGTTCCGGCAGCCTCGTCCAACTGCGCTGGAACCATGAACTCAAGTTGATCGCCTGTAGAAGCGAAAAACTTGTTGCATTCATTTTCTGCAAATGCGATTTCCACAGCGCAGCAGATGGCCTACTGGCAACGGCAGTCGAGTCGCCACGAAGGAGCCCTTTAAGCCAAGCTGCATCAGTGGAAAGGTACAGATATTTGCTATCTACCGCTGCGACAGAAATCGTTTGCGATTCCCCCTTGTTGACCGCAACAAAAAGGGACTCGTCATTGACTGTGCTCCAAACTTGGTAAGAGCCGATTTGCTCGCCCTGAACATCTTGGTCGTTCTCAAATATCTTATTCACCGTCGTCGTTACTTTTTTGGCGTCAGGAATTGACAATGCCCATACTTGGTTATGCTGAAATTGTCCCGGATTCTTTTTGTCTTGTGTGGTCAGGCCAAAGTTCAACATCAATGGACCTGATGGATAAATGAGCTCCTTTCGGACATCGATCTTGGGGCCTTCTGGGTCTGTCAAAATACTATCAACAAGATCCGCGAATCCTCCAGGCGTCTCTTCGTCGATCATCTGATCCAATGCATGACTGACCCCTTGAAACCAAGGCTTCATATCGAGGTATGAGATCGCAACTTGGTCCATCGAGTCGGTCAATATCTTAGGTGGATCAACGATTGACCCTTTTTTGAAACTGAGCATTGCCAACCCCTTTTCGAGAGGAGTTGCAAGTAGCTGATTGTAGTTTAGCTTCCATGAATTATCGGTCGAAGAGGGTGGTAGTAACGTGCCGCTTAAGGCCAAAATACCCTGCAAACCAAACAGCTTAGAAGATCGGACAAGTTCGGGTTCTTTCTTGGAAAAACCGCTGAGGATCGCCCAAGGGGACAGCCAAAATCGTGTTTCTCCATTCCCCCACGTTCCGGCTGCAAAAACAGGCTGGTCAGATCCGGGCGCAGTCGAAGCTTTCATGCTTTTCACCGTGGCCGAACTTAGCCATTGTTGAACTGCTTTGGTGGACGACGAGATGCAGGTCCACTGCGGACCAAACGCGATACAAACGGAAGATCCCGCCTTTCCATCCGTCTTAGTCGCAAACAGTTTGCTAGGTTCTGTCCCTGCAACGGATTGCAATTGGTTCACTCCGCCTTGATTGGCAATCCATCGTTGTACGAATGGGTGCTTTTCCGAATTTGGTCCAAGCTTGGCAAGGAAGAGGAACACAGTTTCACCGTTGCTGTCCAGAAATGCTGCAACCGCTCCAACGTGATCGATTTCACGAATATCCTGCCAATCCAATCCTAGCCACGGTTTAGGATTTAATAATGACCCAACATTGTCTCGCTTCTGTTTCGCCATTACGGGTTGCCACAGAGGTCCGCTCAGTTGCTGGCACGCGTCCGTTCGCTCGATGAAAGAACAACTGTTTTTAACGCTCTGAGAAGTAATCAACATTTGAGTCGATGCAGGGAGCAAATCAATCAAGTCTGATTGTCCGAGAAAATCTGCCGCGTTGGCGAGTCCGCATACGAGCCATGCATAGGCCATCCACAGGCACATTTGGTTGAGGCAGAGTTTCCGAAAAAAAGTAGACTTATTCATAATTAAGGTGCTCGACGGGATTGATCTTCGAAGCGTTCCAGGCCGGCAACCAAGCGGCAATGGTGACAATCACCAGAGTGCCTAATGCGGATGCAGCCATCAGTAAAAAATTCCATTCAAACTCAGGGGTGTAGCCCAGCAAAGCCTCGCTACAGGCGTAAATAACAAGTACGGTCGTGACACCTCCGAACATACCGAATACGACACCAATCAATCCAAGCAGCCACGCCTGAACCAACACAGTAAGCATCAACTGCCCTCGGCTGGCACCTACAATTCGCAACAATGAAAAGTCTCGTGCTTGCTCAAGCATGTTCATAGCCAGCGTGGTTGCAATTCCAAAGCCACCGGTGATAAATGAAATGAATACGACGCACCAAATCCCCGCCGTGACCCCGGAAATCGCTTGTTCTACTCCTTGTCGCATTTCGCTACCACGCCGAATTTCGAAACTGTATAGTTCTTTAACGGATTGAAGCGATTTTTCAGCAGAATCAATTTCCGCAGCTGACACTGCGATAGAGTACCAATCAAAGCCCGTGACCTCAAAGAAACGCTGCGCGGTCGATCGCTTGATGATGAGCGCCATGCCTCCGTTGGCGAAGTTAGCGTTCACAGCGCCAACGGTCGTAACAAAAGCCCGACCATTGACCGTAATGGTCAACGAGTCGCCCGCCCGCTTCCCAATTTTTTTGGCGAGGATTGACCCCAAAATTACTTGATCGCCATCAATCAACTGGCGAGCGTCCTCGGTCGTCATGCCTTTGGGTTCGGTCGGAAAGGGGGCTGCATCGGGAAATTCCCTGACAACACACATGACCGTTTTTTGGTCCACTTGACACCAAACGAATCGGATCGCATTAGACCATTCTACGCCCGGCATTTGCTGGATCATCTCGCGCAGCGGATCTTCGGAATCGATCGAAAGAGACGGCGATTGCGTGCTGATCAAGAACAGATCGCCGGGAAGCATCCGATGGTACCATCGTTTAATTTCAGCCGTATTGCTCATAAGCGACTGTCCCAACCCCACTGCCCCGCACAACGAGATAACCAGGAACCCCGCATTGAGCGAGGTTCGCTCGGGTCTGCGAATCAACTGATACTTCGCCACCTCGATTGGAAAGCCGTTGCGTCTGCCAGCAAATCGATCGATCAACCAGATAATGGGTACTAGTCCGGTCGGCAACCACAGAAGATAAGCCAACAAGGACAACAAACCTATGCCAACTCCCCAAGGGGGCGGGAGCCATTCCAGACGAACTAAGTTGAGTCCAATCAAAGAAGTTATCCATAGCACAAAACCGTTGCGGATAGATCTCCAAGGAAGACGCGTGTTTTCGATGATCGTAGGCTCTCGAAAACTCTCAAGCGGTGAGACCGCTTCCTGCTGTTTCTGTGCGTACCACACCACCAGAATTGTAAGGCAAGGAATAAAACACGAGATAGTCATCAGCGAAAGCCACGGAACTGAAAATGCACCGGGCGGAGACTGCAATACTCCAGACAATACTTTCCGCATGAAAACACCCAGCCCCAAACCCGCCGCCAATCCGAACACAACCCCCAGAATACTGATCGTCAAGGCCTCCACCAGTACCGCTCGAACGACCTGTTGACTCGTCGCACCCAAGCATCGCAGGATTGCAAAATAGGGGCGGCGTTCGGCGAGATTCATTCGCGTTGTATTGAGCAAAATATAGGCAGCCATTGCCACAGCAAGCGCACTAGCAAACGATAACCCCAACTCAGTTGACTTCAGCAAGTCGTCCGCGACGCCAACCGTATTGGTTCTTTCCCTCAATACCAATCCATTGGGAACGTACTTGCTGAGTAACTCGAGCATTCGTTTCCTCTCTTGATCGCTATCGTTCTTCAAAAACAACCGATATCGATCAATCTGCAATGGCAATGCAGCGGCATTCTGCAACCAGTTCAAGTCTACCACCAAGCCGTGTTCACTCGATGTTCTATTCCAAGTGTTAACGGGCACGATCTTCTTCACCAGGAGCTTCTTATACCCTCGTCGAAATAAACACTGAATCGAATCACCCTCAGCAACCTTCAACTGTGTGGCAATGAGTGAAGAAATAATACATTCGCCCTCTCCTATCCACTCGTTTTCGTTCAGCTCAAAAGTTTTTCGCAAAAATGACCGCAAAGGCTCTCTGGCGTCCGAAATGGGAATCCCCATCACCAACCCGCGAGCCTTCTCTTCTTTGGCTCGAAAAATCGATCCGCGAATCAATGTCGGGAGGGCGGCATCAACATCGCGCTCGAAGACTGGTACATCGAGCGTCGAAAGCTCAAATCGACCTCCTTTTTCATTGGCAACATCGAGCGACGATAGACCTTGAACCGCATTGCTCAGTTCGCGAAACGATGTTCTCGCGTTGTGAGATGCAACAATGATCCCAACCAAAGTGGCTGTCGAGAGCACGAGGCTAATCAAAGTAAAGAAGAACCTAGCAGGTCGTTGCAGCCAATGCTGCCAAAGGACTTGTAGCATAGGGCTATGTCACTTCCTGCATCGCTTTGCCCGAATCTTCCTCGATGAGTCCATCTCTCATTTTGATCACCCGATCGGCCGCTTGAGCTACGGTTGCATCGTGCGTCACAATAATTAGCGTTTGGTTCTGTGTCGCGACCAGCGAGCGAAAGAGTTCGATCACATTGCGACTGTTCGCAGAATCCAATGCTCCTGTTGGCTCATCTGCTAAGAGAATTGCGGGCGACATCACCAAGGCGCGTGCGATGGCAACCCGTTGCGCCTCGCCGCCTGAAAGCTCGCCGGGACGGTTGCTCTGCTTGTGTCCCATACCGACCGCTTCGAGCGCGGCGATTGCTTTCGGCCGAGCAATGCCCAAATCTACGCTATCGAGACGCAATGGAACCATTACGTTTTCTAGCGCTTTAAGCATTGGCAACAAATGGACTTTCTGAAAAACGAAACCGATCCGACGACGGCGCAGCAACGTCTGACTATTCTCGTCTAAATGAGAAATGGAATTTCCCTCCAACTGAACATCGCCCGTGTCGGGGCGATCTAGTCCACCTAGCATGTGCAAAAGTGTGCTCTTCCCTGAGCCAGAGGGGCCAACGATTGCAACAAATTCACCTTGGTGGATTTCCAGGCTGACACCTCGCAACGCTGGATGCAAGACTGTCCCCATTTGGTACGACTTGGTGACATTGACTGCACGCAGCAATACCTCCATGGGGTTTTTCTCACTCGCTACGGAGTCTGTGTTTGTAAATGCTATTGTTTGCCCCCGACCGGTAGAGAAAGGTGCTTTGGTTAAACAATTCACCGTTTGATTTCGAATAATGAGACCAATGAACTGAACCGACAATTCCATCAGAATAGCGATCTTGTTCGAAAACGGGGCTAGGGATTGGAGCAAAGTCAATAATTTGATGCTGGTTGGACGAGCCTAGCAAAAAAGTCGCATTGCCTCCCGGAGCCGCTTTTTATTAGATTGCCCAAATTGACTGACTGTGTTTCGGAAAGGAATCTGTATGACCGCAATCGATCTTCCAACCCTGGCCCAACGGGTACACGGTGAGCTATTTTCACGAACAATCAGCGATTTCATTACTGGCGCAGCACCCTTAGGAGATGCAAAGCCGGGTCATATCACTTTGCTGGATCACGAAAAAAACCTGCCGCGACTGCAACGATCCCACGCCTCTGCCTGTGTGACCGATCGCAGTTTCCAGGATGTCGTTATCCCGCAGATCATCGTCAAAAACCCACACGAAGCATTTGCGCAAATCTGCCAACTTTTTCGGCCAAGCGTGGTGATCACGCGGGAAAATGGAGTGCATCCACATGCGGTCGTCGCTCTCACGGCCCAGATCAGCGACGAGGCGACTATCGAGGCATTCGCGAGTGTGTCCGAAGATTGCATGATAGCTGCGGGCTCGCATCTGCACCGAGGAGTCACAGTGATGCATGGCTGTCGTATTGGAAAGGATTGCCAGTTGTTCCCGGGCGTTGTTCTCTATCCAGGAACAATCCTTGAAGATCGCGTTGTTTTGCACTCGGGGTGTGTCGTTGGTGCAAATGGATTCGGCTACCGAATGGAAAACGGAAAACATATTCCAACGGCGCAGATTGGATGGGTGCACATTGAGTCCGACGTCGAGATTGGTGCAAACTCCTGCGTCGACAGAGGTACCTATGGAGCAACTCGCGTTGGCGAAGGAACAAAAATCGATAACTTTGTCCAAATTGCACACAACTGCAATATAGGCAAACACAATTTGATCTGCGCGCACGCAGGAATCGCTGGGAGTGCAAGCACTGGCGATTATGTTGTGATCGCAGGACAAGTAGGCGTGCGAGATCATACGAAGATTGGGGCGAGAACTATGGTCGGTGCGCAATCGGGGGTCATCTCCGACACGGGTGAGGACCAAGTCCTTTTGGGCAGCCCGGCGATTCCTCGCAACGAACAAGCTGTCTTGTTCGCATCCATCAGCCGACTGCCCGAACTTCGCAAAACGGTCAAACTGCTGTCAAAGCAAGTTGCCTCGCTGATGGATCAAGAGAAACCGAAAGAATGAACGCATCTAAGTCGATTGGTATCGTCGCTGGATGGGGTGAGTACCCGATAGCGGTTGCAAGAGCACTCCGCGAAAAAGGCTACGATGTAGTCGTTGCTGCTGTTCATGGCCATGCATCCAAAGAAATAGAATCTTTGGCGAGCCATGTTCGATGGATCGGTGTTTGCAAGCTTGGCGGTATGCAACGCTTCTTTCGCCAACATGGGGTCAGCCACGTTTGTCTCTCCGGTAAATTGTTCAAAGACAAGATACTCTTTCACGGTTGGGGCTGGATGAATCATTTCCCAGACTGGGAATGTATAAAGACCATGCTCCCACATTTTTTTTGGCGTACTTGCGACACAACGGACAATTCATTGCTAGGCGCGGTCGTCACTTCGTTTGGAAGATGCGGAATCATGACAGTCCCAGGAACGGAATTCGCAACTCAATTGATCGCTGAAGAAGGGATCCTAACTCGCCGGAAGCCAAGCAATTTCGAACGGGACGATATCGAATTCGGATGGGCGATCGCCAAACAGATGGGTGGTTTGGACGTTGGACAAAGTGTGACAGTGCGAGACAGAACCATCTTAGCTGTCGAAGCCATCGAAGGGACAGATGCGTGTATTGTCCGTACCGGTCAAATATGCCCTAGGGGAGGCTTCACATTGGTCAAAGTTGCCAAGCCCGAGCAAGACATGCGTTTCGACTTGCCTACCATCGGTCCACAAACGATTGAAAAAATGGGACAAGCAGGCGGCAAGGCAATCGCCATCGAAGCGGGCAAGACAATCATTATCAACCGCGAAAAAACAATCCGATGCGCCGAAGAGAATGGAATCGCGATTATCAGTCGCTTCTAACATCGCTCTCTCGCTTTGTGACCGTAAGCGCTTCCGCACAGTTTTGCTGTGGAGGTAGCGAAACGCGGCAAGAGTTTCGGCAATTGCGCAAAATCGCCAATAGTCTTGTCGACGTTCGCTTCGTCGCAAAACCATCAACCCTGAAAATTAGGTTGGATAGAGCACCAGTTGACTCACGCTAACTGCGCTCGATAATGAGCGTTACAGGTCCGTCGTTGGTTAGCGTGACTTGCATGTCCGCTTGGAAGACGCCTTGCGAAACCGGGACGCCGGCTAGTCTAACGCACGCGCAAAAATATTCGTACAATTCGTTCGCTATGCCTGGTGCGGCCGCCGAATCGAAACCGGGACGGCGCCCACGTGTGCAATCTGCATATAAGGTGAATTGGCTAACGACCAACATCGAGCCACCGACTTCTTGAACGCACAAGTTCATCTTCCCATTCGCATCGGAAAATCCCCGGAGCTTTACGCAGCGATCGGCCACATATTCGGCAATCTCCTTTGTATCGCCCCGTCCTATTCCAAGTAGAATTAACCATCCGCGATCGATCTGTCCGACAATTTCTCCGCCCACTTCGACGCGACTTGAAACGACTCGTTGCAATACAGCTTTCATGAATTCCTAACGTGGCTGAACAGGAGTAAAAGTACCTCCATTTTCTTTGGCTATCGTTTCGAGAGTGGCATAGCCTATGAGGCTATGCAATAAAACGGTGTGGATAGGCACAGTTGCTCTCATGACGCCTTCTTCATCTTTTTTTCGATTCCAGATCCTTAGATCTTCGACAGTGCTGTCACGAATCTCACCATCGGACAACAAGAAAATCGCATCAGGCTCTAGCTTCATCGCCATCCCGACGGCGGAGGCCGGTAGCGTATTGTGACCATGATCAATGGACAGCAGCCAGTTTTGAATTCGCTTGACGTTCTTGTCGACCGGCTTCAGAAATTTCCCTTTGGGTGGCGCGGCCGAAAACATGGGATGGGCGATCGCATCGAAACTGATGACAAAAAAATCTTGGTCCGGCGACAGCGACTTGATCGCCCGGATCAACTCTTTGCAAAGAGCTTCCCATCGCGGTCCTCGCATTGATCCTGAGGAGTCAATCACAAAAACAAATCGATTGCCTTCGGCTTCAGCGCCGAAAAAGGACGCACCCGTCTTCGACTTGTGTTCTTCAGCTCGACTGGATCCCGTTCTCGCTGCCTGCGTCACGTCCGATACGATTTCGCTAAATACACTTCCATTGGAGGCGGATGACGCGACAGAGGCAAATTCAAGTGTAGCTTCAGTCGCCGTTGTCAATGAAACCGCCGCTTCGGAGACGTCCAACGCGTCCGATGGCGAGTCCATATTGAAGTCGACCGCAGTCAACTCATCGGCATCCTCATTGGAAGCAATAGCGAGCAACATGCTTTGAGCAAAGTGCCCTTTACCTGTAATCAAAATGAATGCAAGCACTACGCAAACGAACAAATGAATGCATGAGCTAAAGGAAAATGCAATGAGCGACTGAGTTCGTTGTTGCATGTGCACTCTTGGGGTTACCGGTTGCCTTTTGAGGGACGCTCTGGACGAGGTATAAATCGGTACGTTCCACCATTCTCGCTTGCAACCTGACGCATTTGCACTTGAAATTCCTCTTGATAGAAGTGGATCACATGGAGGGGGACTTTTGGAAGCCCAGCACTAATGATGTCGTCTGTTCGATTAACGCGCCGAAGATGTTTTGCTACATCGACCTTGGTGTCACCGTCAAACAGTAGGAAAATCCCATCCGGCTGCATGGCAATCGCTTCGGTCAGTGCATTATTGGGGGGCAATCCCTCCTTTTGTACTTGAACGCGGCCCAGCCAGTCTATTGTTTTTGTCAAGTTTTCCGGGTTTGCATATACGGGGTATCGTTCTATGACCCCAAACTCAAAGACCATCGGATCGATTTCTCTGCCAAAGAAGCTGACGAAGTAACGTTGTTTCTGCTTCATGGACATGAGCGACCGGACAATTTCTTTTCTTGCTGCTTCAAATGCTCCATCGCGGCGCATACTGGGCGAACTGTCAACAATGTACACAAACGTGTTTCCCGTCGCTTTGGCGCCGAAGAACTCAGCACACGCAAGCATTTTGCTACCCGCTATGGCCGATTGAGCCGCCTCGGTGACCGAACTTGCAATGGTCTGCGGAACATAATGTTGCGTTGAAGTTGTCAAGTCTCTCAGAATCGAAACATCTTCTATGGATACCTTCGTATGCAGTTCATCACTCGCAAGCGTCGGAGCGGTCTGAACGGACTCGGGAAATCTATTAAGCTCAGTGAAGCTCTCCATAGGAGTTTCCATGAGGACATTTTCCGCTTCGACGTTTGAAGAAACTATAGAAAGTACTGCCGGCTCTTTGGCTGCCGAAATTGCGAAAAGTGCTAAACAAACGACCAAGATGGTGTGTGCCACCAGACTAACCCAGACGTGCGGAACCTTCCACCATCGTTTGGTCGTAGTGTTGCTGGCATCGTGTTTGATTCCTTCGATGAGTACTTTCAGCCTATCCGGAACGATCGATTCCCATTCGGAAGCGACCATTCTTGCCTTAGGCTGGATCAAAACATCGGCCTTTGTGGCGGGCGCTAAATTTGGATAGGAATGGAATTCAGCTTCTTTCAATGAAGGTCCTGTTTGTCGACCATTTAATCGTGCTATCGCAGCCTTCTCCATCCTTTCCCAGGGAGAGCATGGTGCATCGGCAAAACTCGACTCCGATAACACCGGCTCGTGTTCGATGTGGGGTTGATCGAATCGAGTCGAGACAATCGTTTGGAATGGTGGTTCTTGAGAGACGTCGGGCAGTGATTCTGGACGAAGCACTCCCAGTTCATAATCGAATTGATGCGATTCCTGCTCCAGCCATTCTTGCAATCGTTTAGGGTTGCCGCCCTCAGCATGCAACATGGCGGCCCGGAGTGTTGCCGCTGCTGCTTTGTAGGTTGCAGCGCGTTCACGAAACTGGATCGCTTGCAGTGTGAGTCGTGCTCTTTCCATCAGTTCGCTTGACGGCGATTTTGATTCAGACGGGCGTGTCATGGTTTCACGAAATCATGAGGTGAAAAAGCACCAGTTCTTCGGATGTCCGCATTGTCTGAATTCAAAGGTCATAAGTCAATGTACCGAGCGCGACCTAAGAAGAATTCGACTGCATTTGTGACATTCCAGACTCGCAGCTTTTGGGGTGTCGATGATTGAGCCCGCCGCGTCGGCATATCGTTTGTCTGCGATGGAATGCGACTGATAACCCTGGGATTAACGAAGGATGAATAGATAGCCAGACGCATCGTCAGCGTGGACACAACTTCGTATGTCCTTTTTTTCTAGGCGAAAAGCTTCGTGATCGGTTTTCCTTCTTCTAGCAATTGATAGGGTCTCCCCTGCTTGTCGCGAGCTTGCAGATCTTCGATTCCCATGGCGTGATAGACTGTCTTGGTAATGTCCGCAGGTGTCACCGGGTGTTCCGATGGATACTCTCCGAATCGATCGCTCGATCCGTGGATTTGGCCTCCTCGAATCCCGCCACCAGCTAGAACGACACTCATGCAATGCGTCCAATGGTCTCTCCCTGCACCACTTTGCCCGCCCGACCTGGGATCGCCAATCTTGGGCTTACGTCCCATCTCGCTTGTAACCATCAACAAGGTTTGGTCCAATAGTCCTCGCTGAGACAAGTCTTCAACAAGTGCCGAGAATGCTTGATCAAATTCAGGGAGCAAGTTTTCTTTCAGGCAACCAAAGTTGTTGCCGTGTGTGTCCCATCCGCCAGCACTTTTGCATTTGTCCGCAATCGATTCGTTCTCTTTCCAGAAAACGGTTACAAAAGGCACTTCGGCCTCCACCAGACGTCGAGCCAAAAGCAGACTTGTCGAATTGACGGTTTTGCCGTACCGAGTTCGAACGGACTCAGACTCACTAGCGACATCAAATGCGGCTGTCGTTTTCGATGACATTATCAAATCCATCGTGCGGTGCTGATGCTCCTTCCATGTGCGTATTGACTCCTCGCTATCGAAGTCTCGGCGTGCGGCGTCTAAAGTTGCCAAGAGTTGTTTTCGTGATTGCAGCTGGTCTTGCGTAACGTCTCCTCCAAGAGCAAGCGATGGGGCCAGAAACTTCAAAGGCTCCTCAATGCTTCCATGAACGTACAGCGGGTCAAACTCTGCGCCTAGCCTCGCGGAAAATTGACCAGGGCGAGTGTACGGCGCTTTGCTAGGTTTGTGTGGCAACGTCATTACGTTGGGTAGGTTTGGGTGACGTGGACGTCGAGAGCCAACCACAGAGCCCATGAACGGCCAATCGTCTGCATAGGGGCGACGGTCGTTTCCTTGTGAAAGAAAAGTCGGATCCGGAACGTGTCCTGTTAGTTGGTAGTAATAACCAGCATGATGATCGTTGGTATTCACGCTACCGGAGACAGAACGAATTAATGCCAGATGATGCATCTGCTTTGCCGTCAATGGCAGATGTTCACAAATGGAAATACCGCTCGCGGTCGTGGAGATCGGCTGAAATGGTCCTCGATACTCGGATGGCGCTCCAGGTTTAAGATCCCACATGTCTAGGTGAGACGAGCCACCACACAGAAAGAAAAGGATGACCGACTTGGCTTTCGCCTCTCCGGTCTTGTTGGATGAGATTGCTAATGGTGCAGATTGCAAAGGTTTGGGAATACCAAACGATAGCCCAGCCACCCCTGTCGCAGACGCGATTAAGAATGCCCGACGATCGTGAACCGAGACACATCGAGATCGTGCCATTGGAAGATCCTACGTGCTTGATTGGTGAAAAAAGATAAGCCAACACTGTGCATCGATCGCCATCAAGGGTATCTTTGCGATTCTTATTAACCTTTACGTTACTCGCATTTACAATGAAATAGTCTACACCATGCCAACGATCACAGTTGACGGAATTGGTACATTTGAGGTCCCCGCTGGCAAGCGACTTGCAGCCGCTCTCCGCGAAGAAGCAGGCACTGATCAGTTGCATGCATGTGGCGGAAAGGCGCGTTGTACCACTTGTCGCGTCGAGTTTGTAGCTGGTGAACCGGAGAAAATGACGGTTGCCGAAAAACAAGTGCTGGCCGCAAAAGGTGCGACCGGCGTTCGTCTTAGCTGCCAAATCGCCTGTGAATCGGATATGACTGTTCGAATTATTAGTCGACTAGAGGGCAGCGGTCGCAAAGATTGTGGCTCCCCCTTGGCGGAAACTATTGAGCCGACACCTGTCGAATGGACCTCAAAAGGGTAGGCAACGATAATCCGCATGGGAGATCGTCCGGTTTGTCTAGCAGGGTTTCATGAGAAGTTACTCTCACTTTGGGGAAGCGAACCTTCGGACGGAGCGGGTAAACGGATTTGCACAATTGCGTCCGGCATTTCACCAGCCCCTCACTGCGATCGAACCTTCCAGCGAGAGGGTTACTAAACCGGACGATTCACTTTATATCGACCACACTATGCCTTGCGATTGCTACTATACTCGCAGAAGGCTCGTTGCCTCATTTTTGATTCGCGATCGGTGCCTTTTCAATGTCCGATTCATCAATCCAGCCTGCTTTTGGTTTTTCACCCCGCAAGTATTTGTCATAGAAACCTGCTCCACTGGTCGCGGGATAGTCGTCAAAGACTTTGCCGTTGCCAGCCATACGTGGATCGCCATGCGTCGTTAACTCAGCTTCCATACGACTGCTCAACTGCTTAACCTCCAACGCATAGGATGGATCACTTGCCAAGTTTTTCGCGCAGTGCAGGTCCTTTGTTAAGTCATAGAGCTCTTCATTCGGTCGCATTCCGAAGTTCAGTTGCCAAAATCCGTTCGCTCGATCCTTGCGACCGAGTTCCAGGATAAGCGACTTGGTAGGGCTTGCATCGGTATCCGTGTATCCTGTTTCAGGATTGCCCGCAGGCCATCGTTTGGGCTCGTAGTTGCGCAAGAAAAGTCGTGATTTAGTCACGATACCGCGTATTGGGTATCCCCAATCGTTTGGTCTGCCAACATCGGTCCGTTCCTTACCAATTAACGTATGGTCACGTTCTGCGACGACTTGTCCACCCCGATCGCTTTCCAAGATGGGCCGCCAACTCGTCCCTGTTATCGGCATCATGCCGCTCCCCTTTTCGGCAATACTCGCGTAGTCGAGGACAGTTGCCGCGATGTCGGTGAAGTTCACGAAGTCATCGATCGCGCGACCCGGATTGTTTATTCCACTTGGCCAACGAATAGCGAGCGGGATGTGATTTGAGTCTTCGTATGCATAACCCTTACAACGCGGGAATGGCATGCCATGATCACTTGTGACAATGATCATGGTGTTGTTTAGTTGACCGCGCTTTTCCAATTCTGCGATCATCAGGCCAAGATGATTATCCGTGTGCTCCAACTCGAATGCATAGTCGAGCAAATCGTGACGAATGATCTCGTCATCAGGCCAATAGTCCGGGATGTGAGGAATATCGCTGAGCTTCTTGCCACCTTTCGTTACTCCAGAATGAAACTCATAGCCGCGGTGCGGCTCCGTGCTACCATACCAAAAACACCAGGGTGTGTTTTTTGGGGTCGCGTCGAGAAAGTCCTTGAAGTTGGCTGAGTAATCGTTGCTACCTATCTCCTTTGTTCTGGGTGATAACTTGCGAGAGTTAAAGGGTTTGCCTGCGATAAGCCGTTGCTTCCCGTTTGCGTCCAGAGCGATTCCTGGTCCCCATCCTTTGCCGGTAATCCCAGTGTGCCAACCCTTCTCAGTGAGAACTTCTGGCCAGCTCTTTAGCTTTGAGGGAAAGTAGGATAAATGGTTACCCGCCTCTTCGTTTTGCCAAAGGTGCCGTCCTGTTAAGATGATGGCCCGGGAGGGAGCGCACTTGGCCATCGGCGTGTACGCGTTTTGGAATAGCAAGCCCTCTTTCGCAATGCGATCAAATGCGGGGGTATTGACCCATGTTGTGCCATAGGCACCCGCATGCAGCCCCCAATCGTCAGCCACCGCAAAGAGGATATTTGGCCGGTCTGCTGCGTCAACTCGCGAAGTTAGCAACATACAAACCGAAAGCAAAGCGATGCTGAGATGGTGCATAAAGGCAATGTTCACTTTTTCAGATTCGTTGAGGAGAAAGGGTCGGGTATACCTTGCAGCATAGCCAAAAGCTCGTTTGCTTTGGCCGGTTGGGACTCAGCATGATTCCTTGTCTCTTGCGGGTCCAATTGGTAGTCAAACAACTCAATCTTTGGTTTGTTGCTGTCCTTTTCGGGTAAAACCGTTAGCCGCCAGCGATCCGTTCGGATGGTTCGCTGCCCGTCATTCCAGAAACTGTGCGCGGGCTTTGCCGAGGAGGTTTTCGGGTCCCTAAGATGTGGCAACAAGCTGCGGCCATCAACTCCGCTCGGAACAGGAATGCTGCAAAGCTCAACTAATGTTGGAAACAAGTCAACGGTCTCAACGGTTGCCTCACACGGAATTCCAGGTTGATCCAGCGCTGGGCAACGGATCATCAATGGCGAATGAATTGCTTTATCGTAGAGGCAGTGTTTGCCCCAGATACCGTGTTCGCCTAGCAAGAATCCATGGTCGCTCCAAACAACCACGATGGTATCTTTTTCAAGCCCCAATTCTCGAACCGCAGTTAGTACGCGACCAACTTGTTCATCCATATAGCTCATACTTGCAGCATACGCATTTCGCATTTGTCTCGCATACGATGCGTCGGTGTCCGGATTTCGTTTTGATTCGTGACCATAGTTTGAACGAAACTCGCTGCTGTTGTGCCAGCCGGACGGCCATGTTGGTTTGGAGGCAGCCAGCGGAGGCAAATCACGTACGTCGCTTGCATGCAAGTCATGCCACCTTTTGGGCGCCGCAAATGGCAAATGCGGCTTGAAGAAGCCGACGCCGAAAAACCAGGGTTGTTTCTGAAGAGCCAATTGCTTCAAGGTATCGACCGCTTCGGATGCGACCCAAGCATCGGGATAGGATTCGTCAGGTCCATCATGCGCTTCCCAAGGAAGCGACTTGCCCGGTGAGCGAGCAACACCGTTCGCGTAGCCGTGCATCATCGCCTCCGGCGTTTTCCAAGGACCATCCGGAATCCATGCGCGATCCCATGCGCCGGGCAACTCCTCTGGTCCCTCTGCCCAATCCTTGCCAGTCAATCCGCCAGGATGATGCGTTATCTTACCAAGGGCATACGTTCGATATCCATTTTGACGAAATACAGCTGGCAAACTGCGTGTGCCCCACTCATGCTGTGTTTGACGAATGCTGGCGTTGCTAATGTGCGCCGCGACACTTGGGTATTTCCCTCGCAACAAAGCGCAACGCAAGGCACCGCAAGTTGGCACTTGCACGTAATGACGATTGAACACACGCGAACTTTTCGCAAAAGCATCCAGTTGCGGGGAGTGGGCATGCTCGACACCGAATGCCCCAAGGTCGTTTCGTAAATCATCAATGGCGATGAAAAGGACATTTGGCCTCGGCTCCGCAGAGAGCAAGTGACCGCAAGACAACGAAACAAGGGCAAGGAAAATAAGGGTGGACTTCATGTTCTGCATTGGACGTTTTCGCTGGCCAATTGAATAGGTTGAACCGAAAGGGTATTGTACAGTGAAGCGGGGCTGAAGAAATCTTGATTACGTAGCTTGTTCGATTAGGCTCTGAAAATGTCATTAACCGTCATCCCTTGCCGCCTCGCGGCCTCAACATTTTGCACCTTGCCGCAGCAGAGCACTTTTGAGTTACAATACCGGGACGAATCCAACGCGAAAGCGATCGGTTTTTCGTTCGCATTTGCCTACCTCGTCGCCTTCCAACCGAAAGTTTTTATCGATCATGCTTGCTCGTTTCTCGTGCGCTATTCGTTCCAATCAATTGTTGACACATTTGTTCGCAATCGCTTCTTCATTTATGGTCGCAACATGCGTAAGCGGACAGGAGTATCTCAACGGAATCAAATGGACGGCCCCACCGATTGTCACTCCAGGCTCTCAAAATTCTGACGCACCATCGGATGCGGTTGTCCTTTTCGATGGTAAAGATAAATCGCAATGGATCAACGCAGAATCATGGGAGGTAAAGGACGGTGCGCTCATTTGTGGCAAAGCGGCGATTAGGTCCAAGGCGGAATTCGGAGACTGCCAACTGCACATCGAATGGTCCGCCCCAACGCCCGCCAAAGGAAACGGTCAAGGAAGAGGGAACAGCGGTGTATTTTTGATGGGCAGATACGAGTTGCAGGTTCTCGATTCTTTCGACAACGTCACTTATTTTGATGGTCAAGCGGGATCGATCTACAAACAAACCCCTCCTATGGTCAATGCAATGCGTCGTCCAGGCGAATGGAACACCTACGACATTTTCTGGACCGGACCCAAGTTCAAGGAAGATGGTGCGCTAGAGACTCCGGCCTACATCACCGCAGTTCACAATGGTGTGCTGATTCTAAACCATTTCCAACTGTTAGGTGATACTCCCTTTAACCGTCCACCCGAGTACAAGGCTCACCCACCCAAAGGTCCTATCTCCCTACAAGACCATGGAAACCCCGTCAGTTTTCGCAATATCTGGATTCGAGAGACCAAGCCTGTCCAGGGAGTTAAGGAACGGGAGCCATTTCTGAAAAACGGAAATAAAGAAACACCTATTACGCAGAACACGGACAAGAAATAGTAAGAGTTTTTCGTTTCCCATGAGACCATTGCCATGCGATTGTTCGTACTTATTGCCGCGATACTCTTTTTCCGTTTTCTCGCTACGACGCAAAATGCGTATGCAGATTCCTGGCTAGCCGGCGCTGCGTCCGCGACAATTACCCCGGCGGATTGGATGCCTATGGCGGGTTACGCTAGTCGTGACCGTCCGGCCGATGGAAAGGTAACCGAGCTTTTTGCAAAAGCACTTGTTCTCGAAGCAGCCAACAAGACCAAGGCAGTCATCGTGACTCTGGACTTGGTTGGCATCGATCGAGAACTTGCCGCGGAAGTCCGGCAACTCATTGTTGCAAACCATGGTATTGAGTCCGAACGCATTCTGATTTGTTGTTCCCACACGCACTCGGGACCGGTCGTAAAACGCAATCTGGGGCCATTGCATTTTTATCGCTTAGCTCAATCCCAAAGGACACAAGTCGAACAGTACGCTAATATCTTGCGAGACACTATCGTCCGAGTCGTTGGCGATGCAATGAATCAGATGGAGACAAGCAAAGTCACTTGGGGCATTGGACATGCTAATTTTGCAGTGAATCGTCGTAACAACAAGGAAGAGGCCGGGAGTAATCTAAGATCGATCGGAATGTTGGTTGGTCCATCGGACCACGAAGTTCCAGTCCTGGCTGTCCGCAATGAAAAAGGGGACTTAAAGTCGGTCCTCTTTGGGTACGCTTGCCATGCGACTGTATTGTCGGATTTTCAATGGTCAGGGGACTATCCAGTCTATGCGCAATTGGAATTAGAATCACTTCATCCAGGTTGCGTTGCTTTGTTTTTTGCCGGCTGCGGTGCCGATCAAAACCCGATTCCGAGGCGGACCGTAGAACTCGCCCGTCACTACGGTCGTCAACTGGCGACTGCGGTCGATCAGGTTCTGCTGACAACGGAAATGAAGTCTGCGTCTCCAGTCTTGAATTGCCAGTACAACGAGATCGCATTGCCCTATGATAGACTTCCAACCATGGAAGAATTGAGAATTCAAGCGGAGTCCAAGTCCATATATGAATCACTGCGAGCAAATCAACTTCTCGAAGGTATCGAGGCGGGCAAGCCATTGCAGCCATCGTATCCGTATCCAGTTTCCTTTTGGCGTATTGGGAACGACTTGAACTTGGTTGCATTGGGTGGCGAAGTGGTCGTTGACTACGCACTTCGGATCAAGAACCAGTCGCGGCAATCGACGTTTGTCGCGGGCTACTCGCATGATGTGATGGCTTACATCCCAAGCCAGCGAGTGCTAAAAGAAGGTGGCTACGAAGGGGTGGGAGCGATGGTCTATTATGGACTTCCTTCTATATGGTCGGATTCAGTCGAAGAGAATATCGTCACCGAAGTAATGCGTCAGGAATTCGTTTTGGATTCTATCCACGATGAGTCTAGCGTATTTGAATCCAAGGTATTGACGATCGTCTCAGACGCAGGACGGGGTGGCGAAGGGCCAGCGTGGGATCCCGAGTTCGGGGTTCTTACCAGTGGAAACGGTAACATCAATCGATTGGCAATCGACGGAACCTCAATGGTGTTTCGGTTGGATGCGGGAACCAACGGGCTATTATTTGATCGCGACGGCAGCTTACTCGCGTGCGAACATTCTAAACGTCGCGTGACTCGAACGATGAGAGATGGAACAGTCAAAACATTAACATCTTCGTTCGAAGGCAAAGCTTACAACACACCCAACGATATAACACTTGACTCAAGCGGGCGCATCTATTTTTCCGATCCTCGTTACGGCAGCCACGATGATATGCAGCAACGAAACGCTTCGGGCGAGACGATAGAAGGGGTCTATCGAATCGATCTCGATGGCAGCGTAAAGAGAGTATTAGGGCGCGAAGTTGAGCGCGCCAACGGTGTGCTCGTATCCGCGGACAACCGGTTCCTTTATGTAGCAGACAATTGCAACGACGAAAAGGACGGAGCCCGAAAACTTTGGCGTTTTGAACTGCTGTCCGACGGAACAGCCGTCCCATCCAGCAAGCGGTTAATTCACGATTGGGGCCAGGGACGTGGGCCGGACGGTCTCAAGCAAGATGAGCTCGGAAATCTATACGTTGCAGCAGGCAGAAGCGAAAGCCGCCCGCCGTTCGAACCAGAGACGAAACTCAAAGGAGGGATCTACGTGTTCAATCCCGAGGGGAGTCTCATCGAATTTGTGCACGTCCCGCGCGATGAAGTGACCAACTGTGCATTTGGAGGAGCCGACCTTAAGACACTCTACATCACTGGCGGAGGCATCCTCTATAGCATTCGAACTCTGCAAAAAGGCATAGTAACTTGGCCCCACAGTGGCACGAAATGAACGGCAGAACGCTCAGCGCCTTTCGCATCACTTCGATTGTGCCTTGTTGTTCTCTTTTTTTCCTTCTAGCGGTCCAGACAACGGTGGCGTTTCGTAAAAGATGCCATCGTCGACAAGCCGAGGATCACCCGTACGGCTGAGCTCGGCCATCAATCGTCGTTCCAGTTCGGATTTGATCGTCGCGTAGGCAGGGTCATTCGCCACATTCTTTGTTTCGTGAGGGTCCTGCTTGAGATCATAGAGTTCGTACTTGGGACGTTTGCCAAACTCCAATTCGTAGTACGATCTCCACATGGGCGAATTGCGTTCACCAACCAACCACCCTTTAGTCGGCCCAGCATCCGCATCTGGATGAGTCGTGCGTGTCGTTTTGGTTATCTCTTGCACTGTGGCAGTGTTATTGCCCTCCAATCGATAGGGATCGCCAAGGGGCCAACGGTCGGGGCGAAAGTTGATGATGAAGAGGTTTTCCGCCGTGTGAATGGCGCGTTGCGGATAAGGGGTGTAGTCAGCTCTCGCATTCTCGACATGCCGCTCTCGACCTGTCACAACCCAAGTTCGTTTTTCGTCGACCAATCCGGACTTGTTCGATTTTAGAACTGGCCACAAACTGCGACCAGTCATCACTTCCGGGGGCGCTACTCCCGCCGCTTCAAGAAAGGTCGGTGCCAAATCGGGGAGGTTTACAAAATCGTCGACAACTCGTCCACCGACAACACCAGGTCCGCTAATCGCTAGAGACACACCGGTACCAAAGCCGTAAAGATTGCATTTGCCATGCGGGAATCCTGGTGCGCCATGGTCACCGCTGATCACGATGAGTGTGTTGTCTCTTTCGCCGGACTTGTCGAGTTCCGTCAAGAGCACGCCAATCCCTGCATCCCAAGCGGCGATCTCACCGAAGTAGTCAGCAAGGTCCTCACGAACTTCGGGAACATCCGGCAGAAAGCTGGGCATCTTTCCTCGAAGCATATCTGGATCTATTTGCCACAGATTCTTACCGCTCCCTTTGATCCAAGTTCGGTGGACATTGGTGGGTCCGAACCAAAAGCAAAAGGGCTTATTAGCCTCTCGAGCAGCCAAAAAATCTTTGAAATTCTCTCGTACCTCGCTGTAAAGCTCTTCCTTGGACTCGTCGAGCTTCCTTCCTGATTCAACAAGTTTGGTAACGTTCTCAGAAAATTGATTGAATCGACCACCTCGTTTTTGATAGGAGTGCTGTTGGCCGCCATACGGTGCATCCGCGGGAGTACCGGGACTCCAGACTTTGTAAGACTTGCCGATATGATATCCTGCATCGCGCAATAGCAAAGGATAAGTCGGAATGGACGGATTCCACACAGCCCCTTGCAGGATTGCACCTTGTCCGGTCCGCCAAAAGTACTGTCCCGAGAGCAATGAACTGCGGCACGGCGTGCATGATGGAGCGTTGACGTGTGCGTGGCGAAACAACACACCCTGCTTTGCGACTCGATCGAAATTCGGGGTCCGAACTACGTCGTTGATGCCCCCCTTTCCGTTTACTTCGGCATAGATGCTCGCATAGCGGCCCCAGTCGTCGGCAAAGAAGAACAAAATATTTGGTGCTTTCGATTCGGTTGCTTCCGTATTCGTACCGCAGAGAAAGGAAACGAACAGCAATAGTCCGATGTTCATGAGTTTCATAGTCGTTATCGATTCGATTTCGTTTGGATGTAGGTTTGCTTCCAATGCTCGCTTCTTTTTGCGATCCATTCCGCCTCCGTACGCTTCAGGATGCGTTCGTTGGCATCTTAAGCAACCGCTTGAAATGAAAGACCATTAAGGCAGAACAGCGAGGCAAGGATTGTATTCGAGACTTATTGCATTTGCTTTGGTCACACTATTTTGGTGGCACAAATTGTCCCTTCAAACTAGGTTTGTCTAAACCCTAGACTAGCACATTTGTCCTATTGCGATGGTGGGGAAAACGTCCCGTTTGTCAAATTGTCAAATCCCTAGAAAGGGATTTTTTGAATGGGAAATACAGTCTTTCTGCAATGACTCGGCATTTTGTTTTTGGTTTGACCAAACGTGTCAACGGTCTGAACGATACTTGTTTTGTCAAAGCCGACGAGCCACAACATCCCTGCTTTGACATCCACGAAAGCGGCCTAATTCACTCCCTGCCTCAGCCCTCACTGGGCAGGGGGTGTACGGCCGGCCCTGGGGAATACCCCACCCATCACCACAAACCATCAAGGAAGATTACCATGGCTAAATTTTACGTACAAAGCGGAACACTGCGAGCCATCATCGACAGCGAAGATGCAGAACGAGCTGCACTTTGGGCTGTGCACGCAGCGATGGAGCAAGTCATGCCGCTGGAATGCGACACGGGATCGGTCGAAATGATCGCTAATGGTCCATCGAATATGATAGCGCTAGCAGAGACGATTGAACTAAGTGAGGTTGGATTCGATCGGGACGATTGCTTGAGAATAGATACGTTCGATGCATTCCAACACTGGAACTTGCTACTCAAAGCGGTCGAGAAGCTGAACACGTTGCTCGACGGAGCAGAGTAGAACAGTTGTCCCAACTGTTCGGAAGTGAGTACAATATCGGCCAAGCCAAGCATCAATGTTCGCTTACTCTGGGCGAGGATGCCGGGACGCAGGGCGGGAACAGTTGAGACAACTGTTCTACTCCAAACTGTTCGCAAGAGAGTACAATCACGCCCAAGCCAAGCATCAATGTTCGCTTACGCTGCAAACGGCGAGGATGCCGGGACGCAGGGCGGGAACAGTTGAGACAACTGTTCTACTCTTTACCCATTCCAAAAATAGTACTCACCGCTACGAAGCTTGGCTTTCGTTGGATTTTCCTGAATGTAGGTTTGAAGATATTCGAACTGCACCGAGCTTCGAATGATGTGATCAAAAGGCTCTGGTTGCCATAGCACACCCTCCCTACCCAACATCTGATTGATCGTGCGCGCAGTGAATCGCATCCAGCTTTGACTTACCGTTGTCGGATCGAATCCTTCGCGGAACTGAGCAATGGCATGCACATGATTTGGCATAATGACAAAACAATCCAAGTCGTATCTCTGGCCAGCAAAGTGAACAAGTGCGTTGGCCACAACCTTAGCTACATCAGGATACTTCATCAAACACGCGCCATGACAATCATCAAGCGATCGATGGAAGAAAAGGTCCTTCTGTCGTTTGAATTCCTTTTGCTGTTTCTCGGTAAATAAACCAAGCAAACTTTTCAGTTCATTTGCCTCAGGGGTGAGAACACTGTCTGCCAAAGTTGCAGGTAGAAGTTGACTTTCGAGCCACTCTTGCAATTCGCGGTGCCAGCGCAAAACAACTTCTTTCGGCAAAGAATCTGCGGTTCGGAAGGTAATGAACATAGCGGCATCGACTTGAAACCAATGCGGCAGATTACGCTCGGAGAGTTCGATCTCCGCGTCGCGATCAAGGGCATGGAATACGACCTTCGATTTGTCCATGATGAGCTTCCAACTTGATTATAGAATCTCAAAGGGCAGAGTAGAACAGTTGTCTCAACTGTTCCCGCCCTGCGTTTCCTTATCCTAAACGTGTGCGTTCATAGCGGAGATCGATTTGTCGATTGCCCAATGATTGTAGTCGCTCCCGAACAGTTGAGACAACAGTTCTACTCTGCGATTAATCACCCTAAATGTGTGCGTTCATAGCGGAGATCGATTTGTCGATTGCCCAATGATTGTAGTCGCTCCCGAACAGTTGAGACAACTGTTCTACTCTGCGTTTAATCACCCTGAACGTGTGCGTTCATAGCGGAGATCGATTTGTCGATTGCCCAATGGTTGTAGCCGCTCCCGAACAGTTGAGACAACTGTTCTACTCTCTTTTCAGGCCGACGCTAGCAGCGTCGGCCACGCCGCCTGTAGCAATTCCTCAACGTTGGAAACGAGGGTCTGGCGTTCGCCCGTTGACGGTGCCTTCAGGGAACTTGCGTTCTCCCAGCGTGACATAGTTTACGAGCCGAAACTCGTTGCCAAGTTTGCCTAGCTCCAGCGAGAACCACGATCGGGAAACCAATCGACGGGTCTAATTCCGAACTAACTCGATCGGGACCATCCGGCGCTTGCCGGTGAAACAGTTCTTTCAGAGCGCTGAGGTCGCTGGCCGTTTGCCCTTTCATAAAGTCGCTAGTCAAGCGTTCCGTCATGTCCTCTGGAAATTCTTCTTTCAGTCGAATGAATGGCGGCTCCTCGGAATGGGACGTCGACAGGCATAGAATGCCCGAAGCACTAGAGCCAAGGATCGTTACGTTGAACAGATTGACGCAAGATAGATTCTGCATTGCCAAAACACTTTTCGAATTAAAGTGAAGGAACGCGAAACTTTACTCTTTTGACGATTGCTTCTTTTGCTTTTTAGCTTGAGCGATCATCTCTTGAAGCCTCGCCAGTTGTGCTGGAGAAACTTCCTCTTTTCTGGCAAAGTGTGCCGCGAGGGCTTCGTCGATAGCTCCGCTGAAGAACGTATCGAGCACATGCTTGAGCGCATTGGAGCCGGCGGACTTGCGCGATTCACGAGGCCCGTACACGACTTCGCGGCCTTCCTGACGACGTTTAAGGTGCCCTTTTTCCTCGAGGATCTGCAGCATGCGCCGGATGGCCATGACGGTCGGCGGATCTTCTAACGCGCCTTGTATTTGGCGAACCGTCGCTTCGCCCTTTGCAAAAAGAATATCCATAATCTGCCGCTCACGACGTGACAGGGTACTCGGATCGACCATTGCAATTTCCCTTTCTAAGTTGCTTGTGCGCTAAAATGTTAGCTTAATGGAAATGCCGAGTCAATGCATAAAGGCTAAAAAAGTAGCGCTGCGGTTTTGGATTGAGAGTAGAGCAGTTGTCTCAACTGCTCAGAACCCAGTACACGCTTCCTATGATCCGAAGTACACGCTTCCTATGATCCGAATCTATGTATGCCAACCAAGGGCGTTTGTATTTTGGGTGGAATACGCAGGGCGGGAACAATTGAGGACAATTGTTCTACACTCTTCTTAGACTCTCTTCGATTCCAGCGACCGATTGCGGGTTGAGTTGGTAGAGGATCGGCACGCAGGTGGCCGGCGTCGAGTCGCTTGAATTGCGGGTTGCGATGTTTGGTTCGGGAATACGACTGGAAGGCATCTGTCTCGAAAGAGGGGCAATTCCCACCGAAGGCATTTGGCTTGCGGAGGGTCGCTTTAGCCCCAACTCGTCGCACAGCACCGCGTAGAGGTCGCCGAGTTGCTGCCAAGCGGCCTCGGACTCAGCAATTTTCGGCATCGAATCAGGGTTGGCTAGCATGAGCCCGACACCGGTAGCGCCCGCAAGCAGCAATTCTTTCATCGATGCAAAGATGAGAACTGCTGAACCTCCAAAGTCCAACGGCACCATAACCACGGCAATCAGCGGTGCGAACAAAATCCCGGCAGGAGCAAAACCCGTTAGCAAGCGTTTCGACATCGGCATGTCTGCCCACATTTTTGCGGTGAATTGATCCAACTGAGCATCATCAAGTTGGATGAGGCTCTCTTTTTGAAAACGTTCGATGGCTCGTTGGCACGCGTTCCGCACTTGTTGTTTTTGAGTTGAATCGGTCGAGTCCTCATCGAGACCGAGAACACCTCGGCGATCGTGTTGTTGGATCAGTTTCATCAGCGCATCGGCCGTCACGATTTTGCCCGACTGTCCCGATGTCAAATTGCTTCGTATCCAGCGACCAATCGCCTCGGTTCTACCGCTAAACCATTGTGGGATCTGAAGCCAATGGGTTGCGGATACGAGGCTCGCTTTGCTTGTTTCTGCTAGTCGAGCAGTCCATCTGCCCGGCATTGCCCACCAGGGAGCGGTTCTTTCTAACGATTGAGAAACTTGATGAATGATTTGCCTGGAAACTTGCAGTTGGATCTTGGAGGCGTTCGTCCCGCGTTGGTCCGTTGAAAAATCGAGGCACGCGTTTGCGATCGAAGCCTGAAGCGAATCGGTGGCGGCCAAAGCGGTTCGAACGAAGGTGTGGGATTGCGAGATCCCTTCTTTGATGTGCGAGCGCAATTTCGATGTGGTCGATGCCAATGCATCTTCGAAGAGACTTCGTTTATCCAGTTGCGATCCGATGTTTAACAACCAGTCCTCGTTGGGGATGTGGCCTGGCGGCTGAGCAATACGCTCCGTATCGATTCGAAAGAACAGCGGCAGCGGATTTTCTTTGTCTGTTTGGAGACCGTCTGGAGGTGTCGGCAGCCGGTCACGTTGCAGCGGGCCATCGAAACCATAGGCCATGTAATGTTTGCTAACAGTATGTTGGCCGTAAAGTTTATTCAGCTCGGACCGAATCTCGGTGGCTTCGTAGCGACGAGGGACTCGATTGACAGCTAGAAATTGTTTGACGTTGGGCATTCGATCTGCCAGGACTCGAAGCAAGCTGCTTACGGTTTGATCGTGCATTGCATTTGCCGGGAGCACTACAACAAAGGCGGAGCAAACCGGTGCTGCATTGGCCAAGACGGCAAGCCTTGCATCGGCAATGGACTGGGACTTTTCGTGAAAAAGAGGGTCATTGGAAACGGTGTTAGGGTACTCCGGGTAGTGATCTGGAAGGGTGCGATCCGGTAGATAGCCAGTTTGCACATCCGGGCAATCCATCAGTGCCAACCCCCAACGATCGAGTTGAGGATCGGTGGCCACCAAAGGGATCTGAATCGTTGGGCGAAACCGCTGGACACCAGAAGCGTCCACGTATGACCTGGGTGTGGTGTCGTTGTATTGAGCCATGGCCTGTTCCGCGTCCGGGGATAGCGGTTCACTTTGGCAACCAAAGACCGTGTGGAGTCGCTCTTCGATCGAATTCCAAAGCATTTCGTCTCCCCGCCAGGATTCGGGCAGCCAAAGTACAAATCGGTGAGTCCCTTGTGAATTGGCTGAACCGACGAGGATCCTGCGCCGATTTTCACGGGAGAGGAAGGTGGAAACGAGTGATGACTTGCCGGCATTGAGCAGTCCAAGGATCGCTACAATGGGTGCGGCCGGTGCCTTGCAGCATTTCATCGCCTGACCCAACAACTTCTGGATCTCCGAGGGTAAGTCGGCATGACTGGCCGTTGTTTGAGAACCGCCAATTCGCCAGGACGGCTCAATTTCTAGAGGCTTTTCGGTTGGGAGCAAAGCTGCAAACTCATAGAAGGAATGCTCTTTTTTCAGTGGAAAAACCGTGGATGCAAACGCACTATGGGGTTGATTATCCGCTAATTTCTTTTCTAAAGATTGAAGCTCATGCAACAATGATTCGAAGTTAGATCCACTTGGGGGCACGCGCATCGTTCCTGTTCTTGCCAACGTAAATTCCACTTGAAAATTCCAGGTTTCCGCAGATAGTAGAACACCCGCCGAACAGAAACGAAAGATGGATCCTGCATGCAATCGAAACGGACACTAACCTCAAGACAACTGACCATTCTAATGACTGTCTTGATCGCTGTGCCGATCGGCTGCGGGTTACTCTTATCCTTTTTTACACCAAGGATGCCTGAACCAACCCTTTCAGCGTTGGTGAAGTTGGAGTCAAAGTGGCTACCAGCGGACGAATCGCGTGTGGATCGCCGACTTCTGCCCTGTATTTCCATCAAGAATCCGACCGATACAGATTGGCGCAACCTCTCCATCGGTTTGAACGAGCAGTTTTATAGCCAAGTCCCCAAGGGGATACCTGCGGGTAAGATTGTTTCGGTACCGCTCGAGGTTTTCGTAGCCCGAAACGGAAGCGTGACATTTCCAGTCGGCAATCGTGAGATAAAACTGGTGACGGTATTTGCCCAAGTCGAATCAGGCGCTCGCGCGGTCAGCGAACATAAAATGCCATCAATTGTCCCGATACGTAAAAAGTCTGATGAGGAAGGCGAGGATTGGATCGCTGGAAAGTAGATATTATCGCTTTGTCCTAAGCTTTTGCATTAAGATTGACGAGATCGCAAAGATGACAACGCCGACACAACCGAGGAGCAACGAACCAATCATGGTTGGTAGTCGCGATTCTAGGTAGCGCTTCACACGGAAAAGGTCGGGCGGATTAGGGTCCGAAAGCCCTTCCTCAAGCATCACGTTCCAATAATCCCAAGTGTCCGAAGGTGCGCTTTTCATCGCGTTTTGCCTAACTCCGGCGATGAATTCGTCTTCGGTCTTATTGAGGTCCATTCCGCTTTGTTTGACTTGGTTGATGGTGATGTAGCGTTCATAAAACAAGCTACCGCCATAGGTGAGGGCGACCAAACCGACCAGAAGTCCCAGTGCGGCAATCGGCCCCAGGAATTTCCAGGAGTTGTTTGTCTTGGATTCCTTCTTCGCTAGCGGGGCTGTGGCAAAAGCGGCCAATTTTCTTATGGTGGGAACGTCGATCGAAGCGCCACATTGGGGGCATGGTAACGACATACCCGCTTGGCTCCGATTGACGGGGGTTTTCGCCCCGCAATCGCACGGCAGGAGGAACTGGGACATGGATTCAGCTTTAAAAGGGGGGATTTGATAAGTCACCTTCGGACCATACGCAAGCGAAAGTTCGACGGCTCATTTGTGCAATCTCATTGTGGCGTGCCGGAATCTATCCTTCAAGCGCCTAGACCTGGAGACGAAGCTAGTTAGAATATCAGGGCACGCAAGGGCACCGCATAGACGGTGACTTTGAGGACGTAGGATGATTCGAGAGAGTCAGTTTCCGTCCGATACCATTTTATTTACCCCGGCACTTTCCTACCAGATTAGTGTTAAGCCCAGCGTCTTCGACTGATTCCTTCGCGTCAAGTAAAGCTATCAACCCCAAGTTCTTGCTTCGGTTGGTCAAAATACAAAGAACACGACCGTCGAACAGCGAACGATGCAGGCAAGTGAAGGGTGAATGGAATGCGTTTGAGCGTCAAGGAAGGTTCGAATCGGTCGTGTTCCAAAAGAAGCAAATATTTCCGCAAATACGTGGCTCTAGCGCACTTTAACTGATTCAGTTAAATACACTGGAGTTCCCCTGCCGTTATCCCGGTGTTGTGGATTTGCAAAAACGCAAGCGATTTCACGTCGTTGAGCCATGGCAGGCTCCCGTTAATCGTAAAAATTTACCATTTATGTTCGGAGTCCCGTCTGTAATCAGTTAGGTGCTACACTTCCTCTGCCTCGCTCTAGCAAGGTACTAGGAAACGAGACCGCAACCTTTGTTTAGGCTAACCGTTCAACAAATTGTTGTGCGGATTTTTTAGATGAAGGACGCGTTTTCAAGACCGGAACTTTGCTTACACACGAGCACTCCGATCCTCCATTATTTTCGTGGTTTCAGGAGCTATAACCTTGTTCGACGGCCTGTTGGATTTCGATGATGATTTGCCTCGCAGCGCTGACGACTTGGATGGCCTTCG